>DAOTZC010000006.1:0-58022 GCA_034434535.1 Anaerolineales bacterium | reverse complement strand
TTCCCTGCCTTTGCTCCTGCTGATGCTGGTCTGGTTGATGCTCTGGGAAATCGGCGGGCAAAACATCCCCGCCGACTGGAACGATGTCGAGGAAGACAAGCGGGTTGGCGCCAAAACCATCCCGCTGACTTTTGGGCCAAAAGGCGCCGGGCTGATTGTGGTCATCACCCTTGTCCTGACTACGCTGGTCAGCCTGTTCCTGCCGCTCATCTCTCCTGAGCCGCTCGGCATCCCTTACCTGCTCATCAGTGGGCTGGCTGGCGTATATCTGCTCATCCTGCCGGGCCTCCAACTCTACCGTACACGCGAAAGCCGCCAGGCTGGGCGGCTGTTTGACCATGCCAGTTATTATCCGCTGGCGCAATTGACGATAATGGCTCTGTTCGTGCTGTTCTAAAGGTAACGGCTGAACCTTCAGGATGTTTTCTGTTTCTCCACCACCACCCAGGCATTATAACGCTCCACTTCCACGTTTATTTGGGCCTCGGGTGGAAAATAAGAAACAATCTTCGGGGGGCTGAGGAAATGACTGCGCATGAGCGCCAGTTTTTCCACCACCGCCACAAACTTCACCGTCAGGGTGCGAATATCTGGCTCTTCAATGACCAGACGTCCACCCGGCTGCAAAACCCGCCATAATTCAGAAATGGTCTCGCGCTGGTTGATGACGTGATGTAGCGCATCGACCATGATGATGCGAGGGAAAACATTATCAGGAAACGGCAATCGCTCAGAGGGGGCCTGGACTCCTGTCAGCCGTTTTTGGCGAGTCTGCGAGAGCATCCCGGCGGAGACATCCGCGACTACCACGTCGCGGGTATATGGCTTCAGGGCAGCGGCTACCCGCCCGGTGCCGCCGCCCGCATCGAGCAGAAAGCCATCCACAGGCAGGTTGACCACCCGCAACATTAAGTCGAGCCGCGAGAAGGGAATGGCGCGGTCGTAGAGGGGGGCGAGCAAGTCGAAGTGGTCAAACATATCTGTTAGATGTCCTGCGCGGGGAAAAGTTACTCAACGGTGACATAAGGTCGGATTTGTTCCAGCGTTTCCGGGCCAATTCCGGCCACTTTTGTCAGGTCTTCTACCCGTTCAAAAGGGCCGTTTTCTTCGCGATAGGCAACGATACGGCTGGCAACGGTCGGCCCAATACCGGGAATGGTTTCGAGCAGAGCAGCATCGGCGGTGTTGATGTTGACCAGCCCGCCAACCGGCGGCGTGGGGGTAACGAGCAATCCGCCCCCACCGATAACCAGCTGAGGGGTGGGAATTTCGGCATTGCCGGGGATGTTTATCTGCTGTTCATCCTTCACTTTTTCGGCCAGGTTTAAGGTAGTAATATCTGCGCCTTCCAGCAACCCGCCCGCCGCCGCAATGACCTCCACCAAACGGCTGTCGCGCGGGACCTGATAAACGCCCGGTCGTTCAACCGCGCCAGTAATATACACAGAAATCGGTTCTGGTGTAGAGGAGGGCATCAGTTCCACTTTTTGGCCAGAGGGCGCGCGCGTGGTCAGGTACAACAAGCCGCCAATGAGCAGGCCAACCACCGCGCCAAACAGGACACCCAGGGCAATTTCCAAAACTTTTCGCATGGTTCAATCTACCTTCATAACCAACAGGGTTTCATTGATTAATTTTTCCACAATTCTCGCCAAACAACTCAAACAGCGAAAGTAGGGCGGCATTTCTTTGGGCTGGATAACCCGGAATCCAAATTTTTCATAGAGCGCGCCGAGCGGGCCGCGGCAGACCAGGTAGAGGGGACGTGGGGCTTTTTCCATTAGCGACTGAATGAGGAGACGCGCCACGCCCCTGCCCCGCCAGGCCGGGACGACTGCCAGCGAAGCCAGTTCGAGCGAACCATCAAAATGCGGTTTCAACTGTCCACAACCAATAAACTCCCCAGAGGGTGACTCTGCCACCAGGAAACGCCGCCAAGCCAAACCCAACGGGTTAATTCCGGTTTGTCGAATCAATGCCCGAATAGCGGGCAAATCTGCTTGAACGGCCTGGCGTAATCTGATGTCATCCAAAGAGACCTCCCGCCGCAAGCACGACGAACGTAAAAATCGCCCAGTGAATCAGGAGCGGATACAGAAAAGATTTCGCGCGCCAGGCAATCCAGCCCAAGACGAACCCGCCAAAAATCGTCGAGAGCGTTTCCACTTCGGGCTTGCCAAAATGCGCAATCGCAAACGGGACGGCTTGCAGCCAGAGCGCATCCGGGCCGAATTTACGGGCATAACCGAACAAAATCCAGCCGCGAAAGAGGAACTCCCAACCCACCAGGTCGAGAAAAGTATACAACGGAAGCGAAGGTTTGAGCAACGGCCGGTAGTAATTCTGCATGGCGGGGTTGGCTTTGACAACCCACCAGAGAACCGGCAGGATAAAAATCAAAGCGCCAAAGGTCAATACCAATCCGGCCTTCCAATCGCCCAGTTGGAAGCCATAATCGCCCGGATTTTCCCGAAATACAAAAAAGATGATGGCCAGCGGAAGAACAAGGAACAACAGAACCCCATCGTAAGGCCGCCAGGCGGTGTGATAATGCGCCACCGTCAGCGCCAGGGTACTGAAGATGGTAATGATGACGATTTTGGGCTCAAACTGCAAGCCAGGGTAGAAAAGACGGCGAAAGAAAGGCATTTTCATTCGTTCAGAAGGTGTGAAAAGCGCGCCTCCAGTTGGCGCGCTTCGAGCAAACGACGGCACGGATTCCGCCTTATCATCCAGAACTGACCCAAACGTAGCCATCTTCCACTTTGACGGCATAAATCTTGAGGGCCTTTTCACGCGAGATGACCCCCAAAAACCGCCCCAGGCCAGGCGGCCACGGCGACCATTCTTTGACATCGCCTGTACGCAAATCAAAAGCAGAATGATGAAAAGGACAAATAATTCCACAGTCTTCTGTGACCGTCCCCCAATTAAGCGGAAACCGCATATGCGGGCAGGCGTTATCGACCGCAAAAAAATCATTCTGGATGCGCACCACAAGCACCTTCCGCCCACCCACCTGCACCACTTTTCGGGAGGTATCGAGAAATTCAGATTCTAAAGCAACTTTATGCCAGGTCATCGGTCACCTCGCAGGTCTCATCCCAGTTAAGTTTACCAGTTTTAGGGGAATATTTCATCTCTCATGTCCCATTTACGCATACGGTATAATTTCCCCCGGAAAGGACAGACCATGAGCGAAGAAATCACCCCCGAACTGTTCAATCACCTGGTTGAACTGGCCGCGCTGGAACTCAACCCCACTGAAGCCGAGTACCTGCGCCGCGAGTTGAACAACCAACTGAAAGCCATTCACGAACTGGAAGCAATTCCGCTTGACCCCAACACCCCAATTGCCTCGCGCGGCATCTCTTACACCCCGTCCAACTCCCCGGCGCTTCGTGAAGATGTCGTCCAACCACATCCCAACCCGTCCAGCCTGCTCGCTACTGCCCCCGAAACCGCCGAAGGCTACATCGTCGTTCCCGAAATCCCGCACCAGGATTTGAAATAAGCGATGGTCGAGTAGGATTGAGCAGCATCGCGTATCAAAATCCGTATCGAGACCCCGCCGCCTACTCGACCAACGAGGTATCCATGGAATTATACGAACTCACCGCCCTCGAAATTGCCCGCAAAGTGCGCGCCCGCGAAGTAACCGCCAGCGAAGTGCTGGAAGCGCACCTCAAACATATCACTGCCGTAGATGGCGTCCCCGGAACCATCGGCGGGGAGAAAGACGCCGAACCCGATAAAGTCCACGCCTTCATCACCCTGACTGCCGAACGCGCCCGGCAGCAAGCCGCCGCTGTGGATGAGAAAATCGCCGCCGGAACCGACCCCGGCCCACTGGCAGGCGTCCCCGTTTCGATAAAAGACATTTTCTGCGTTGAAGGCACGCCCTCCACCGCCGCCAGCAAAATTTTGGCGAACTTCACCGCCCCCTACACGGCCACCCCGGTTGAACGCTGGGAGCAAGCCGGAGCAGTTGTGCTGGGCAAAGTCAACCTCGATGAGTTCACTTACGGTTCATCGAATGAATCCTCCGCCTTTCAACCGGCCACCCGCAACCCATGGAACCTGGCCCATGTGCCGGGCGGTTCATCGGGCGGTTCGGCGGCGGCGGTCGCGGCGCTCGAAGGCCCCATTTCGCTGGGAACAGATACCGCCGGGTCCATTCGCCTGCCCGCCGCCTACTGTGGCGTGGTCGGGCTAAAGCCGACCTACGGGCGCGTCTCCCGCTATGGGTTAATTGCCTTTGGCTCCTCGCTCGACTGCCCCGGCCCGCTCACCCGCAGCGTGGCCGATGCCGCCCTGGCCCTGGGCGCAATGGCCGGCCCCGACCCACGCGATTCGACCGCCGCCAACATCCCTGTGCCAGATTACCTGGCCGAGATGGAAAAGGGCGTCAAGGGCCTGAAAATTGGTCTCTCGCCCGATTACTTCCGCATCACCTACTTCGACTCGAAAACCGGCGAACTGGTCGAGCAGCCCGTTCCCGAAGTCATCCAGCAAGCGGTGCTGCATGCCGCTCAAAAACTGGCCCAACAGGGCGCGGAAATTGTCGAAAACGTGCCCATGCCGCACACCAAATACGGCATTCCGGCCTATTTTGTCATCTCGCGCGTCGAGGCAGCCTCCAACCTGCACCGCTACGACGGCGTGAAATACGGCTATCGCACGCCCGATTACGTCGAAGACCTGCGCAGTCTCTACCGTAAGTCACGCGCCCAGGGGTTCGGCTTGCAGCCCAAACTGCGCATCTTGATGGGGATGTACGTTTCGGCTGCGCAATACAGCGAACAGTATTACAACCGCGCCCTGCGCGTGCGCTCGCTGATTCGGCGCGATTTTGACGAAGCCTTTGCCAGAGTAGATGCCCTGCTCACCCCCTCCACGCCTACAACGGCCTTCCCCATCGGCGGCATCTACGGCGATTCAGTGTTGATGCAATACGCCGACCAACTGCTCGTCACCGGCAACCATGCTGGTATTCCAGGCATGTCCATCCCGGCAGGGTTCGATGAAAGCGGCCTGCCAATCGGCGTGCATTTCTTTGCCCCCGATTTCCGCGAAGACATCCTGTTTCGCGCCGGGCAAGCATATGAGCAGATTGCTGGAGTGCGCGAGTTGGCTCCCGCCTGGGTGCGCTCATAAAATCGAAGATTGCTTCAACGCCTCACATTCATGAAACCGACCTCTGAAGAACGCATCATCGCCATCATTTCCCATCTGTCCGCCCTGACAATGGGCGCGGGATTGCTCGTCCCGGCCCTGCTGTGGAGCGAAAACCGGGAAAAATCGCCTTACGTTCGTTTTCAGACCTTACAGGCGTTTGGATATCAGTCCCTCGGTTACACCATCTGGCTGCTGGCGGCCTTGCTCGTCTTCGTGTTTTTTTACTTTGGCTTGTTTCTGCTTGCCCTGATTGTTCCCGAAGCCGCGCAAAATGAGACCATCATCATCGCGTTTTCCATTTTGTTTATGGCAGGCTTCTTTGGTCTGCTCGCGGTCTACCTGCTGATTCCGGTGATTGGCGCAATTTTTTGTGGAATGGGGAAAGATTTCCGCTACCCGCTCTTAGGAGGCCGCCTGGCGCTTTCACTCGGCTACCAGCCTGAAACGGAAGATGACTCCCCGAACGCCTCGCTGGATTCAGCCTTCGAGGAGCAGTTCGCCGCCGCGATGGGACATTTTGCCGTCATCATCCCCCTCTGGGGACTGCTGGCCCCAGCCTATTTGTGGCTCAGTCATGCCAAACACTCCCCGTTTTTGAAATTTCAATCGGCCCAGACCACGCTCTACCAGGCATTCGTAAACCTTCTCTATTTTGGGCTAACCTTTGGCTCAATCGTGATTGGCATCGGCTCAATGGTTTTGTTTGCCCTGACGGTTGACCTGGGCGAATGGAACCCCGTTGCTGGGTTAATGGTGATGACCTGCCTGCTGGGTTGCACCGGATTGATAATTCCCCTGTTCCACATCCTGGGGCAATGGGCCGGGCTGCAAACCCTGCGCGGGCGCAATTTCAAATACCCGCTGCTGGGCGGGTGGCTGGCGATGCGCGCGTTGCCTCCTGCGAACCCGGAAACAATAAAATGAATTCTGCTTTACGGAGAACACCATGAAAATCTTAATCGCTTGTGACATGGAAGGCATTACCGGCGTGGTCAATTGGGACCAGGTCACGCCCGGGCATTACGAATATCCCCGCTTTCGCAAACTGATGACCCAGGATGTGAACGCCGCCATCGCAGGCGCATTTGAGGGCGGCGCGACTGAAGTGGTCGTGGCCGATGGTCACTGGAACGGGACAAACATCTTAATTGAGGAACTTGACCCACGCGCCCGCCTCAATTCCAGCACCTCTGCGCCGTTTTCGATGATGCAGGGCATTGGCGAGGACGTGGACGGGGTGATGTTCATCGGCTATCATGCCCGGCAGGGGTCGCAAAATGCGGTGCTGGACCACACCTGGTCGAGCAAATGCGTCGCCAACCTGTGGCTCAACGAGATTCTCGTAGGCGAGTTTGGGCTGAATGGAGCGCTGGCAGGCTACTTCGGCGTGCCAGTCATCCTGGTCAGCGGCGACCAAACCGCCTGCGCGCAGACGGTCGAACTGCTCGGCGAGATGACCTCGGTCGTGGTGAAACAAGCCACCGGGCGCACCTCCGCCGAATGCCTTGCGCCGCAAATCACCCAAAAGATGCTCACCGATGGGGCGCGGCGCGCCGTCCAGAATCTCAAGCGAGGCCATGCGCCAGAACCCTTCGTTTTGGATGCGCCCATTCTGGTTACAGTCGATTTCATGACTTCCGACATGGCCGACCGCGCAATGCGTGCGCCGGGCGCAGAACGGGATGAAAACCGCGTCTCCATCGAAGCGCCCGATATGGCAGCCGCCTACGCTGCCTTTCGTACCCTGGTGGGGATGGCCTCGCTGGCTTAACGTAGGGTTCAGCAACTTGCCGCTGACAATTAACAGGAATGCAAAAAAGGGCGATAAAATCGCTCTTTTTTGTTGGGTTCTTACAAGACTGTAAATATCTGACAATGTTTTGGCAATGTTTCTCAAAAATGGCGTTGTTATCATAAGCGCAACAGATAGGGGCGTTCCCTGTCAATCAAATCTAATTATCTAAAGGAGTTACAAGTAATGAATTTCAAACGCAACCTCAAACTCGCCTTCGCCCTGCTGGCCCTGATGGTTCTGATGGTGGCCGTGTACGGTTTTGCCGCCTCCAACACGGTCGGCGCCAGCGCCGCCGGTGACGGCTCCGCCGCTATCAGTGGCTACACCATCAGCAACATTCATTACAACCTGAACGCCACCAACCCGGCCACCATCGACTCGATGACCTTCACGGTGGCTCCGGCCATCCCGGCAGGCGGCGCGGTGCATGTCAAACTCATCTCCACCGGCACCACCTATACCTCCTGCACCGTCACGGCTGGCACCAACGTGAGCTGCACCTTCGCGGGCGGCGTGCCCGTGCTGAACGCGGATGAGTTGCGCGTCATCGCTGCTCAGTAGTTCATGCTTCACCCCATCCACATAGCGAACTCGTAACTACTCGCCAGCCGCAGCGCTTCTCCAGATGAAGACTGCGGCTGGCGGCCTGGTTTCTATGCGCCGCTGGACTTCTCCCCTGTTGAGTGGAATATTCCTCGTGCTGGTCATCCTGGCCTGGGCTTTGTTTCTACCGATTCAATTCGGCGGAGCGGCAGCCTATGTTATCGTCAATGGCGCGAGCATGGAACCACTTTATCATAGCGGCGACCTGGTCATCGTCCGGCGGGAGACGTCCTACGGCGTCGGAGACATCGTCACTTACTACAGCGCCGACCTCGATAGCTACGTCATCCACCGCGTTGTTGCGGTAAAAGATGGCACATTCACATTCAAAGGGGATAACAATGCCTGGCTCGACCCCGAAAAACCGACCACCGACCAACTGATTGGCAAGGCCTGGCTGCACATCCCCGGCATTGGGCGCCTTCTTGCGCCGTTTCGCACTCCGCTGGGGCTGGCTCTGTTGGCAGGCGCAGTGGCAGTGGTGGTGATGTTTGCCTTGCTGCCCGGCAAGCGGCTGCGAAAAAGGGCCCCGACTCGCTCTTCTTATCGTTTTTTTACAGGAGGCGCAGCAATGAAAGACCTTGCCCGCCAACTCGAAATGACTACTTTTATTCTGGCAATTGTTTTTGTCCTGTTCGCCGCCCTGGGGCTGGTCGCCTTTACCCGCGACGAGTACCTGAGCGAAACTGTCAGCCTGCAATACATTCACCTGGGACGTTTCAGCTACAGCGCGCCCCAGCCGGGGGTTTACCCTTCGGGCAGTGCCGCCGCCGGAGAACCGGTTTTCCTGAAAGCGGGCTGCCAGGTCGAACTGCGCTTCGGCTACTCGCTGATGGCTGATTCCGCCGCAGATGTGACCGGCAACATTGCCCTTAACGCCCAGGCCGAGGCCGGGAACGGCTGGAAGCGCGCCTTCCCGCTCGTTGCGCGGCAGGAATTCTCCGGCACAGAAGCCAACGTCACAACCTCCTTTGACATCTGCAAAATTCTGGCTTCTCTACGCGAGGTGGAGAGCGTAACCGGCGTGCGCCGCGATGCGTACACCTTCGTCATTACGCCCGAAGTGAACCTGACCGCAACGATGGCTGAACTGCCAGTTGAATCACGCTTTGCCCCGCGCCTGGTATTTCTGCTCGATGACCTGCAAATGGTCGTTCTGCATGAAAACCCGGAGGCCGACCCGCTCCTGCCGCTGGAAGTTAAGGAAATTGCCACCAACACCCGCATCGCCAACCGAATTCGATTGCCGGGCTTCTCGCTGACAGTTGGGCTGGCGCGGGTCATCGCCGGGCTGGGGTTGGCCTCGGTCCTGACGGTGGGCGGATTCCTGGCTTTGAGCATTCGCCAATCGCTCAAGAAAAACCCGCTTGAGGGAGTGGCCGTCAAATATGGCGGAATGATAGCCGATGTAAGCCAGTTCCCACCTGGCGCCGAAGCGCGCAGCGTGCCAGTCGCTTCCATCGATGACCTGGCGCGGCTGGCCGAACACAGCGGAAACATGATTCTTCATGTAAGCGGCGACCAGGCTGACGAGTTCGCAGTCGACGCTGGTCAGACCTTCTACCGGTTCGTCATGATGAAAGGCAGCAGCAATGGCGCTCAATAAGTGGATAGTCACAGCGGCGGCCAGCCTGCTCTTCCTGGTGGCTACCGGGCTGTTGTCGGCCTTCTCGGCCTCCAATACCGTGGCCCCCTCCTTGTTAGACAATCAGACGTTTCTCATCAATGCCAACGCCCTTAAACCCCCCGAATGCGCTGCGCTGAACCTGACCCGCCTGGTCATTTTGGCGCGCGGCGACACCACCACTGCCCAAAGCGAACTGGTCATTGGCACCCCGGGCAACGATACCATCCTCAGCCGGGGCGGCACCGACTGCATCCTGGGCGGCGGCGGTAACGACGACCTGCGCGGCGGCGCCGGGCTGGATACTCTCATCGGCGGACCGGGAAATGATGCGCTGGACGGTGGCGGAGGCAAAGGTGACGTCTGTTACGGCGGCGGTCAACCCGGAGATACTTTTATGCGCTGCGAAACGACTGTGCCATGAAAGCAGAGCGAACGCTGTTCAAGACTTCCGAGTTTTCGCATCTCGGAAGTCTTGTTTTATAATAGCCGCACCCCACTTGAAGGATTTGGATATGGATTACGAAGCAGTCATCGGTCTCGAAACGCACATTCAACTCAACACCGAATCAAAAATCTTTTGCAGCTGCAAAGCCGATTCGTGGAATGCCGAACCAAACACCAACATCTGCCCGGTCTGCACCGGAATGCCAGGCGTTTTGCCCGTGCTGAACCGGCGCGTGGTGGAAAAAGGCCTTTTGCTGGCCGCCGCCATGCACGCCGAAATCCAGCCAGTTTCGTACTTCGACCGCAAGAACTACTTCTACCCCGACCTGCCCAAAGGCTACCAGATTTCGCAATATGACCGCCCGCTCGCCAAAGGCGGCTATCTTGATGTGCCACAGCAAGATGGCTCGCTTCGCCGTGTCACCATTTGGAAAATGCACATGGAAGAAGACGCGGGGAAGACGAAAAATGACCCGCTGACTGGCACCCGGCTGATTGACTTCAACCGCTGCGGCGTGCCGCTCATCGAAATGGTCACCGGCCCCGACCTGCGCTCCGCCGACGAGGCCGCCAACTACCTGACGCGTCTGCGCCAACTGTTGCGCTGGATTGGCATCTCTGAAGCCGATATGGAAAAGGGACACCTGCGCTGCGACGCCAACGTCTCGGTGCGCAAAAAGGGCGAGACCGTTCTGAACACCAAGACCGAAATTAAGAACGTCAATTCCATCGAAGCGGTGCGCGCGGCGGTCGAAAAGGAAATCGAACGCCAGGTCAAAGAATACGAAAACGGCGGCAAAGTCTCAGCCTGGACGCTGGAATGGGACGAGGATACCCAAACGCTCAAGAAAATGCGCTCGAAGGAGACCGAAGCCGACTATCGCTACTTCCGCGAGCCAGATTTGCTGCCAGTTTACATGACCGATGAATGGAAAGTCGAAATCCTGAAAGACTTTCCCGAGCTGCCGCTGGAACGGCGCGCCCGTTTTATGAGCGATTACGGCCTGCCAGAGTACGACGCCGAACTGCTGACCAGCGAACGCTCGCTTTCGGATTACTTCGAGGCGGCTGTCCAGGCCTACGGCGGCGACCCCAAACGCGTTTCAAACTGGCTGATGAACGACGTGCTGCGGATGCTCAACGAAAGCGGCCAAACCGCCGGGGAACTGGCCCTGACGCCGGTTTACCTGGCTGAAATCATCAAACTGGTTGACGCCGGAACGGTCAACACCAACACTGGCAAGGGCCTGCTCCAAAAAGTCAATGCCAGTGGAAAGTCACCCGCCGAGATTGTGCAGGCTGAGGGACTGGCCAAAGTCAGCGACGATAGCGCCATCCGCGCCGTCATCGAGCAGGTCATTGCCGAAGCGCCGGGCGAAGTGGCCGCCTATAAAGGCGGCAAAGTCGGGCTGATGGGCTGGTTTGTGGGCCAGGTAATGAAAAAGATGCAGGGCAAAGCCGATGCCCCAAAGGCGCGGGCCATGCTGGAAGAGATGCTGAAGTAAGACAGCCCAAGATTATCGTCCAAAAGGCTTTCTGCTTCAGCAAACCGCGCAAATTAACATTTTTCCAACCTTTACGCGGTACAATCGTTTCGTTTAATGGTAAAACTCAAAAAAGGATGAACTCCCCTTATGCCAGCAACCCCAACCCGAGACCGGGTCAACCCCGAAACCCTTGTCACCACCCCACTGCGCCGCCCCGAATGGATTAAGGTACGCGCGCCATCGGGTGAAAATTATGAACGCCTGCATGGAATCATGCGCTCCAAAGCCCTGCATACCGTTTGCGAAGAAGCCATGTGCCCAAACCTGGGCGAATGCTGGGGCAGCGGTACAGCCACCTTCCTGATGTTGGGCGATGTTTGCACTCGTTCATGCGTGTTCTGCGACATCAAGCATGGGAAACCCAACCCAATGGACTGGCTGGAGCCGGAACGCGTGGCGCAGGCCGTTAAATCGATGAACCTGAAACACGCGGTCATCACCTCGGTGAACCGCGACGAGCGCAAAGATGGAGGGGCGCCGATTTTTGCAATGGTCATTCGACGTATCCGCGAACTGCAGCCTGGCTGTTCCATTGAAGTGCTTATTCCCGATTTCAAAGGTTCGCTTGAAGCCCTGAAAATCGTGATGGATGCCCGCCCAGAAATCCTTAATCACAACGTAGAGACCGTTCCGCGCCTGTTCAAACAAATTCAGCCGCAAGACAATTACGATTGGGCAGCCGCAACCCTGACCAACGCCAAAAAACTGGACCCGGATGTGCTGACCAAAAGTGGCATTATGGTTGGGCTGGGCGAGGAGATTGAGGAAGTGAAAGCCGTGATGCGCGACCAGCGCAGTTGGGGCGTGGACATCCTGACCATCGGGCAGTATTTACAGCCAAGCAAAAAACATTACCCGATTTCGCGGTATTACACCATGGAAGAATTTACCGAATTACGGGAATATGGCTACCAGTTGGGGTTTAAATGGGTGGAGAGTAATCCGCTCGTCCGCTCGTCTTACCACGCCTACGAGCAAGTGCGCGCTCTCAGTATTGTCCACCGAAAATTATATGGAGAAACGGCCATGACGGCTTTCAAAGCGCCAGGGAAAGCATAGAGACCAGGCGTCCCGAGGGTGAACCACCTTCGGGACGTTTTTATTTATTGGAAAGACGCCCGCCCAGACAGGTCTTTGGCGGATTGCTTGTGCGAACCGTCGTCTACATCTTCGCCTGCGCGGCGCAGTTCCATCTGGAGCATTTGCTCAATTTGGCGTTTTTCTTCGAGCGAGACGACTGCGCATTCATGGGCGCGATGCAGCAGGTAGGGATATGGTTTGGCGCCCATCATGCGGCACTGCTCCACAAGGATGGCGTGCAGCCAGCCAAGTTTTTCCACATCCTGCGCCACCCATTGCGGAATTTCAACCCGCACGGGCCAGGGATGGCCCTCGCTACCCACGTTGAGATAGAAAAAATGCAGGCTTAATGCCCCGCTGTAATGTTTTTCGTTTTTCGTCTGAATTTTGAACACCGCCGAGCGCTCGCCAGGCTTGAGCAAGGGGTCTTTGCGTTCGCCAAATAGCCAGCGGTCGGTTACGCCGCGCAAGGGATGGTGGTTTCGCAAGTTGTTAGACAAGAGAACATCTTGTCCAACTTCAGCAAGTTCGAGCAGACGGATGACCAGGTCGGCGCCCGGTTTTTCGACATAGCCGGCGGTGACAACCCCGCGCATTTGCAGGCGCGAGAGAACCCCCAGGTATTTTTGCAAGGCTTCGTGATATTCCTGTCCATCCTCGCCGCCGCTGCTCCCCCACAGTTCGATGGGGCCATCGGTGAAGGTAATGACGGGCTGGTCTTCGCCACACCCGGCAGCCAGGTCATAGAGCGCGGAGCGTTCGCGCAGGTCGCGCCGCAGGGCTACCATGCCTTCAGAAAGAGGATTGCCGGAGATAGTAAACAGTTCTTCATCAAACAAGAGTTGACTGTCGGTGAAAATCTGAGGCGTTTGGCCGCTTGCCAGTTTGATGGTGATGGCCCCTACGTTGATGAGCCCGAATTGGACAGCGGCATGACGGTCGGGGTTAATTTGCGACCCATCCGCGGCGATTAAGACTGCGTTTGACGGCAAGGCAGGCGGCGGGAGGTGGGTATCTAACCGTTCATTTAACGGAACCGCGCAGCGGAGGGCCGGGTCCATCTCTTTGGCGGATTCCACCATCCAGCGTAATCCATCCAGATTATCTGCATTCAAATTGAGCAGGAAGCGCGCATGGGCGCGGCGTTCCTCGAGGGTCTTTTTGCGTTGTTGAGCCGTAGCGCCAATTTCGCGTATTTTCTGATAAACCTGTTGAAAATCAACCGACATAGGAAAATTGTACCGCGATTTTCAAATTGCGCCGCTTGCTGGTCTGGCAATTTCCAGCAGATGGGAACTTTTTGGGCGCAAGCGGCGTTCTAGAGAGGAAGTTCAACATTCAAAGGAGCATAAAATGCGTAACAAATTTCTTTTCGTTTCTCTGTTCATGGTTTTGGCAGTGTTGCTGAGCGCATGTGGTTCGGCAGTGATGCCGGGCGCGGCCCCAGCCACGCGCACCATCTCGGTAAGCGGTTCAGGACAGGTCTCTCTCAAGCCGGATATTGCTTATATTTATATGGGCGTCAGCACGGAAAATGAAAGCGCGGCGGATGCAGTTGCCAAGAACAACGCCGATACCCAGCGTCTGATTGAAGCGTTGAAGGCGGCTGGCGTGGCCGAAAATGACCTGCGTACCAGCAACTTCTCTATTTGGCAAAATACGCCCTATGGCGTGGATGGACAGCCTGGCAAGCCGGTATACCGCGTAGATAACACCGTCTATGTCACCGTGCGCGACCTGGCAAAATTGGGCGACCTGCTCGATGCCGCCGTGCGGGCAGGCGCAAACAACATCAACAGCATCCAGTTCGATGTGTCCGACAAAACCCAGGCCCTCGCCGACGCCCGCAAGGCTGCTGTGGAGGCCGCCAAAAAACAGGCTGCTGAACTGGCCGAGGCTGCTGGCGTGAATCTGGGCGAAATCCAGGGCATTCAATACTACGACAGCGCGCCCGTGCTATATGGAGAAGCCAAAGGCTTGGGCGGTGGCGGCGGCGACGCAGCCGCAGTGGCCGTGCCGATTAGCCCCGGTCAGATGCAGATTACGGCGACCGTGACCATCAACTTTGAAATCAAGTAAGAGCAAGTTTTCAGTAAACAGTGACCAGTCGAGAGGCTGGTCACTGTGGCTTAAGAGACTCGCGCGAGTATAATCGACCCAAACGAGTCTTTTTCTTTTGGAGCAACCATGAGAGCACATTCGATTAAAGTCGGCTACATCGGTCTCGGACTGATGGGCAAATCCATCGCCCGCAACATTCTCAAGGCGGGGTTCCCGCTGGTCGTTCACAATCGTAGCCGGGCGGCAGTGGCCGAACTGGTTGCCGAAGGCGCAGGGGAGGCCTTTTCTCCGGCGGAAGTAGCGGGTCAGGTGGATGTGGTCTTCACCAACCTGCCAGATTCTCCCGATGTGGAAAAAGTTGTTCTGGGCCCGGGCGGAATCCTGGAAGCGGCCCGGCCTGGGCTGGTGTATGTGGATAACAGCACGGTCAAACCCGCCACCGCCCGCCGCATTGCGGATGAGCTTTCGAAAAAAGGAACCCTGGCGCTCGACGCGCCCGTCTCCGGCGGCGATATTGGCGCCCGCAACGGTACGCTGACCATCATGGTCGGCGGCGAGTCTGCTGCGCTTGAAAAGGTCATGCCGGTTTTTATGGCGATGGGCAAAACTGTCACGCATGTTGGCGGGCCGGGCGCGGGACAGGTTGCCAAGGCCGCCAACCAGATTATGGTCGCCGCGCAGATGGTGGCGATGGGTGAGTTACTGGTGTTCTCGCAAAAAGCGGGCGTGAACCCGCAAAAGGTGGTGGAGGCCGTTAAAGGCGGCGCAGCCCAATGCTGGACGCTAGATGTGAAACCGCCGCGTCTGTTCGCGGGCAACCGCAGCCCTGGCTTTAAAGCCTACATGCAGGCCAAAGACATGAACATTGTGCTCGAAACCGCGCGTGAATATGGCGTTCCACTGCCAGCCACTGCCGAAAACGCCCAATTGTTCAACGCCATGCTGCAGATGGGCATGGGCGAGTTGGATAACTCCGCCGTAATTGGCGTTCTGGAGGCGCTGGCGGGCATCAAACTGGAGGAAAGGCATGATTAAACTCCCCGGCCTGATTGACCCGCACGTCCACGTCCGCGAACCCGGCCAAACTCACAAGGAAGATTGGGATACCGTCACCCAGTCCGCGCTGGCTGGCGGCGTGACAACCATTCTCGCCATGCCCAACACCAAACCACCGATTTTCGATGAAGCAACCCTGAATCTAGCGCTAAACGCGGCCCAATCGAAAGCCCGCTGTGATTATGGGCAATATCTCGGCGCAGGGCCAGGGAACGCCGCCGAAGTTGCCCGCCTGGCCCCGCAAGCCGCCGCGCTCAAAATGTACCTCGATTCGACCTTTGGCGAACTGCGCCTGGACGATATGACCCTCTGGCTGGAGCATTTCCGCCGCTGGCCGGGCAAAACGCCCATTGTGACCCATTCCGAAAGCCGCAGCATGGCCGCTGCGCTGTGGATGGCGCAGATGTTCGACAAACCCATTCACATCGCCCATGTTTCTCTGCGCGAGGAGATTTTGCTCATCAAAGCCGCCAAAGAACGCGGCGTCAAAGTGACCTGCGAAGTCTGTCCGCATCATTTGTTCCTGGCCGAGGGCGGCTTGCCCCTTTCTGTGGCAGGTTCTTCCTGTTGCGCCGATGGCCTCGCTGGTGGCCGCGCCGAAGTCCGCCCGCGCCTGGCAAGGCAGGCCGATGTGGATGCGCTTTGGGAAAATCTCGATGTCATTGATTGCTTCGCCACCGACCACGCCCCGCACACCCTGGCCGAAAAGGATGGCGAAAATCCCCCGCCCGGCTTTCCTGGCCTCGAAACGCTCCTGCCGTTGCTCCTAACCGCCGTTGCCGATGGACGGTTGACGATTGACCAAATCATCGAAAAATCCGTCATCCACCCGCGCCGCATCTTTCACCTGCCCGAGCAGCCCGAAACCTGGGTGGAAGTGGACGAAACCGCTGAATACGAAATCCGCGCCAGCGAGATGAAATCACGCTGCGGCTGGACGCCCTTCGAAGGCTGGAAGGTGAAAGGCCGGGTGCGCAAAGTCGTTTTGCGCGGGCGCGAAGCGTTTCGAGATGGCAAAGTCCTGGCAGAACCAGGGTTTGGGAAAGATGTGAGAGCGCATTGACCAGAAAAACAAAAAGGAGCAGCCTGCTGCTCCTTTTGCATATCCAATCTGTCGGTTTAGCCCATCAAATTTGCAAGCAACCGCAAAGGCAATTTGACCAGCGAAGCCCAGCCGGGTTTCTGGTTGGCTTGAATATGCGTTGCCTGTGGTTTTTCCAACCCGACATTGCCTTGCATCATCAAAAAGCGCCGCTTCTCGTGTTCGAGCGCCGCCACTTTGACTTCATAAGCGCTCCTCCAGGCGGAGCGTTTTTGCGTGGTGACGTTATGGTACAGGGTATGCATCGCGTTTTCCTTTCTCTAAAAACAAAACAAGTCTTTTACCATTAGACAGTCCTCTCCGCAGTGCGCGAAGATTCACGAAGAGAATCACCATGAAAGATGTTTCTTGCGTGTTCTTCAACGCCTGCGAGGTTAGCTGTCGGGCTGGAACAGAAGACTTGCTCTACAACGCGATGACGTTGTTTCGCCCCGGTAGTGGGTTCCCCGCTCGAAAAGATTCGGCGTAGTTTTCAAATTACTGGCAAGTACTATAGCATAAAGTTTTTCAAATGACAACCAAATCGGTCAAGATTTTATCAAAATGACCCGTTTGGGTGATACAAGAAATTCACCCGGTCATCACAACAATCTCCAAAAACTATGTTACAGTTGCACTCTGCCTATCCTCCAGAGGACGTTCAAGAGCCATTGCTGCATCGCGGGCCCTGCCTTTGGGGCATCCTTTTCACAAAAAGAAAGATTCAAAATGACCTTGAGTTTACGCGCCCGTTTTTGGCGGCGGATATTGCGCCGCATGTACAACGAACAACTGGCCGAAATTGCCGACAGTCGTTTGCGCGAGGCCAACATTGCCGCATTTAGCCGGTACGTCACGCGCGGAGTACGGATTGAGCGCTTCGAGATAGAGAGCCTGCCCGCTGCCTGGTTAGGGCCCAAAGGCACAAGCGAAGACAAAATCATCCTGTACCTGCATGGTGGCGGGTACGTTTCTGGTTCCATTAACACCCATCTGATTCTGTGCCTGCCCATGACCCAGGTCCTGAAACGCAATATTCTGCTGCTACAGTACCGCCTCGCGCCAGAACATCCCTTCCCGGCCGCGCTAGAAGATGCGCTGACTGCCTACCGGTGGTTGCTGGGTCAGGGCTATCACCCAAAACATATCGTCCTTGCGGGTGATTCGGCGGGCGGGGGTTTGGCAGTATCTACCACCCTGGCTTTGCGCCAGGCTGGCGACCCGCTCCCGGCGGCAGTGATTTGCCTGTCACCCTGGGCCGATTTAACCCATTCAGGGCAGAGTCACATCACTAAAGCAGCGAGTGAGCCAGTGCTTAAGACAGAGGTCCTGAAACAATGGGCAAACTGGTACGCCAATTCGACCCCGCTCACACACCCGCTCATTTCCCCTCTCCTGGCCGATTTTCATGGCTTCCCCCCGCTCCTCATTCAAGTTGGCAGCGATGAAATTTTGCTCGACGATTCGCTGAAACTGGCCGAAAAAGCCCGCGCCGATGGCGTGGATGTCACCCTGCGTGTTTGGAATGGCCTGTGGCATGTCTGGCAAGCCCTGGGCAGATTGATGCCGGAAAGCGGGCAGGCATTTGAGCAGATTGGGGAATTTCTGCGGGAAAAACACCTTTAGACCGGTACAAGGATATGCGATTCAACCAGGATTTCTATGCCGGGGCGCGCGCCGCCCTTCCCATCCTGCTGGGTGTCGTGCCATTTGCCATGATTTCAGGCGTGGCCGCCGTCAGTATTGGTTTAACGCCCTTTGAAGCGATTGGCATGTCATTCATCGTCTTTGCCGGGGCATCGCAGTTGGTCGTCTTCCAACTGATGAGCGCAGGCAGCCCCTGGGTGATTATGCTGCTCACCGCCCTGGTCATCAATCTGCGTTTCACCATGTACAGTGCCACGCTTGCGCCCTTCCTGCAACGGTTGCAGACCTGGCAAAAAGCCCTGCTGGCCTACATGCTCTCTGACCAGGCCTTTGGCGTCAGCATGGGCCAATTCGCACCCAATGAAACTATCAGCCGACGCTGGTTCTACTTCGGCGCCGCCTTCACCGTCTGGGCAGCCTGGCAGGTCAGCGCAATCAGCGGCGCGATGCTGGGCAAGTTAATTCCCGACAGTTGGGGCCTGGAGTTCGCCTTTCCTCTCAGTTTCATGGCGTTGATGTTTGGTACATTGCGCGACCGCCCAAGCGTCACCGCCGCCATCACCGGCGGAGTAACGGCAATTCTGGCGAAAGGATTGCCTTACAATCTAGGTCTGGTGCTGGCATCTCTACTCGGCATTAGCGCCGGGGTTCTCCTGGAGACATTCCAGAATTGGCAAGAGGCCCGCTCATGAACACGACCCTGCTCTGGCTTCTCTTTCTCGCCATTGGGTTGGGGACTTTTTCGCTGCGTTTCTCGTTCATCTACCTTTTCGGCAAAATCACCATGCCCGAATGGCTGCAACAGGCCCTGAAATACGTCCCCGCGGCCGTGCTGGCCGCCCTGGTCTTCCCGGCCCTCACCCACCCAACGGGAACGCTCGATATCTCCATCAGCAACCTGCGCCTGCTGGCCGGTCTGGGCGGGGCCATCGTCGCCTGGAAAACCTGCAATGTCTTGTGGACCCTTGCAACTGGCATGGCGCTGTTATGGATTTTGCAAGCCTTTCTATGACCAACGTTCCCCGCCGCCGCCTGCCTCAATCACTGTGCGGCTACACGGTTAGAACGCTGGCGCAAACCAATTTTGTGCGGCATCCTGCAAATCAATGGAATTCCGGTGGGAAAATTGCCTGGTCAATATTATCTCAAAGACCAGTTCGAAACAACCGCAGCCGATGGCTCGATAATTATCGTGCTGGCCACCGACGCGCCGCTCTCTGACCGCAACCTGACCCGCCTGGCCTGGCGCGGATGGTTCGGACTGGCCCGCACCGGCGCATCTTTCAGCGATGGCTCCGGCGATTATGCCCTGGCTTTTTCGTCTGCCCAGGCGGTTCGCCGCACGCCATCGCGCCGCAACCAGGTCTATGCTTACCCCGAACTGCCAAATGATAAAAACTCGCCGCTCTTCCTGGCAGCCATCGAAGCCGCCGAACAGGCGGTTTACAACTCGCTGACCATGGCTTCCGACATAACCGGCCATCACGGACTCACGATTAAAGCCCTGCCGCTCGATAACCTCCGTGAACTGGCCGCAAAACGATAATCAAGTAAAATCGAGCCGGTTCGCCTTAAACCTGAAATCGCCCCCCAGCCCAATGCCTATGAATCTCAATGACCTTTCTCTCTTCTCCCAACTTGACCCCCAAAACATGCTGGCCGAAATTGAAAACCTGCCGGAACAACTCGCTGCAGCCTGGGAACTCGGCCAAAACCTGCCCCTGCCACCGACCTCCCGGCCCATCGAACGCATCGTGCTCTCCGGCATGGGCGGCTCAGGCATTGGCGACGATTTGCTGGCCGCCTATGCCGCCGAAACCTGCCCCGTCCCGGTCATTGTCCACCGCGATTACGGCCTGCCCGCATTCGCCAATGGCCCCAGCACGCTGGTGGTTGCCTCGTCTCACGCCGAGGACGCCGAAGAAACGCTCGATTCGTTCCAGACCGCCCGCCAACGCGGCTGCATAACCCTGGCGGTTTGCGCCGGGGGGAAACTTGCCGGGCAAGCCAGCGCAGCGGGCATTCCGCTCTGGCAGTTCACGCATCACGGTCAGCCACACGCCGCCGTCGGCTATTCCTTTGGGCTGCTGCTAGCCCTGTTCAGTCGCCTGCGGCTCATTCCCCACCCAGCCGCCGACCTGTCCGAAGCCATTGCAGCCATGCGCGAACAGCAAGCCAACCTGCGGGCCGAAATCCCTGCCGCGCTCAACCCCGCCAAACGATACGCCGGCCAACTGGTCGGACGCTGGGTAACCGTTTTTGGCACAGGCGTGCTAGCCCCGGTGGCCCGCCGCTGGAAAACCCAAATCAACGAACTCGCCAAAGCCCCAGCCAATTTCGAGTTCCTGCCCGAGGCCAACCACAACACCCTGGCTGGCCTCGCCAACCCTGCCGACCTGCTCCAGAGCCGCACCCTGGCAATGTTCCTGCTGGCCCCCTCCGACCAACCCCGCAACCGTTTGCGTAGCGAGTTTACCCGCCAGGTCTTTATGCTTGAAGGCTCCAACACCGATTTTTACATGGCCAAAGGCGCCTCCAAACTCGCCCACCTTTGCACAGCGCTCCACTTCGGTGATTACCTGGCCTACTACCTGGCCATGGCCTACCAGACCGACCCGGCCCCAGCGGAAGCCCTCGCGCACCTGAAAGAAATGCTCGCCAACACCGACACCAGCATTTCCTGATGTTCGTAACTCATCTCTGGAGATTTTCGAATCCATGAAAGCCTCCCGCCCCGTCGCCCTGGCCGCCTGGAGCCTGGTTGCCCTTGGCATCATATTACGTCTGCGCCAATACCTGGCCAACCGCTCGCTCTGGCTCGATGAAGCCATGCTGGCCCTGAACATCATCCACAAGGATTTTGGGGAGCTTGTTGGAAAACTGGACTACGAACAAGGCGCCCCCCTCGGCTTCATCCTGCTCGAAAAACTTGCCGCCACCCTCATCGGAGACGGGGAACGCGCCTTGCGCCTGCTCCCGTTACTGGCAGGTTGCGCCTCGCTCGTACTTTTTTTCCTTCTTGCCCAACACATTCTCCATTCCCCCGGCCTGCTCACCGCCCTGGCCCTCTTCGCCCTCAGCCCTACGCTCATTTACTACTCTTCAGAAGTCAAACAATACTCCCTTGATGTCCTCGTAACCTTGCTGCTTCTGTACCTGTTCGCTTCCAAAAACCTGCCCGACCTATCCCCCTCCATTCCCCTTTCAGCGTTCATCCTTCTGCATTCTGCCTTCCTGCTCGCCCCCTGGTTCTCGCACCCGGCTATTTTCGTTCTCGCCGCCGTTGGTCTGACTCTCCTCGTCCAAAATCGCCGCCATCCTTTCCCGACCCTGGCAATGGGCGCAGGCTGGCTGGTTAGTTTCGGCATTCTCTATCTGGTCAACCTGCGGGAACTCTCCGGCAATGACTTCCTGCGCAATTACTGGCAGGAATACTTCCGCCAAAACCCGCTCACCACCCTGCTCGGCCTGTTCACCAACCCCGGCGGTTTAACGGCCTTTGCCCCTCTCTTGCTGGCAGCCATGCTGCTGGGAGCAGGTTTTCTCCTCATCAGTCGAACCAGCCTTGAACAAGACCACGCAACGCCATTGCCAATAATGCAACCGTCAAAAATAGCCCTCGCCCTGCTCCTGGTCTTCGTTTTCGCCTGGGCGGCTTCGTGGCTGAAATGGTATCCCCTGGCAGGCCGCATGGCGCTGTTCCTTGTCCCCCTGGTTTATATTTCCCTGGCGGCAGGGGTAGATTGGCTCTGGAACATCTCCTTGCGTCCGCGCTTGCTCTCCCGGCTGCTGGCGCTCTTTTTGGGCGGGTTCTTGCTTTACTCCCCGCTCACCGTCTCCGCCGAACGATTGATAAGCCCAAAATATCCCGAACACATCCGCCCGGCCATTGCCTACCTGAACGCCAACTATCAGCCGGGCGACGCCGTTTACGTCTACTATTGGGCTTTGCCCGCTTTTCGTTACTACGCCCGCCCAAATATGGATTACGTGGCGGGCAGCCTGCTCACCAATGACCCGCAAACTCTGCCGTCCGAATTCGCCCCCTTGCAAGGCCATCGGCGCGTCTGGGTTTTATTTTCGCACGTGTACGAGCGCGGAGAATTTAACGAAAAAGAGTGGATGCTCGACTACCTCAACCAGATTGGTGAACGCAAACGTCAATTCATCGAACCAGGAACAAGCGTGTATCTGTATTTGTATGATTTAAGATGAGCCAGTCTTGAAGCAAGAAGCATCTCATTCTCCTGGCAGTCTGACGATTCGGGGGTTCGATTTGGCATAAGTGATTTTCATCATCTTCCCTTCCTGCATCGAGGAGGTCACTTTTGCCACTTCTGCCTCCATCTGCCAAGGAGAATTTGCGCCTTCAGGCGTAAACTCAAATGTAATGACGGTGAAAGAAGTCTGAATGCGATTGCCAGGGTCGAGCGTTCCAGTCGAGCGCGACCTTTTTTCTTGTTTTACCACCAGGGCTGTTGTAGAAATGCCCTCCCGCTTCAGCATGCTTGCGCGCACAGCAGGGAGGACGACGCCCACAAAAATCAAGAGGGCAAACAACCCTGCCGCCACCAACCCGCCTGCCAGATATTCCACTGCAAATGGTTCCACGAAGAAACTCAACGCAGCAACAGCCATTGAAAGCAGAAAAGCGGGAAAATAAAAGATGGTTGGAATTTGAAAGATTTCTTTCCAACTCTTCATTGCTTTTAGACGTTTTTGGGGGCGCATAAAGGCTCCTTGAGAGGATACTCGGCTTGTTTTTCAGGGTCGCGGCGTAAAAGTGCGCGTCGGCCAGCGTGTATCGGTGGGACGCGGCGTACGCGAAGGCACGCGCGTTTGCGTGGGAGTACGGGTGAAGGTTGGGGTACGAGTAGGTGAAGGCCCCGGCGTGCGCGTCAAGGTTCGGGTGGGCGTTGGGGTGCGGGTCCATGTTGGCGTACGAGAGGGCGTGAGAGTCCGCGTGAATGCAGGCGTGCGGGTAATCGTTGGCGTGCGCGAGGGCGTGAAGGTGCGGGTCACGGTTGGCGTGCGAGAAACCGTCGGCGTTCGGGAAGAAGTCGGGGTGCGGGTCGGTATGCGGGTATCAGACGGACGCGGAGTGCGAGTAACGGTTGGGGTACGGGTCGGCCAGCGCGTATCGGTGGGGCGAATGGATGAAGTGGCGGTTGGCGTGCGAGAAATCGTCGGCGTGCGCGTAATGGTTGGGGTACGAGTCTCCGTAGGAGTCAGCGTAATGGTAGGGGTGCGGGTACTGGTGGGGGTCAGGGTTTTGGTGGGAGTGGGGGAAATGGTGGGTGTATTCGAGGGGAAGGGCGTACCAGGTACAAGCGGAACAAATCTGACCGCATCGGCGGCCAGTTCCAGCGAGGCGGCGTCACTGGTCGTGTCCTGGGTGCGGTTACCGAGCTGGACATATTCCAGCGCCAGGCCATTGAAGTAATACTTGCCCACATACACCCAGCCGGTTGAGACGTTAAGATTGGGAAAAACTGCCTGATTAACGACCACCATATCGGTTTTCCCATCATGCACAATCGCATAGAGCGCCCCACGGCTGGTGGCGCGGACAGCGGGGATACGCACATAAATTGCATACGTTCCGGCCCCTGAACCAGGCGGCAGTTTCCAGCGTGCCTGGCAGGTATCCGCGCCGCTGGTAATGGGGCGGGTGGTCAACATGCGTCCGTTCTGACTGTTGACAGCGCTGGTATTGACGACTGTCCAGCAGTTTTCGGGAATCTGGTCAAACCGAAGGTCGAGGTCATCCACCAAAATACCAGTGGGGGGTTCGGTAGGCGTGGGCAAAGGGGCGCCGCCGGGATAGACATTTTTGGGGTAGCCGCTGATGTCGGGAACTTGCGCCCAAAGCGATTCCGTTTGGTTGTAAGGCCAGGGGTCTTCGCCTTCGCCAACCCACCCATAGGGGTCCACCGCCCGGTTTTGTGGGTTAGTAACGCGGAAGTGCAAGTGCGGCCCCGAAGAATTGCCCGTGCTGCCGCTCATTCCGATAACTTCGCCTTGCGGAATATTTGCGCAACCAATGGTCGAACAGGATTGCACCGCAATCGCGCTCATGTGTCCATACCAGGTGTTGTATCCATTGGGATGCCGCAGACGGACGAAAATCCCCAGGTTCGAGCCGTGGTCTTGCGGGTTGTACCACCCGGCATACACCACCTGGTCTGCATTGGCGGCGGCCAGCAGCGGGCGGTAACTGATACCGTAGTCGATACCATCGTGACCGTTGTACCACAGGTAAATGCCAAGTTGATAACTCCAGTAGCTGCCGTAGCCCTGGTCACAAATGTCGTTGGGCGGCGGCGTACCAGGCGGGGCCGGGACAGGACAATTTTTATTCAACACCTCGCCCTGGTAGGTAACGATTTTGTTGTCAGTCAGCGTGTAATTGGGGGAACTGTGGTCGAAAACCGACTCTTCCGATGAGCGTCCATAATACGGTGGGTATAAAAATGGCGCCACTGCTTGTGGTTGCGAAAGAGCCATTGCCAGGCGCGAACCGCCCCACCCAAGCAGCCCGACCAGGGCCAGGATGAAAAGAGCAGATTTGGCAAAGCGATGAAAGTTCATTGTGAGAGGTGATTGGAAATGGATACTTGCTTACGGGGAAGGGGTTGAACGCAAAGTTGCCAAAACTGCTTCGGCATCTTCAATACATTGCTCTTTTTGCTCCTCAAAAGCCACTTGAAAACCGGTAACAATTTTCTGGTCGCCGCCAGCATAGGCAATAAACTCTAAAACGCCATTTCGGGCAATGGTGTGAACATCAAAAGCAGCCCCCCCAATGGTACGAAATTCATGTTCCACCTGTAAACCTGCGGGCAGGCCGCGTCCACTCCAGGGTAAAAGGACGCAGTAAGGAATTTGCCGATGCGCAAGCACCAGGCTGCCAAAATTATCCTGTGTGAGCGCCCAAACGTCAGGGTCGTAATCCACCCGAAATAACAAACCCGGCTCCGAATCGGCAGGGTAGGTTGGCAGACCAGTCCAGGCCAGGCGGGAGGGCGCAAAGGGACGTTCGGTGGGCAATTCCAGCAAAGGCAGAAGCGTTTCGGTGGGCGTGGGGCCAGGCGGGGTGATGGTGGCCTGCGGCAGAACGCGCCAGGGGACCGGGCTGGGCGTGCGGGTGACGGTCGGCGAGACGGGGGTGCGCGTGGCAGTGGTCAGCGCGCGGGTTGCCGCTTGCGCAGGATACATGGTCACTTCCACGCGCGGCACTTCTGACGTAATCGTCACCACGCCTGGAATCGAGGGCAATTCCGACGCGCCTGCGCAGGCAGAAACCAGAAAAGCCAGGACGAGAAGAACCATCTTTTTCATTCGCAAGAAACCAGCGCATTCATTGATAACTGTCACCGTACCCAGCCTGCACAACAGGCTCTTTCAACCATCTTTTCAGCGCGTTGTGCAACCACTTCATACCGCCATACGGCGATTGTATCACCTTCCCGCGCAGTAAAAGCCAGGGAAACGCCATCGGGAGACCAGGCGGGGGCGGTTGCCAAGAACGAATGATGAACTATCAAAGATGAACTTTGCAGGTCGAAGATGGACAAATTGACGGAGGATGCATCGGAGGGGTCGTTCCGTCCGACAAAGGCGATTTTCGTTCCATCGGGCGACCAGACCGGAGGAAAGCCGCGCCCGGCATCGGCCATTGCCGCCCGAAAGGGATTGCCACCCTGTGAATCCATTATCCACAACTCCCCGGCGGGAAACGATTCTTGCGAATCGGGCATTTTGATGTAGGCGATTTGTTCACCATCGGGCGAAAACTGCGCCAGGGCAATGATATGACTCTGCGCAAGGAGCAGCTGCGATGCATTGTTTGCGTTTTCGGCGCCCAGCCAGGTCTCCGACCCAAATCCGATTCCGTTCGAGAGCGAGTACAACACCTGCCCGCCATCAGGGGATACCGCCATATCATAGACGAAGGCCGCCACGCGAAGTTCCGTCGCCCGCAGCGTCTCCACATCCACCCGAATCACCTGTGGGAACGAGAGCATTCCAATTTTGAGATAGACCGACCCGCCATCAGGATGCCAGGCCAGCAGACGGTTGTCAAGCGTCTGGTCGTCAATAGCCAGGCGAATACGCCCACGCGCGCTGTCGAACAGCCCCACCCTTGGCCCCGAGGGACAATCCCACTCAATCGCAATCCAGCGTCCCCGTGGAGCCGGACGAATGGCGTAGAGCGCGCAATCGGAAGGCGCAGGCAGAGGAAATGACCGGTCTTCAAACACCAGAGAGGACGTATCGAGCGCGTAATAAAAAAAGCCGGGGGTGTAAGGTGTGTTGGGGCTGGCAACCGGCACGCACCCTGACAGGGACAGGCAGGCAGGTATCAATAAGAAGTAAACAGCAATCCGTACCCGCTTGTGAGTGAAGAGCGAACCGAAACGAGCATTTTTTACGAGGCAAAGGGCTGGGGTAGAAAACATGAAGGGATTATAATTCCTCTGGTTGCTTTTTTTGCAAACCCAAAAACGACTATCTCGTCCTTACGTCACCCGGCTGACCTTTTCGCAATGCGCATGCCTCAGAAACGCGGCATGCAAACAGCCCAACCCGGCAGCAAACAACCGCCGAATGCGCCAGGTTGTCTTTGAAAGCCAATCTCTGCGCTTCCAGAAACCGCTCTCATCGTCAACCAACACCCAAAATCGCATGTCCACTTTAATTCACCAGCGCGTCGAACTGGCCCGCCAGGGCCAAAACCCTACGGTTTTAGCCCGCATGGAATCAGGCTGGGCGGTGATTGGCGATGTGCAGATTCTCAACGGCTATTGCCTGCTCTTACCCGACCCGGTCGCCCCCACCCTGAACGACCTGAGCTTGCGCGAACGGGAAATTTTCCTGCGCGATATGACCCTTCTCGGCGATGCCATTCTCGAAGTGACCGGCGCGGCGCGCATTAACTACGAGATTTTGGGCAACTCCGACCCGGCCTTGCACGCCCACGTCATCCCACGCTACCAGGCCGAACCGGAGAATCTGCGCACGGGGCCAGTCTGGTTTTATGATTTCAGTAAGGCCCCGCGTCTGAATCTGGAAAACCCGGCCCATCAGTCGCTCAAAGCCAGGCTCGCGACGGCGTTGAAGAGAAGGTTGTAGATTCGTCCACGAGATTTCACGGACTTTGCCAATTCTTAAGACCAAATTTGTGTAATCTGTGGATGTCTTCCGCCGCAAACGGCAGAGCCATGAAAATCGCCGTGTTCTGCGAACTCGTTGGATACCATTCGGGTTAATATGTTGCGTAAAATCCGCAATCTGGCGCTCTTTGGCCTGGGGTGTCTGCTGGCGGCTGCCTTCTTCATTGCATTTATTGCCCTGCCCTATGGCCGCGCCTATGGATTGGTGCATCCAGCCCGCGCGCCCATCACCCGTGCGCCTGCCGACCTGGGCCTGCCCTCCGAAGACATCCAGCTGACCACCTCCGATGGGCTGACCCTGACCGCCTGGTACATCCCGCCGCGCAACGGGGTGATGGTCATCTGCGCGCATGGCATGGGCGGCAACCGGGCGCAGATGCTGGAAGAGGCCGCGTTTCTTTATGGCAAGAAATATGGCGTCTTACTGCTTGATTTGCGCAATCACGGCGAAAGCGGCGGGGACGTAACCACTTTGGGTCTGCATGAGACCCGCGACATCGCCGCTGCTGTTGAATACATCCGCCAAAGGGAGGGAGCGGACGCGGCGATAGTTGCCTTCGGGCATTCGATGGGCGCGGCGACTGTCCTGATGGCTGCCGCCCAACTCCCGGAAATCGACGCTGTTATCGCGGTCAGTCCTTTCACGAGCGTGGAAGACAACGTGAGCGAGGGAGTCCGTACCCTGACCGGCCTTGACCCGCGCTTTTTCGCCCCGCTGGTTCTCTTTTTCGGGCAGCGCGAGGCTGAGGTCGACATCTCCACCGTCCGCCCGGTGGATGTCATCGGGAGCATCAGCCCCAGACCAGTGCTGCTCATTCACGGGGCCAGGGATGAAACGCTCCCGGTGCGTAACAGTTATCAGTTGTATGAGGCGGCTCGTGACCCGAAAGAACTGGTCGTATATGAAAGCGCAGGTCACGGGGGCTTCATTCTTCAGGAGCCGGAACAATATCCTCAGAAAATATTGTCGTTTTTAGAGAGATATTTGTTGCCATAACAAACTCTAATCATATTCATATAATTTCCCTTCCGTCTTTTTTGGTAAAATTCATTCCAGACCGTTCTTGTCGAATTGGTCAAGGAGACTTTATGGCAGGTATGGAACGCTTTACCCAACGCGCCCGCCGCGTTTTGAGCCTGGCGCATGCCGAGGCGGAACGTGCGCGGCACTCCTTCATTGGAACGGAGCATTTACTGATTGGCTTAATTGAAGAAGAAGGCGGGGTTGCCGGGAGAGTGTTGCGCGAAATGGGCTTTGAACCAGACCGCGTGCGCGAAATTGTCTTTCGGCTGACTGGCGAAGGCAAGAATCCGCCCGGTGAGAAAATCGAGTTATCGAACGATACCCAGCAAGTGCTGGAATACGCTGTGGATGAAGCCCGCCGGATGGGACACCATTACATTGGAACGGAACATCTGCTTTTAGGGCTGGTTCGCACCGAAGGAACAGCCATGGAAGCCCTGCGCCGCCTGGGCGCCACCCCCGATGAAATTCGCCGTCAAACCCGGCGCGTCTTGCAGGAATCCTCCTCGCCCAACCTGCCCGCCGCGCCCGCCGGGCGCGAACCGGCCAAGCCCGGCGCCCCGCAGGGCGCGCAGCAGGGCGCCAAAACCCCGCTGGTGGACCAGCTGGCAACCGACCTGACCGCCAAAGCCGAACAGGGCAAACTCGACCCGGTGATAGGCCGTCAGATGGAAATTGAGCGCGTCATTCAGATTTTGGCGCGCCGCACCAAGAACAACCCGGCCCTCATTGGCGAGCCGGGCGTGGGTAAGACCGCCATTGTGGAAGGGCTGGCCCAGCGGATTGTGGATGGCGACGTACCGGCCCCGCTGATGAACAAGCGCGTACTGCAGCTGGATGTTGGCTCACTGGTGGCCGGGACGATGTATCGTGGTCAGTTTGAAGAACGCCTGAAGCGCGTCATTGACGAGTTGAAGCAGGCTGGTTCTATTCTGTTCATTGATGAAGTTCACATGCTGGTTGGGGCTGGGGCCGCCGGTTCGAGCGTGGATGCGGCCAATATTCTGAAACCAGCCCTCTCGCGCGGCGAGTTGCAGGTCATCGGCGCGACCACGCTGGAGGAGTATCGCAAGCACATCGAGTCGGATGCCGCTCTGGAGCGCCGCTTCCAGCAGGTGCAGGTGGATGAGCCGTCTGAATCAGAAACTATCGAAATCCTGCGCGGCATTCGCAGCGCATATGAAGAACATCACAAACTGATTATTTCGGACGAGGCCCTCGAAGCCGCCGCCCACCTTTCCAGCCGCTACGTCACCGAACGCTTCCTGCCCGATAAGGCCATTGACCTGATTGATGAATCGGCCTCGCGGGTACGCATGTACAAATCCCCGGCGGCCAAACAGGCTAAAGACCTGTTCAGCCAATTGCGCGAGGTGCGCCAAAACCGCGCCCTGGCCCAGGAGGAAGGCAACTCGGAGGAAGTGCGGTCATGGCAAGAGCGCGAGAACTCCATTGAAAACCAGTTGGAACGCCTGCGCACTGGCTGGGACCGCGCCAACAGCCCGGTGGTGACGGCGGAAGACATCGCCGAAGTCATCTCGATGTGGACCGGCGTTCCGCTGATGCAGATTGCCGAGGAAGAATCTCAACGCCTGTTGCGGATGGAAGAAGAACTCAAGAAGTCCATTATCGGCCAGGACGAGGCCATTGTCGCCATCTCGCGGGCGGTGCGCCGCGCCCGGGCGGGTCTCAAAGACCCGCGCCGTCCCATTGGCTCGTTCATTTTCCTGGGGCCAACCGGCGTTGGCAAAACCGAGCTGACCAAAACCCTGGCAAAATTCATGTTCGGGTCAGAAGAAGCCGCCTTGCAGTTAGACATGTCCGAGTTCATGGAACGGCACACTGCCAGCCGGTTGGTGGGCGCGCCTCCGGGTTATGTTGGCTACGAAGATGCCGGTCAGTTGACCGAAGCCTTGCGCCGCCGTCCATATTCGATTGTCGTCTTTGATGAAATCGAGAAGGCGCACCCGGAAGTCCACAACATGCTGTTGCAAATTATGGAAGAAGGCCACCTTTCCGACGCTAAGGGCCGCAAGGTGGATTTCCGCAACGCGATTATCGTCATGACCTCCAACGTGGGCGCGGATATGATTAAGAAACAGGCCGCGCTCGGCTTTGCGCTCAAGCGCGACGAGGCCACCGAAGAACGCCTGAGTTACGAAGATATGCGCAAGAAGCTGACCGAAACGCTCAAGCGCGCCTTCCGTCCGGAATTCATTAACCGCCTTGACAGCGTGATTGTCTTCCGCGCCCTCAACAAGGATGACATCCAGAAAATTGTCAAGCTCGAACTGGACAAAGTGGCCGCCCGCCTGACCGAACACAACATCACGCTCACTGCCACGCCCGAAGCGCTGGCCAAACTGGGTGAAGAAGGCTACGACCCCGAAATGGGCGCCCGCCCCTTGCGCCGCGTCATTCAACAAAAAGTGGAAGACAAACTCTCCGACAGTCTGCTCTCCGGCGAGTTCAAAGACGGCGACTCGATTCAGGTTGAACTGGCAGCGGACGATGAAATCGTCCTGACGCGCATTGCCACAGCCGAGTCAGAATCCGAGCCGGAACCGGCGGCGTGATTTTCAAAACCAACCAGGTAGGGGCGCGGAGATCGCGCCCCTACGTTATTTTATTCTCCTGGAGGATGATTGGATGAGTACCCAAACCGCAATCCTGGCCGGTGGCTGCTTTTGGTGTCTCGAAGCGGTTTTCGATGACCTGAAAGGCGTCCAGTCGGTTGAATCCGGCTACTCCGGCGGACATGTTCCCCACCCGACTTACAAACAGGTGTGCAGTGGCGAAACCGGCCATGCCGAAGTAGTGCGCGTGACCTTCGACCCGACTGTCATCACCTACCGCGACCTGCTGAAGGTCTTCTTCGCCATCCATGACCCAACCACCCTCAACCGGCAGGGTCACGATGTTGGTACGCAATATCGCTCGGCGATTTTTTATCTTGATGAAGAGCAGAAACGCACAGCGAAGGAAGTTATCGCCGAACTGACAGCGGCCCAACTCTGGCCGAATCCCATCGTGACCGAGGTGACGAAATTCGATGCGTTTTACATGGCAGAAGACTATCACCAGGAATATTTCGCCCACAACCCTTTCCAACCCTACTGCATGGCGGTCGTGGCCCCCAAGGTGACGAAGTTCAGGAATCAATTTGTAGAGCGGTTGAAACGCTAGGGCTATTCGTCATCCGCCAAAGCGGGAATGTGTTCGAGCGCCCAGGCTGCCGCCGCCTGGCGGGTCTCCACGCCCAGTTTTTGCAGGATGTTACTGATGTGAAAAACAATCGTCCTTTCTGCAACGCCCCGCAGTTCGGCAATTTGCGAGTTGTTCAATCCCTTCACCATCAAACACAACACATCCCGTTCCGTGTCGCTCAAACTTTCCTACTTTGGGCCGATTTCTTCCCGCCAGGTTTGGACGCGCTCGATTTGCTTGTCCGTGAATAACTTTTCCCCACTCGCGGCGCGGCGAATAGCGGCAATCAGCTGTTCGCCGCGCGAATTTTTATCGAGGTAAGCCGCAACCCCGGCTTCCATCATTTCGGCCAGGTAATAATCCCGGTCATGGGCGGTCAGGATGATGGTAACAACCTCCGGGCAATGCTCCCGCGTCCACTTTTCCACTTCATGCGCTGGCATGCCAGGCATTTTCAGGTCGAGCAGTAACACCTGTGGGCGTAGCTGTGTAATTTTCTCAATCGCTTCTTCGCCATTGGCTGCCTGACCAATTATCTCTATATCCTCTACCTGTTCAAGGATTTTTTCCACTCCGGCCAGCGCCAGGGGATGGTCATCGACAGCCAGCACGGTAATTTTTTTCATTGCGCTCCTCACTTGAGTTTAGAGTTCGCTTTGATTTGCCCTGAAAGACAAAAACTATGGCCAATTTGGTGCGAAAACCCCAAAACTCATGCACGGATACTTCGACAGGTTCAGACGGATTCGGCGAATTTACACGGATTTTTGAGAAAAATCCGTGAGATTCTGTGTAATCCGCGTCCAAAAGGTTTTGATTGCAAACGAGCTGTAAATTCCAGTCCTCAATAAAAGCAAGAATAAATTGCGCCAGGATTATAAAACCAAAATGCCCTCCACCAGGGAGGGCAAAGGTCGAGTCCCACTTTTTAGGGGTAAAAATTGTGACGGGTGTAGGGTGTCCAATTGAGCGGCGCGCCTGTATGATTGAAGTCATGGGTTGCTTCAGCAATGACAAGTTTATTGCAAGTATGATTATTATTTCCTGGCGCATACAATGTACCGCCATAAGTCCAACCAGTCACAAAACCTCCCCCTGCAAAGTCGGACGATAAAACAGGCGGATTGGGGTTGCTGGTTGTTGGTTTACATTTGACTGAGCAAGCTGCCCACCTTTTTCCAATGATGTTGATAGTCACCGCTGTCATATACGACCTCATATCACAGGCAACGTAACCTGTCATCTCAACGCCATTTCGTGCGGTACTTTTTGCAATGGCTGATGAACTACTCACATAGTTTGGATATGTTTCAGCAGCGGCTGCAGATGCAACAGCAAACATGCCAATCGTCAACATTGCAACAATAAGCAGGGAAATCAAACGTTTCACTTTCATTTTTCACCTCGAATTGCTTTTAGACGGTTGAGCAGATCATCGAATTGCTTTTGCTGCGCGTCAGGCGAATGAGAATAAATGACGCTCCGCGCTTCGCTGAATGCCGTTACTATCCATTCCCCATCCTGCGTGCGCACTCGCGTTTCTGAAGCAACTAATTCACCGGTTTGTATATCAAAAAAATATGTAACCGATGAACCCAGAACTTCAGCCTTAACGCCTGGAATATGCGCTGGCTGGGGGGTGTAAGTTTCCAGGTAAACTACAAAAACCCGGCGTGATTCATTGCCAAAATGCTTCAATTCAATGGTTTGCAACCACGCTTTTTGCGCAACGGCAAATGTTTTATACAGGTCTACATCCTCTCTGACCCAATCGGTCTGGGTTTCTTCAAGCGGGGTGGGAGCGTATTCTATCGCTTTGCTGTCGCACAGGGCTAAATCCCTGGTTTCGGGGTCGCCTGCATCCTCCAAGGCAAAGTTAATCCCAATCCCATCGGGGCGGGCAACAGTGGATTGCATCTCGCGTCCCGATGAATCCTTCATGGTTGTAAAGCCTTCGTAAAGAGCGCCCTTTTCGATGCGGTACCATTCCTCTAAAATACGTATGCCGTCAGGCGTATATAAGAAATTGTATAGTTGTGCTGGCGGCACTTCGGAAACTTGCGTTGGGTCATCTCCTGGAATCTGGTATTCATAAACTTGCTTCCCGAACCGCCCATCCTGCGCCGTCAGGTAGGCGCGATTTTTTTGAGAAAGTTCCGTAAGTATATTCTTGACTTCTTCTGTTTCTTTTTTGCACGCAATCACCATCTTACCTGCCACTCCTCTACCCGTGACTGTAGAACTTTACAGTTTTTTGTAGATTACTACTGCATGGCTGTCGCAGCCCCGAAAGTGGCGAATCTACGCAATCAGTTTATCGAACGGTTGAGACGATATAGGTATATAACAGATTGGATGGCGTCATTGGGACGGGCAACCGATTAAGCGTCGAAGCAGGATATGCCCAATTCGTAAAAATGGGCAAATGCTCTGTTACAAACGCAATATTTGTCTGCGGTTTCCCGGGGGAGGGGAAAGCGCGGAATCAAGTTCATCTTTGCAACAAAGCAAAGTAAAAACCGTTTGAGTGCCAACAACAAAAACTGCCAGAAATTCCCTGGCGGTTTTGATTTGTGAAAACTCTAACAAGAAATTAATACCAAAACTGTCCAATTTGATTAAAATAGAAGCAAACTTGTGAAACATGCCACAATCTTACAGGTAAACCTATGGATGTTGTCACCCTTTCCCGTATTCAGTTTGGCGTTACCACTGCCTTTCACTTCCTTTTCGTCCCGCTCACGCTCGGCCTCATCTGGTTCGTGGCCTTCTTCCAAACCATGTACTACCGCACCGGCGAAGAGCGCTACCGCCGCATGGCAAAATTTTGGGGAAAACTGTTCCTGGTCAATTTTGGCATGGGCGTCGTCACCGGCATTGTGCAGGAATTCCAGTTTGGCATGAACTGGAGCGAGTACAGCCGCTTCGTGGGCGATGTCTTCGGCTCGCTGCTCGCCATCGAAGCCCTGGTGGCCTTCTTCCTGGAGTCGGTCTTCATCGGAATCTGGATTTTCGGCGAAGGGCGCGTCTCGAAGCAGGTACATCTCTTCTCAATCTGGATGGCCGCCATCGGCAGTCTGTTCTCATCCATCTGGATTTTACTCGCCAACGGCTGGATGCAACACCCGGTCGGACACATCATCAACCCCGAAACCGGCACGGCCCAGCTGGTGGATTTCTTCGCTCTGGTCACCAATCCCAAGGGCTGGCTTCTGTTCTGGCACGCCATCTCTGCGGGCATGGCCACTGCCGCTTTCCTGCTGCTCGGCGTCAGCGCGTGGTACATCCTGCGTAAGCGCGAAGTGGATGTGTTCCGGCCTTCCTTCCAGGCTGGCGCAATTGTCGGCCTGTTAGCCGCCTTCGCCCTCTTGATGACCGGACACGAGCAGGGACAGGAAATGCGTATGTACCAGCCGATGAAACTGGCCGCCATCGAAGCCATCTGGGAGACCGAACAACCAGCCTCCTTCTCGTTGCTTACCATCGGCGACCTGACCGGCAAGCAGGAAGTCTGGTCTATCCGTATTCCTTACCTGATGAGTTTCCTGGCCTGTAACAATTTCGACTGTGAAGTGCGCGGCGTGAACGATTTGCAGGCCGAATACGAAGCTCTCTACGGCCCCGGCGATTATATCCCGCTGATGGTTGCCACCTACTGGTCGTTCCGCATTATGGTTGGGATTGGCTTCCTCCTGCTTGGCGCGGCGGCTTTTGCGCTGTGGGTCATCGTGCGCGGCTACCCGGAGAAACTGACCCGCTGGCTGAAGTGGATGCCTTATCTTATCCCCCTGCCGTTCGTGGCGGGCGTCGCCGGCTGGGTGACGACCGAAATGGGCCGCCAGCCCTGGGTGGTGCATGGGTTGATGACCACCGCGCAGGCCATCTCACCCAACCTGACGGTGCTGGACGTTGCCATCAGCCTGACCGGTTTCACGCTCATCTACAGCGTCCTGACCGTGATTATGGTGATGTTGATGTACCGCTTTGCGCGCGAAGGCACAGAAGCTGCCCTCAAAAAGTCGGTGGACGAGGCCGAAACCCCGCCCGCCCTCTTGCCCAATCTGGTCGGCGCGCAAGATTAGGCCCCTCCCCATCCTCCCCCAAATTCCAAACCCTGGAATTCGGGGGAGGAACAGCCGCTTGTTTCACAAAAAAAAAAAAATCACATTCCGTCATATAATCAAACACATCTGTTACATTTGTCACATAAAGATAATTACATCCTTCATATTTCCGAAAATTTTATAATGCTTACAATATCGGTAAAGGTTGAGTTAAATCGTAAACGTTTCAACGTCAGGAAACCATGCTCAAAATCAACCGCCAAACCGATTATGCCGTGCGCGTCGTGCTTGCCCTGGCCAAACAGGGCCAGACGGCGCGTATTTCTTCGGCAGCCATTCAGCGCGAAATGCAAATCCCCAAAGCCTTCATGGCGCGGATTGTGGCGCAGTTGGCGCAGGCCGGGCTGGTGAACACCTTTCCGGGGCGCGAGGGCGGCCTGAGCCTGCCTCGCCCTCCAGAGCAGATTACCCTGCTGGAGGTTGTAGAAGCCTTCGAGGGGCGCTTGCTGCTCTCCGATTGCTTGCAGCAGCCCAAAGACGAGGACGATTGCCCGTTCATCGGTCACTGCCCGGTGCGCTCCAAATGGGGACGTTTGCAGGCCGCCATGGCGCGCGAGATGGCCTCCATCCACTTTTCAGAGTTAGCCGAGGAAGCCCGCCAGGGCATTCCGGTATCATCATTAATCCTTCTTCAATCCTAGTCTCACGAGGAGAAAAATCGTTATGGACCCAATCACTCTTTCAAGGTGGCAATTCGGCCTGACGACCGTTTACCACTTCCTGTTCGTCCCGCTCACTCTCGGGCTCGGCTGGTTTGTGGCGTTCATGCAGACGCGCTACTACCAGACCCGCGACGAGAACTATCGCAAGATGAGCAAGTTCTGGGGCAAATTGTTCCTGATTAACTTTTCCATCGGCGTAGTGACGGGCATCGTGCAGGAATTCCAGTTTGGCATGAACTGGAGCGAGTATAGCCGCTACGTGGGCGATATTTTCGGCGCGCCGCTGGCGGTGGAGGCCTTGCTGGCGTTCTTCATGGAAAGCACCTTCCTGGGCGTGTGGATTTTCGGCGAAGGCAAAGTGCCGGAAAAAGTACACCTGGCCTCCATTTGGCTGGCGGCGATTGGCTCAAACCTTTCGGCGCTGTGGATTTTGCTCGCCAACGGCTGGATGCAGCACCCGGTCGGATATATCATCAACGAAGCGAATGGCCGCGCCGAGCTGGTGGATTTCTTCGCTCTCATTACCAACCCCAAAGGGTGGGTTTTCTTCTGGCACACCATTTCCTCCGGGTTTGCGACTGCTTCCTTCCTGATTTTGGGCGTGAGCGCCTATCATATCATCCGCAAACAGCACCTCGAAATCTTCAAGCCCTCCTTCCAGATGGCGGCGCTGGTTGGCGTCATTGCCAGCGTGCTGGTCTTCCTGGGCGGCCATGAGCAGGGACAGTTCATGTTCCGCGAACAGCCCATGAAATTCGCGGCCATCGAAGCGCATTGGGAAACCTCCGCCCCGGCAGATTTCTCCATCCTGACCATCGGCGACCTGACCGGCAAGCAGGAAGTCTGGTCGCTGCGAACCAGCCAGATTGGCATCCCTGGCGTGCTTTCTTTCCTGGCCTGCAACAACTTTGAGTGCGAGGTGAAGGGCGTCAATCAATTGCAGGCCGAATACGAAGCCCTGTACGGCCCCGGCGACTACATCCCGCTGATGGTGGTCACCTATTGGACCTTCCGCTTCATGATGACGATTGGCTTTCTCATGATTGCGCTGGCGGCTTTCTTCCTGTGGGCCACCCGCAGCAAATATGAAAACGCCAAATGGATGAAATACGTTCCCTGGGTAATTGCCCTGCCCTACATCGCCAACATGAGCGGCTGGGTTTTGACCGAAATGGGCCGCCAACCCTGGATTGTACAAGGCCTGCTCAAGGTGGAGGACGCCGTTTCGCCCAACCTGACCACCGTTGACCTGCTCATCTCGCTGATTGGCTATGTGGCCGTCTATGGCGCACTGGCTGGCGCGATGGTGTATCTGATGAAGAAATTCGCCACCGCCGGGCCGGACGCGACCCTGAAACACTCCGTGGACCCCGCGCCGGGGCTGGTTGGAGCGCAAGACTAACATCGTCGTAGCGCAAGAGACCATCTTGCGCCACAGGAGAAAAAATCATGTCCTACGAATTCCTGCAAATCCTCTGGTTCATCCTGATTGCCATCTTGTGGATTGGGTTCTTCTTCCTTGAAGGGTTCGACTTCGGGGTGGGGATGTTGTTGCCATTCATCGGCAAGAAAGACATCGAACGGCGCGCCATCATCAATGCAATTGGCCCCACCTGGGACGGCAACGAAGTCTGGCTGCTGACGGCCGGTGGCGCAACCTTTGCGGCCTTCCCGCACTGGTACGCCACCATGTTCAGCGGTTTCTACCTGGCCCTGTTCCTGCTGTTGGTTGGGCTGATTATCCGCGGCATTTCCTTTGAATACCGCTCAAAAGATGCCAACCCCAAATGGCGGCACACCTTCGACTGGATGATTGCGGTCGGCTCTTTCCTGGCGGCCTTGCTCCTGGGCGCAGCCTTCGCCAACCTGGCGCGCGGCGTGCCGATTGACGAAAACATGATGTTCACCGGCAACCTGTTCACCCTGCTCAACCCCTACGGCCTGCTGGGCGGCGTAACCACCGTGGCCATCTTCCTGCTGCACGGCGCGAACTTCCTCGGCCTGAAACTGGAAGGAGAACTGAAAGACCGCGCCGATGATTGGGCCAAGAAAATTTGGGTGGCGGCCGCCATCCTGTACGTCCTGCTGGCCGTCTTCACTTATATTTCGGGCTACTGGCAGCGCGGCATGGTCAACCCCGGCATTGTGCCAATTGGCGCGCTGGCGGCCCTGCTGGTGGCGGGCTACTTCATCAACCAGCGCCGTGATGGCTGGTCGTTCATCATGGTCGCGCTCAACATCGTGCTGACTCAGGTAGCCTTCTTCTCGATGACCTTCCCGAACGTGATGATTTCCAGCACCAACCCGGCCTGGTCGCTGACCATCTATAACGCCTCGTCCTCGCAATACACGCTGACGGTTATGTCCATCGTGGCGCTCATCTTCGTCCCGATTGTGCTGGCCTACCAGGGCTGGACCTACTGGATGTTCCGCAAGCGCATAACGACCGATAAGAAGGCGCTGGTGTACTAAAAAGTCTATATAACGCCCCGGTGGATGCTGGGGCGTTTTTTGTTCCCATCTTCACAATGCAACTTTTTTGGACGAAAGAAATCTTATTTAAAGAATTCGACAAAGGAGTGCTGCGCATGGCAAAAATCGTTGTCATTGGGGCGGGTTTCGCCGGGCAAACCGCCGCCATTTACCTCGGAACGCGGCTGGGCAAAAAACACGAGGTAACCGTCATCAGCAATCGCGATGTTTTCGGCTACGTCCCCTCGTGGGTATGGGTCGGCGTTGGACACATGAAGCCCGAAGAGACGGTATTCAAGCTCAAGCCAGTCTATGACCGCATCAATGTCCAGTTCGTTCACGCCGCCGCCAAAGAGATTCATCCCGACCCAGGCGACCAGTATGTGCTGGGCGAGGAAATTGGCACGGGCAAACCAGTGCGGCTGGATTACGACTACCTGGTGATTGCCCCCGGGCCGCTGCTCAACTTTGCTGGCACGCCCGGCCTAGGGCCAGAAAACGGCTTCACCCATTCCATCTGCTCTCTGCCACATGCCGTCAAAGCCCGCGATGCCTACCTGGCGCTGGTAGAGCGCATGAAGAAAGGCGAGAAGGTCAAAATCGTCATTGGCACGGGGCATCCGCTGGCAACCTGCCAGGGCGCAGCCTTCGAGTACATCAGCAACGTCCACAAAGACCTGCTCAAGCGCGGCCTGCGCGACAAAGCCGATATTCTCTGGCTCTCCAACGAACCCGCCCTGGGCGATTTCGGCGTCAACGGCGTTCAGGTCAAGCGCAACGGAATCGTGATGAGGAGCGAGGAATTCATCAAGTCCGTCTTCCTCGATGCCGGTATCCGCTGGCAGGTGCAGACGGGCGTTAAAAGAGTAGAAGAAGGCAAAATCTACTGGGAGAACTACGAAGGGCAGGAAGGCATCACTGAATTCGATTTTGCCATGCTCATCCCGCAGTTCAAAGGACAGCCGTTCAAATACATCGGCAAAGACGGCCAAGACATCTCCGCCAAAATCGTCAACCCCGCCGGGTTCGTGCTGGTGGATGGCAAATACGGCCTGCCCTATGCGGAACTGGCGCAAACCCCCGAAGCCTGGCCCGCCCGCTACCAGAGCCCTGCCTACCCGAACATTTTTGCCGCTGGTATTGCCTTTGCGCCGCCCGGACCGATTTCCAAACCTTTCACCAACCCCAACAACTTCCAGATTGCGCCGGCTCCGCCGCGTACCGGCATGGTGAGCGGCATGATTGGGCGCGTGGTGGCGCTCAACATTGTGGATATGGTCAATGGCCGCCAACCGGGCCACAGCGAGCGCATGACCGAAATGGTGGCAGCCTGCATCGCCAGCATGGGCGATTCGCTCTGGGATGGCAGCGCAGTGGCAATCGTCATGCGCCCGGTAGTCCCAGACCGTAAAAAATACCCCAACGAATATGGCCGCGACCTGTTCATCTCTCACCTGGAAATGGGCACAGCCGGAGCGTGGATGAAATTCATGCTGCACCACACCTTCCTCTGGAAGTTCAAAGCCCTGCCCGGCTGGGAACTGATACCGGAGTGACATTCGGGAGAAGGTTATGAGCGAACAACAGTTTTCCAAATCCGAAAAGTTCTGGATGAACTTCAAACTCTATCAACTCTGGCGGTTCATTGTGCTAAACATCAAAATTTACACGATTGCCGTGCAAAGCAAGTGGCGATAAGACTTAACCAGGAGCAGTCATTTTGACCGCTCCTGGTTTTATATCTGATTTAGTAACTGCCTACCCCTTACAATACCAAACAGACGGAAGGATAAAAGGATGAAATTGACCGTCCAAAATAAGCCGCTATCCTTAATCCTGTCAAAACGCTTGTGTTTCGAGAATGCCTTTAGGCAGGATGAATAGATAGTTACCTGCTTTATAAAAAATCAAACCATACTCTGAAAAGCTCATATTACAGAAACCTGTCATTTATCCTACAAATGTCATACGAACCCATTAAACCGCCGTTAACCGGTTGACTCGGCAACCAAATCGTCATATACTTTCTTCAAGGTGAAAACAATTATGACTGTGTTAACGGACAACCAACTGGAAAAAGATTGAAAGGCACGCTCTTCTTGCGTGCCTTTTTCATTTCCCTTTACATAAGGAGAGTAAACATGAACTACAGTATGATAGGAAAAATCGAAAAAGCCAAACGCTATGCCGAAGAACGCAAACGCTTCGTCTTTCATAAATTCGAAGTGACATTTCATGGAGACAACAACGACCATCACGTCGCCTTCGACAATGGCAAATTTACCTGTGATTGTGAATTCTTCATCGCCAACCAGCGCTGCGCCCATACGATGGCGCTTGAACACCTGCTCAAAGACATGCTTCCAGAAGTCCAATACGCATCCTGAAGACATAGAACACTCAACCCTTTCAGCCCGCAGCCTGTCTGCGGGCTGAAATTTTCTAACCCATCCGCTTCTCCGTGTCTCCGTTTCATCCGTTGTTCCATCCGCTCCCCCATTTTCGGGTACAATACCCGCCATGACATCCAAACTCACCCGCCGCGACTTTCTTAAACTCACCGGCGCTTCCCTGGCAGGGCTGGCCTTCTCGCCCTACCTGCCCCCCCACAGCGAATTTCTCGACGGCCCGCTCATCCGCGTCGCCACCACCCAGGTCAGCATTCACAAACGCCCCGATGACCAGAGCGCCATCGTCGGCCAGGTTTATCGAGACCAGGTTCTCAACGTTTATGAAGAAGTTAACTCCGGCACCCCCGGCTATAACCCGGTCTGGTACCGCGTGTGGGGCGGCTACGTTCACCGCGCCCGAATGCAAAAAGTCGAATATATCTACAACCAGCCTGCCTTGCCCGCCCGTGAAACCGGCCAACTGGCCGAAGTCACAACCCCCTACACCCAGGTAATGCGCAAAGTCGGCGCTCGCTGGGACCCCCTCTACCGTCTCTACTACTCCTCGGTTCATTGGGTAGTTGGTCTCGACGAAGGCCCCGATGGTCAGCCCTGGTATCGCCTGCTCGACGAACTGCTCGACATCACCTACCACGCCCCCGCCGCCCACTTCCGCCTCATTGCCGATGAAGAACTCACCCCTCTCTCACCCGATGTGCCGTTCGAACAAAAACGCATCGAAGTGAACCTTGCCACCCAAACCCTCACCTGCTTCGAGGGCATTGAACCCGTCTTCAGCACCATCATCGCATCAGGCCGCCTCAACAGCCAACCCGGCCCCAACGGCGTCCCTACCCGCACACCAGCAGGCAACGCCCGCATCGTCGTCAAAATGCCCTCCAAGCACATGGGCGATGGCAACCTGGCCGCCGACATCGAAGCCTACGAACTGCCCGGCGTAGCCTGGACCACCTTCTTCAAATACGACCATCTACCCTTCCAGGGACACGCCTTCCACGGCACCTACTGGCACGACAACTTCGGCGTACCCATGAGCAGCGGCTGCATCAACATGCGCACCGAAGAAGCCAAATGGCTCTTCCGCTGGTGCATGCCCGCCGCCCCGGCCCAAGAAATCCACCCCCTCACCCTCGACAAAAAAGGCTACGGCACGCCGGTTCTGGTGACGCAGTAGGCTTTGTGAATGTCCTGACCAAAGTGCCCCCTGCATTCTCCTGCCATCATGCCAACTCTCCACTGGAACGGAAAAAACCTCCCCCCGCTCAATCCTGCCTCGCTGACCCTCGACTCGGTCATCCACCCCGGCGGAACCGGCTACCCGGCAGATTTCCCCCTAAACCATCTTTTTCTCGGCGACAATCTCGCCATCATGGCAGCCCTCCTGTCCCAATACGAAGGCCGCATCGACCTGATTTACGCCGACCCCCCCTTCTTCACCAACCGCAAATACCCCGCCCGCATTGGGCGCGGCGAAGACTCGCGTAAACCCGCCGAATGGCAATTGGCCGAAGGCTACGCCGACCAATGGGCCAACCTGGACGAATACATCCAATTCCTCTATGAGCGGCTGGCCCTCATGCACCGCCTGCTCTCCCCAACGGGCACACTCTACCTGCACCTCGACTGGCACGCCGACGCCTACGCCCGCCTCCTGCTCGACGAACTCTTCGGCCCAGACCGCCTGCTGAACGAAATCATCTGGGCCTATCACGGCCCCTCCCCCATTCGCTCGGCCTTCAACCGCAAACACGACACAATACTGGCCTACACCAAAAGCGAAACCTACGTCTTCAACGCCGACGCCGTGCGCATCCCCTACGACCCCACAACCGTCAAAACCTTTGCTTCCTCGCCCAAAGCCGGTTTCGGTAAAATCCCCAACCTCCAACGTGGCAAAGTGCCAGAAGACTGGTGGTACTTCCCGGTCGTGGCGCGCCTGCACAACGAGCGAACAGGCTATCCCACCCAAAAACCCGAAGCCCTGCTGGAGCGCATCCTCCTGGCCTCCTCCCGCCCTGGCGATTTGGTCGCAGACTTTTTCTGCGGCTCCGGCACCACGCCGCTGGTTGCCGCCCGGCATGGCCGCCGCTTCCTGGCAACCGACGCCACCTTCCGCGCCATCCACGCCACACGCGCGCGCCTGACGCAAGAAAAATGCGCCCCCTTTGGCATTTGGACAACGCAGCATCAACCCACGCGCTCTTTCCCGTTCCCCTTTCATCATTCCTCCACCGAAATCCGACTCACCGGCAGCGACCTCCCTGTTTATTGGGAACTCGACCCAAACTGGGACGGCATCACCTTTCGCAGTTACACCCAGGCCCTCCTGCCCCTTCGGCAGGGTGACCTGCCGCGCTCCCTGCCCCTCCCACCCCAAAGCGGAGACATCTGCCTGCGCGCCGTCACATCCGATGGGCAGCAATTCCAAACCGTGTTGCGGCGTTCCTCCCCATCTTCGTAAAAGGGGCTATCCCAAACCATCAAAACAGACGGCGACCGCCAGATACGGTGGTCGCCGTTTCTGATTACCGCTAGATGCGCGGGCGAAACACCATTTCGCCCTGCTTTAATGCCTACAACTTCGGCAACACAATTGACTTCTGATTCTGATACTTGCCCTTCTTGTCGGCGTAACTCACCTCGCACTCCTCATCCGCCTCGAAGAACAAAACCTGCGCCAGCCCCTCGTTGGCGTAGATTTTGGCAGGCAACGGCGTTGTGTTCGAAATTTCAAGGGTGACGTAACCCTCCCACTGTGGCTCGAAAGGAGTCACGTTAACAATGATGCCGCAGCGCGCATACGTTGATTTTCCCAGGCAAACCGTCAGCACCCCGCGCGGAATGCGGAAATACTCCACCGAACGCGCCAGCGCGAACGAATTGGGTGGCACAATGCACACCTCGCCCACAAAATCCACCATGCTTTTTGGGTCAAAATGCTTCGGGTCCACCACCGCCCCAAACACATTCGTAAAAATCTTAAACTCATCGGCCACGCGCAGGTCATACCCATAGGAAGACACGCCATACGAAATGACGCCCTTGCGCACCTGGCTATCCACGAACGGCTCAATCATGCCGTGTTCGTGCGCCATCTTGCGAATCCAGTGGTCGGGTTTCAGTCCCATAAAATCCTCCTTATTTGACAAAAAAATTAACGAACGTCAGCCTGCCGGCCTCAATTTTTACCACCTGTTCGTACACCATCCCATAATGAACCAGTGACAAACGATACTCGCCCGCTGGAATTTCACCCAGCGTAAAAGTTTCCTGCAACGAATCATCCCCATTCACGCCGGTTGGGGCATAAGTGGCCGCCGCGCCCACCGAAAGCGGGTTAAGCGTCCCATTTTCCACGCGCTGAACGTTCACCAGCCCTTTCACCAGGTTGCCGCGCCCATCCACAATTCGCCCGGCCAGCACGCCCATTCCTTCCAGCGGCATGAGCCACAACTCCGGGTTGCGGGTGGCAAAATAGTCATTCACCCCGCGCCGAATCTCAAAATGCAAGTGACTGCCAATCGCCGTGCCGCTCGCGCCCACCTCGCCGATTGGCTGACCTGCCGCCACGCGCTGGCCCACGCTCACGCCCACGCGGTGCAAATGCCCATAGAGCGTGTAAAACGCCTCGCCGCCCAGCCAATGCTCCAGCACAACCACATTCCCATAAAACGCTGGCACCCAGGCCAGCGGCCCGCCCTCACCCCGGCCCTCTCCCGCCGGGAGAGGGAGCGCATCATCGCCCGCAAAGACCACCACACCCTCGGCGGCGGCCAGCACGGGCGTGCCTTGCGGGTTATAAAACTCCACACCATGATGAACTTCGCGTTTGCCATCCTGCGTACTTCCATAAGGATAAGACCGCTCGATGGAGATTCTTCCATCTGGCGGGATAGGACGCTGAAAGAGGAAGTGTCCGCTTAAGGAGCAGACCGGGCTGGCGGTACACGCCTCGCTGACCACCGTTATTTCAGCAGTGGGCGTGGCTGACGTGGCGGAAGGCGTGGCTGTGACCCCCGGCGCGGAAGGCGTTTGCGAGGGAACAACGGTTTCCATAACGGAAACCGCAATCAGCGGGGTTTGTTCCGGCGCGGGCGCAGTTGTCGAGTTCGTCGAGACAGGGGTGGAACAGGCCGCTAAAACGGCCAACATCACCAACGGCAGAATCCGGCGCATCAAGCGGCAATTCCCCCGCGCGTTTCCAGAGATAGACGAATTTGTCCCTCGGCGGCATTCGCCCGCGCTTCAAACGTTTTCAGTGCTTCCAGCAGTCCGGCGGCTGCGGCTTTGTCTTGCAGGCTGTTGAGGTTGATGCGCACGTTATAACCGGCGGCAGTAAGAGCCGCCCGCGCCATGGCCGCGCCGCTGGCCCCATCGCTGATGGCGTTCAGGTTGCCCAGCGCCACAATTTGCGCGGCCAGTTCAATAACCCGTGCGGCCATGCCCGCCACCTTGAGCGGCACGCGCGCGGCCTGCAAGGTGGCCTTTTCGATTTCGTCCTGGCGCAGTTTGGCCTGAGTTTCGGAATCTTTGGGCAGTTTGAAGGCCGCCATCACCGCATCGAAAGCGGCAGCGTCTTCGGCAACGGCGGCGGTGAGCGAAACGCGCAACGCTTCGGCCTCGGCGCGGATAGATTCGGCCTGTGATTGCGCCTCGGCATATTTCTTTTTGCCCAGCGTCAGCCCGGCCATCATGGCCACCAGCCCGGCGCCCATTGCGCCCGCGTAGGCCGCCGCGCAGCCCCCGCCCGGCGCAGGCGTGGCGGCGGCGAGATTATCGAGGAAAGATTTCTCATCGGCGGCGGTCAAGCGTCCATCATCGACGCTCTGCCGCTGCGTCGCGAACAGGCGCGTTTCCAGCACCTGGTCAGGCTTGAAGCCGTCCAATTGGATGTACCAGACGGCGGCATCGACCAGCGCTTCTTGCGGAATGAGTCCCACCAGTTCGCTGTGGTGGATTGCAACGCCATAGCGCGCCGCCTCGCGCCGAATGGTCTCCACCACCCGCGCGATGGGCGTCTGGCGGTAGTCGGTCAGGTTCATCGAAACCTGAGCGCGGCCATCCACCAGAAATCCGGCGGCCTTCACAAAGCGGAACCCGCCTGAAGATTGACGCACGGCTTTGGCAATGGCTTTGGCAATGGCGACATCTTCGGTGGTGAGATACACATTAAACGCCACCAGCGGAGCGCGCGCGCCAATAACCGTCGCGCCTGCCGGGCCAAGTTTGGCCGGGCCGTAATCGGGCGCGCGGTCGGGATTGGTTTCGATTTCGGTCTTGAGGCCCTCATACTGCCCGCGCCGAATCACTTCCAGGTTGGCGCGCTCCGGTCGGCGGGCCGCTGCCTCATAAAGATAAACCGGGATGTTTAATTGATTGGCTACGCGCTCCGCAAGACGGTTGGCGAGCGCAACGCACTCTTCCATCGTCACCCCAGAAAGCGGCACAAACGGGACGACATCCGTCGCGCCAATGCGCGGATGTTCGCCGCTGTGCTGGTTCAGGTCAATCAATTCGGCGGCTTTGGCAATTGCCCGAAAAGCGGCCTCCTCCACCCCGGCGGGAGACCCGGCAAAGGTCAGCACAGTGCGGTTGTGGTCGGTATCTGATGAGCGGTCGAGGATGGTCACTTCCGACACGGACGCGGCGGCCGCCACGATGGCATCCACCACTTCGGGGCGGCGGGCTTCAGAGAAATTGGGAATACATTCGATGAGTTGGGACATAGGGTGATTGGGGATTGGAGATTGGGGATTTGCGTGCTTTCTGGTCGATTATACGTGTTTTTGGGCAGTCAATTGACAAATCTGGCAGGGAAAATCAAGAAAGCCTTTTATATATGTAAGGGTTATGAATCTTGCAAAACGGTATAATTTAGCCGATGGACAGCCCCAACCGTCTCGTTACGCCCCAGGAATTACGCCGTAACAACGGCGAACGTGGCAGCCGCAAGTGGATTGCGCACAATGGCATTGTTTATGATGTCACCGATTGCCCGCGCTGGCGCAAAGAACTGCATGAAAACCTGCACTTCCCCGGCCAGGATTTGACCAGCGAGCTGCCCGATGCACCGCATGGAGAAATCGTCTTCCGCAACCCCTGTGTCACCGTCATTGGACGGTTGAACTCAAATTCGTAACCCGGCCAAGGAATTTGTATGACCAAAACCACTTTCGATATTCCCGACCAGTTCGATATTGTCGAGTTCATCTCAAAGGAAGCCCACGACCTGAAATCGCCCTTCAACCGCATTCTGGGGTTTACCAAGATGCTGCTTAAGGGCATGTCAGGGCCGTTGACCGATATGCAAAAAGACGACCTGACCGTTGTCTATGAAAACAGCGCGCAAGCCATGGCAGCCATGTCAAACCTGGTGGATATGTCCCGCCTGAGCCGGGGTGAAAAGGCCTTTTCAGCCGTCGAAACCAACCTGGGCAACCTGCTGGCCCAAACCGTTGCCTATTGGAAACAGAACAAGGCCGTCAAGGAGGTCGAGCTCATCACCGACATTCCAGAATTCGAAACGAAAGTTCGAGCAGACGAAGCCCTGCTCAAACAATGCCTGTTGAATTGGATTCTATATTTGGTGGAATATACCAAACCCCCGGCGCAAGTAAGGCTGACGCTGGAATCCCGCGCATCAGATGCGCTGGTCACCATCCAGAGCGAGGGCAAGCGGAATGTTGCCGCGACAGAAATGTTCCTGACCATGTCGGCCTACATTGGGCAGGCCATTCTCAAACTGCATGGCGGGCGGGTGTTATTGGCCGAAGGGGATGACGAGGGAGCCATCATCCAGCTCTCTCTGCCAAAATCGTAGCAGAGAATGTCACATCCCCGGTCAGTTGGCTGGGGATGTTTTGATTCTCAACCCTGGAAATGATTGGGGGAGTGGCGTTTCATCATCAATACCGCCTGGTCTGATTACTAAGCGCTGAGTTATGCCGGGAACATCTTCTCCAACACTTCAGGCGCGTATTTGCGCACCATCTCGCTGGAAAGGCCGTTTTCGCGGCAAATTTCGGCGTATAAATCCACGCTGGGGCGGCGAATGCGGGTCTGAGTTTCCACATCCAGCCCCCACAGGCCAAAGCGCTGCGTCCAGCCGCGCTCCCACTCGAAGTTATCGACCAGCGACCAGTGGAAGTAGCCTTTCACCGGCCAGTTGAAATTGACGGCGCGCCAGACCTGCTGGACATGCTGGGCCAGGTAGCGGGGGCGAATCCGGTCATCGGGGTCTTCCACGCCGTTTTCGGTAATGAGAATGGGCAGGTCGGGATAGGTATTCACGGCCCACTTCAGGCTGTCGAACAAACCCTGCGGAATGTTGGCAATGAACCGGGTGGCCGAGAAGTCGGAATCGGCAGGGTAATAACGGCGGGCGAACAACTCCTTCAGGTTGAACAGGTCAAATTTGACGGTGTCCACTGAGTAATAGTTCAATCCCAGATAATCCTGCAAGCCTTTCACTTCGGGGATGCGAACATTGCCCAGCGGCGACTGCATGACGCCCGTGCTGATGGCGCTGGGGAAGGCCATGTTGATGCCCTTGTACTGGATGTCGCGCATCAGCGCATCCAGCGGCATCCAGGAGCGCGCCGCCACCATCGGGCGGTAGTGCAGGGCATAGCCCACTCGCGCCTCGCGCTGAATCTGATGAATGGCTGTATATGCGGCGGCATGGGCGCGCAACATATTCGCAATCACGCGCATCGCCAGGTTCATACCCTTATGACCGGATTTTCCAGTGGGGAAATCGCCCGCCACGTAGCCATTGAGCGCGTACACGTTCGGCTCGTTGATGGTACACCACAGAGTCGTGTACTCTTTAAGCGCTTCCACCACCTTGCGGACGTATTTCTCAAAGAGCGGCACGACGTTTTCGTTCTCCCACGAATCCTGCTCGAACAGCCAGAGCGGGTCGCTAAAGTGGTGGAGCGTGACCATCGGCGTAATGCCGCGCTCGTTCATGCCGCGCAGCATGGCGCGGTAGCGTTCCAGCGCATCTTCATCCCAGCGGTCAGGGGTTGGCTGAATGCGGCTCCACTCCACCGAAAAGCGGTGCGCGTTTTGGCTGGTTTCGGCGGCGCGGTCCATGTCTTCCTTCCAGCGTCCGCCCCACCAGTCGCAGGCCAGGCCCGATTTGTGTTTGGTGCGGCCCTGTTCTTCCCAGTAGTACCAGTTGTTGTTGGTGTTATTGCCTTCCACCTGGTGCGCAGCAGTGGCGCAGCCCCACAAAAAGCCTTTGGGGAAATGGATAGTTGCTTCGGGCATGAGATAGATGCTCCTATTCTTCTTCTTTTCTTGCCAGATAAGCCAGATATAACGCCACCGACCCGGCTACCGCCGCATTGAGCGATTCGATGTGGCCGCGCATGGGCAATTTCATCAGCACGTCACAGGATTTGCGCGTCAGCGGGCGCATACCCTCGCCCTCCGAACCGACCACCAGCCCCAGCGCGCCATCCAGCCGGACTCGCTCCGCATCAGTAGCCCGTTCACCGCCTTCCAGTCCAACCACCCAGGCTCCGGCCTTTTTCAGCGCGTCAATCGCCTGATGCAAATTGGCCTGCGCCACCAACAGGTGTTCGCTCGCGCCTGACGAGGCATTGACCACCGCCGGAGTCACTTCCACCGTCCGCGCCAGCGGGATGACCACGCCATGCACCCCCACCGCTTCCGCTGTGCGCAGGAGCGCGCCGAAGTTCTGCGGGTCGTTGAGCGTATCCAACAGCAAGACGAACAACGGTTCAGCGCGTTTTTCGGCTTGCTCAAAAATCTCGGTCAGGTCGGCATACGGGTAGCCAGACGCTTCCAGCGCCACGCCCTGATGGTTCGGGTGGATTTTATCCAACCGGGCGCGCGGCGCTTTTTCAAGTTTACACTTGCGCTCCTGGGCCAGTTTCACAATCTGCGCCAGTTTATCGCTTGGCTGAAGTCCATCGGCCAGCAAGAGCGAAAAGACCTGCCGCCGCCGGGCGCGCAGAGTTTCATAAACGGCGTTGCGGGAATAAATGAATTCTTTCATCGCCCCTCACCGCCCGCCCCACAGCGCCCTCAGCCGGTGCGCGGCCAGCTTGGGACGGCGCTCGCGGGTAAAAACGCCCTTGTAGTTGTAACTATTGGCGCGGTGAACAGCCTGCCCGGTCTTGAAATCGCACAACACCCAAACATGCGTCGCCGCCACAAAAGGCAAACCGGCCAGCGCGTTCAAATATCCCTCAATCAAATCTGCCTGGTACTCCTCGCTGAACATCTCCGGCGGCTGGGCGTGATGCCCAGGCAGGGCATCCGCGCCAAACTCGGTCAGCAGCACCGGTTTGCCAAACTGCTCGAACAGCCCCTCCATTTCAGCCTGCAGGCCTGGCAGGGCCTCGGCAATCCGGCCATATTGGCCATACCAGCCGCCATAACGGTTGACGCTGACCACATCGGCGGCGTCATAGGCGCTCATCTCCGTGCCGTAGTAACTGACGTATGTCACCGGGCGGGTCGGGTCAAGTTCCCGCGCCAGGGTCAACAGGCGGCGCATCTCGCCGCTCGCGCCAGGCCGCCGGACGTGCGGCTCATTGGCCACGCTCCACATCACCACGCTTGGATGGTTGCGGTCGCGCGTCACCAATTCGCGCGTCATCTGCTCGCACAATGCCCGGCGCTTTTCCAGCCCGTCTTCAGCAAAGAACAGCCCCACCGCCGGGGTTTCGGCAATCACCAGAATCCCCAATTGGTCGGCCAGCGTCAGCGTATCTTCATCACAGGGATAATGCGCCGTGCGGAAAGAGTTCGCGCCCGTCCAGGCCAGCATTGCCAAATCGCGCGCGGCCACGGCGCGGTTCTGCCCGCGCCCATTGACCGGAAAATCCTCATGCCGCCCAAAGCCGCGTAAAACGACCGGCTCACCGTTCAGGAGCAGTTGGCCGCCCACGGCGCGTATCGTCCGCACCCCAACCGGCAAGCGGTATGCATCGCACACCGCGCCGCCGGAGAGAACTTCAATCTCTAAATCATACAAATGGGGATGACCGGGCCCCCAAACCTGAACCTGCCGCAGGGCAATTTGCCCCTCCCAGGCCGTTGCGCCGCGCCGCAAGGCGACCACTTCCCCGCCGATACTTGCCCGCAGGCCATCGGCCTCGCCCTCCACCCAGGCGCGCAGGTTCACCAGGCCGGTCTCCCCGTCCAGGCTGGTCTCCACGCTCAAATCGGCAAGATGAACCGGCGGAAGACAGGTCAGCGTAACGGGGCGGTGAATGCCGCAGTAGGGGAAAAAGTCAAAATTGCCATCCGGGTACGGGTGATTGAAGGTATCGCGGGGGTCATCCGGCACGTTACCGGGCGGCACGCGGTCGGGGGCCAGGCCGCCATCCACCCGAACGGTCAAACGGTTGCGGCCCCGGCGGATTTCCTCCGTCACATCGAAATCGAAGGGCAGGTGTCCGCCCTCGTGCGCGCCCACGAACTGCCCGTTCAGCCAGATTTCGGCCAGGTAATTGACCGAGCCAAAGCGCAACCCAACCCGCCCACCCTGCCAGGATGAGGGCAGTTCGAACTCGGTCTCATACCACGCCAGGCCGGTGTAATCACGCCCTGTCTCGAACTGCTCGTTCCAACTGCCCGGCACGGCAATCGGGCGATGGGCGGGCAAGCCATTCGGCCATCCTTCCGCCCCGCCGCACCCGTCGGGGTCGAACGAAAAACGCCACAGCCCATCCAATTCCAGCAAAGCGCGGCAGCGATTGGTTTGCGGTTTAAGCATATTCGATTCTCCAAAAAAGGAACTGACCAGGCTATTTTACCAGCCCGATTCCCAATTTACCTATTGGAGATGAGAGTCGCAATCTGGTAAGATAATGACAAGCCAACACTCAATCATCTCCCCGCCATGAAAACGCCCATTCGCTTTCGAACCATCTTTGTTCTCCTTCTCATCCTGACGCTGCTTTGCGCGCTCTCCCCGGCATTAATTGGCCTGCTCACGGCTGTTGTAAGTTACGATGGCAACTGTTACGGCTTCACCGATGGCGCGGCGCCCTGCTCCTGGTGGCAATTTGCGCAAAGCCAGATGTTTTACGGCCTGCTGATTGCCTTTGTTCCGGCCATGTTCGTGCTGATGGGCTGGCTGACCGCCGGCGGCCTCTGGCTGGCTCTGCGCCGCCAGCCTGCCGCAAGCAGCCTCCCCATCTGGCAGGCCATTCTCATCCCGTTCATCGCCCTGACAATCGGCGGGTTGCTGATTTACCTCATCCCCATGTTCGCAGGGGTGCGCCGATGAAAATCCTGACGGTTGATGTCGGCACTGGCACGCAAGATATCTTCCTCTACGATTCCCGGCTGGACGTGGAAAACGGCTTTAAACTGGTGCTTCCTTCGCCAACCATGATGATTCACAACCAAATCCGCCAGGCCACCCGCCAAAACGCCGCGCTGCTGCTCACCGGTAAAATGATGGGGGGAGGCCCCTCGGCCTGGGCCGCCCGCGACCACGCCAAAGCCGGATTGCCCATCTTTGCCACGCCCGAAGCCGCCAAAACGATAGATGACGAACTGGAAAAGGTCGAGAAATTGGGGATTCGAATCATTTCCGAAGAGGAAACGCATCGTCTGCCCTCCACCGTCCAGCGTCTCACCCTGAAAGACTTCGACTTCCCCCTGCTCGCCGAAACCTTCGCCCGCTTCGGCGTCTCGCTCGCCAACCTGTCTGCCGTTTGCGTAGCCGTCTTCGACCACGGCGATTCCCCTCCCGGAATCTCTGACCGTCAATTCCGCTTCGACTATCTCGATGAGCGCATCCGCGAGGAAAATTCACTCACCGCCTTTGCCTATCTCTCCGATGATATTCCACCCATCATGACCCGCCTGCAAGCGGTAGCCGATTCGGCGCAAAGCATAGACGCCCCCCTGCTGGTGATGGATACCGCCCCTGCTGCCGTGCTGGGTGCCACCTTCGACCCGCAAGTGACCGCCCGCCCGCGCAAACTGGTTGCCAACCTCGGCAACTTCCACTGCCTGGCCTTCCGGCTGGGCGAAAACGGCGTCGAGGGCGTCTTCGAGCATCACACCGGCGAGGTAGACTTACCCAAGCTCGAATCGCTCCTGCTGCGACTGGCCAATGGCACGCTCACCCACCAGGACGTATTCGATGACATGGGTCACGGCGCGCTGGTTTATGACTCAACCCCGCTGGAACTGGGAAAAAACGGCTGGGACGTGGCCGTCACCGGGCCGCGCCGCGCACTCTTTCGGCCAGATTCCAGGCTGCGGCCTTATTTTGCCGTCCCCTTTGGCGATATGATGCTGGCCGGCAATTTCGGCCTGCTGGCCGCCGCCGCCGATTTACTACCCAATCTAACCGAACCGCTCCGAAAATCGCTGGCTGGAAACGCGCAGGGAACGGCCCCCTGGGATACGGAGGACTGAATGGCAAAACCCGTCTTCTTTGGCGTAACACCCGAATTTTTAGCCCGCGAAGGCCTGACCGAAACCATCCAGCCCTGGGAAGATGGCCTGCGTGCCGAAACCGGCCCCGGCTCCTTTGAATGGTGGTATTTCGACGCCCACCTCGACAATGGCGCAACGGTCGTAATTGTCTTTGCCACCAAACCCATCCTGGAACGGAACGGCCCACTCAAGCCGGTCGTCCTGCTCACGCTCAACTGCCCGGCCAGCGGGCGAATCTCCCGCTCGGCTTTCTTCCCCGCCGCGCAGTTCCACGCCGCGCGCGAGACCTGCGACATCACCATTGGCCCCAACCGCACCCAGGGCAATTTGCATACCTATCAATTGCATGTAGAAATGCCAGCCGACCCGGCCAGCGCTTCCGGCCCCATCACCGTTGACCTGACTTTCAGCGGCCTGGTTCCACCCTGGCGGCCCGGCGCGGGCAAAGTCTATTTCGGCGAGAGCCAACGGTTCTTCGCCTGGCTGACCGCCATCCCGTACGGCACAGTGGAGGGGACGATTGACTGCAATGGCGAAATCCACGCCGTCAGCGGCACAGGCTACCACGACCATAACTGGGGCAACATCGGCCTGAACGAAGTAATGGACCACTGGTACTGGGGCCGTGCGCGAATCGGCGAATACACGCTCATTTACGTTGAGCAAATCGGCGCGCGGGAATACGGCTATGCGCGAATGCCGGTTTTCCTGCTCGCAAAAGGCAACCAGATTCTCACCGGCGATGGCTCAAAACTAACCATGAAAGCCGCCGACTTCATCCCCCACCCTGGCGGACACGCCTGGCCGCGCGAGGTGGACTTCCACTGGCAAAACGGCAGCGACAGCATCCAACTCAGCCTGCGGCGGCCTCAACCGATAGAAGCCGTCAGCCTGCTGGCAAGTTTCCCAGCCTGGAAGCGCGCCCTGCTGCGCCTGTTCGTCAACCCCTACTACTTCCGGTTTAATGCCGAAATGGTTTTATCGCTGCATCTCGGCAACCTGCACGCGACAGAACGCGGCCCAGCCTTGTACGAAATTATGATTTTGCGGGGCAAAAAACACCCCTGACGCAGAATTTTTCGCGCAATGGCGGGTTGTTCGTCAACTTATCGAACGCCAAACTCATTCTCAAAAACCCGTCTGGCCGCCTGGTATCCCATTTCGATTAACTCGATGGACTTCTCCCGGTCATAATCAATAATCCGCGCGGCAGGCAAGAATTCAGGCGGGGCGACAATCATTACCTTCACTTCACGATACTGATATGGCCCCTTGCCCTGGGCACGCTCCTGCATGGCAAAGCGGTTATACGCATCAATCAGCCGCAAACGCTCCCGAAACGAGGCCAGCAACACCCAATCGAGCGCCCAGGTAATTGCATCCCCAAACGATTCGGGCATCTGACGCGCGCCATTTGGCGGGGTTCCGCCCGCCTTCCACCAGGGAGTCATCAAGACGACCACCACTTCCACCGGAACATCCATCGGCGCATCGCCAAAGGCATCAAAAGCCGAGCCAAGCGGAGTATTGGCAACCACAGCCCCATCCCAATAGAACGCACGGGTTGGGGCATCATACGTCCAGGGATAAACCAACGGAATCGAACAACTGGCAACGATTCGGTCCACATTAATGCCGGGGTAAATATCTTGCCGGGCCTGGCCGGTTTCACGCCGCAAGATGGGACGATTGCTGAACATCGTTCGCTCGCCAGTCTGGACGTTCGTGGCAGCAATCAGGAGGGTCTTGGGGCTGGCAACCAGTTTTTCGGCATCGAACCCCATTTTATTGACCAGCATTTGGCGCAACGGCCCGGTATCCAGCAGGTTAATCCATCGCCCAATCAGTTTTTCGCCCAGCCAGGCAGGCAGCAGCGGCAAAGGCGGCCAGAATTTTGAGGGCGGGCGCGCCGCGGAGAGTTCTGGCGGTACCTGTGGCAGGTCCGTGCCAATAATTTCGCGGAATATCCGCCGCACCAGCCAGCGCCCCAGCCAGCGCATCCCCGGCGGCAAACCCTCGATGTCCTTTTCCTGCAACTCAATCCAGATTTTCTCCAACTGCTCCGGCATCATGCCTTGCGCAATGGCCGCGCCGTTCACCGCGCCAATCGAAGTGCCAACCACCACCTGCGGGTCCCAGGCCCCGGCATGGTCGGCATCCAGGCCGTCTTTTTGAATCTGCATCAGATATTTATAGACGCCCGCATGGAACGCGCCGCGCCCCCCGCCTCCCGAAAGGATTAACGCTCGTAATGGCTGCATCTCGTTTCCTCCTGCCCGGCGCTGGTTGAACGTTGCAGAACCGGGTTACTTGACTATAGAGTTTTTAAAAAGGCTTGTCAAGCATTTCCATCAAACCTTGACAAAGAGACAATCATCGATATAATACATATAGATATTTATCAATATGACCACAGATGGCATCGTCCTGTTCGCCAAAGCCCTGGCGGATGACACCCGCCAGAAAATCATGAAACTGTGTTGTTGCGAGTGGATTTCGGTCAACGAGATTGTGGAACGCTTGGGCAACGTCACGCAACCAACGGTTTCGCACCACCTGGCCATCCTGCGCCAGGCCGGGCTCGTTCAGGTACGCCATGAGGGCAAACAAACCTTTTATAACCTGAACCAGGAGCAGGTCGTGTTTTGCTGTGGGCAATTGATGGTCAATTTTGCCCCGCAAAACGACATTACCGGTGTTGTGTTGGATAAACTCGAATAACCGTCTCTTTTTTTAGGCCTATCTATAGACAAATATCTATTTGAAAGAGAATCCCATGTCCCACCCCACCCCCATCCATGAAGGCGTGCGCGAGCATTATGCGGAACTGGCCCGCCAAAACAGTTCCTGCTGCGGCCCTTCTGCAGGAAATTCTTGCTGCGGCAGCGAAAACCCCCTCTATCCCGCCGACCTGCTGACCACCGTCCCTGAAGACATTACCAACTTCAGCCTGGGCTGCGGCGACCCCATCAGCCTGGCCGAACTCCAACCGGGGCAGACTGTCCTCGACCTGGGCTCCGGCGGTGGGCTGGATTGCATCCTCGCCGCGCAAAAAGTCGGCCCAACCGGGCGCGTCTTCGGCGTAGATATGACCCCCGAAATGCTCGCAAAAGCCCGGGCCAACACCCAACGGCTCGGCCTGCAAAATGTCGAATTCCGCCAGGGCTACCTCGAATCCCTGCCGCTGGGCGATGCCAGCATCGATGTCGTCATCTCCAACTGTGTCATCAACCTGTCGCCTGACAAACCTCAGGTCTTTCGCGAGGTTTTCCGCGTCCTGAAACCCGGCGGACGAGTGGCAGTCTCAGATATTGTCACCAATGGCCCTCTGCCAGAAGTCGTCAAACAAAATCTCTCTGGCTGGGCGGCCTGCGTCTCCGGCGCGATTGACGTAAACGAATACACCTCGGCCATGCAAGCCGCCGGACTGGTCGAGGTGCAAGTCACGCCGACCTTGCTCGATGACACGCTGATTGACGAAGCGGTCGCAGAGTTGAAAGACGCAATTGACCTGGGCCATATGCCCCGCGAAAAAATCAGACAGACGGTCTTCAGCGCGCGAGTGACGGCCAGAAAGCCATAGCAAAACAGTTCGGGCGGCAAGGTAACTGCCGCCCGAATGTTCTGTTTTTCGAAAGCGCCTATTCCTTAACCGGCAGGAACAGGTCGAGTGTGAAATTCTCGCCCCCCGCCGCATTTTCGGGGTCGATATGCTCCTCCAGCCACTGATGCGACGCCTCGCGGTAGCGGCTGCCCTCGCGCCAGTGGACGAGTGCCTGCCAGCTCGATGGAATATCGTCCCAGGGTTTTGTCACCACACAGCGCGTCACGGCATACAGCCCGCCGGGGAAATTGACAATTCGCGCCTCGCCCTCGGCCTGCACGCTTTCATCCACGACCATCCAGACGTCATAGCCGTAGTTCGGGCTGCCCGGCGTCGGGTTCGGATTGTTATACCCGAACACGCGCCCGTTCTGATGATAGGCTTTTGCCCAGGCCGACAACTTCCCCAGCGCATCCTGCTCTGGCCCCTCGCCGAAACCATTGAAACAAATCACGCGCATCGGCTCCAGCTTGACAATCTTGACATCCAGTTCGCTCATTTTTTCTCCTTGAGAGCATTCAGGTTTGTGTTTTGCGTCACCCGTCGGCGACCTTCTTGCAAGAATAACCATATTCTACGCACAATACCTGACATCTCTTGTCAGGCAAATCTGCTACAATTGGGCAAAATCCGCTTCATCCGTTGTCTCCTCCGCTTCTCCGCTTCATCCGCTGTCCCCCTCCGCTTCTCCGCTTCATCCGCTGTCCCCCTCCGCTTCTCCGCTTCATCCGCTGTCCCCTCCGCTTCTCCGCTTCATCCGCTGTCCCCTCCGCTTCTCCGCTTCA
>DAOTZC010000005.1:0-10354 GCA_034434535.1 Anaerolineales bacterium | reverse complement strand
ATCCTGGGGCTGGACAAGGTCCCAAGGGTCGGGCTGTTCGCCCGTTAAAGCGGTACGCGAGCTGGGTTCAGACCGTCGTGAGACAGGTCGGTCTCTATCCGCTGTGGGCGTAAGGGATTTGAGAGGAGCTGCCCCTAGTACGAGAGGACCGGGGTGGACAGACCTCTGGTGTGCCAGTTGTTCCGCCAGGAGCATTGCTGGGTAGCTATGTCTGGCAGAGATAACCGCTGAAAGCATCTAAGTGGGAAACTCGCCTCAAGATGAGATCCCTCATGGAGATAATCCAGTAAGAACGCAGGTAGACCACCTGCTATATAGGCAACAAGTGTAAGCACCGTAAGGTGTTCAGCTAAGTTGTACTAATGTTCGAGGGCTGACCCGCGTGGTACGGAGAACTTGATACTTTTTCTGTAAGCACTGGTCAATGATGTTATTCGGTGTCACTTAACACTGTGAATAAAGTCTCTTGGTGATTTGAGCGGCGAGGGTACACCCGGTCCCATCCCGAACCCGGAAGTTAAGCTCGTCAGCGCCGATGGTACTTGGGGGGCAGCCCCCTGGGAGAGTAGGTCATTGCCAAGAGGCTTTTTCTTTTTGTATTTTGAGTGCTCTTGCTTGTAATCAAAAATCCCCCAGTTTGTCTGGGGGATTTTGCGTAGTAGAGAGGGGAGAAATGCTATTCGTCGCCGGTCTTCAAATCCAGTTCCATCAATACGTTCAGGCCAATTGCCACGCCTTGCATGACTAAGAACAGAGCAATGCCCGTGAACAGGGGGGTAATCAGGTTGGAAACCAGGAAGGAGACTGCGTTTGCTTCTTTGAACAAATCACTGAAGGCCATGCCTTGCTGGCTAATCATGCTATTGACGTTAAGATATTGGGCGATAACATCGCCGATGAAGGCAATCAAAACGACCCACGATAGCATGCTTGACAGGCTGGCAACCAGGCTGAGGGCTTTCGGATTATACAGCGCGGGGCCTTTTTCTTCGACTTCTGATGTTTGAACTGCGGGGTTTGCGATTTCGCTTTCCATTGAAAAACTCCTTTAGATTTTTGGGTAACGCGATTGATTGGGACTCAGCCGCGCTATTTCTGATGATAGTGGATGATGCTCTTGACAATTCGTCCGGCGGCCTGTCCGTCTCCGTAGGGATTTGCGGCCTGTGCCATACGGGCATGTTCGGAGGGATTGTCGAGCAAGTTTTTGGCTTCCCAAAGAATGGTTTCGGTCTCCGTGCCGACCAGTTTGACCGTCCCAGCGGCGACGCCTTCCGGGCGTTCGGTCGTAGCGCGCATGACCAGCACTGGCACGCCAAAACCGGGCGCTTCTTCCTGTATCCCGCCTGAGTCGGTGAGAACGAGAGTTGCACGCATCATCAAGTGTACCATAGGCAGGTAATCCAGTGGGGAAAGAAGGGTGATGTTTGGGATGCCCGAAAGGCGCGGGTACACGGTGTTCTGCACGTTGGGGTTAAGATGTACAGGGTAGACGATGTGAATATCCTTGGAGCAGGTTTCGGCCAGGGTTTTCAGCGCTGCGCAGATATTTTCGAGTGGCCGCCCAAAATTTTCGCGGCGGTGGGCTGTCACCAATATCAGGCGGCGATTTTCCACCGTTTTCATGAGCGACTCGACTTCGGCGGGGGCCGGTTTTTTCGCCACCTGACGCAGGGCATCTATGACCGGGTTGCCGGTGACGATGATGCGTTCGGATGGGACGTTCTCTTTGAGCAGATTCTGCCTGGCCCATTCGGTGGGCGCGAAGTGCAAATCGGCCACCACCCCGGCTACCATGCGGTTGACCTCTTCGGGGAACGGCTGGAATTTATCGCCGGTGCGCAACCCGGCCTCGACATGCCCAAATTTAACACGGTTGTAATAGGCCAGCAGGGAGGTTGCCATGACGGTCGTCGTGTCGCCTTGCGAGAGTATCCAGTCGGGTTGGACCTGTTTAATGACCGGGTCGAGATGCGTGAAAATCGCAGCGGTGATTTCAGCCAGGGATTGGTTTGGTTTCATCAAGTCCAGGTCGATATCAGGAACGATGCCAAATAAATTGAGCACCTGGTCGAGCATTTCGCGGTGTTGGGCGGTAACACAAACGCTCGATTCAATCCCTTTGGTCTGCTGCAAGTACTGTACCACCGGAGCCATTTTGACGGCCTCGGGGCGTGTGCCGATAACGGAAAGAATGCGGATTTTTTGCATGGGTATCTGGTGAGGGCAGGGTGTGTCTGTACTGACAATCATACAAATTTCAGGCGCAGCGCCGCAATCGCTACCATGCGGAACAATAACATCCCATGCCGCCAGCGGTCGATGTTGGTGTTGCCGTAAGTACGTTCCTGGTAGCGAATGGGCAGGTCAATGATTTTGCGGTTTTGTTTGGCCGCTCCGAAAATCAGGTCGTAATCGCCAAACGGGTCGAACTCGCCAAAATAGGCACGGTTGGCGGCAATGCGCTCGTAATCTTTTTTGTATAGCACTTTCGTGCCACACAGCGTATCCTTAATGGATTGCCCCAAAAGCCACGAGAATGCTATGCTGAAAAATTTGTTACCCAGCAGGTTGAGAAATCGCATGGCCTGTTCCTGCATCGGGTAAACCAGCCGCACGCCGTTGATGAACTCGCCCTTTCCTGAAACCAGAGCCTCGTAAAAACGCGGCAGGTCTTCGGGGCGCACGGTCAGGTCGGCGTCCAGAATCATTAAAACATCACCAGAAGCCTTCTCAAACCCCAGGCGCACCGCATCGGCTTTGCCCTTGCCGGTCTGCTTGAACAATTTGGCGTCCCATTCCGGGTGCGCGGCAATGGCTTTTTCGATGATGGAATAGGTATCGTCTTTGGAATGCCCCTCGACGAAAATCAATTCCGTGTGACTTCCCATTTTGGGGATTCTCTGGAAGGCGGCTTCGATGTTTCCTGACTCATTGCGCGCTGGAATAATTACGCTGACAATGGGCCGCGCTTCTGTTGCAATGGGTCTGATTCTGGCTACATGGATATTTGTCCAGGCGAGAGGGCTGAATGGCCAAATTTTGACCAGCACTTTGTTGCACAATTCCCGCACCAGTGGAATTGGAAGTGGCAGCAGGATTTCGCGCAGGCGGTGAACTACCTCGAACCCGGCCAGGTGCAGCAAGTTTTCCGTGTCGCTAGGGGTTAACCAGTTTTGAGGCAAAATGCGGGTTGCCAGGCCCATGCGCCCGGCCAGCGAGAGAATTGGCTGGTGCAGGCGGCTGTAAGTGTTGATAATGACGCGGGTATCGGGGCGGCAAAGCGGGTGAATGTTCTCCAGAATGGCCTGTACATCGTAGGCATCGTTGACCAGGTCGGAGAGAATGATAATGTCGAAGGTCTCGTTCAGGCGCAGGGCCTGCGCATCGGCTTCGATGAAGGTCAGGCTGGGGTGGCGTTGGCGGGCGGCCTTGAGCATCTCTGCCGAAAAATCGACGCCTACGCCCCGGGCTGGGGAGAGGGCCGCCAGCAGGTCTCCACGCCCGCAGCCGAGTTCCAGCACGTTCAACCCTGGCGAGACCAGGTGACGATATATTTCCCGCAAGCGTCGGTGATATTCCCGGCTGAAAAATGTTTCAGCCGGGCGCGTGCGGGCAATTTCGTCCCAATGACGAATTCGTTTTTGCGTATATTCACTATGCGTTAAGGGCATTTTTCTTTCTCGAATGTTGGAGCAAAAAGATGGCTGAAATTGCCGTTAGCAACGCAAAGCCCAGGTTGAGCCAGTAGCCCTGGTCGATACCCAGATAATCACTGGCGAAGCCAACCAGCCAGGGGCCGAGCATGCCGCCTAGTCCAGCGAAAGTAAACAAGAGGCCCAGGACGGTATTGGTATTCTCAATGAGTCCGTCGGTGGCGGTGGCCGTGATGGCTGGGAAGACGATGGCCAGGAAGAATCCGCTGGTGGTGAGCGCAAAGGCTGGGCCAGAGAGGCCAAGCGCGATGCAGGCGCTGGCCCCAAGCATGGCAATCAGAATTGATTTGATGTAGCCGAGCCGCTCGATGACGAAACTGCCTGCGAAACGCCCAACCACCATCAGCCCGAAATAAAGCGAAAGCGCGCTGGTGCTGGTTTTCACGTCTTGGGCGCGAATCTTTTGCAGGTATTCAACTAGCCAGGATGCGATTCCGATTTCGGCTGCAACGTAGGCTACGATGGCAATATACAGCCAGACCATGCGCGGCGTGAACGCCATCTGGCCGAGACGGCGAAAATCAATTTTATCGCTGATTGCGGATGGGATGGATGGATACCGATTGAGCATTGCCGTTGCCAGCAGGATGCCAATGAGCAAGAAATCTAATCGGTAAATGGTTCGCCAGGAACTGCCTGCATTGAGCAGGAGACCTGCAAAGAAGGGGGCGGTCATTGACCCCATGCCGTGCATGACCGACATCAGGCTGAGATAGCGGCCTTTATCCATCGGGTGCAGTTCAACAATGATGGCATTGCAGCTCAGCTCTAACGCGCCCAGGCCATAACCCAGTACGAACATTGATAAGCCAAGCAAGAATGGGGTCGAAAAACTGCTGAACCCACCTGCGCCGAGCGCCAGACTGCCCCCGGCAATCAACAAAACCGTTCGCTTACCGAGCGCGTCGGCAATCAGACCAGTGGTGAGGGTAGCAGCCATGAAGCCGATATACAACCCGAGCAGGATGGAACTGCCGATAGTGTAGTCGATGCGCAAATCCTGGAGTAAGGCTGGCAGGATGGCGCCTTTCAGGTTGTCTGAAAAGCCAAATACGAAAAAGGCAAAAAATGCGGCAGCAGTCCAAAGCCAGATGGAAACAGTTTTCATCAGTTCATCCCGTTGTGGGCTTGGCGTTTCAGAATTTCGTTAATGGTCCATGCCACTCCGTCCTCGTCGTTGGAGGGCGCTATCCAATGGGCGATATCTTTCAGGGCTGGAACAGCGTTTTGCATGGCGACCGGCAGACCGGCGTATTGCAGCATTTTCAGGTCGATAGATTGGTCGCCGATAGCAGCAATCTCATCACGATACAGGTGGAGTTGTTCGGCAAGCGCGGCGAGGGCAGTGCCTTTGTGGACGCCCTTGGCAGTCAGGTCGATGTACTGTACGCCTGCGTAGGTGTAGTGCAGGGAGGAACAATGCTCGCGGATGACGTTTTCGGCCTGGCACAGGAGTTCCGGTTCTGCGGCGAGGGTGACTTTCAGGAGCGGGCGGTTGAAGTCACGTTCTGGCTGGCTGGCGCGTTGGCTGTGGAATGTTTCCTGGAGCGTGACCGGGTCCATCACTTCACTCATTGACTCCGGCCCGAACCAGAGGGACGTGCCTTCGGGTGTTTCGCCAATCAAGCCGGTTTTAGGGTTGGCGCGACAAAATCGGATGAGATGGGATATCTCATCATGCGCGTAAAAGGGCCAGGAATGCCAGGGATGTCCTTCTCGGCCAGGGCGCACCAGCGCGCCCGCCGCGCAAATGTATGGTAGTTCCATGCCAAGCCATTCGAGCGCTTTTTCTGCGCCGCGCCGCCCCCGTCCGGTAACGATGACTGGCTGAATGCCAGCGGCTTTGGCATGGTGGACGGCCTCTCGTCCGCGTTCAGTTACCTGGTGTTGGGAGTTATAGAGCGTCCCATCCAGGTCAATAGCAATCAATTTAATCAAGACGTACCTCGTTCACGTCAAATTTTCCAATCATACCACTGGTTTGCCTTGCGGGTTTTTTCGTTTTCTTGTATGCTTATCGGGTACACAAATTCCAAAGTTCATGCTCAACCCAAAGAAGGGGAAAATGCCTCGCCGCCTTTCCGAAGACCAAACCCGCAAACAACTGATTGACCCGCAACTGGAACGCGCGGGCTGGTACCTGCGCGACCACAGCAAGGTCAAAATCGAAGTTCCTGTCAGCGCGGAGCGTCCCGAAGGTTCAGCAACCTTTGGGACGATTGCCGATTACTGCCTCTACCGCGAAAACGGGGAGATTCTGGCGGTGGTGGAAGCCAAAAAGACGGCGGTGGACGTCAAACTCGCCGAAGCGCAACTCACCCATTACGTCACCGAAATCGAAAAACATCAGTCCTTCCGCCCGTTTGGGTTTCTCGCCAACGGGCGCGAGATTCATTTTGTGGACGTGGGTTACGCCCCGCGCCGCGAAGTGGCGGGCTTCTTCACCCGCGCCGATTTGGAAAACCTGCTCTACCTGCGCCAGAACGCCCAACCGCTCGGCTTGGTGAACATCAACCCCGCCATTGTGGACCGCTCCTATCAGCACGAAGCGATTCGGCGGGTGTGTGAAGCCTTTGAACGTCCTGAAGGTTCAGAACCTTCGGGACGGTTTAGCGGCGGCAAGCGCCGCGCGCTCATCGTCATGGCGACGGGGACGGGCAAAACCCGCACTACCATGGCGCTGATTGACCTGTTCCTGCGCGCCAATCAGGCGCGGCGCGTGCTGTTCGTCGCCGACCGCGATGAGTTGGTGCGTCAGGCGCTGACGGATGGATTCCAGAAGTTCCTGCCGCAAGAACCCTGCGCCCGCCTGCACAGTTGGGATACGCAGTTCACCCAGCGCCTGTATGCCGTCACGTTGCAAACGCTGAGCAACATCTTTGAGAAGTTCTCTCCCGCGTTCTTCGACTTGATTATCTTCGATGAAGTCCACCGCTCCATCTTCAATCGCTGGAGCGAAGTGATGCGCTACTTCGACGGGCGCATGATTGGGCTGACCGCCACCCCCGCCAACTCGATTGACCGCGACACTTTTGAAGCCTTCCACTGCTACGACGACAAGCCGACCTATCTCTACACCTATGACCAGGCGGTGAAGGACGGCTATCTGGTGGATTTCAGCCTGCGGGCGGCGCGCACCCGCTTTCAGGTGCAGGGTATCAAATGGGAAGGTCTCTCCGAAGAAGACCGCAACCTGCTCATTCAAAACGGCTACGACCCCGATTCCATCAACTTTGAAGGCACGGAACTGGAAGAAAAAGTGACCGTGCGCGATACGCTCCACCAGCAATGGAAAGAAGTGATGGAAGTTTGCCACAACGACCCATCGGGTATGCCCTGCAAGACCATCGTCTTTGCCATGACCAAAGAGCACGCCGTGCGCCTGCGAGACGCCTTCTACGAACTTTACCCGCAGTACCCAGGCATGGCGGCAGTCATTGTCAGCGAAGCCAACTACCGCGACATCCCCGTTGAGACCTTCAAAAAAGAAAACCTGCCGCGCATTGCCATTTCGGTGGATATGCTCGATACGGGCGTGGACATCCCCGAAGTGATGAATCTCGTTTTCATGAAGCCCGTGCAGTCGCCCATCAAGTTACAGCAGATGATTGGGCGCGGCACGCGCTCACAGGCGGCTTGCAGGTTTTTGGATTGGCTGCCCGAAGGCGGGAAAAAGGAATTTCTGATTCTCGATTTTTGGGAAAACAACTTCGACCGCGCCGCCAAAGAGACCGCCGATACCAGCATGCCCGTTCTCGTGCGGCTCTTTCACACCCGCCTGAACCTGCTCGAAACCTACCTGAACGACCAGCAGAATCCCGAAGCCCAGGCGTTGATTGCCGACCTGCGGGCGATGATACAGCGCATCCCGCGCGAGTCGCTGTTGGTGCGCCACGCCCTGCCCGACATTGAAGACGTGTGGGAAGACGGTTTTTGGAATTACCTTCTGCCCTCCAGCCTCGAAAAACTGCGCCTGCGCGTCGCCCCGCATTTGCGCTACGCCGCCGATGTAGACGTCCCCGCCGAGACCTTCGCCGCCAAACTGGAACGCCTGAAACTGCTCCAGCGCAAAGGGCAGAAAACCGACGACCTGTGTCTCTCCATCGCCGAAGACGTTGCCAGCCTGCCCGAAAATCTGCTCACGCAAAAGCAACTCACGCTCAAACGCGCCTGCACCGTTCCGCATCTTCAAGCCGCCTCCTTCGCCGAACTGGACGACCTGCGCCGCGAACTGGCGGAGATGATGAAAAAGCGTCAGAAGGATTCGGGCATTCTCGAACTCAAATTCCTGCGCGATGAAATTGCCCTGCGCGGCTACGTTCTGCTGACCAAAAGCGGCGAGCAGATGTACGTCAGCGAGTACCGCGAAAAGGTGGAGAAGCGCATCCTGCAACTGGTGGAGAATCACCCCGCCATGCAGATGATTCAGCGCGGCGAGATTCCCGACGACGCTCTCCTCCTCGACCTGGAGCGGACTCTCGCCCGCGAACTGGCGCAAAGCGACCTGGAACTGACCCCCGACCTGCTGAAGAAGGTCTTCGCCCACAGCGCCGATAACTTCCTTGCCCTGGTGCGGCAGGTGTTGGAGATTGATTCCCTGCCCGATTACCGCGAACTGGTGACGCGCCAATTCGAGCGGTACATCGCCGCCCATCGCTACAACGCCGACCAGATTCGCTTCCTGCGTGCGGTGCAAAGCGTCTTCCTGCAAAAGCGCCGCCTCGAACCCGCCGACCTGTACGAGCCGCCGCTGGATAGTTTCGGCGTGGACGCAGTGGACAGGTGGTTTACGGAAGAGGAAGTGGAAGAGGTGGTGGCGTTTGTCAATCAGTTGGCGGTGTGAATGAATCGTCCCGAAGGTTTCAAGCCTTCGGGACGATATGATACGGTATAATCTTTTTACAATCGCCGTTCGATAAAGGAGTTGTAAAATGGAAGCCTTGACCACCATTTCCAGCAAGTACCAGATTATGATTCCGCGCGAGGTGCGCGAGCAATTCAACCTGAAGCCTGGACAAAAGGTGCTATTCATCCCCTACAAAAACTCCATTCGGCTTGTGATTGTCCCGTCCATCAAAGACGCGCGCGGGATTTTCAAGGGGATGAAAACCGATAACCTCCGCGAAGAAGTTGACGAGGAACGCTGATGAACGTCGTTGACTCGTCGGGCTGGATTGAGTATTTCACCGATGGCGGGAACGCCGATTTCTTCGCCCCGCCCATCCGCGACGTGGACAAATTGATTGTCCCGACGATTTGCATTTACGAAGTCTTCAAGCGCCTGCTGACGGAACGCGACGAAGATTCCGCCCTGCTCGCCGTGGGGCTGATGTCGCACGGACGCGAAGTGGAATTGGACCGCAACATCGCCATCGAAGCCGCACAGATTTCCCGCGAACTGAAACTCGCCATGGCAGACAGTATCATCCTTGCCATCGCCCGCGCGCACAACGCAACCCTGTGGACGCAGGATGAGCATTTCAAAGGGATGGATGGGGTGAAGTATGTTGAGAAGAAATAACCCCGTCCCGAAGGTTGCGAGAAGACGACAAAGTTCTGCAAGTCAACCCTTCGGGACGTTCAGAGGAGAGATATGCCCTATCGCGGCGACATCTTTACGCAAGGACAGTACTATCACATCTACAATCGCGGGGCAGGGAAGGCGAAAATTTTCTTCAACGAGGGGAATTACCTGTATCTCCTGCGGTTGGTGAAGGAGTACGCCCCGAAGTTCGGCGTGGCGGTGATTGCCTACTGCCTGATGCCCAATCACTATCATTTTCTCTTGCGGCAGGAGACCGAAGTTCTCTTGTCAAAGTTTATGCAGGTATTGTTCAATGCGTATGTGCAGGCGTTGAATATCCAGCAGGGACGCACAGGCACGTTGTTCGAGGGGCGCTTCAAGCACAAACGCGTGGATACATGGGAATATCTGATTGTCCTTTGCAGGTATATTCATCGGAATCCTGTTGAGGCGGGGTTGGTGAAGAAGCCCGAAGATTGGGCGTATTCCAATTACCGCGAGTGGATTGGATTGCGCGATGGCGTATTGGTGGATAGAATCTTCGTGCATGACCATTTTTCGAGCGCGGAAGAGTATGTCCAATTTGTGAATGATGTTGAGGATGAGAAGAAGAGTTATGAGAAAATTGGCAAATATTTGTTTGATTGACTATTCCGAAACGTCCCGAAGGTTTAAGAACCTTCGGGACGGTGGGCTGCCATGTTAACCGACCCCAAACTCCGTTCCCAAGTAGACTCCCTCTGGGACAAATTCTGGACGGGCGGACTTGCCAACCCGCTCGATGCCATTGAGCAGTTTTCGTATCTGCTCTTCCTCAAACGCCTGGATGACCGCGAGAATGCCGCCGAACGGCAGGCAAAACGCAAGGGGACCGCGTACCAGCCCAAAGTCCCGAAAGAGATGCGCTGGGGCTATTGGACGAAGTTCCCCGCCGAAGAGATGCTCAATCATCTCAAGAAGGTCATCTTCCCCAAGTTGTCCAGTCTCGCGGACGGAGACTCGTCGTTTGCCGAGTACATGCGCGGGGCGGAGTGCAAAATCAACAAGCCCAGCCTGCTCGTGGAGGCGGTCAACCTGATTGATGAGATGAAAATCTCGGAGCAGAATCAGGATG
>DAOTZC010000004.1:0-30578 GCA_034434535.1 Anaerolineales bacterium | reverse complement strand
CTGGAAGGCAAAACCCCACCCCAGACCAACACCTACAACAACGGCAAGATTGATGTTCCCGCCAAGCCGTCTGCCGTCATTGCGGTCGACAAGGAAAATGTCAAAGAGGCCATCATTGACTCTGGTTACTGGCCAGCCAGCGACTTTACCGGTCTGCCATAACAATTTGCAGTAAAGAATACAGGGATAGTGGTGGCGTAGTCCATCACTATTCCTGTATAATAAAATAGGTGACAGTTCTCTGGTTGCCAATGAGACTGTCACCTTCTTAAAAATCTAAACCGGAGCGGCTATGAGACCTCCCATATTGGAGATGAGAAACATCACCAAAGAGTTTCCCGGTGTCAAAGCCCTGAGCGATGTCAGTTTCCAGGTGGCTGAAGGGGAAATCCATTGTCTCGTTGGCGAGAACGGCGCGGGGAAATCGACGCTGATGAAGGTGTTGAGTGGAGTCTATCCGCATGGCTCATACAGCGGCGAGATTTTATTCAACGGGCAGGCACAGAAGTTTTCCGGAATTCGCGACAGTGAAAAAGCCGGAATTGCAATTATTTATCAAGAATTGGCGCTTGTCCCTGAAATGACCGTTTACGAGAACATCTTTCTCGGCAATGAAATTCGCAAGGGGATGACCATTGATTGGAATGAAACCATCAAACGCGCCACCGAAATGCTCGCTAAAGTGCGTCTGACGGTCAACCCTGAAACCAAAGTGCGCGACCTGGGGGTCGGCAAGCAGCAGTTGATTGAAATTGCCAAAGCGCTGAGCAAAGATGTCAAACTGCTCATCCTGGATGAGCCAACTGCGGCGCTTAATGAAGATGACAGCGCCAACTTGCTCAATCTATTGCGCGAACTGAAACAGCACGGCGTCACCTGCATTCTGATTTCCCACAAGTTGAAAGAAGTTATTTCAATCGCCGACACCGTCACTGTCTTGCGTGATGGCAAGACCATCTGCACCCTGGATGCAAAAAAGGGCGAGGTCTCGGAGCAGGTGCTTATCAAGCACATGGTGGGGCGAGAAATCAACAACATTTACCCCACTCGTGAGCGCGCCCGTTCAGATGAAATCGTCCTGGAAGTGAGAAACTGGAGCGCTTATGACCCGAAATTGGGGCGCGCTGTCCTTAAAGATGTTTCTTTCAATGTCAAAAGAGGTGAAATTGTTGGCTTTGCGGGGCTGATGGGCTCCGGACGCACCGAACTTGCCAAGAGCATCTTCGGGAATCCTGATGGATACGAAATCAGCGGGGAAATGATAGTCAAGGGACGCAAGCAGAATTTTGCGCATCCGCATTCGGCCATTCAAGCGGGCGTGGCTTACGTTACGGAAGACCGCAAAGGAAATGGATTGATTCTTATCCAGGATGTCAAACAGAATATCACCCTCGCCAATCTGCGCGAGATTTCCCAGCGGGGCGTTATTGATGGTAATGCGGAAGTTAAGGTCGCTAACGAATATCGTGCATCTATCAATATCAAAACACCAACGGTTGCCCAGGTGGTTGGGAATTTGAGCGGTGGCAATCAGCAAAAAGTCTCGGTTGCTAAGTGGTTGTTTGTTAAGCCTGAAATCCTTATCCTCGATGAACCGACGCGCGGTATTGATGTGGGCGCAAAATTTGAAATTTATACGATTATGACCCGGCTGGTGCAGCAAGGCATGAGCATTATCATGATTTCATCGGAACTTCCCGAAGTGCTTGGAATGAGCGACCGGGTTTACATCGTTTCATCCGGCAGGATAACCGGCGAACTGCCCATCGAAGAGGCAACGCAGGAAAAAATTATGCACCTGGCAACGAACTGAGGAGGCCCGGCATGGCATTTTTCACCAATATACAAAAAGTTTTACGCCAGAACATCCGCGAATATGGCATGTTCATTGCTCTGTTCGTGATTATGGCGATTTTTACCTACACCACCGATGGCATTTTTATCTCTTCGCGCAACATCAGCAATCTGCTCAATCAGACCGGCTACATCGCAGTTTTGGCGGTGGGCATGACCCTTGTCATCGTCATTCGCCACATTGACCTGTCGGTTGGCTTTCTGGCGGGCTTCTTGGGCGCGGTAGCAGCCATTGCTCTGGTTTTTTGGAAATTACCGGTAGGAGTGGTTATTGCAATGGTTCTGGCTTTGGGTGTTCTGGCTGGGCTGATTACCGCTTTTCCGGTCGCGCAGTTGAAAATTCCATCGTTCGTGGCTTCATTGGCAGGGTGGCTCATCTATCGCGGTGCGCTCTTGTTGAGTACGATGGGAACCGGTACCATCATTATTCCCGATGCCGCTTTCAATGCCATTGGCAATGGCTTCATTCCCGACATTCCTGGCCTGGATTTCTTTTTGCCCAAAGTTCATAAATTAACGCTTTTGCTTGGTTTGTTGGCCATTGTGCTGTTCATTGCAAGTGAAGTTCGCAATCGCCGCAAGAAGCAAGAATACCACTTTGAGGTTCTGCCGCTGGATATTTTCATTCTCAAATTGGCGTTCATGTCCATTCTCGTAGGGGGCATTACCTGGGTGCTGGCTGGTTACAATGGCCTGTCCTGGACGGTAGTTATCATGCTGATTGTGGTGGCTATCTATCACTTTATTACCACTCAAACTGTTTTGGGACGGCATATTTACGCGGTAGGCGGCAACCCCGAGGCGGCGGAATTGAGCGGCATCAATGTTAAGAATATCACCTACGTTGTATTTGGCTCAATGGGCCTGCTTTCGGCGCTTTCAGGAATTCTGTTTACCTCGCGTCTGCAATCGGCGACCACCACCGCTGGAACGCTTTTTGAGTTGGATGCCATCGCCGCGGCTTATGTAGGCGGCGTTTCGGCAGCGGGCGGCGTGGGTAAAGTGACCGGTTCCATCATCGGCGCGCTGGTAATGACTTCCCTGACCAGCGGCATGAACCTGATGAGCATTGATATTTCCCTGCAATACATCGTGCGCGGCGCCGTGTTGGTTGCAGCAGTTATCTTTGATGTGACCACCCGCGCCAGCCGCAAATAGTGAGTTTTCAACCAATCTTATTCGCGCCGCAGTTTCACTGCGGCGTGAACTTATTCTTATTGATTTTGTATTCCCTTATCTTTTGGGAGTATCTATGACCATTTACGACATCACTCTGACCGTTTCCCCCGATATGCCCGTTTGGCCGGGCGACCCGGCGGTGGCGCTGGAGCAAGTCGAGTCGATGGACAAAGGCGCGGAATACAACCTGACCCGCCTGGCGATGAGCGTTCACGCCGGAACGCATGTTGATGCGCCCCACCATTTCCTCAACGATGGCCGGACCGTTGAGTCGCTCCCGCTCGACGTGTTGACTGGCTCCTGCTACGTCGTACAATTCCCAGACGATGTAGATGAAATCACTGCCGAGGTGTTGGCGCGGACGCCAATACCGGACGGGGTGGAGCGGCTCCTGTTTGGAACGCGCAACTCACGCTATTGGGCGCAGGGGGTAAAGGAGTTCCAGACCGATTTCGTAGCGGTCAGCGAGGACGGCGCGCAGTGGCTGGTGGAGCGCGGCATCAAACTGGTTGGGGTCGATTACCTGTCAGTCGCGCCATATCACCAATCCGTTCCCACGCATCGAGTTTTACTGGAAGCGGGCATTGTGGCGCTGGAGGGGGTCAACCTTGCGCAAATACCGCGCGGCTTTTATGACCTCTATTGCCTGCCGCTCAAACTGGCCGGGAGCGATGGCGCCCCGGCGCGAGTCATCCTTGTAAGGCGAAATTAATTTCGCCTTACCGTGATACTGGCAACAGGTAGCCCCCATCCACCACAATCGTCTGTCCCACAATCATGCGCGCGGCAGGCGAACACAGAAAGGCCACCACCCCGGCCACATCTTCGGGCGCGACCAGCCTTCCAGCCGGGACGCGCTCGATAAATTTTTGCAGGATGTTTTCCTTGCTCTTCATAGCAGCGAAGTGGGTCAGCGCTTCGGTTTCCACCACGCCGGGCGAAACGGCATTGACCACAATGTTTTTGGAGATAAGTTCTACTGCCAGGTAGCGGGTCAGTGCCTCCAGGGCGGCTTTGCTGGCCCCAACGACCGCGTAATCGGGCAGAACGCGGGTTGAACCTGCCGAGGTAATGCTGACAATGGCCCCGCTGTTGCGTCGTTCCATCAGCGGGACGGCTCTCTGCGCGCCGAACAGGAGCGAACGGGCGTTGATGTTCATCGTCCAGTCCCAGCCTTTGGGTTTTTGCTCCAGGGTCGGGCGGTTGTAGCCGGATGCGGCATTGTGGATGTAGAAATCCAGCCCGCCAAAGGCGGCTTCGGTCTCGTTAAACAGGCGGTTCAGGTCATCCAGGTCGCCAATATCGGCTTTGACGAGCAAGGCGCGCCGTCCGAGGGCTTCAATGTCACGGGCGGTCTGCTCGGCGGGGGCGCGGTTGCGAAAGAAGTTGACCACCACATCGGCGCCCAGACGGGCAAAATGCAGGGCAATGGCGCGCCCAATTCCGCGCCCGGAGCCGGTAATCAGGGCAGTTTTGCCGGTAAAGTCGTTCATAGGGGTTGTACGGAATCTATTCGTGGAAGTAAATGTTTAAATCAGAGCAATCGAAGCGGTTGCCGCAGTTGGGGCAGGTCACTTTGCATTGCCGTTCCACCATCTCCGTGCCGCAGCGGTCACAGCGATAGATTCGCGCCAGTTTCTTCTCGTCTCTCTTCGTCCCTTTTTCTTCACTCATAGCGCACCGGTTGGAACAAGGATGGATTGAACTGCTCGAGTCGTTCCGGCCCGAGGCGGGTAACAGTTTCAAACACGGCAGACAGGTCGCGGCGCAGTCCGCCTACGTCCACGCCCTGGCAAGAATCAGGCCAGGGCGCGAGGAGTTTCATGCAGCGATGAAACATCTTCAGCGCGCCTTCATAATTATTGCGCGTAATGTGCAGATACATCACAGCCGCCTGCAGAATACCCTGATAGAGAAAGCGAATTTCTCCCTGTTCGGCGCGCCAGGCGTCTTCGAGCAACTCGTGAGCCTCGAAGTATTCGCCGCGATTGAACAATTCCAGCCCGTGACGGACGGCGATGGGGAGGGGGGAGGAACAATCATCCATCTCCGCAGTATATCACAGGGATTTGGAGTACAATCTTGTCATGCGCAAACTCTTGGAACGCAAGGGCGTTGTGGTTGCTCTGACTCTCGGCGGATTGGGGGGACTGGTGGGGTTGACTGCGGCGCTGGGGCAGACGCGTTTTCAACCTGTCGGGCCTTTTCCGTTTGCTTTTGGGCCCATGCGCTTCTCACCTGGCGCCAATGACATACTCTCTTTCCCGTACCTGGCTCAGTTGTTGTTGATTATCCTGGGGCTGACTTTGCTGGCGATTATCTACGGCTTGCTTCATCCCAAGACGCGTAAACGAATGTTGCTGGCTCTGTTTCGGTTTGCAATCACGTTGCTGATGTTAGGATGGGTGATGCAAAATGTGGTTCTGGAACGGCAAGGTGAAGCATGGCCCGGAGCGGTCGCTTCTGCCCCAGAAAGCCCTGCAGACTTCTCCACCGCGCTTCCTGTGTTTGTTCAGCCGCGGGTTAATTCGTACCTGGTGTATTTCATCAGTTTTGTGGTGGCGCTGGGCGTGGTCGCGTTGGCCTGGGGCGTCTTTGTGCGCCGCCAGCAGGCAGGCTACACTGATATGCGCAGAGACATAGCGGAAGTTGCTCGTCAGTCTCTGAACAATTTGCAGCATGGCCGGAATTGGGATGACGCCATTATTGCCACATATATTCGAATGAACGAGGTTGTGACTGCTGAGCGCGGACTGATTCGCCCGCCGAATGTAACGCCATCCGAATTTGTTATTCGCATGGAGCAAATGGGCCTCTCTGGCGAGGCTGCGCGCACGCTGACGCGCTTGTTTGAGCAGGTGCGTTATGGCGGGCAAGCCTCTACCCGGCAGGAGCGTGACCTGGCTGTGGCCGCCCTGAATGCCATCTTGCGGGCTTGCGGCCTTCCGGCTGAATCGACATTTTCTCATGACCAGACAGAGAGGCGTGAAAGCTTGTGAAACTTAATCGCAGGTATGTTATGCGGTTGGGCGCAGTTTGGCTGGTGGCGGCCTTTCTGCTGGCTTTCTTTTTGCGCGACATCATTCTTCATTGGGTCATTCAGCCGATGTTGTATTGGCTGTGGATGTTAAACCTGCTCTACCGCGCCATTCCACAAGCCGTTTTGTGGGTCACGCTGGTTTCCATCTTGCTCATGTTTGCGATTTCGCTCCTCGCTCAGAATATCTCATTCAGAACTCTGTTGCCACGCAAGCCTGAACGAACCTCTTCTGGCCCGGTGCAAAGACTCTCCTCTACCCTCCAGCGTAAAAGCCAGGGCATTTATTTTAAATGGCAGGTAGCACGTTCTCTGGCTGAAATTGCCCTCCATTTGCAGGAACTGCGCACGCATAACCAGGCCTGCGACCTGCAATGGGATGCGAGCGATGCCCTGCCGGATGTACGCCGTTTTCTCGAAGCAGGACTGAAGACCAGCTTTTCGGACTACCCCATGCCGGGGGTTTTTCAGCCCCGGCGAGAAACGCCTTTCGATATGAATCTTGACCCGGTGATTGACTACCTCGAATCTCAAACCATGGAGACAGAATATTCATGATTGCAGATGTTCGTGACGTGGCTGCCCTCGGGCAAAAAGTAATTCTGGAAGTGGAGCGGGCGGTGGTGGGCAAGCCCGACTTGCTGACCGACGTCATGTGCGCCGTGCTGGCCGGTGGACACGTTTTGTTCGAAGATTTCCCTGGCCTGGGGAAAACGCTCATCGCCCGCAGTTTTGCCACCGCGCTTGGGTTCGCGTTCAAACGAATTCAATTTACGCCCGACCTTCTGCCCGGCGATATCACTGGTGGATATATCTTCAACCGTGCCGAAAACCGCTTTGAACTGCGTCAGGGGCCGGTGTTTGCCAACCTCGTCCTGGCCGATGAAATTAACCGTGCCTCGCCCAAAACCCAAAGCGCCTTGCTCGAAGCCATGCAGGAAGCCCGAGTCACGCTCGAAGGTGAGACCCTCTCTTTGCCCGACCCATTTATGGTGCTGGCGACTCAGAACCCCATTGAGTACGAAGGAACCTTTCCCCTGCCTGAAGCCCAACTCGACCGCTTCATGCTCAAGTTGACGGTCGGCTATCCTTCGGTGCAGGAGGAGAAAGAAATTTTGCACAGGCGCCACCAACGTCAGCAGGATGAAGTTACGCTGCTGCCTGTCACCAATGCGGCAGATGTGCTGGAAATGCGCCAGCTGGTCGAAACCATTCATGTCGATTCAGACCTGGAACTCTACATTGCCGAATTGGTGCATGAAACCCGCCAGGACCGGCGCGTGGCCGTCGGCGCTTCGCCGCGCGCCTCGCTGGCTTTCCTTAAACTGGCCCGTGCCCGCGCCGCTCTCCTGGGACGCGCCTTCATCACCCCCGACGACATCAAGCATTTTGCTTTGCCGGTGCTGAGTCACCGTCTGGTCATGCAGCCCGAATATTGGATGAGCCGCCGCGTGGCCGAGGAGGTCATCACCGCTGTCTTTGCCAAAGTGCCGGTACCGGTTCTGAAATGACTCGTCCCTTTCTGATTGGCATTCTCATCGTTTTTCTTTTGATTATCGGCCTGGTGATGCTCGACCCACTCTGGCTCGAACTGACCCTGCCACTGGCAGTGTACCTGCTGGCCGGGTTCATCCTCTCCCCTGAACAAATCAACCTCGTCATTGAACGCCGCCTCAGCCTGGAGCGCGCCGCGCCGGGGCAACCCATCACCGTCACCTTGCGAATCACCAACCAGGGTGGCATTCTGCGCCAGGTGGCCCTGCGCGACTCTCTGCCCGATTTTGCCGAAGTCATCGACGGCTCAATTACGCGTTTGCTCGACCTGCGCAAAGGAGAAACGATTGAATGGCAATACACCTGGGTCGGCAGGCGCGGCTATCATCGTTTTCAAGGTGTTGAAGTCATTGCAAGTGACCCGCTGGGTCTGATTTCCATCCGCCAATTCATCCCAACGGGTGGTCAGGTGCTGGTGCTTCCCATCCTCACGCGCGTCCGGCGCATCGTTATCCGCCCGCGCGTCACCCGCGTCTATGCTGGCAACATCCCGGCCCGGCAGGGCGGCGCGGGGATAGACTTTTTCGGCGTCAGTGAATACCAGCCCGGCAGCCCTATGCGCGCCATCAATTGGCAGGCTTCCGCTCGCCACCCGCAGGCCTTGTTCATTAACGAATACGAACAGGAACGCGTGGCGGATGTTGGCATCATCCTGGATGCCCGCCTGCGCGCCAACGACCTGGGCGAAAACTGCTCTGTCTTCGAACATTCTGTCCTGGCAGCGGCCTCCCTCTCTGACGCTTTTCTCATCGCCGGCAATCGGGTCGGTCTGCTCATCTACGGTATGTACATCAACTGGACCAACCCTGGCTATGGCAAACGTCAGCGCGAGAGCATTCTGCATGCTCTCGCGCGCGCCACTCCTGGCGAAAGCCAGGTTTTCTCTGGCATCTACATTCCCCACCGTTTGTTCCCGCCCAAGTCGCAGATTGTGTTCGTCAGCCCGCTATTGCCTGATGATATTGAGCCGCTCATCCGCCTGCGCGCTGCCGACTATCCCCTCATCGTCGTCAGCCCGAACGCCATCCGCTACGAGGCGTCCCTGCTGCCCAACGCGAGTCATATCCGTCAGGCAGAGCGCATCCTCTCCCTTCAGCGGTATGTTGGCCTGCAAAAACTGCGGCAGGCCGGCGTTCAGGTTGTAGACTGGGATATCACCCGTCCCTTCGACCAGGCAGTCGAGAGCGTTCTGTCGCGCCCCCCAGGTCTGATTCGCGCTATTGGCGCAGGAGGTCGTCTATGACGCGCTTCCTGGTCTATGGATGCCTGGGAACAGGATTCCTGACCCTGGCGGTTGGCTGGGCGCTGACTGGTCACCGGGCCGTCAGCATTTTCCTGCTCCTTCTGACTCTCATTAGCCTGTATCTGGTTCAACGAAAATGGATTCCTGCCATGGACATCGCTTTCGTATTGGGAGTGCTTTCCGCTGGTCTTGGCGTTTCTGTTGGCATGACCCTGCCCTATGCCCTGACCGGCGTCCTGACTCTGCTCATTGCCTGGGACCTGGACGGATTCTCCCGCCGCCTGGCATTTGCCTCCCTGCCTGACGGGCCAAAAGCCATCCAAACCCGTCACATGCTCTGGTTGGGAATCGTACTCCTGACCGGGCTGGGAATCAGCCTGTTGGTGCTGAACCTGCGCCTGGAATTCAGTTTTGAACTGTCGGTTGGGCTGGCTGTGCTGGTTTTTGTCAGTCTGGCGGCTCTGCTAGGCTGGTTGTCGAAACTTCCGCGCTGAGTCACAACCTCCCCGTCAAGTTTGGCGGGGAGGTTGCTCAGGAGGAGGAGAAGAGAATGGCTCAGCGGTCGTTCTCGGGCTGCTCGTCGTGTTCCACGGGCGGCATGGGTTCGGCGATGATGAACAGACGCCCCCACGAGGGTTCATCGTCTTTCGCAATGCAGGTTTGCAGGGTCAGGTGACCTTTTCCAGAGTACATTTCGTAAAAGACTTGTTCGACCGTTTTGGTTTGTCCGGTTTCCAGGTCGCGAAAGGATGTATATGGGCTGTTGGGTGTGAGCGCCTGATAGCGGACGATTTTTTTGACCAAAAACGTTTCGATGCTGCCGTTGCCGTATACCAGGCTGATTTTGTTGCCTGGTTGGAGTGAGAAAAAACTTGCTCCAGCCAGGTGATTGTGCGCCAACATGCCAATCGTACCGTAGCGGCGCGCCAGCAAGAATTCGGTTACATAGTCCTGGGCCGATGAAACGTAAGCGGGGTTGTCTTGGGGTTGCTGAACAACGCGCAAAGCAAAGGCATCGTGCGCATACAAACCGCGGATAACGTTTGGGTGACCGTTTTCAATGCTGCTGACAAAACTGCGCAGACTGGGCAGTGCCAATGTTTCAGCATGCGCAGGGAATAGCCCTACGGTAAGGGCATAGACCAGCACAAGCAAAAAACTGATATATGGATAAAAACGTTTGGGCGCCATTGTGCAACTCCGCGACAAAGGCACCCAACGCATATCAATAATGATTTGTTTTCGGCAGCCCGGCGGTCATGGCTCCAAAAGAAGCGGTAGACCCGTGGCTTTGCGTCGCCGGTTTTCACCGGTTTTGCCTTTATCGGTACATTGGAAATGTTCTATTACATAACCACCATTTTAGCGGGGTTCTCTTATTTTTACCTTTCAACGGGTTATCGTCTTCATAACAGGGCTGCAAGTTGTTTTGCGGAGATATTTACAAGTTTGCAAACCATTTGTCAGTGGCCTGTGGCGTTTCAAAACGGTAAATGCGCAAATGACGGTGTTCGGGCAAGGCAAACAACTGCGGAAATTCGCGTTTGCGCCGCCAGTAGGTTTTGAACAGCCAGTGCCAGAGCGAGTCATCCGACCAGAGTTTGAAATGCAGCCAGAGCGATTCGCGGTTCGTTCCCCATAACAGTTCCTGGTTCCACCAGCGGCGGAAAGTGCGCAAAGTCAGCCGCCAGAAGACCGTCCAGAAGGAATAATCGAGCCAGAGGATGGCCTCGGCGCGCGGCCAGACCAGGTCACGCACGACTTGGTAGTTTCCCGCCACCACCCAGCGCGGGGCGCGGGTGGCTTCCTCTACCTGGGCGCGGAATTCTTCCTCCGGCGCTTCTACCCAGCCAGGCCGCCAATGCAGGGCATCCAATTCTATAAAATCCAGTTCCAGTTTTTGAGAGAGTCTTTCGGCAAGCGTCGATTTTCCTGAGCTGGTCGTGCCGATGACCACCAGGCGGGTGTAAGGAAAGGGTTTCATGCGGCTCCTTTTTTGCCAAAACGGGAAGGTATTATAATGCGTGATACGTACTTTTTTCATCAAGGAGATTGCATGTTCGACCTGCCCGATTCTGAAATTCTTCCTCTTTCGCGTGAACACGTTTTTTATACCTGGTCAGCGCAAGCCAAAGTTAACCCAATTGCGGTTAAGCGTGCCGAAGGCGTCTATTTTTGGGATGTGGACGGCAAACGTTACCTCGACTTCAATTCAATGACGATGTGCGTCAACATTGGGCATGGCAATTTGCGCGTCATTCGCGCCATGCAGGAGCAGGCCGCCGAACTGCCCTACGCCGCCCCAGGCATGACCACCAAAATCCGGGCGCTGGCTTCCAGGGCGGTGGCAGAAGTCACGCCTGAAGCCGCGCTCTCGAAAGTCTTGTTCACTCTGGGCGGGGCCGATGCTAACGAAAACGCCATCAAACTGGCGCGCGGCTATACCGGGCGGTACAAAATTCTTGCCCGTTATCGCTCCTATCACGGCGCAACGGCAGGCGCCATGGCGGCCACCGGCGACCCGCGTCGCGTGGCCTGGGAGCCGAACCTGATGCCGGGCGTGGTGCATTTCCTTGACCCGTACCGCTACCGCTCGACTTTTCACCGCACCAACCCCAACATTTCCGAAGCCGAGTTTGCGCAAGATTACCTGAACCATCTCGAAGAAATCATCCTGTATGAAGGCCCGGAGACGATTGCGGGAATTCTGATGGAAAGCGTGACCGGTACGAACGGAATCATCATCCCGCCCGAAGGCTACCTGCAGGGCGTGCGCGCGCTGTGCGACAAATACGGAATCGTGATGATTGCCGATGAAGTGATGGCCGGTTTTGGCCGCACCGGCAAGTGGTTTGCCATCGAGCATTGGAACGTCGTCCCTGACATTATGACAATGGCAAAAGGGTTGACTTCGGCTTATGCCCCGCTGGGCGCGGTGGCGATGAAACCAGAGATTGCGGCGGCTTTTGACGAGCGCGTCTTTGAATCGGGGCTGACCTACACCTCGCACCCGGTTTCGCTTGCGGCGGCGGTTGCCAACATCCAGGTCATGAAGGATGACCGGATTGTGGAACACGCCGCGGCGATGGGGCCTGTTCTCCGAAAATTGCTGACCGATTTGGGCGAATCGCACCCATCAGTGGGCGAAGTCCGCTCGATTGGGCTGTTCGGCATCCTTGAACTGGTGAAGAACCGCGAAACGAAAGAACCGCTCGCCCCCTGGAACAGTTCCAGCCCGGAAATGGCCGCTTTCCGCAAGTATTGCGTGGAACATGGCCTGTTCCTTTACACCCACTGGCACACGGCGCTGGTCATCCCCCCGCTGATTATCACCGAAGAACAACTCAAAGAAGGATTTGATGTGTTGGACAAGGCCCTGGAGATTACGGATAGAGCAGTGAACAGTAAATTGTGAACAGTAAACCTGGTGAACACCTCATTCCCCTCGAACGAATTCGCCGCGAACGAATGGTGGTCAATTCGCGCTTCATTGCCACGCTCTCGCCGGTGTTCAGCGTGGAGGAAGCGCGCGCGTTCATCAAAGAAGTTCGCGCTGAATACCCCGACGCCACGCACAATGTCCCGGCCTACGTCATTGGCGGAGGAAATACGGTGATTGAATACTGCTCGGATGATGGCGAACCGGCCGGAACCGCCGGACGCCCGGCGTTGAGCGTGCTGCGCGGCTCCAGCATGGGCGACCTGGCGGTGGTCATCACCCGTTATTTTGGCGGAACCCTGCTTGGGACGGGTGGATTGGTCAAGGCGTACACCGAGGCAACCCAGTGGGTGGTCAGTGCTGTCCCGCGCGCCCGGCGTATTCGGGCGCACCTGGCGCTGCTGGCGATTCCATATAATTTGCTGGAGCGTGTTCGTTTAACGGTGACCCGCCACAGCGGGGCGGTGCTGGGCGAGGAGTTCGCCGCCGATGTCACGCTGACGCTGCGTTTCCCGGTCGAGGCGCTGGAGGGTTTCCAATCCGAACTACGCGAGATTTCGGCAGGCAGGTTGCAGGCGGAAATTATCGACTCAACCGAAATGTTGGTTCCAGTGAATTGAGAAAGGAAAGTAGACTGTGGAATCTGATACCAAACCCGTTGGACTTCCCACAACTGCTTGCGGTGGTTTCTTGAAGGACCCCGAAACTTATCCCAGCGCCATCTATCAGGGCAAACGAGTGTATTTTTGCACCAAAGCCTGCCTGCGGGCCTTCAAGGCCGATCCCGACCGGTTTATGGGCGGGGAGGTTGAGCATCCGCTGGAGAAGGAGTGACCGCAAAATCTGCGAACTCCTTGCCAGATTTTGAGAAATTTGCGGTATAATACCGCCTCGCTGCAGAGAAAATACAGCAGGGCATTCAATCGGGGCGTGGCGCAGCCCGGCTAGCGCGCTTGCATGGGGTGCAAGAGGTCGAAGGTTCAAATCCTTTCGCCCCGACTCTAGACCATATTACATGGTCAAAATCATGAGCAACAGGTCTGTGGTAGACATTCTGAAAGGAATTGTCATGACTACAGACCTGTTGCTTTCCCAAGCCATTGAAGGTTTTTTTATTGCCCGCCGTGCTGATGGTTACAGCCCAAAAACGCTTTATCAATATGACTGGGCGCTCAAAATGTTACTCGAAATGGGAGACCTGCCCATCAAGCAAATAGACACTGAGTATTTGCGGCGGTTTATGGCCTCCGTCCAGCAAAAACCATCGTTATCATCATCATCAGTATTTCATATTTGGAAAGCCCTGCGTGCCTTTTATAAATGGCTTTCATCCGAAGGACTGGCCGCACGGCCAGATAAAGCCCTGACAAAACCGCGTTTTGCTTACCAGGAAGTTCATCCTTTTACCCAGGATGAAATCAAAGCCCTGCTCAAAGCGGTAGATAAAACCAGGCCAACGGAAGGACGGCGCGCGTCTTTTCAAATGCGTAGGCCAACAAAAGAGCGTGACAAAGCCATTGTTTTACTTTTGTTGGACACTGGCATTCGCGCTGGTGAACTTTGCCGTCTGACCGGCTCCGATGTGGATTTGCAAAACGGTCTAATAACCATTCGTCCTTATCGTTCCAGCGTCAAATCACACCCTCGTGTCATTCCGTTTGGGCAGGTGGTCAGAAAAGCCCTTTGGAAGTATTCAACATCTCACCCGTTTATCCCAAACAAATTGATTTTCGACCTGGAATTACCATCCAGTTTGTTGCATCTCCTTCGGAATTTAGGCAATCGTGCTGGTATCAAAAAAGTACATCCCCACCGCTTTCGTCATACTTTTGCCATTGAATATCTGCGTAACGGCGGCGACATCTTCACGCTTCAGCGCATTCTCGGTCATTCGTCTCTCGACATGGTGCGCCGTTATCTGAACATTGCCCAGGCGGATGTTCAGAGCGCACACCGCCGCGCCGCTCCGGTGGATAGATGGCTTGATTATAAATCAACGCGCATGTAGTCTAGAATCAAAATGCCGTTTCGCGCAGTTGTGCTGGATTCGGTTGCCACCGCGCCCCAGCCAACGGCGTTCGTCGGAATGTTGGACGACAGGCTTTCGTTGAACAGCTCAACCCCGGATGTATCAAATATCTTGAACACCGCACTGCCCGATTGAATTTCCACTTTTACTGTGTACCATGTTGATAGTGCGAGTGCATAGGTGTTGACAGTGTACGAATTTCCACCTCCGGACGAACATGCGCCTTTTGCAATGCCGCCTACGATTTCAAAATACGCGCCATCTGTTGGAGCAGTGACGCTGACTGTATTATGGAATCCGATTCTGACCGTCACGCCCGTTGAGTATTCCTGCAAAATCTTCGCAGTAAAAACATTCCCATCCTGTAAAATATTTGCCAATCCTGCGCTTGTTGATGAATGGGTAGTAAAGCGGTATCCGCCATCCGCAGTCTCGGATGAATTCAACGCAATAACCCCAACTTCAGTCGCGCTTCCGTTTGTCTGCCTGGTAGTGCCGCCGTTTATGGCCTCGCCAGTTGTGTATAACGCGTCTGTGGTGAGGAACTCATCGTAAAAGACAACTTGCCGCCCGTCCCTGAAAATTCCCTCTCCAGACGATGATGATGGTTTGAAAAATCTCAAGTCTGTAATCATCGAACCAAATTTGCCGTGCGATATGGACGTTTGGCCGTTGAACATTTTAATCGCAGCCAGGTCGAAGCCGCCAGTGGCTGGAATGTTGCTTGTTGATAATTCGCCGATGCTGTTTGCCGCCCCACCTGTTTGGATTAATACCGTTCCAGAATTGGACCATCCGAGCGTAACCCAGATGGCGTTACTCGCTGGCACGTAAGGTGTCAAATCAATCTCCTGGGTAGGGACTATTAAGTACCCACCGCCCGCGAGCAGCAGACTGCCGCCATGAACGATAACCGTCAAGCCGCTCTTCGGAATGACCAGGCCAGGCAAAAACTGCTCTGGCCGAACATAGAGTGTGTGTAAGCCGGGCCATTGCAATTCGTCCTCTGCGCCGTCTGGAAGACCGACAAAAACAGGTTGCTCATAGGAATCGCGCGGCGCAAGATAATACCGACTGCCGCGATACTCGACCTCTACCGCCAGTCCGAATGCTGTTGGAACATCGCCGTTGTTGAACGCTTCGATTACATCGCCGTTCCACAAGCGCACATAAACCCAATGCAACTTTCCAGGCACGCGTACTGTTCCGTCCGCGCGGCCAAGAAAACCGGTTTCGTGTTTTTCATGCTTTACAAATCCTTGCAGTTTTTTTCTGATATTTTTCACGTTCATGGCATTGCTCTCAACGCAACAAATTGTATATTATAACCATCAACGTAATCCAGCAAATTGGATGTTTTATCAACAAAACTTGCGCCAAAGTCGGGAGTATAAAAGATGTGCGGCGAGCCTCCGTGAACCGCCCATACGTACTTATCTCCTCCCACCGGATAGATTACAGAATTACTTGCCGAACCCAGCGGGAAGGTTGTAATTTGAGTGAACGACACACCGCCGTCTGTTGACTTCCACGCTAGAGAAGAAAACGCCGCCAGTATGTTTGTCCCGGTCTCATTATATGCAGCATGGTCGTTGATCGCTACGCTGAGCGGCATTTGCGTTTGACCGTCGTTAGTTATCACATTTGACACCGTCCCATGCACGCCATAGGCAAGCGTAATAATTTTATCCAACATCCAATAGCGTACATGGGGAATAGACACCCCGCCGACATTGTAAAAATTTGTAATATAATCTTCTGTTGTGCCGTCAAATGATAAGCGCAAAACCCTACCCTCGAAGCCAATACCATGCGGATAGGTAAATATCACCCCGTTCCTGCCCCATGACAACGCGCCGGTATACTCTGAATATTGCGTCAATTGGCGTTTTTGATTTAGACCATACGACGACCCTGTAAAAACAATTGTGCGTCTAACTGGATAAGAATTTCCCGCTACGACCATAATTTCGTCATTGCCAACAGGGTTACAAGCCAAACCCATAATGAAATACGGGAATGGAAAACCAGCAAAGTCTCCCGGCAAAATAGGTTCAAAATAAGATTCATCCGCAACAAGGTAAGCAAAATAACCAGCCACACCGTGATATATGCGCTTTTTGGTGGCTATGTAATACCGCCCGGTCTGATCCATGTCCATCGTGAAAAATCCAGCGGTGTAATCGCTTTCCTGGAAACCGTCGTTGAGCGGAATCCAAACTGGAGCAGTTTTGTCAAACGTTTCCGACCAGAACAAACCTTGTTTGGTCAGCAGCAATACATAACGAGGAGCCTGGTTGATAACCGGCAATGGCGGCAAGGGAGGCGGCAAGGGAGGCGGCGGAAATTTCGGCGGTTGCCAATTATCCGCGCCGGATTCATCGTTCGGCGGGATGTCGCCGTCCACTGCGGGGGCGGGAAACATCTCTGGGTCGCAGGTCAATTCGATTGAAAGCGTACCCGTTTCGGGGTTATGCGCGAGGCGCAATTCGCGGGGTAAAATGCGCCCGTTGTATTCAATTCCTTCCGGCGTGTCCGCTGGCGCAATTGCAATTTCGAGATATTGACGCGGCGCAAGCGTAATCAGGCGCACAGGAGCAGTAAGAGTGATGGAAAATTGATATTTTCGATTTTCATTACTCAGTATCAGCCCTGCCAGCACGTTGGCTTGCGCTTGATTAGATAGCAACAGCCGGTCTTTTTGTATAACCTGACCAAAACGCCCAAAAACATGACCGCATGACAGCGAAAATATCGCCTGTCCTCTGCCATTGACAACCGCCACGCCAGACAACTCCACCCGCGATACCTCCGGCGCGCGTGTCAGACTGACGCCGACATTTGCGTAGTCGTCTTGCGTCAGAGTCATCACTACTGGAATGCCGCCGCGCTCGGACTCTGGCAGGTAATTGGCGTCCACCTGCACAAACAGGCGGTTGTACGGGTCGCAGACCGGCGCGGCCAAAATCGTCTCTTGCGCCAGCGTCGTAATTTGCGCCCATAGAGAGCCAGTCGGCGCTTGCAAGGCGCTGGCTTGGCGCGTGTCGCTCGTCAAAAAGAAATCGGCGCAATTGCTCAGCGTTGAACGCCAGTAGAGCAAATGCCATAGCGCCTTGTCCACCGTCAGCGTTTGTATTTTTGTCCATGCGTTTGGCGCGTTTCTGACGTTTTCAATCCCGCTGGGGTAGCCGGTGATTTTATTCAGCCAGTAATGTGCGCCTTTGACGGCCAATGTAGACATTCCTTTTTTGTCGTCCACCTGGCATTCAGAAGCGTCCAGCCATCCGATTGCCAAAATATTTTCCGCTCCTGAAACAGGTCCAATGCTTTGCGGCTGTTCTTCAGTAAACAGGACGACCTTGCAATAATCGCGCGGCGTGAAGCCAGGCGGCGTGGGAAGGCTGAAGGAAAACTCGAACCCGCCGCGCTCGAAACTGCCGCTAAAATCTTCCAACCTAATTTCGACAGGCGGGTTGGCGGCGTCATAGACATATACGTTGCGATACCCAACGCTGGTTTTTCCGTTCGCGCTGGTGACAGTGCATTGGAGTAGGATTCGCCCGGCGGTGGTGGCGGTCAGGGTCGGCGTTGCAGTATTTGCGTTGATGAGAGTCGCAGAGCCGCGCAACACAGACCAGGCATAGCCGCTGATGGATGAGCCGATAACCCACGAAGCAGACGCATCAAGTTGCGTTGATACACTTGCGCCAGTCAGTTTCAGCACACGGTCGGGACCCAGGCAAGGAATGGGCGCGAAAGCGTTGTGCTGGTCTCCATAAGCAATGTCGTAATCCATCCAGACTGTTCCGTTTGCCGCCACGCGCAAATGGCGCGGCCAGATGGCAAATTCGTCTATGACGGTCAGATAAAGATTATCTTCCCATTTTATTTCGGAAGTTTCGCCGATGTAAGCAGTGTCAACCGTCCATGCTTTTCGGACACGCGCCAGGCCTTTATCCCACGCGCCGGGGGTTGTCCCAACAAGGACGGTCATGCCTGGCAGAACATTGGTCAGCGTGCCGCTGGCATTGTTATACGCTGCCTGGGCGATTTTGTCATGCGTGGCAAACGTCTGATTGACTTGACACTGATACACTGTCGCGGGTTGGTCAATGACGGCAAACAAGCGCGCCGCCAGGCCGTCCGAGCGGTAGATTGCCAATTCACCGGGAGTTGCAGGGCGGGTCATACGACTTCAGTCAAATGAGTAAAGGTAATAATCAATTCCAGGCGGTCTCGCACGGCAGGTTCTCGGCCTTCCTCCTCCGGCCACGCCATAACCGCCTGGTAAGTGTGGTAAGCGTCATCATTGGCAAGCGTTTTGATGTACACATTTGCAGAAGCGCCGGGGCAAAATGATTTGAGTTGGGCGCGCTGTTCGTTCGTCAACCGCGAAAATGTCCACTGACACGTCGGATAGCCGCGCCCGTAAACGCGCCCGCTGGCCGCCGTGACGAGTTCAGCATAGTCACGGTGTACTGCGCGCGGAACGGAAAGTGGCGTTGGCAGGGCCTCAATGTTGGTTGGTGGGTTGGATGTTCCCAATGCGAATTGAGCCATGTTTGCCTCCTACGCAAATGCTTCCGCTAACGCGCGATTGTTGCGCGCCAGGCGTTTATCAATTTCACGGATGACCTGAGCGAGCGTCAGGCTGGACGTTTCAATGCGCATGTTCACGCCGCTCGAATCGGCGCGAGTTGTTTCGCCGCGTTCGTTACTCAGTATGCGGTGTGTGGGGATAATGTTCCCGCTGGTGTGTGGGATGAGCAATTCTGGCCCGCGCTCGCCCACCCAATAAGGCGCGCCTGCGTTGACCCATCCGCCGCTTGCGCGTCTGCCTATGCTCCCTCCACCTCCACCGCTGGAAGGGATAGGCGTCAAAAACGATTGCGCAGCTTGTTGCAGCCAGGCGCGGTAACGAGCTGTCAATTCCATGCCTGCTCTTTGCAATGCGGACTGGTCATTGAGCGCCAGCGAACGCAAAACATTCAATCGCTGCTGCTCGGCGGCCTGCAATTGCTCCAGTTCAGCCTTATAGTTCTTGTCGTATTGTTCCAACCGCGTTTTTTCCTGCTCGGCAAGTTTTTGCAGTTCCAGCGCGTGCTGGTTGTCCAATTGCGCCAGGCGCGCCTGTTGTTGCGCGGCGAGTTCCTGTTGCTGACGCTGGAAGTCTTCAAGCCTGCGCTGGCGTTGAAGCGCGAAATTCGTTTCCATATCGCGCAATTGCATCGCATAGTCTTCGTTGCGCCGCCGCATCTCCACGCGGTAGTTCTCTTCGGCTTCCTGGCGCTGGTCTTCGTATGCCTGTTGTTCGCGCACCAGCCCCAGGGCATCGCGTTCATCCACCAGGTCGCGCACACGGCGGTTATGGTCGCGCTGGAGTTTGCGCATCTCACGCTGGTGGTCTTCCTCCGCCCGCCTGACCTCCAATCCATGCCGCCGCGCGGCTTCGCGCCGCTGGCGGTAGTAATCCTGCTCGGTGCGCTGTTCGGATAATGCAAACGCGCTGATGGCTTTGGCGCGCTGTTCGGCATACTGAGCGATGATTTGTCCGCGCTGGCTCTCGTAGGATTGCTCGATTTCAGCCCGCCGCGCGCCGAATTCCGCGACAATGGCATTACGCGCTTCTTCGCTTTGCTGTTCGTATTGTTTGCGTTTATTTTGTGCGTCTTCCCAGGCAGCAAAGGCATCCAATTGCGCTTGTGTGACGGTTTCCATTGATTGCGCATCTTGTTGAGCGGCTTCGGCTTGTTTTTCGATGACTCCCGTCAGTTCTCCCATCCAGCGAAACCATTCCTGCCCCATTTCTTCTCCGCCGAACAATTTGCCAAGCCCATACGCGCCGACGCTGGCAAATTGCCCAAGATTTGCCAGCCCTTGTTTCTGCCCCCATTCTGATTGTGCAATGGCCTCATAACCTGCCAGCCCCAGCCCAATGCCGCCAGTAATTGCGCCGCCTGTCCCTGTAGCAAACGCTCCGACCGCTTTGCCCGCCCCGGCAAGCCATCCGCCTGCGCCAGCCAAACCGAGCTGCTTTAGCGTTCCCGCGAGCATGGCAATTGACCCAAGCGACTGTAATATTTCGCCTGTGACTTTCAGCCCCGCTCCCGCGCCAATGGCAATTTTGATGAGTTCGGGATGCGCTTCGACGAAATCCGCCAGCGCGTCCATGAAGTTCGACGCGTCTTCCAGCAGCGGTAAAAGTTCCTGCGTTGCCACCCGTCCGATGCGCAGCCAGGCGTCCTGAATTTCGCTCATCTCGCTTTTCCAGCGCATAACGAGCGGGTCGCTCTGCGCGGCGGTGGAAAGGAAAAGTTGAGATGCCTGCGCCAGCGGCGAGAGAATGGCGTTTCCAACGCCGCCAACGTATTGCCCGACCTGAGAGAGTTTCTCTCCGATGTCACGGAGTTGATACAGGTTATCGCGTACGTCCCGCGCTCCCTGCGCCATGCCCTTGACTTCAGCGACCGCTTTGCGCGCCGCATCTGCCACGCGGTTCATTTCCGCTTCGACCGCCTGCAACTCACGCTCCGCGCTTTTCGTATCCTGTCCCAATTCTCTGAACATCTTCAAGGATGCTCGCAACTCTTCGGCGCGCCTGGATAAACTGACGAATTTCTCGTTCAGTTGTTTCAGTTCGGCGTTCGCTTTTCCTGCGTCTGCGCCGAACATCAACAAGATTTTGAGCTGCTTTTCATCCATAGGCGATAACTTTTTCTCTCAAAAGTCGTATAATGAACACAGGAGAACAACAAGATGATTACCAATTACGCCGGAATCGAGCAGGCGGAAAAGGACGCTAAAGAACTCGAAGAGAAATACAAGACCATGCTGGAATATGGAAAAGACGAATTGCCAGTACGGGCGCCTTCCCTCCAGTGGCTTGCATTTGCTCTGATTGGAGTTTTTGTTTGCGGGCTGGCCGTCTTTCTGGCAATCATTTTGTTTTAGTCCGCTCTCGCTCTGCGAGTATCCACCCGCAATAGCGGGCAGTTATCAGGTCATCTACCCAGTCTTCTGGCATACTCAGTATCTCCTGCGGCGTCCAATTCCAATTTGACAAATCCAGCAATTGAATCATGCGGGCGACCTGCCCTACCGGATGGTGAAAATGAATCCGCTCCGGCAGGTCAGGGACGCCCGCGTCTTGTTCGCCGTAGTAGCGCGTCAGCCAGCGGTAGGCTTCGAGCGTTTTTTTTCCTGCGCTTCCGGTTCCGGCAGGCGCGGCTGCCAGTGCGGATTGACCTCGTACACCGCCGCAAGCCAGGCTTCGGTAATCTGGTCGGGCAGGGCAAGAAATTCATCGAAAGTCAACTCTCGCACGGGCTTGCCGCCGATTTCGCCGTCCGAACACGCCAGGCAGTCGGGATACATGAAGCGGCGGGCGAACCAGACGAGCGGGTCGTCTTCGTCTTTGGCTTCGGCAGCCAACTGTCCGCGCCGCATTCCCATCAAGGTGGTGGCTTCGCAGATTTCCAGACGGGCGGTGACCCCGCTGGCGGTCAATTCGAGCGTTTTCATCCGGCAATCTCACGCAGAACGACAATCACATCGCCGGCGGCGGGCGCGGTCGTGAACGTCACGCCGGTCACAGTCTTGGTGATGCCGCTGGTCACTTCCACGCCGTTCTTCCAGACCTTGATGCCGTCGGTCGAGACGGCGGGATAATCGGTTGGAAAGTTGAAGGCGGTGGTAGAGCCATCGCCCAGGAAGGAGGCAATCCGCAAGGGGTAGTTGCTCCAGAACTCCAGAATTTGGGCCTCCAGGAAACCTTCGGCGGCATTCGAGAACTGCACGCCCCACAGATGCTTGCGGACGCGGTTCGGCGCGACCTGATACTGAGTAACCGCTTTGTCTGCGCTCATGCCCGGCGATTTGCGCACCACCTGCGCGCTGGGCAGGATGAACGAATGCCAGTAGGTCTTGCCGGTATCCAGCCCTTTGGCGGCCTGGTAAAGCAGCAGGCCGACGCGCGGCTCAAAGCCCTGTTTGTTGGTGGCAATGCCAACGGCGGACGCCTCGCCAACGGTCAGGACTTTCGTCCCATCCAGCAGCGCGGCAAGCGCAGGGTCGGCGGCTTCCACGTTCAAGCGTCCATCCGCGCCTTCCTGCGGCGGCAGGTAAACCACCTGCGTAATGCCATCTTCGCCCATTCCGGTCAGTTTGCGGGCGTCGGGGACGTTCAACTCGAAGGCGGTCGAACCTTTGAATTGAACGCCCTCATAGACGGTCGTCCCGCTGGCTTTGGGGTAGCCGTTGGCGTCCAGTTCAAAGACGCAGGCGTAGCGCAGGCCATAGTTGAGAGTGCGTTCAGTCGGAGCGGTCATCTTGTTTCAATCCTTTCTTTTTGGTTACGGAGTTTGCTTCGGAAGTTTTGCTTTCGCTGGGAAAAACTGCTATCACTGCGCGACGAACGCCTAAGCAGTTACAATACCAGCGGTCAACTCCGGCTTCGTCCTGTTCGGGAGGTTGAAGGGGGCGCTTGCAAATTGGACAATCCATTGATTTTCTCCATACGAATATCGTGGTCGCGGAAATCATCCATCAAATTTTTGATTACATTGGCTAATTCTTCTAATTTTTCAACAACCTGTTGATTGACAATACGATTATTCTCATCTCTGGCGTCGAAATATTTCTGCCACTGCTCATTATTCTGACGGACGATTTCGGCGTAATGAGCGTTGATTTCCGCAACCGCTTTGGAAAATACATTGACCAGCAGCCAGCCCAAGCCAGCCAGCAGGAAGGCGAAAATAATGACGACGGGAATCTGCTCCCAAACGCTGACTGGCACTTCGGGCATAGGCTTATCCTTTCGCAGGCTTTGGGGAGATGAGATAAGTCGCCTGATTGGCGATGACGGCAGCGATAAACGCCTCGAATGCCTGTACCGCACCAGCCTGATCACAAGTAGCAAAATCATAGATGCCAGCGCACGAGAGCGCGAACGCGCCGGCGGTGGCAATAAACAACAAGCCGAGCATCACCAGCCGCTTGTGCACACCGTCCAGCGCGCCGTACCAGTCAGACGCGCCCGGCACGTAGGAAAACAGGAGAGACAGCAAAATCCCTGCAATCATGGAAAGAAACTCAGCGTTCATTTGAACTCCTTTTTGGTTTATTCATATCTCGCAATGGAAACGGGGACGATGGAAACAATGTTCAGGCGAAACTCTACGCCGAGATAATTTTGCCCGGCGTATGGCAAGACTTGAATGCCGCCGTCGCCCAGCCAGGCGGCCCGCTTCACGAAGGGCAGAGCGGAATCTTTCGTTCCGTTGCCCAGCAGCGGATGAGACAGAAAGACATCCCGCACACTCAGTAGAAATTCGTCCACCGCCTTCTCCGCTTCGCCGTCATAGCCTGCCTGCACGGGCTTGACGTACAGCCGCATGAACCAGGTGCGCATTTCTTCGATGAGCGTCTCGCCGAGCAGTACGACAGCGGCGGGACCAGTGAAGGTGCAAAACAGCGGCAGGTCGCTTTCGGGGAGTGACTGTGGGGCAAAGGCATAGGCGCGCTTGACTCCCGGCACACTGCGCTGGATTTCAGCCAGCCGATTCCGCACTTGCAGCATGGTCGTCATACCACCACCATCCGCTTGTAGGAGCGCAGCATCTCCGCCACGCGGGCGGGCAGAGCTTTCGTGTACTGGAGCGTTCCCAGTTCGGCCACCCCGATTGAATCCGTCAAGCCGCTCTTGATTTCCTTGTAGAAGCGCACAGCCAGCAAAACGGCGGCGTTCACAAGGTCATCAGGTAATGTATTGAAACCGCCGATGTAGGAAATTTTGACCTGCGCCTTGCCGCGCCGCTCGGAAACGTCCGCTGAAACTGCGTAACCGTCCACGACCGCATAGGCGGCGGTCACAGACTGCCACGTCTCGCGTGGGTCGAAGCGGTAGGACAGCGCGCTCACGCTCTCGACCTTCGGCTTGCGCGGCCAGCAATAGAGTTTGCCGTCTGCCGACACCAGCGCGGGCAGAACTTCATCCGTCACAGTCTCGCGGACGAAGTAATCGTCACTGTCCATAAAGCCCGCGCAGTGGCGGTCAATGGCGCGGCTGGCTTGCGTGATGAGCGCGGCGAGCAGGCTGTCGTCAGTCGTCTCGGCGCTGCCGAGCGCGGCTTTGACGGCGCTCAGGCTGGCGTAATCCGTCATCGGTGGTCTCCTCGGTAATGGGCACAATCATCCCAGCGGCGGCAAACTCACGCGCCAGGTCGTCGGGCAGGTCAATTTCGCCGTCTTCTACAGCGGCATGAAACTCACCCCGCGAAACAGCGGTCAGGTTCGGGTCAAGGATGCGGTATTTCATAAGGTCTCCGGTCGGGAGTCTCATAGTCTGATAATCTTTTGACTACCAGACTATGAGACTATTCGACTACGCGTTCCCAATGTTGGTGATGATACCGATGGAGAACGGGGCGTAGTGCGCGAGGACACCGTCGAAGTACACGCCGCTTTCGTACTTGCGGGTGCGCTGGGGCCACTCGATTTGATAGTAGTCCTGGCGCAGGCGCATTTCCATCACATTCGGCACGCCGTTCACTGGATAAGGCAACTGTTCGGTGACGGCAACCAGCGTGCCGGGTGGCATATACGGGTGGATTTCCAGAGGCACTTCGGGAGCCGCGCCGAGCGCGAAGCGGTTGAGCAGGCTCTTGACGCGCATCCCCGCCGTGAACTCCGCGCCCGTGACGTAGGGAATCTGTGCGGCAGTCGCGGTCAGCACCTTTTTGGTGATGTTGTCCGCTTCCTGGGCATTGACGTAGATGCGGGATGGCGAGAGGCGGAAGTTATCCCACAATGAGCGGAACAAGTCGTTGATTTCCACGATGCCGCCCTGCCCGTCAGCAGTGAGACCCGTCCCCGTTCCAGGCGTACCGTTTGCCATGTTTTTGATGTACGCGCCGGAGCCGCTTGCCCAGGCGTGATACAGGATGCCGTCGTAGGCGTAGGCGTTGGTGGAGTTGTCGGCGGTGATGGACGCGGCGGTCTGGGTATCGGTGCGCAGGCTAGTCAATTGCACGCTGTTGATGGTGGTGATGGCTTGCAGGTATTCCGTGCCACCCGAGCCGACGTACCACGCATAGGCAACCGCGCCCGGCACAACAGGGGTGGATGCGCGAATGACACTATCGCCGCCGTTGGCAATCGCGCCAATACTGGAAGCCGCTGACTTGTTGGATGAACCGCCGCCATAGGCGAAAGGTGAACCGCCCGAAGCCGGAGTCACGCTCACCTGACCGACCACGCCGTCCGTCAGGGATGAAGCGAGATAGCCGTGCAGGGTAAGCGCCACCACGCGCACGTTGTACGTGTTGTCGGCAATCGAGCCGCCGCCATTCACAACGGTCCAGGTTGGAGCGGCGGGCGTACCAAGTGCAACAGCGTTGTTTGCTCCCAGGTTGGCGATTTCCTCTTCAATCATGGTCGCCCACAACAGCCGTTGCGCTTGCGTGGCGCGGATGTCCTCGAAGCCGACGGCGGCGCGTTCCGCCTCGAAGGTGATGGAATCTTCCATGCCGAGCGTTTTATAGTTGGCGCTCTTGTCGCTGACGGCGGTCGTCACCACGCCGTTGCGCTCCCCTTCGGGGACAAAGCCACGCAGGGCGGCGGTGTTGATTCCCGTCACCACCTTCCAGTGAGTAGAAGTCCCGCCGCCGCCCGAAACGCGCGGCAGGCGGTTGCGGATGGGGGTGAGAACGGGGACGAGATTTTTAGCAGGGGCTTGCAGGTCATAGGCGACAAGCCCGGTCGCTTGCGTGATGCCGGCCTTTTGCAGGATTTCGGATTTCGGCGCGTTCAGCGCCTTCTGGAATTCGGCAATGGCTTGCTGGGTGAGTTGGGAAAGGTTAGAAATCATGGTTTCTCCTGTTGTTTACTTTTGGGTTTGATGGATTGCCTGAATTTCAAGTTTAGCAATCTCATTTCGGAGCGCCTGCACCGCGAGCGGGTCGGAGACGGTCTCCAACGCTTTTTTCAACGCTTCGGCTTGCTGGAGGGCGGCGCTGGTCTTGGCGTCCAGCGTTCCGAGTTCGCGCAGGACGGGACCCGCCCCGCCGCGCTTGCTCAGCGTTTCAACTTCCACCGCCAGCCGCGCCAGGTCATTGACGATTTGCGATTGACGATTTTCGATTTGAGATTTCAGCCCGTCAAATGCTTTTTTCAAATCGCTGACGCTGCCAGCCGCTTTTTGCATGTCGCGGATTTTGGCGCTCATTTGCATCGCGCCGCCAACGGATTCGAGCAGCCCGATTTCTTCCAGGATACTCAGTACCAGGGCGCGCACATCATCGGCGGTGAGCGGCTTCGGCTGTTCTTCAGCCGATTCTTCGGGCGCGGGTTCTTCCCCGCCCGCCTGCGCTTCGCCTTCGGGCGCGGCGTCTTCGGACTGTTCCTGTTCGGGCGCGGGCTGTTCTTCTTCCATTACAGCGGCGACTTCTTCCGCAAGGGCGGCGAGTTCTTCTTCGCTCATATCGCCCAATTGCTTTTTGAGTACGGATTGAATTTTGTCCTTCATTGTTTCTCCTTCTGACTGATTACTGACGGCTGAAAACTGCTTACTGATAACCGCCCCATCCGCCTTGACCATCTCGAACTGCGCGCCGGGGATGCAGGGCAAGTCCACCAGGCTGATTTCGTTTGGGATGGCGACGTAGCGGGTGAGCGACTTATTCAGCGGGTCCGACCAGCGCTCGCCATACCGCCCGCCGATAGAAAAGCCCGTGAAGACGCCTTCGGTCACTTTCTGCCATGCTTCGGAATCCAGCACCTTCACGCCCACGCGCACGGCTTTGGCGGCATCATCGAAGAGCAACTTGATGACCTTTCCGACCGCCTTCAAGGTGTGGCTATCGCGCACGTTGCCGCGGCTCTTGCCGCCGCTGGCTTTTTCTACGCGCTTCGACCACTCCCAGAAATACGGCTTGGACTTCTCATAGTCCATAATCTCGCCGCTCTGGTCGGGCTGCTCGATGGCCGCCACGCCCCACACCTCGCGGCGGGCTTCGTCGGCTTTGGTCAGGGGGATAAACAGATTTTTCAATGTCGTCATGGCAACTCCAAAACAAAAAAGCCGGTGAAAGCAAGGACAACCATCAAACGATGGTCATGCTTGCTCTCACCGGCTCTACCGGTCTTGCGAGGGCAGTTGCCGCGCCCCTATCGGGTTCTTCCGCGACTCGGTTTGCGGCCTGCGCTTTCGCGCTCGATTACGGATATTCTAGCACAAGTTTTCTAGGATTTCAAGATTCAAAACTCATTTTCAAGATATTCTTGCAACGCCTGACCAAGCGCCTCGTTGACGTCATCCAGGCTCTCTTCCAGCGCCTTGTCCACCGTCTTCCAGCCGCGCGCCGCGTGAATAGCAGCCTGTTGATTGCCTTGCACATATTCGGCATAACTGGCGTTATTCCCCACCACGCCCAGAACAGCGTTCTCCTGCTCAAAGACCTGTGCATCCCAAGAACGCCCCAGCATTTCGGACGTTCCGCCCGCCGCAAGCTTATAGCCTGCAACGGTCGGGACATACTTGACTTTGAACCGCCGCGCCGCCTGCTTTGCTGTTTGCGCTCCAACGCTGACGCCCAGATTGCCGCCCAGCGTCTTTTTCGCCATAACGGGATACCACCAGCCGCGCCCGCGCTCGTAGTAGCCCAACGGTCTGCCGTTCTTATCTGCGCGCCCCGGTCGGTTGGCTTCAGTGGACGGCGGATACTCGCTGACGCACTCCTGCACGGCGCGCACGCTGACGGTCATCGCCTTTTTCAGATAAGGCATGACGCGCTTTGGCGCTTCTTTGAGCGCCTTCAGAAGTTCATCGAAACCCTCGATAATCAACGCTTTTTCGGTCATTTTACCGCCGTTTCTTCCTGCATTCCGCCGCCGCGTTGCGATTTGGCGGACGGCGCAACCCAGCAGCGGCAATTGACGTGCGCTGGCGGCTGAAGAATTTCCAATCCTTTTTTATCTCTTCCAAAGGGCATTCCTATTTTGACCTGCTTATTGCTCAATGGGCCGCAAACAGGACAAACCAATTCATCCCTGTTCGTCCGCCAAATCCATTCGGTGATACCCTCCCGCTCATAAGCCGTTCTTTGCCCCTGGGCAAAGGCGCGGGTCGTTTCGGTAACGGCGATACGGTTTGCCCGAACTGCATTGAATTCCTCTTCCAATTTCGCGTTCAATTCTCCAACCGTCGCTCCGGAACGAGCAATCCAATCCGCAATGATTTGTCCGACGAATTTTTTATTCGTGGTATCCAAAAACACAAGCAGTTGGTCAGTGTAATTACGCGCCCAATCTTCCGCCAGGCGGCTGTATAGGGTATTGTCGAAAGCAATCCCCAATTGCCGCGCTGCGTTGACCATGCCGCTGTACGCCATCTGTGTCAGGCGCGGCAGGAAGAGCGCAAGCAGGCGGCGGTTTTCGTTTTCCCAAAATTCTTCAGTCAACGACATTTTTGAGTATCCGTTCTTTCAATCCAGAAAAATACTCGGCAATGGCTTGCTCCAACTCCCGTGCGCTGGCGCGTTTCAACGCGTCCAGCGGGTCGGGCAAAACTGGGGCATAGGGACGTTTTAGCCGCTTTTCCAACTCTTCGCTTTCATTCAGCAGGCGGTCGAACACAGCGGCGGCGTCATCGGCGGTTTTGCACTCGTTCAGTTGCGCCCGAATCTCGTTTTGGAAATCCAGCGGCAGGATGTCGCTGGCAAACTGTTCGCGCGTCTTGCCTTTGAACAGCGCCACCGCGTTATTGCGCCAGCGGTGCAATTCATAGCGAGTGGCGCGCTCCAGCAGGGCCGGCAGGCCCGGCCAGGACGTGGACGGCGCGCCGAAGGCCGGGGCCGGCGTTCCTGTGGACGTGCGATATTCGGGCGGCACGCCCAGCCGCTCCTGGACGTAGGCGGGGGAATATACGCCCATCGAAAGATAGACCTGGTCAATCTGGGCGCGGCGGAGTTCGTCTTCGGGCGGTTCCAGCCCCTTCCAGCGGAATTCCGCGTCCGGGCGGCGGAAGAAATCGCGCAGGATACGGTCAAAGAGCGATTTGAGATAGCCCGTGATGGGTCCAATCATCGAGCGGTACTGCGCATTTTCCATTCCCTGCACATAGCCCGCGCCGCCCAGCCCGGAAGCGGCTACAAGCCCAAACTCGGCGGGGTTGTTGCCGAACGCCCAGCACATCACCTGCATCAGCCACTTGTCCACTTCGATTTTGTCCACATCCGTCATTTGCGGCTGAAAGATGCTCTGATTGCCCATGCTGGGGACAAACAGGATTTTTGACGCGCGGGCGATGTCGCCTTTGACAAGCGCGTCATAGTACTCCTGGAAAACCTTGATTTGCTCTGGACTGGTCTTTTCAATATCCACGCTCACCAGAACGCCGGGGATGTTGCCCTCGGTAAAATAGCCCATCCGCTGAAGGTCATGCCGAATCGCCGTGTTGACCGCCATGATTGCCCACTCGATGGGCGATTCGCCATAGGGAGAGTGAACCTTCGTGTTCAGCGGCGCATAAATCAGGCGGTCTGCGGCGTAATGCGTCGTCGCCATGCCGTGCAGGATTTGCAGGTAGGCAGGGGCAGGCGGGCGTGGAGTGCGCCCGCGTACGTCCAACAGGGGGCGGATGGTAGCGCCGTCCACCAGGTCGAGCGACATGACGCGCCCGCTTTCATCCATGTCCGGGTAAATTGTCACTGCATCCAGCGCGAGCAGGTCTTCGAGCAGCATGTTCACCCAGGCGTCGAAGTCGTTGACTCCGTCTGGCCGCTCAAAGAAAGCAGTCAGGCTCTTCGTCTCGCGCTGATAGCCGTCCACTTGCGCGTCATCCCTACCAACGATTTCCCATTCCAGCCCGCGCACCGTGCGCTTGATGAGTTCGATGTTCAATCGAATCTCTTTTGACGACCGCCCCAGCGCGCGCAGGACGGGAAACGGCAGGACGCCGTAACCGGCGCGGGGGACGGTGACCAGGTTCACACCGCTGGCATATTCAAATAGGCGCGGCGGCTCATCGCCCCAGGCCGCTTCGGGCGGCTGACCGGGTCCGAACTGCGCTTGAAGCGCCGCCCCCGCCGACTGCGCTAAACCGAGCAAGGCGCTCACCCGCGCCGAAAGGTCAATCTTTGTCTCGTTCATCTCTGCTCATCTCCTGCTTGTAAAATTCCGTCCAGATAGAAGCGCCTTGCGGAGAGATTCTTGCAAACGCCCCGCTTGCCGCATCTACCTGGTC
>DAOTZC010000003.1:0-437084 GCA_034434535.1 Anaerolineales bacterium | reverse complement strand
GCGGGATGGGTATAGGATTCATTGAGTGACATTTGCAAAGCCTCCTGATAGGGATTGTTGCCTCCACGGCGGTACTTGCGGATGAGATGCGCCTTGAGATAGGCGGCGCGGATGTAATTGATTTTGACGCTGCGCGTTTTGCCCTTTTCGCTCGTTTCGTCCGTGTCGTGGCGGATGCGGTTGAGCATGGCGGCGTACAAGCCTTCGGGGTAGGGCGCGCCCGTGAGAATGGCGCGCATGAACGCCCCGCCCAAGAGTGACCAAGACTTTTTCACCTCATCGTCGCGTTGGGTCACTTTGGGCGAAACGCACTCGGCAAGGATGCGATAGGGCGAGATGTAAGTCGGCTGGTTAGCGTATTCCTTCTCGATTTGCAGGTCAGCGTAATGCTGCATGATGCGTTCGGCAAAGATGCCAAACGGTTCGGTGAGAAAGAAGCGCACGGCGAGGCGCGAAACATTCGACGCCAAACCAAGCACATAGAAGCGTGTGCTGTCATCCAAGCCTTCGCGCAGTTTGGCAAGGTCTATGGCTTTTCCCTGCCGCACGGATTCAGCCACCTCGCCCAGCGCCTTTTCTTCTTCTTTAGCGCGTTTCCTTTTGCCTTTAGATTCTTCGGGCGTCTCTTCCTGCTCCTGCTGGTACTCTGGATTCAGAAACGAGTAGAACGCGTTGGCATAACGTTTGTCAGGCGCGTCCGCCCAATAGACAACAGATGTATCGCCAAGAAAAATTGGGCGGTTGGGGTTTTGCTCGGAAAGCAGGTAGTTGAGCGCAACGCCATAGCCCGAAGCCACACGTTGGCTGACAGGGGAGTTCAACCCTTGCCCCTTTGTGCGGTTGTAGGACTCGTAAGCCCTTTCATTGAAACTGACTAGCGACGCGCCAGTAGGCTGAGCGCCGCGCACTCGCTTGATGCTTGGATGGAGTCTGGCGATAGGCTCAACTTCTCCCGTGACCAGGCATTGCATTTCGACGGCTTCCTGACCAAGTTTGTACTCTTCCCACGCGCGCTTGACTTTCAGGTCGTCTGCCACGTTTTGCCCTTGCACCTGAAAAATCAGACTTCCGCCTTCCATTAGACCTTCTAATTGCCGCGCAATCACAGGATGTTGTTTGGCTGTTTGCGGGTCATGTTTTTGCAGGAATGCAATCACTGCGCGGGCGGCAGGGCTGTCGGCTTTGGAGAGTATCTCGATGTTGTATTGACGAAAGGCGTCAAAGCGTTTTTCTGCATATTTCGGGTCTTTGGATTCTTTTTCCGACAATCCCAAAACGTAAGCCGCAGTATCGCACAGGAAATTTGAAACGATGCCAGACGCTTTTTTGGCTTGTTCAGGAACAATCATGCGGCGGAAGTTGCGTTCCTTCTTGCCATCGAGAGACTTTGACGTAAACGGGATGATGTCCAGCAACTCGCCTTCGGGGGAAAGGTTGAGCGCAAAACTGACATTTGCCGCGCTGTACCCAGGCTCGGCAATCTCCACATCTGGGTCATCCAGCAAAATCTGGTAGTAGTTGTAAAGCGACTGCAATATCATCGCCGCACCTCCTCAGGCTTTGGCACGAGAATCATGCCGTCTTCCATAAAGGCGCGGAAGAACATTGGCTGAATGTCGCGCGGGTTGGAGAAATCCAGGTCGTAGAGCATGTAGCCCAGGTCGCGTTTGCCCGCGAGCGGGCTTTTGGGGATGCCGCCCTTGTCTTCGATGAGAGTCACTTTGGCGGGGAACTCGCGCGTCCCCAGGCAGGGGGCGTGGAAGTGTTGTCCGTTCCGCAGGCGGCGCAGGACGATGTTGTAATGCCCTTCTTCGGTGTCGCGCTCACCCCATTCTTTCTCCACCTTCTCGAAGTGCGCCTCGATGACGTAATCCACGTCCTTCAAGACCATTGCGGCGCGCTGCTGACGGGCTTCGGTGGCGGCGATGTAGAGCGGCTTGTTTGCGCCCTTCATCACCTGCAAGGCGTTATCCACTGACGCCTTCTCGCTCACCTCGTTGCGGCGGATGTTGGTGAACTGGATTTCTTTCAGGACGTGGATTTTATCTATCACCCAGCGGATGGCGGGCTTCCAATAGACCGCCTCGATGATTCCGCGCGCAGCCGACGGGGTGATGACGTCGTAACTGACGCGCTCCACTTTCATTTCGGGACGGGTGAACAGGGCGTAGTCGCCCTGAACGCGGATGGTGATACCGTATCCCATGTGTCGAACCTCCTTTCGTGATTTCACCGTCCCGAAGGTTCTGAACCTTCGGGACGCTTTCGACTAGAAAAACAACCCATCCCCGCCGCCGCTTTCGGGGACGAGCAGCCCGCGCTGCGGGTCGTAGTACGCTTGCATGGCTTCTGGATTGAGAAAATGATAGGCGTCGTCAATGGTCAAAACTACTCCCTTTGAACTGAGTTTGTCGAACTCGCCCTCGAAAATCGAAACCGTGTAGGGCTGAAGTTTCCGTAAAGTGGAGAATGGATATTCAGTATATTTCAACTCTTCAATCAAGCGTTCTGCCTCCTCGTTGAAGGGGATAATCACCGTCACGGTCGGGTCTTCGATGATTTGGAACGCCCGCGCCGCTTTCTCGAAACTGAATTTGCCCTCCGCGCTCTCGAAGCATTCCATAATCTTTTTGAAATCGAACGCCTGCGGGTCTTGTAGGTTATACAACTGCCCAAAGAACGCCTGAATAGCAGGGATGGAAATCGGCGCTTCGGCATGGTCGCGCAAGACCATGCGGGCGACTTCGGCGGTTTGCTTCAGGAAAGACGGCGTCCGCTTGATGAACTCCGACTTCGGCTCGAAGACGAACATCTCGCTCACGCCGCGCTTCATCTCGCGGTTGACGCGCCCCGCCGCCTGATTGATGGAATCCAGCCCCGTCAGGGCGCGGTAGCCGACGGGAAAATCCAGGTCAATGCCCGCTTCCATCACCGTCGTCGAAACCACGCGGCAGGGCTGACCGCTCGATAGCCGCTCCTTGATTTCTTTCAGTCTGGCGCGGCGGTGGGCGGGACACATCAGCGTCGAAAGGTGGAAATTGCCTTCGCCCTGCAAGCCGCTGAACAGTCCGCTGGCATGGCGGCGGGTGTTGACAATGCACAGGGCTTGCTCGTGCGCGTTCAGGCGGGCGAGCAACTCTTCATCGGTCAGCGTCCCCAAATGCTTCACCTCCACGCGCTTGTAGAAGTCGAACAGTTCAGGTGGATTGGGCGCAAGTTCCTTGACTTCCGTTTTCTCTGGCAGGAAGCGTTCCAGCCCTGGCTGGGTGGCGGTGCAAAAGACCGCGCTCGCGCCGTAGTTGACCACCAGTTCCCACACTGCCGCCATCGCGGGGCGCATATACTCGCGCGGCAGCATTTGGGCTTCGTCGAAGATAATCACGCTCTTGGCAATGTTGTGTAGTTTGCGGCAGCCTCGTGACCGATTGGCAAACAGCGACTCGAAGAATTGCACGTTGGTCGTGACCACGATGGGGATGTCCCAGTTCTCCGCCGCCAGTTTGAGTTTGGCAAGCGCGCTGTTGGTGCGGTCATCGGGGTTGTCCTTCCTCTTTCCTTCCCAATCGAAGTTCGAGTGATGTTCCAGCACGTTTTCTTCGCCGAAGATGCCTTTGAACACCCCCGCATTCTGTTCGATGATGGTCGTGAACGGGATGACGTAGATGACGCGCTTCAAACCATGTTCGGCGGCGTGATGGAGCGCGAACGCCATCGAAGCCAGCGTCTTGCCGCCGCCGGTGGGGACGGTGAGCGAGAAGAAGCCCGGTTTTTCGGCTTTGCCTCTTTCAATGCAGGCGTGGAGTATCTCGTTGCGCTTGCGGTTGATGTCGCTGGTCGGGTTCTCGAATTGCTTCAGGCGCGCGTCCAGCTTGTTGCGCAGGGTTGGGATGTTGTCATGCCCGCCGCGCGGCTTTGCGCCCTTCATGTACGTTTCGGTTTCCTGAAAGTCCGCGTCCACCAGCGCCGAGTAAATCATGCGCGTCAGGAACGAGAGCGAAAAGCCTAATTTTTCTTTTTTCTTTTCAGGTGGGCGAACGTGCAAGTATTTTGGAAATGGCAAAGACGATAAATCCAACTCACTCTTGTATTCGCTGTAATCGGGAATGCGATTTTTCAACCGCCCGCAGACGGTGCTGCCCTCCAAATCAATTTCACTGCCGTAATCGGGCAAGCCCGCGTGATGCCCCAGGATGGGATATGCCAGCAATTGAGCAAAGACCTGTTGCGGTTTGCCTTCAAGCAGTTTTTTGAGTTCCTTCGCGCCAGCGGTGGAATGGTCCACGCGCGGACCGCCCTCCAGCCGCTTCTGAAACTCAGTGGAGTATTTGCCCAAATCGTGAATCATCCCTGCGATGTACGCCAACTCTGCAACGTTGGCGTCTGCGCCAAAATCGCGCGCCATCTCGGCGGTTTTGCGTAAATGGTCAATCAGCGGCTGCCAGTCTTCACGGTCTTCGCCCTCGCGGCGGTGGGCAAAAAAACGGGTTTGCGGTTCATTGAGATTTCCCACTCCATACACCCTTGCCATCTTCTTCGCCTCCTTCACCAGCGCCTCGCGCAACTCCTTTGGCTCCAACACTTCGCAATCGGCGCCCCAGCCGCGAATCCAGGGCAGCATCTCGCGCCACTCGGCAATCTCCACGCTCCACAGTCTGCCGCCGTCTTCGGTCGGTTCGATGCGCTCCAGCGGATGCCAGACGCTCTCCTCCAGCCGCTGAATCACGCCGGGGTTGGGCGCGAAGCGCAGTTTCACCGTCACGGGCGGGCGTTCGGCGTACCAGATTCCCCAGGCGTGTTTGAGCAGACGCTCATCGTCAAACGATTCTGGAATTTCAAACGTTTCGCCTATCAAAAAGGCGTGCAGAATGCGCTCGATTTTGAAAGCGTAAATTTTGTCGTCAAAGTCGCTTTGGGCAATGACGTACACGCTATCACTCCAGATGGAAGGTTCGATGAGATACGGGTTGATGGTGTGGCGGGTGACGCCCTCATGCCCCAATCGCTGATACTCAATGCGGACTTTGCGCTGTTCCACCCAGGCTTGCGTGACCGTTTCAAGAATTTTGATTTTTTCGGCGTCTTTTTTCTGCGCGAGCAGGCGGTCGGCGGTTTTGAGCAGGCGCTCCGCCATCGGCTGACGCAGCACGGCGGCCAGTTTTTCCACCGCGTTGGCGGCGTGCGCGTGATGGAAGGGAGCCTGGCGCGACGTTTTGCGCGCCGCCAGATACAGAGTCAGCGCCTCGTGCAGGCTGATTTTGATTTCGGAAATCAACTTTGAGCGCGGAATGCGATATTTGCCGTGTTCGTCTTTTTCAATCGGATACTCGCGCGAGAGTTCCACCCGGTCGCGGTAGACGATGGTTCTGTCCACCCCCAGGCGTTCCGCCATTTCGATGTCTGTGAAAGCGCGTTGAATATACAACCGCTTCATTTCTTCAAGGCGTTCGGCTTTGGTTTTGCCGCTCATAGGCTGCTCCTTGCAACTTTTCCAGGTTCGGTCGTAAAAATCTGGTAACAGCATAGCATGGGGAAGAGCGAAATTTTGCAACATCTCACTCTTGATTTGCAAAACTGAAAGGCTTTATCGGTGTTTGCGAAACGGCCACAGCCCTCCCTTCTCATCCTCACTCACCAACAGCCCTTTGCTCTCCAGCGCAGGTAAGGCGCGGGTCACTTCGGAGCGTTCCAGCCCAAGCAGACGTGCGAGGAAGCCTGGTTTCGCGCCCGGATTGGTCTCAACGGTTTGATAAATGCGTTCCAGTTTTTCGTCTTGTGGTTTGCGTGCCATAAAAACACCTCGTATGTGGATTTGCGTCCACTTTACGAGGTGCGTGTTGCAGGTAATGCAACAACCAAAAAAACGTTCACGCTTTATCTGGTTGATTTTTGGGAAAGAACCACGGTAAACGTAAAACCCTCCCAATTTCAGGAGGGTTTTGCAGGCTGGGGGGAATGGACGCGTCCCCTCAATGGGGAAAGAACCACGGTAAACGTAAAACCCTCCCCAATTTCAGGAGGGTTTTGCAGGCTGGGGGCAATGGATTCGAACCACTACTAACTGATCCAGAGTCAGTCGTCCTGCCATTAGACGAGCCCCCAAAGTAAGAGCGGACGGTATTTTAGCACGCCCGTAGGGATAAGGCAAGGGGTAGGCTGGTCTGCCAACCCGAATTTGGAGAGAATCTTTGCGTGCGAAAAACTATTGACTTTGGTTGTTAACTGTGCTTTAATGTAACCGGTTACTGTAACCGGTTACGCAGGCGCATATCATGACCAGAAAGTCATCCTCTGTTACGATTCGTGACGTTGCAAAGCACGCTTCAGTTTCTGTGGCGACGGTCAGCCGGTTTATTAATCAAAATGCTCCGGTTTCGCAGGAAGTCGCGGAGCGCATCCAGCAGGTTATGCTCGATTTGAATTACAAGCCTCATTCGGCGGCCCGTCAATTGGCCACTCGCCGTACCATGACCATTGGGCTTGTCATTCACAACATGCATACCGACTTCTTTGCGCCCCTGTTGAGCGGAATTGAGGCAGTAGTCAGTGAGTACAAGTACAACTTGTTAGTTGCAACTTACGATTATAAAGCCTATCCATATCGTCCCTTGCCGATTGGCCCTCATAATACAGACGGTTTGCTGGCTTATGCTGATTGTCTTGATGAAGAACAGTTGACCGACCTGTGTCGCATCAAATTCCCTGTTGTTCTTATCCATCGCACAACGCCTGCCCATCTAAAAGTCCCATTTGTGACTGTTGAAAACAAAGCCGCCACGCGCAAGCTCATTTCACACTTGATTGAGGAGCACGGGCGGCGTTCTATTATCTTCTTGCGTGGCCCTAAGGAACAAGAAGACTCGCGCTGGCGCGAACAGGGGTATCGTGATGCGCTCGATGCGCATGGCCTGCCGGTCAGGCCGGAATTAATTCTGGAGGGAGAGTTTGACCAGTGGGTCGCTTATAAAAACTTAAAAAAATTCATCGCTTGCAACGGTGTCGATTTTGACGCTGTTTTTACGGGTGACGATGATGCTGCCATTGGCGTATTAAATGCCTTACGCGAAGCGGACTTGCGAGTCCCTGAAGATGTTTCGGTGGTTGGGTTTGATGATTCGCGTCTGGCTGCATTTTTGAACCCATCCCTGACGACGGTCAAAGCTCCCACCGCCACGGTTGGTCAGACTGCTGCGCAGCTTTTATTCAATTTAATTCAGGAACAACCTGCGCAACCTGCAACATTATTGCCCACTGAAATCATCATTCGCCGTTCGTGTGGCTGCGTTCCATCCGCTGCGAACTCATCAACAGGAGGTGTCACGACTTGAATATCCCATAGCAACCGTTTACCTGACAATCGTTTCTTTCCCAAAATCATAAATGAGGAGATTTCACCATGAAAAAGACCCTGTACGTTTTGTTTGGTTTGTTGCTGGTAGCATCCATGATGCTTACAGCCTGTGGCAGCCCCGCCACCCCAGCTCAGGCCGAACCCACCGCGGCGCCGGCTGAACCCACCGCCGCGCCGGCCGAACCCACCGCCGCGCCAGCTGAACCCACCGCCGCGCCGGCCGAACTCAAGCCGGGCGATCCGCTCCCCCGTACTGAAACCATGTACTTCAATGGTCAGCAGTGGGGCCCGGTGGTTTGTTGGAACCCGTATTCCTCCAGCTGTAACAATGCGATGGCGATTAGCCAGGGTGATAATGCCCGTGTCATCATGTTCGAAACCCCATACCTGTATAACATGCTGGACGGCAAGCAGTATCCTCTGCTGGCGGATGGCGATTACACCTGGAATGCGGACCGCACTGAACTCACTTTCAAAATCAAAAAGGCCGCAAAATGGAGCGATGGTACTCCTGTGACCGCCGAAGATGTTGCTTACACCTGGGCTTCTCACATCAAGTACAACACCCCCACCGGTGGTGGCAACAAAGATTACATTGAAACCATTGAAGCCAAAGATGCTCAGACCGTGGTCATCAAGGCCAAGCTGGATGAGGACGGCAAAGCCGTCAATCCCCTGGCGGTTGCTGCTTATGTAAGCAGTAACTATGTCATTCAAAAGGCCTGGACCCAAAAGCTGGAAGAACGGTCTGGCGGCGATGCAACCAAATTCCTGTCCGATGTTGCAGAAGATGTAGTCTACTCTGGCCCCTACCACAAGTTCTTTGCCGATGAAACAAAAGTCGTTTACGTTCGCGACGACAACTACTGGGGTCAAGATGCCTCGATGTGGGGCAAACTTCCCGCTCCAAAGTATCTGGCGCATGCCATCTTCAAAGATAACGCGGCCGGTTTCACTGCCTTCAAGGCGGGCGAAGTGGATGTCAGCCAGCAGTTCAATGCAAACATTCAAGACCTGTGGCTGAAAGAAGGCTTGCCTGTTTCGACCTATCTGCCCGAAGCCCCCTATGGAATTGGCGCCAGCCTGCCAACCGCTTTCTTCAACCTGAAATCTCATGGCCTGGACCAGGTGGCTGTTCGCAAGGCAATTGCTATCGCCGTTGATTACGATACGATTATTGCCAATGCCATGACCAATCAATCGGCGACCTTTACCCAGGTTCCGCGCTCCCTCATGAACCCGACTGATGGCGAACAGGCCATGTATGACCACGACGCTGTTAAAGACCTCCAGTGGGCAGGCAAGGACTACGAAGGCGCTAAGAAGCTGCTCGACGAAGCAGGCATCGTTGATACAGATGGCGACGGCTGGCGTGAATTCAACGGGAAGAAGCTCAGCTATGTTGCGACTTGCCCCAACGGTTGGTCCGACTGGCAAGCAGCGATTGAGGTGGTTGCTGCCGCTGGTAAGGAAATCGGTATTGAAATCACGACCAACTACCCCGAATGGTCCGTTTACCAGACCGTTGTGACCAAATCAGATGCTCCGCTGCCTGAAGGCTACGACATCTTCATGATGTGGAGCGCCGGTGCTGGCCCAACCATGCCATGGGGCCGTATTCGCAACCTGCTCAGCTCCGAATTTATAGGCATGCCGAGCAACTGGAACGGTAACTGGAACCAGTACAAAAACGAGCGTGTCGATGAGTTGATTAAGGCTATTCCTGCCGAATCTGACGAAGCCAAGTTGAAGGAAATGTACACTGAACTGGTCAAGATTTATCTGACCGAAGTGCCCTCCTTCACGCTCATGTATCGCCCCCAGTCATTCCACGCGGTGAACGAGAGCGTCTGGACGAACTTCCCCCATCAGGGCGATGGTACCAATCCGCCTGTCCCGCCGCTGGACTGCACGGATGGGTGGGGTATTGCTTGTCTCTACAACGTGACATTGGTCAAGTAAAATCGGTTTGAGAACATCCGCCATGTTCCGGGTTATCTGGGAGCATGGCGGATTGTTGTATAATGCAATCATCGCTTTTGTTTATCATAATTACAAACTCCAATCCGTGAGCGTAGGAGGTGTTGGCTTGAAAGGGTATTGGAAATATTTCCTCAACAAGCTCGGTTGGCTTCTCATCACCTTTGTGTTTGCCTTCCTGTTGAACTTCACTTTGCCTCGATTGATGCCAGGAGACCCTGTTGCCGCAATTGTCTCACGCCTTGCTCAGGGTATGAGCAATGCAACCGGCGTCCAAGCCATTTACCAGCAATATGCCGATTTGTTTGGCACAAATCGGCCCATGCACGAACAATTTTTGATTTACATGAGAAACGTAATGCGGGGTGATTTTGGTTTCTCGTTTAGCCAATATCCCCGCCCGGTAGCCGACGTTCTAAAATCATCCATCTGGTGGACCATTGCGCTTCAGTTCCCGGCCATTATTGTTGGCTGGGTGATTGGAAACACGCTGGGGGCTTTAGCTGCTTATCTTAAGGGAGGGTTTGATAAAGTCCTGATGCCAGTCAGCATTTTCGTTAGCAATTTCCCTCCCTTTGGAATGGCGGTTATTCTGCTGGCTATTTTTGCAGTTGCGCTAAAATGGTTCCCCACTTCGGGAGGATACGGTTTTGACCTGATACCGAGTTTCACCCCGGCTTTTGTGTGGTCTGTCATTGTTCACTATCAACTGCCATTCTGGTCCATTGTGCTTATCGCAATTGGCGGTCAGGCAATTGGCATGCGTTCCATGGCCATTTATGAACTCAATGCAGACTATGTGAAATTCAGCCGATTCATGGGTATTAAAGACCGCAAAATCATTGGCTATGTCTTTCGGAACGCGATGTTGCCACAAATCACTGGCCTGGCATTGTCCATTGGCACAATGGTTGGCGGCGCGCTCGTGGCCGAGATTGTCTTCAGTTACCCTGGGCTGGGATACACTCTCCTGAACGGCGTAATGGGGCAAGATTATCCGCTCATTTCTGCCTCTACGCTGATTATCACCGTGATGGTACTGGTTGCGAACTTCGTCATCGAAATTCTGTATGGCGTTATCGACCCACGCATCAAAGCTGCCCAGGCAGACTAAAAGGAGAGATACGGCCATGAAACATACCCTCCGGCAGGTTTTTCGCTCTGGAAAGTTTTTGTTTGGTTTTTCCATTTTCGTGACCCTCTTGCTGATAGTGACTATCTACCCGCTCATTATTCCGGATGCGCCGCTGGCGATTATTGGGCAGGGAACGTTTTTCCCGCCGGGAATTTATGTCAACATCTATGACAGTATTAATACGCCTGCAAAATACATCCTCGATTTGCCCGGTGCTGACCTTAGGCGGGTTGCCAGCAAACTCAGTGACGATGACCGCCTTGCCATGCAAGAATGGTTATTGGCCGCCGGAGTACCCGAGAGTGAAATTGAGATTGAAAACACCCAATCTTTGCTGGCCCTATGGGAAAGCAATTACGACCCGGCCAAAAATATTCCTGGCATGACAAATGCCAGGCGAAATTACTTTATCCGGCTCGATAAATCACTCGAAGGGCTTCTGTCTGCGGAAGATGGAATGATTATTGCCCAAAAAAACAACACAGGTGATTTGGAAGAAGCAGGTGTTGTCAAACCAACCGAATACATAAATGTAAACGAAGTGGCCAATGTACGTATCCTGGTGCTTGGAACCGATAATTTTGGCCGCGATATGCTCACGCAACTGGTTGCCGCCACCCGTGTATCATTACAGATTGGTTTTCTTGCCGGGCTGATTGCCACCCTCATTGGTTTATCCCTGGGCTTGCTGTCTGGTTATCTCGGAGGCCTGGTTGATGACATCATCATGTTCGTGACCAATCTCTTTACCGTCATTCCCAGTTTTGTGCTATTGATTCTCATTTCCTATAGCATTGGCCAGGAGCAGCGCGGAGCCGCCACTGTTGCGACGGTGATTGGCTTTACTTCCTGGGTTTGGACGACCCGGGCGGTACGGGCGCAAGTCGTATCCCTGCGCAATCGAGACCACGTTAACCTCTCGAAACTGTCAGGACACTCAATTGTCCATATCATCGTTGCTGACATTCTGCCGTATATCGCTTCTTATGTGGTCATGGCCTTGATTCTGCAAATTTCATCCGCTATTCTGGCTGAAGCGGGACTGTCCATTTTGGGGTTGGGTCCCAAAACAACAGAAGTTCCAACCCTGGGGCTGATGATGCGATGGGCAATGATATATCAGGCTCATGTTCAGGGCTCATGGTGGGCATATCTCCCGGTGCTTATCACCATCGCGCTGATTACATTCTCGATGAACCTGATGAATACAGGCCTCGACCAAATTTTCAACCCGGCATTGAGGGAATAGGTGATTGAAATGTCACGAGTTATATTGGAAGTCAGGGAACTGACCACGAAATATATTACCCGGTTCCAGGAAGACGTCTATGCAGTTGACCATGTTTCACTTAAGGTGGAAGAAGGTAAATCCCTGGGGATTGCTGGGGAATCAGGGTGTGGCAAATCAACGCTCGCGCTCAGTCTGATGGGATACTATTTCCCTCCGCTGCATTATACGAGCGGAGAAATCATTATCGATGGAAAAAATATCTCTGGGATGAGCCCCGATGACGTGCGTAAATCCATTTTGGGGAGGGAGATTGCCTATATTCCTCAGGCGGCAATGAACGCGCTCAACCCCACTCAAAAAGTGATTCACTTTATTGAAGATGTTGTTCAGGCGCACGACCCTTACAAGTCGAAAAAAGAAATTTACGAAATGGCGCGCGCGCTGTTCGAAAATGTTGGTCTTCCGCCAGAAGTCTTGCAGAAATATGCGGTAGAACTTTCTGGCGGAATGAAACAACGCACGGTGATAGCGGTCTCGGTTATCTTGGGGCCAAAGGTGCTGATAGCTGATGAGCCTTCCTCCGCGCTCGATGTTACCTCCCAAAAGATGGTCATTAAAATGCTGCGCGACTTGATGGAAAGCGGCTTCATTAAGGCGATGATATTCATCACCCATGAACTGCCGCTGTTATACAACGTGACGGATGACATCATGGTGATGTACGCCGGGCAGATTGTGGAAAAAGGCACTGCCCGGGAAACTGTATTTGACCCTCTTCACCCTTATGCCAAAGGCCTGATGGGTTCAATTATTGTCCCTGAACAAGGCCTGCGTGAACACAAGCTGACAGCCATCCCGGGCGTACCGCCTAACTTGAAGAACCCGCCGCTGGGCTGCCGCTTTGCCGAACGTTGCAAATACGTTCGGCCCGAATGCCGCGTTACTGCGGTGGGGATGCGTGAAGCAGGTAATGGCCGTTTCTACCGTTGTATCATCTCCGAAAAAGAGCTGAGGGAGATTTATAAAAATGCAGCCTGACGAAACCAATATCATTCTAAGCGGAAGAGGACTGACGAAGGTTTTTGGTTTTGGCGCCCGTAAAACCATTGCCGTTGACCATGTCGATTTCGATTTTCGCGCAGGCGAAGTCGTTTCGATTGTAGGAGAATCGGGCAGCGGCAAAACCACCCTGGCAAAAATGTTGCTGGGCTTAATCAGCTCTACCGAGGGCGAAATATATTACTACGGAAAAAAGCGTGATATCAGTTCTCAAAAAAAGCGGCAGGAGTACTGGAAAGGCATCCAGGCTATCTTCCAGGACCCCTTTTCTTCCTACAACATCTTCAACAAAATTGATGCAGTCTTGTTAGACTGTATTCGGATGCGTGGCGGGGGGGGGCTGCCATATGCCAAAAAAGTCGAAATGATGACCGAGGCGTGCAGTTTTGTCAATCTCAAATTTGCTGAACTGACGAACAAATATCCTTTTGAACTTTCTGGTGGGCAGATGCAGCGCCTGATGATTGCCCGAATTTTCCTGCTCAAACCGAAAATTCTTCTTGCCGACGAGCCTACTTCAATGATTGATGCCAGTTCCCGCGCCACCATTCTGGATTACCTCATGAAGTTGCGTGACGAAACTGGCATGACGACCATTTTTATCACTCATGATATTGGCCTGGCTTATTATGTCTCTGACAGCGTTTACATCATGGAGCGCGGAAAATTTGTTGAGAGCGGCTCGGCAGATTCAGTCATCTTGCATCCCAAGCAGGCTTACACGCGGCGACTAATCAGTGATGTCCCAAAAATTTACGAAGAATGGGACCTCTCCACCGTATAGTGCAGTGCTCCCGGCAGCGATTGAAGAGATAAACCGGCACAGAAAGTTCTTCGTGAAAGGTAAATCTATGTTGAAAGTTGCTGTAATTGGCGGCGGGTCCACCTATACCCCTGAACTTGTGAATGGATTCCTGGCGCGCCACAAGCAATTCCCCCTCAGTGAATTGTGGTTAATGGATATCGATAAAGAACGGCTGGACATCGTCGGCGGCTTTGCGCAGCGGATGGTTGAGTTCAAAGGCAATCCCTTCAAGGTTATTCTGACCACAAACCAGCGTCAGGCGGTCAAAGATGCCAGTTATGTCACCACTCAATTGCGCGTGGGTCATATGGAAGCCCGCCGCCGCGATGAATACCTGGGCAAACGGCATGGCCTGGTGGGGCAGGAAACAACTGGCGTCGGCGGCATGGCCAAAGCTCTGCGCACCATCCCTGTTATTCTAAAAATCGCCCAGGATATGCAGGAACTTGCCAGGCCAGGAGCCATGTTGGTCAACTTCACCAATCCGGCGGGCCTGGTCACTCAGGCGCTCAGCAAATATGCCGCAGAAATCCCTTCCGTGGGCGTGTGTAACGTCCCAATCGGGGCCAAAATGAAGATGGTCGAAGGCTTAAAAAAAGCCACAGGCCGGGAAATCGACCTTTCTCGTGTTGAATTGAACACCCTCGGCCTCAATCATCTTTCCTGGCATCGCGGATTTACGGTCGATGGCGAAGATGTCTGGCCGCAAATCATCCGCGAATTTATCGCGGAACTCAAATCTCAGGAACATCCCGAATGGGACCCGTGCATGATTGAGATAACGCGGATGATTCCGAATTATTATCTGCAATACTTTTACTACACCGAGAAAAAAATAGCCGCCCAGCAGAATTGGCCGCCATCCCGTGCCGATGAGGTCATAGAGGTCGAAAAGCGCCTGCTGGAACAGTATGCCGACCCAAACCTAAAAGAACCTCCTGCCGATTTGATGAAGCGTGGCGGGGCCCATTACTCGACTGTAGCCACGCAGTTGCTTAATGCCCATTACAACGACCTGGGCGAAACGCACATTGTCAACATCAGGCACAACGGCGCAGTCGCCGCATGGCCCGCCGACTGGGTGCTGGAAATGCCAGCCATGGTCAAAAAGAGCGGCATTACGCCTCTCGCAGCCGACCCCCTGCCTCCCGCGCAGTTTGGTTTGTTGGCCGCTGTCAAAGCCTACGAACTACTCACCGTCGAAGCCGCTGTGCATGGCGACCGTGCTGCTGCCTATCAGGCTCTGCTGGTACATCCGCTCGGTCCGAAAGGCGATAAAGTTCAGGCGGTTCTGGATGACATGCTCGAAACACACCGCGAGCACCTGCCGCAATTTTGGAGATAGAAATGCTTGCCTGCAAAACCAGATAGCAGACAAGCAAACTCGTCAATTTTTCCGCTTGAAAACGTCCGACCGCTGACAACCAGCATCGTCAGCGGTCGGACCTGGTTCATTTGCGGTCTAATACATGTCGTTCACTGTGTTATAGACATTGAACTTGCCGGTAGGGGTTATCAAATCCTTGATTCGGGTCTTTTCCTCCAGCGTTTTGTCGTCATAGACCACAATCTCGCCGGTTTCGCCGGGTTTATCTGCTGCGCCCCACAGGCTCACCCACACTTCGGTGCTGTCTTTGTTGTACTCGAAGTGGACAGCGCGCCCGTAAGTGCCAACCTCCCAGCATTTGTGAACCGTTGATGGGTCGGCTTTGGCAATGACGCAGATGGTACGCGCCAAGCCCGGGTCGGAGTTGAGGGTCATATCCACCCAAATCCAGGGGCTGTTGGGATGGGTTTTGATGAACAGACTGCCAGAGCCGGGTAACTCCGTTTTGCGGACGTTCTTCCAGGCCTCGGCAGCATGACCTTGCGGGTCGGTGGCAATCGAAATGACCGAAGCCTCGCCCAAATGCGGGGTACTCCATACCGGGCCAAATTGCGGGTCTATCCAGTTTGCGCCGCGTCCAGGGTGCGGCACCGCCCCCACATCCACAATTCCGGCCAGGCTGCTTTCTTTCAAATCGACCACCGCAATTTTGTTGGATTGGTTGGCCGCCACCAGGAAATAGCGGTGGCTCGAATCCATGCCGCCATCGTGCAGGAAGAGCGCGGCATTAATCATCTTGATGGAGGGGTTGAGCGGGTCGGTGTAGTTCACCAGCCAGATTTGGCCGGTTTCTTTGACGTTGACAATCCACTCCGGCTTGTAGTGCGAAGCCAGAATGCTCGCCACGCGTGGTTCGGGGTGATATTCTCCGCTGGTGACCGTATAGCCCCGGCTGGAAACCACCTTGAGCGGTTCCAGCGTCTGCCCATCCAGAATAACGAAATGCGGCGGCCAGTAACAGCCGGCGATGGCGTATTTATCGCGGAAATCGCCCTCCGGGCCTTCATATTTGCTCACTTCCACCGAGCGGGCATCGTAACACGTCTGCGCGCGCGCCACCACTTCGGGTTTTTCCATCCACAGGTCAATCATTGCCAGGCGGCCATCGCGCCCAATCACATACGCATAGCGCCCGCTGGCCGACATGCGGGTAATATGCACGGCATAGCCGCTATCCACCGTGCTGACGATTTCGTAGGTATCGCCATCAATAATTGCCACCTGACCGGCGTCGCGCAGCGTGACGATGAAGTAGTTTTGCCAATCGCGCCGGGTTTGGGGCGCGGCGGGGCGTTCGGAAACGGGTTTGAGCAATTGCCAGGAGTCTTTCATCTGTTGCAACGACATTTCCGGTGGGGCGGGCGGCTCCATTTGCAGGAACTTTGCCATGATTTCGGTTTGCGCCTGAGTCAGAATGCCTTGCTTGCCCCAATCGGGCATGCCGCGATTGGTGCCGTTGAAGATGATGGCGGCCAGTCCCATTGTGCCTTTGGGTTGGGTCTTATCGGGCGTGAGCGCCGGGCCGGTTGCGCCTTTGCGCAGCGTTCCATGACAACCCGCGCACCGCTCAAAAAAGGTTTGCCGGGCCCAGGCAAATTCTTCCTCCGTCAGAGTGACCTCGCTGACAGGCGCGGCGGATTCGGACTCGCCCGCGCCTGCTTCCGTTATGGCGGCAGTTTCTCCGCCTGGCAGTGATGCCAGGTATTTCACCAGCGCTTCCAATTCAGCGGGGTTAAACATCTGCGCCAGCGAAGCAGGCATCGTCCCTTTGGCGCAAGGGCCAGTGGGGCAGTTCGGAACGGTGAAGGCCTCTGGGGCTTGAATTGATTCGGTCAGGTACTCTTCCACTGTTTTTGCCATGCCGGTATATTCGCCGCTTTCCAGGCGCTTCTTTATCGTCTGACTTGCCTCGCTCAAATCCGGGCCAATCGTTCCCTCGCCGGGCAGGCCGGGGATTTTATGACAGGCCGCGCAGCCGCCTTTTTGCAGAGCAGAAAGCGCCAGTTCTTTGTCATATAAACCGGCGGGTTTTTCTGGCTCAGGGACAGGCTGTTCTGCCTTGGGCGTTTTGGCTGCGGCTTCGGGCCGGGCATTTCCCACCAGCAACACTCCTTCCATCCCCAATTTATCGTACCCGGAGTCATAGTACCGGATAACCACATCCTTATCGGGTACAACGAACGTGAGAGAAGTGGTTTCGCCTTTTTTCTCGACCGCGTCTGTCTGCGCCTTGCGGCCATCGGGCAGGACAAACACGATGTTATGCGTCCCCTCGCCGCCGTTGACCAGCATCACGGTAATGCGCTCGCCGGGTTTGGCAGTCAGGGCCGGGTTGACCACGCCGTTGATGGCGCCATTCACGCCGAGGAAGACGAACTTTCCCTCGCGCATGGCTGAGGTCAGGATGTACTCGGTATTGACCACCTGCTCCGCGCCCGCGCAGGCCGCCAGAACAGCGGCAAGTAACAGAAAGAGCAAACCAGTCTTAATAAAACGATTTCCTCTCATGCTTTTTCTCCTTATGGGGTTAAATGTTGGATGACCTCGCGCAGTTTGTGAAGCAGATGTTCAAGCGGCAATTCATAAGCCGCAGCCACCTCGGAGAGCGTACAAAATTTGTCCAGGTGGCAGCCTACGCAATTGGCTTTGATTTCGAGAAAAACCCACGCCGTTTGTGGATAGGTCTTTACCACCTGTGCTGTTGTCCAGCGTGCATCGAGAGCCGAATCCATATTTCCACTATACTGAAAACCCCCTAAACCTTCTTTGCGCAAGCGCAAGTAAGACAGGTCAGAGACCTGTTCGTGAACAGTCGGATAATCTTTTAGTCTGCCCTACAACCCTTCTGCGATTCTCATCACCCCATGCGGGTTGGTCAATGTCACCCGCTCGCGCCCGGTGGAAATCAATCCCTGCTTCTCCCATGCGCTCAACACCCGGCTAACGGTGTAAAGCGTGGTTCCGGCCATTTCAGCCAGATTCTGGCGGGAAAATGGCAGTTCAATAAGCACACCCTCCTCCACGCGCATCCCTGTCTGCCCGGCCAGTCGCAACAACACACGTGCAATGCGCTGTTCCACTTTTTCTGTCACGCTTTCGCGGTAGCGGCTTTGCATTTCCTGGATGTAACCGGTCATCAATTGCATCAGCCCAAAGGAAAGATGGGGACGCGCTTCCAGCAACAGCCGAAATTCTCCGCTGCGAATGGCAAGCGCAGAACTATCCTCCAGCGCCTGCGCGCAAGCCGGGTACACCGCCCCCGCCTGCACTGCGCCAATTGCGCCAAATAGATGAAATTCCCGAATGGTGCGTAAGTTCACCTGCTGACCATCAGGAGAAATCTGGCACAATTTTGCCCGCCCGCGCAGCAACACATAAAGATACTCCGCCGGGTCACCCTGCATAAAAAAGAACGCCCCCTCTTCGACAGCGCGCTCAATCCCCAGACGGGCAATCGCTTTTACATCGTCCTCGCTGGCATCACGGAAAACTGCTACACGGCGGATGACGTTTTCGAAAAGGGGGAAATCAATCATCGAATGATTACCAGCAAACTAGTGCGTCTCTGTCACCTTCGTAATACTGCGCGGAGACTCGGTATTGTATCCCTTGGCGCGCGTCAGGTGACAGGCAAACAACTGCCCTGCCACGATGGAAACCAACGGGGTGAGCCATTCTGGAACTCCGGCGGGCAGACGTATGGCCGATTGCGCCAAACGAAGCACGCGCTCGTCATCCGAAATTACCACCAGCTCGGCATTTTGCTGTTCACGCAGGCGGGTGAGCATCTCCAGCATCGAATCGAACACCCTGCCTTGCGGCGCAACTGCCAGCACGGGGAACCCCCCTGCCACCATCGCAATTGGCCCATGCTGAAAATCCGCCGAAGAGTACGGCTCGGCGATGATATAGGTCAGTTCCTTGAGTTTGAGCGCCCACTCGAACGCCGTAGCATAGTTGAAGCCGCGGCCCAGTACCACGCACTGACCCATGTAACGGTAGCGTTGCGCCATGCGTTCGATGTCGGCATCCTGCTCTAGCAGGGTTTCTATCCATTTCGGTACACGCGCCAGTTCCTGCCAGTCTTGCTCTTCGCCCCGCAGTGCTGCCGAAATCATTGCCAGCGCCATCAGCTCGGTCGTATAGGTCTTGGTAGCAGCCACAGCCTTTTCTTGCCCGGCCTGAATGTCAAACACCAGGTCGGCGGCCTGCGCCAGGGGAGAATCGGGCGCGTTGGTCACGGTCAGGGTCAGACATCCCTGGCGGCGGCCTTCTTCTAACACACTGACGATATCAGGCGATTTGCCCGACTGCGAGACCCCTACCACCAGCGCCCCCTCCAGACGCGGCGGCTGCGCGTAGTAAGTGAAAAGCGAAGGGGTTGCCAGCGCAATCGGCAGATGGTTGCGCGCTCCCCACAGGTAGTTGGCATAGCGCCCGGCGTTATCGGACGTGCCGCGCGCCGCCAGGAAGACGTAGTTCACCCCGCGCGCCCGAATGGCGGCGGCAATCTCCTCGGCCTGCCTGCGTTGGTTTTCTAGCAGACCCTTCAAACATTGCGGTTGTTCCCGAATTTCATCATGTAGTGACATAAAAGCCTCCAAGAATCAGTTATCGGTGATCAGTCATCAGTTGGTAGTCATCCGTTTATCCATTTCATCCGTTGTCCAATCCGCTTTTCCGCTTCACATCCGTTCCCCACTCCGCTTCTCCGTCTCATCCGTTCCCCAATCCGCTTCTCTGTTTCATCCGTTGTCCACTCCGCTTCTCCGTCTCATCCGTTCCCCAATCCGCTTCTCTGTTTCATCCGTTGTCCACTCCGCTTCTCCGTCTCATCCGTTCCCCAATCCGCTTCTCTGTTTCATCCGTTGTCCAATCCGTTTTTCCGCTTCACATCCGTTGCCCAATCCGCTTCTCCGTCTCATCCGTTGTCCAATCCGTTTTTCCGCTTCACATCCGTTCCCCAATCCGCTTCTCTGTTTCATCCGTTGTCCAATCCGTTTTTCTGTTTCATCCGTTGTCCACTCCGCTTACACCCCAGCGCGCATACACTGCATGGGAAAGAAATCTTCCCTTCGACGCTTCCCGCGTCACCAGTTCGCCGGCCTCTGTGCTCCCGCCAAACGGACTCATCATCTCGCGCATGGTTTGATATAGGTGAACAGCCGAAGCGCGGACGGCGTACATCGTCAGCGAAAGGAACAACGGTTTTTCGCTCAACACCGCCTGGCAGGCATCCAGCAGAATCGGCAGGGATTCGTACACTTCCCACACCTCGCCCTTTGGCCCACGCCCGAACTTGGGTGGGTCCAGGATGATTCCATCGTATTTCGCGCCGCGCCGCCCCTCGCGTTGGACAAACTTCAGCGTATCGTCCACAATCCAGCGGATGGGTTTCTCGCTCAAGCCGGAGAGTTCCTGGTTCTCGCGCGCCCACGTCACCGATTTCTTGCTCGCGTCCACGTGCGTCACAGCGGCCCCTGCTTTGGCCGCCGCTAACGTAGCAATTCCAGTATAACCGAACAGATTCAACACCTTCACAGGCCGCCTGGCCTCGCCGATAAGCTGCATGTACCAGTCCCAATGCGACGCCGTTTCGGGAAAGACTCCCAGGTGGCGTCCTGGCGTGGTCGTCACCGAGAAACGCAGCCCCTTGTAGTCAAGTGTCCATTTCTCCGGCAATTTACGTTTCACTTCCCAATGCCCGCCGCTCTCCTCGCTGGTTGGGCGGAAGACCGCGTGCGCCTCGCGCCAGGCGGCTTGGGGCAGGCCGCGCCGCCAGATGGCCTGAGCTTCGGGGCGGACAAAGCGGTACGGGCCGAAACGCTCCAGTTTCAGCCCATCGCCGCTGTCGAGCAATTCATAATCGTTCCAGTCAGGAGAATGAAGCAGAGTAATGTGCATAGTGGGAAACAAGCGCCAAAAAGTGTCTTAAGGTGGGGCAAAAGCCTCCAAAAAACCTTACAAACCCATATTACGGTGGGAAATCAGTACTATTCGTGCTTGAAATACACCCAAATTGGTTGTAAAATAAGGGCGTAAGTGGGAGAAAGTGGGACGAAGTGGAGCGCCGGGCCGGGAGTCCGGCGTTCCACGCATTAAAGGAGATGTTAGAACGTATGTTCTTGGGCCAGTACCAGCACGCGCTTGATGATAAAGGCCGCCTCACCATTCCGGCGGCGTTTCGTGATGCGCTGGCTGATGGAGCCTTCATCTCACAGGGCTTCGACCGCAATCTAATGGTCATGACGTCCGCTTACTTCCAACAGGTCTATGAGCGCATCAATGCCATGAGCATTACCGACCCTGCCGCACGCCTCCTGCGCCGTCTCATCCTTTCCTCCGCCTATCAGGTAGAAGTGGACAAGGCCGGGCGCATCCTCGTGCCGCAAAACCTGCGCCAGTTCCTCGGCATGAACAGCGAGGCGATGGTCATTGGTCAGGGCGAATACTTCGAAATCTTCACGCCCGCCGAATGGAGCCAGCAAATGCAGACGCTTCAGGACGCCGAAGCCAACGCTCAACGATTCCAGGCGCTGGACCTGGGAGCATAGCGCAGGAGCCGCGCTGCTACATGACCGCGCCGCACCTGCCCGTACTTTATAAAGAAATTATACACGCTTTGCAGCCCAAAGCCGGGGGCCGTTACATCGACGGCACGCTGGGCGCGGGCGGGCATAGCGCGGGGCTGTTGGAAGCCAGCGCTCCAACCGGTGAAGTGCTGGCTTTCGACCTCGACCCGCAGGCCATCGAACTTGCCCGCGCGCGGCTCGCCTCTTTTGGCGAGCGCGTCCACATTATCCAGGCCTCCTATGTCAAGATGGCGGAAGGTGTTGCCCGCCTGGGTTGGGATGCGGTGGATGGCATTGTGCTGGATTTGGGAGTTTCCTCCATGCAATTGGATACCGCCGAACGGGGATTCTCCTTTCTCCAGGATGCTCCGCTCGACATGCGCTTCTCCCCGAACGCCTCGCTGTCTGCCGCCGACCTGGTGAATTCCCTCCCCGAAAGCGAGCTGGCCGACATCCTGTTCCGCTATGGCGAAGAACGCCAGTCCCGCCGCATTGCCCGCGTCATCGGGCAGAATCGGCCCATCACAACTACCCGCCAACTGGCCGACCTGATATTGAAGACGATTGGCAAAAAGGAGCGCATTCACCCGGCCACGCGCGCCTTCCAGGCCCTGCGAATTGCCGTCAATGGCGAGTTGGACGCCGTCGAAAGCGTTTTACCGATTGCAATCGGCCTGCTTCGCCCGGGCGGAAGGCTGGCGGTCATCTCCTTCCATTCGCTGGAGGACCGAATTGTCAAAGAAACCTTCCGTCGCGAAAGCACCGATTGTCTTTGCCCGCCGCGTCAGCCGGTTTGTACATGCGGACACCGGGCCAGCATCCAGCCAGTTGCGCGCAAGCCCATCGAGGCAAGTGAAGTAGAAATCCAGGAAAATTCTCGCGCGCGCAGCGCAAAATTAAGAGTTGTCGAAAAACTATGACCATTCTCAGCAGGTTAATGAACCCCTCCGCGCGTCCTGTCAAGGCTGTTCGCAAAAAGGCCGAAAAAGCCGATACCCCCTACCAGGCCATTGCCGAATTGGCTGGAACGTTGCGCCATCACCAGGAAATGCCCATTCGCTTCCAGCGCGAATGGCTGGCGGTCTTCCTGGTAGGGGTAATGTTGTTGGGTCTGGTAGCGGGTTTATACCTGAACGTGAGCGCGCGCGCCGCCATCACCGGACGCGAAATTCAAAGCCTGGAGGCCGAAATCGCTGTCAATAAACGTGACAATGCCGATTTGCAGACCCAGATTGCGACCCTGCTCTCGAACCAATCGCTTGCCCAGCGCGCCCAAGCGCTTGGTTTTGAACCAGTCAAGCGCGAAGATGTCGAATACATTGTCGTGCCGGGATACTTCCCCCCGCAGGGCATTCATTTGGTTCAGCCTGTTGCCGATGCTGACCTTTTGGCAAAAAAGCCTGAATATACAGAGTCGCTTTTTGAGTGGCTTGGCCGTCAGATGGAAGCCGCGTCCAGGCCGCTCAAATAACTTAACCGATGAAACGCCAATATCAGGTACGTTCCCTCTCGCTTGCCATTCTCTTTGCCGTGCTGGCTGCCCTGGTTGTCTTGCAAATGGTCCGCATCCAGGCCAGCCCGGAGGCTGCAATGTTCTTGCAGCAAGCCGACCGGTACGCGGGGAAGTATGTTACTCTGTTTCCAGAGCGGGGGCGCATTTTTGACCGGGATGGTTTCTTGTTAGCGGGCAATAAGAGCGTCTATGAAATTGGCGTCAGCCTGGCCGAAGTCAAAAACCCGCGCACCATTGCCCTGACTCTTAACACGGTCCTGGGGTTGAATTATGAAAAAGTCTATAACGACCTGCTCAACCCGCCATCGGGAATTGTTTATCTCGTCGTGACTGATTTTGTCAGTTCTGAAAAAGCCCATGATCTGATGGAGATGAAAAGCCGCCTGGCCGAAGAATATCAAAGCGCAAGCGACCCCAGTCTGGCCGGGTTACACTTCAAGGCGCACCTGATGCGCTCTTACCCTGAAAAAACCCTCGCATCCAATGTTTTGGGATTTGTCACGCTCGAAAATCGCGGTTACTTTGGCGTAGAAGAGAAATACAACAACTTACTGGCGGGCGTTCCCACCACGGTTTGGGTTCCTGAAGACCCCAATCGGGCTGCCGAACTCCCTGCCACGCCGCGCGGAGCCGACTTGATTCTAACCATCGACCGCGAAATTCAGGCGATGGTTGAAGAGCAACTGCGCGAGAGCCTGGTCGACACCGGCGCTGATTCGGGGACCATTATCGTGATGGACCCGCGCACCGGCGAAATTCTGGCGATGGCTTCTACCCCACAAATGGATTTAAATAACTTCTCGCAATACAGCGAGACGTATAAAAATGCCAGTGAATTCAACCGCGCTGTTTCGATGCAGTATGAACCAGGGTCAGTTTTCAAGGTGCTTACCCTCGCAGCCGCCCTCGATTCAGGCGCAATTTCGACCAATTTCTCCTATCTAGATGTAGGTTTTTATGAAATCGGTGGCGCCTATGTCTACAACTGGGACAAAGGCGCGTGGGGGCCGCAGGATTTGCTCGGTTGCATGCGTCACTCCCTCAATATCTGCATGACGCGCCTGGCCGACCAGATGGGCCCAGATATGTTCTATACCTACATGCGCCGCTTTGGCGTGGGACATCCCACCGGCATTGACCTGGCAAACGAAGCCAAAGGCCGTCTGAAAGTTCCTGGTGACGCGGATTGGTATAAGGTTGATTTAGGAACCAATTCGTTTGGTCAGGGCGTGGCGATGACGCCTATTCAGATGATGGCAGCAGCCTCAGCGCTGGCCAATGAGGGCCGTATGGTATATCCTCACGTTCTCTATGGCATGGTCAGTAACGGCCACCAATACAACACGCCGGTCCAGACTCTTGGCACGCCCATCTCGCCGCAAACGGCTCGTACCGTCAGCGAAATCCTGGCCACGTCCATGGAGCAGGCCAAGATGGCATCCGTGGTCGAAGGATACCGCATTGCCGGTAAGACCGGAACTGCCCAAATCCCCGGCCCGGATGGATATTACTTACCCAACGAGATTAACGCATCGTTTATAGGCTGGGGACCGGTGGATGCTCCGCGCTTCATGGTGTATGTCTGGTTTGAAAAACCCGATTCCGCCGACTGGGCATCTTACATTGCCGCGCCGGTCTTTCGTGAAGTGGTTGAAAAACTGGTCGTCCTGATGGGAATTCCGCCGGATGACGTGCGTCTCCGGCTCGTTGGACAATAAAATCGTATGCTGACTCTCGCCGATGCGCTCGAAGCTCTCACTCGCTCCCGCCCCGTCATGAAAGATGTTTTCATCACCGAGGCGGCGATTGATTCGCGCCAGGTTATACCCGGCGGATTGTTCGTTGCTTTGCAGGGTGAACGGGTAGACGGCCATCATTTCGTCGCCCAGGTTTTTAAGCGCGGCGCGCTCGCCGCGCTCATAGAGCATGAAGTGGAAGGGAACTTCACCACCCTGGACTTGAGAAACGGCTTACCCGCGCTCGATTTTGCTGCTCTCCAGCCGCCGGTTTGTCTGCTGGTCCCCAACACATTGACGGCTCTCCAGCAAATGGCCGCGTACTGGCGGCGCAAACTGAACCTTCGGGTGATTGGCGTTACTGGAAGCATCGGCAAATCTACGACCAAGGAAGCCATTGCTCAGGTCTTGAGCCAGCGCTATAAAACACTCAAAAGCATTGCGAACCTGAACAATGAAATTGGATTGCCCCTCAACGTGCTCAGGCTGACTCCCGGCCACCAGGTAGCCATTTTGGAGATGGGATTTTACGTCCCTGGCGAGATTGCGCAATTATGCCACATTGCCTTGCCTCAGGTCGGCGTGATTACCAACATCGGCACGGTTCATGCTGAACGCGCCGGGTCGCAAGAAGTGATTGCGCAGGGCAAAGGAGAACTGGTTGAGGCCCTGCCGCCCGCCCCGGAAGGGGTCGCCATTCTGAATTACGATGACCTGTACGTGCGCTCGATGAAGGAGCGCACAAAAGCCCGTGTCTTCTACTATGGGCTCAACCCGGAAGCGCATCTGTGGGCTGACGAAGTGGAAGGAATGGGGCTGGAGGGGATTCGTTTTCGGTTGCACTACAAAAAAGAGTCCATTTACTTGCGCGTCCCGATGATTGGCCGCCATTCTGTCGAGACCGCTCTGCGCGCTGCCGCTGTTGGCCTGGTCGAAAACCTGACCTGGGATGAAATCATTCACGGGTTGCAAGAAAGCCAGGCCCAGTTGCGTCTTTCCGCGGTGCGAACCACGAGCGGCGCCCTCATCATTGATGACACTTACAACGCCGCGCCAGAATCGACCCTGGCCGCGCTCAACCTGCTGGAAGAAATGCCTGGCCGCAAAGTTGCCGTGCTGGGCGATATGCTCGAACTCGGCCAGTACGAACAAGAAGGCCACCAGAAAGTCGGCATGCGCGCCGCGCAAGTGGCCGATGTTCTGGTAACATTAGGACTTCGCGCCCACATCATTGCAGAATCTGCCCGCAAAGCCGGGATGAAAAAAAACGCCGTCTTTGAATATGAAGACATTGCGTCGGTGATTGCCTGGCTTACCGAGAATCTCAACTCCAACGATGCCGTGCTCATCAAAGGCTCGCATGGCTTGCGGATGGACCGTATCGTGGCCGCGCTGGAGGCTTCCTGATGAAAGATACCACCCTCGCCGCCGCCCTGGCCGGTTTCAGTTTTATGCTGACGGTCATCTGGGGGCCGCCCTTGTTGCGGATTTTGCGCCATTTCAAAATTGGCAAAATCATCCGCGTTGAAGAACCAACCAGACACCTGGTCAAAATGGGCACGCCCACCATGGGCGGCATTATGGTGATTGCTTCTGTTTTGTTGCTCACCGTTCTGCTCAATGCGGCTGCCTTAATTGGTTTCAAATTATCGGGGCGGTCGGTTTTTGTGCCGCTGGCGACCATGATTGCTTTTGGCATTTTAGGCGCGGTGGATGACTGGGAGGGCATTCGCGGCAAACGTAAGGGTGACGGCATGACCATTCGCGTCAAATTTATCAGCCAGTGGGTTCTGGCTCTGGTGATTGCCTGGTCGCTCAAATACTTGCTCGATGTTCCGGGCATGTTTATTCCTGGAGTTCCGGGCGAAGTCAAACTCGACTGGTGGTATGTCCCAATTGCCGCCTTTGTAATTGTCTCAATGTCGAATGCCATCAACTTCACCGATGGCCTGGATGGATTGGCCGGTCTAATTTCTGCCACCATCTTTGCTGCCTACGGAATCATTGCGCTCATGCAGGGGCAGTCCTTCCTGGCAAAATTTTCTTTCACAATGGTTGGCGCCCTTTTTGGCTTCTTGTGGTTCAATGTTCACCCGGCACAGTTAATTATGGGTGATACCGGGGCGCTGGCATTTGGCGCAACCATTGCGGTCGTCGCGCTGATGACCGGCCAGTGGGTTATCCTGCCGCTGATTGCCATTATTCCGGTTGCTGAGGCCATGAGCGTTACTATTCAGATATTCTACTTTCGGGCGACCAAAGGCCGCCGTTTCTTCAAAATGGCGCCCATCCATTTACACTTCGAATTGCTTGGTTGGAGCGAAACCCAAATCGTCCAGCGTTTCTGGCTGATTGGTCTGCTGGCCGCCCTGATTGGTGTTGGCCTGGCGATGGTGTAAGTAGCGCAAACGAGCGCTCCAAAAGGAACTATGAGCATCCACTGGCGAAACAAACGCGTAGTTATCCTCGGCGCAGCCCGGCAAGGGTTGGCGCTGGCGCGTTATCTTTCCCGGCACGGGGCGCAGGTCACATTAAACGACCGCCGTTCGTCTGACCAATTGCAGGAAGAAATCGACCAGCTTAAATCAGTCAGCGTGGAATGGGTGACCGGTGGACATCCGCTCTCGCTCCTGCAACCGCGCCCCGATTTGCTCTGCATCTCTGGCGGGGTCCCGTTAACCAACCCGCTGGTGCAGGCCGCCGTTGCGGACGGAGTTCCCCTCTCGAACGATACTCAAATTTTTATGGAAGCCGCTCCGTGCCAAACGCTTGGCATTACCGGCTCGGCGGGCAAAACCACCACCACCACTCTGGTTGGGCGCATCGCCCAATCGAGCCGGGCCGGAAACTATGGACGCATCTGGATTGGCGGTAACATCGGTGACCCGCTCATCAACTATGTTGATGAAATGGGGCCCTCTGACCTGGCCATTTTAGAGATTTCCTCTTTTCAACTGGAACAGATGACCCGTTCACCAGGGATTGCGGCCATCCTCAATATCACACCCAATCACCTCGACCGGCACGGCACGATGGAAGCCTACATGGCTGCCAAAGCCCGCTTGCTAGACTTCCAGTCGCCCGGCGATGTCTCCATCCTGGGGCGTGACGACCCCGGCGCATGGAGTCTGACCGGGAAGGTCAAAGGGCGGCTGTTTTCCTTTGGGTTCAGCCCCTTGCCCTCCGGTCAGGACGGGGCTTATCTCGAAAACGAAAAATTCTACCTGCGCGAGTCGGGGCGCGTTACCCGCCTGCCGGTTGAAAATCATATCGAACTGCGCGGCGAACACAACCGCCTGAACGTACTGGCCGCTTGCGCCATTGCTCACGTTGCCGGTTTTTCGCCCCAGGATATGGAAACCGGGGTCACCGGCTTCAAAGGCGTGCCGCACCGCCTGGAATTTGTACGTACCTGGCGTGGCGCGCATTGGTATAACGATTCTATTGCCACTGCCCCCGAGCGCGCCATTGCCGCCATCAAATCATTTGGCGGGCCGCTCATCCTTCTGCTTGGCGGACGCGATAAAGACCTGCCCTGGGAAGACCTGGGCAGACTGGTGCGCCAGCGGGTTGACCATGTTGTGCTGTTTGGCGAAGCCGCCGAAAAAATTCAGGCCGCCATTGGGCAGCGCATCCCCGGCTCGAAGCCTTATAGTCTGACGCGCGTGGCCACCTGCCGCGAGGCCGTGTTGGCGGCCTCGCGCCTGGCCCAACCGGGGTTTATCGTCCTGTTCTCGCCTGGTGGTACGAGTTACGACGAATTCAAAGATTTTGAGGAACGCGGAGAAAGGTTTAAAGAATGGGTACGCGAATTTTCCGAGACACTGCGGTAAACGTCGAGCCATCTCACCCGTCTCCTGCGCCGTTGGTGCGCAAACTGGGCGGCTCAATAGATTTACCGCTCTTGCTGGTGATGATTGCCATCCTGGTTTTTGGCTTGTTAATGGTATTTTCTGCCTCTTGGGATTTCTCGCTCGCTGTTTACGGCGAGCCGATGCGCATGTTCAATCGCCAGGTGCTGTGGCTGGCTCTGGGTTTAGTGATTGCCTATATCCTTTCGCGCATCGATTACCATAACTGGCGTACCCTGGCCGTTCCGCTCATGCTGGGAACGATAGGTTTGCTGGCCGCGGTCTTGTTCGTCAATGAAATTCGTCTGGGCGCAGTGCGTACTTTGCTGGGTGGCTCCATCCAACCCTCCGAGCTTGCCAAGGTAGTCACCATCATCTACCTGGCAGTCTGGATGCACTCCAAGCGGGAGCAGATGCACGATATCCAGTGGGGACTCATCCCCCTGGCAGTCATCCTGGGTACAGTTGGCGGTCTCATCTACATTCAGCCAGACCTTTCTGCGACTGCGACCGTTTTTGTGTTGGGTGGACTCTTGTTTTTCATCGCAGGCGGCGATTTACGTCAGATTGCCTTCCTGCTCATTATGGCAATTATTACTGGCCTGCTCGTCGTGCAGGTCAGTACCACTGGCCAGGAGCGCGTTGGGGCCTATCTTGAAGGTCTTAAAGACCCTACGCAGGCCTCTTATCATGTGCGCCGCTCTTTCGAGGCAATTGTCAAAGGAGGCTGGTTTGGAGTGGGCATTGGGCGCGCCAACACCAAATTGACCGGCCTGCCCGTGCCGCCCACCGACAGCATTTTTGCGGTGATTGCCGAGGAGTTGGGTCTGTTTGGCGCAACTGGCACGGTCTTGTTGTATGTCCTTCTGGTATGGCGCGGTTTGCGCATCGCGGAAAAGTCTCCCGATATGCTGGGCAGTTTGCTGGCAGCGGGGCTGACGTTTTGGTTGGCGCTTGAAGCCGCCATCAATATGCTGGTGATGGTGGGCCTGGTACCATTTGCAGGCAATGCCCTGCCCTTCATCAGCGCAGGCGGCTCGAATATGGTGGCATCTCTGGCAGCCATTGGCATCCTGATGAATGTCTCCCGACAGGCAGAATCGGGTTCGGAACGCGAAGAATGGAGAAGTTTTGGTGCGACTATTGATTTGCGCAGGCGGAACCGGCGGCGGAGTATATCCCGCATTGGCCGTGCATGAGGCGCTTATCTCCATTCACCCACTGGCGGAAGTCCTGTGGGTGGGCGGTGAAGGCGGCATGGAAGCCAGGCTCGTGGAGCGGGCCGGTATTCCGTTTAAGGCCATTCCTGCGGCTGGTTTGCATGGCGTTGGCCTGAACCGACTGCCTGGCAACCTTGCGGCCATCCTGCGTGGCATTCGAGCCGCGGAAGCTATTCTGGCCGATTTCAAGCCCGATGTCCTGTTCTTCACCGGCGGTTATGTTGCCGCCCCAATGGCATTCGCTGGAGCAGGTATCCCTTCCCTGCTTTTTGTTCCCGATGTCGAGCCAGGTCTGGCCCTTAAGACGCTCTCTTACTTTGCAAAGCGTATTACGGTCTCAACCGAGGAATCAAGGCAATTTTTCCAAAAAAAGACCAATGTGCATGTCACAGGGTATCCTGTCCGGCCTGAACTGGCGCACTGGCGCAAGGCGATTGGCCGCCAGCGGCTGGGAATTATTGGAGAAAAACCAGTCTTGTTGGCCGTTGGAGGCAGCAAGGGAGCGCATTCCATCAATATGGCAATTCTGGCGCATCTCGAACTCCTGCTCGAACAGGTCGAAATCATCCATCTGACCGGCGAACTTGACTGGCCGATGGTCGAATCGGCGCGCGAGAAATTATCTGCTGAACAGGCAAGGAATTATCATGCCTATCCCTATCTTCATGATGACATGGGCGCGGCGCTTTCTGCCGCAGACCTGGCCGTCTCGCGCGCTGGGGCCTCTGTCTTGGGCGAATTCCCATTCTTTGGCCTGCCGGTCATACTGGTTCCTTATCCTTATGCCTGGCGTTATCAGAAAGTCAATGCCGAAATGCTCACCCGCCGGGGCGCGGCTTTGATGATTGAAGATGCCAAACTTAAAAGCGGCCTGGCCTTGACGATTGAAAAACTGCTCGAAACCCCTGAAAAACTAGATGCGATGCGCGCCGCAATGACTTCTCTGCGCGTTCCTGATGCGGCCACCAGCATCGCCCGTCATCTGCTGGAACTCGCGGGAGAGCAACATGGTTAGCCTGATTTTCTTTTTTTGGATGCTGGTCATCCTGTTTGGTCTGATAGGAATTTTCCGCGGATGGGCCAAAGAATTACTGGTGTCATTCAGCGTCATTCTTTCGCTGGCCTTCAACCTGTTGCTGCGCCTTTATATCCCCGGCATGAATACCCTGGAGGCCAACAATCTGACGTTGTTCTGGATTCGAGTCATCATCTTGAGCGTACTGGTCTTTTTTGGCTACCAGACGGTTTCCTTGCCGCGCTTTGCCGCCAAAGCGGCGCGCGAGAAGTTGCAAGATAGCCTGCTGGGCTTCATCCTGGGCGCGTTCAACGGTTATCTGATTATCGGCGCCATCTGGTTTTACATGGCCGAGGCCGGATACCCATTTGCTCCATACATCACCCGTCCAGACCAGGCATCGGAGTTGGGCAAGGCTGCCGAAGCGTTAATCCCGTGGCTCTCGCCGAACTTGCTCGGCGTGCCATGGATTTACTTTGCCGTCATGATATCTTTTATTTTCGTTCTGGTGGTGTTTATCTAATGGCGCACATCCACTTAATTGGGATTGGAGGCAGCGGACTCTCCGCCATTGCCCGGCTCCTGCTCGAACAGGGACACACGGTGACCGGCTCTGACCGGATTCTCTCTCCGCTGGCGCTCGAATTACGCAAAATGGGCGCATTCATTACTGAAGGACATGCCGCCCTGAACATTACCGGCGCCGATTACGTCGTGCGCTCCTCTGCCATTCCCGATGATAACCCCGAAGTGCTGGCGGCGCTTGCGGCCGGGATTCCGGTTTACAAACGCGCCGACTTCCTCGGCCAACTGATGATAAACAAATTGGGCATCGCCGTTGCAGGCGCGCATGGCAAAACCACCACCACTGGTATGATTTCCTGGGCCTTATACGCCCTTGGGGTCGACCCATCTTTTATTGTAGGCGGCGTGTTGCAAAACCTGGGTGTCAATGCTCGCGCCGGGCACGGCGAGACATTCGTGATTGAAGCGGACGAATACGACCGCATGTTCCTCGGTCTGAAACCACGCTATGCCATTGTGACCAATGTTGAGCATGACCATCCTGACTGCTTCCCAACCCCTGCCGATTTTCGGGCAGCCTTCGTTGAATTCATGCGCCTGGTGCCCCCAGATGGTGCGCTGGTGGCCTGTGGCGAGGATATGGGCGCCAGTGAACTGATGGCCGAGGCGCGCCGTCTGCAAAAGCGTGTCGTTGGCTACCGCATTGCCGAAAACCAGCGTACCGAGGCTGGAGAATGGGTTCTGGCCCAAAATGTGATGGCAAACAACCTGGGCGGTTTCACGTTCAATGCCCTGATTCGGCTTTCGGGAGGAGCCAATTATGTTTCGGGCGTGCAGCTGCGCGTGCCAGGATTGCATAATGTGCGCAATGCGCTTGCTGCATTGGCCGTCATGGGCTTGCTGGGGCTTGATGTAAAAGCCGCCGCCAGGGCGTTGGGTGAGTTCAAAGGCACAGGCCGCCGCTTTGAAATCAAAGGCGAGGCCAATGGCGTCATTGTTATTGACGACTATGCTCATCACCCGACCGAAATCCGCGCTACGTTAGATGCGGCCCGCGCTCGTTACCCATCGCGGCGTATCATTGTGGTCTGGCAGCCACACACTTACTCGCGTACCCGAACGCTGTTCGATGAATTTGTCGTTTCTTTCGCAGAAGCAGATGATGTAATCGTCAGCGAAATTTACCCCGCGCGTGAAGCACCACAAGATTTTTCAGCCCGGCAAGTGGTACAGGCCATGTATCATCGCTCGGCGCGCTTTATTCCAACCCTGACTGAAATCTGCAATCATCTCCTTTCTCATCTCAAACCTGGCGATGTCTTAATCGTGTTGTCTGCCGGGGATGCCGACTGGGTCAGCGCGGAGGTGTTGACCCACCTTAAGAAAGCGAGGTACGAAATGGCTGAAAAGAAAAAAGTGTATCAGGCGGAAACGATGGCTTTACCGCCGCTCAAGATGGTGCTGGGCGAATTGCCTGAACCCGACCCTGGCGAGGGATATCGTCCTTTCCGGGCGATGGGTTTCAAAAAAGATGAAGAAGCGCGTGGCGTGGTTAAAAAACTGATTGGGCGCATCAAGGATAAAGAATAGGGGATGGTTCAATCTGTCGCGCTGTCCGATTTATACGCCATGATGGGCAATCAGGTGCAGGAGAACGTCCTCCTCGCGCCCTATACCTCCGCGCGAATTGGCGGCCCGGCTGATGTCCTGGTGGAGGTTCGCAATGCGGATGAACTGGCGCGCGCGGTTCGGGTTTGTTGGAATCATGGCCTGCGCTATCACCTGCTTGGGGCTGGCTCGAACCTGCTGGTGAGTGACAGAGGCGTTCGGGGCGTGGTTATCTTGAATCGGGCCAGGGCGGTGGAATTTGTCGAAGGCGCAGAAAAACACGTTTGGGCCGAATCGGGCGCTATTTTTTCCAATGTGGCGCGCCGCGCTGCTGCGCAAGGTTATTCTGGTTTGGAATGGGCGGCGACTGTACCAGGCACCGTAGGCGGGGCGGTCTATGGCAATGCGGGAGCCTTTGGCGGTGATGTGGCTCATGACCTGCTGGTTGTTGAGATGCTGACCGCTGCCGGACGTGAGTGGTGGCCGCCCCAGCGCATGGAATATGGCTATCGAACCAGTGTATTGAAGCGCGGTCAGGTGCGAGCCGCCATTCTTTCGGCAAAATTTAATTTAAAATATGGGGCCGCCGCAGAGATACAGGCTAGAATTGAAGAATTTAACCGGCGTCGCAAAACCACTCAACCGCCGGGCGCCAGCATGGGTTCGATGTTCAAAAACCCGCCTGGCGATTTCGCAGGGCGTCTGATTGAGGCTGCCGGTCTGAAAGGAAAGCGCATCGGCAATGCAGAAATCAGCCCGGTTCATGCTAATTTCTTTGTGAACCATGGCGAAACCCGCGCCGCAGACATCAAAGCTCTCATTGACCTGGCACATGAAACTGTTTTGGAGAAGTTCGGCGTGAAGTTGGAATTAGAAGTAGAAATCATTGGAGAATGGTGAGTCGTGATGCGTCATGCTACCTCCACTAAACGCACCATCGCTGTCCTCTTCGGCGGACGCTCTGGCGAACATGAGGTTTCTCTCATGTCTGCCCGCTCGGTGCTGTCGGTGTTAGACCGCGCCCGCTTTGATATTATTGAAGTTGGCATTACCCATCAGGGTGCGTGGTTGACTGGTGAACATGCGCTTGCCGCTTTTGAGAAAGGCAATCTTTCCACATTGCGTTCTGTTACGCTGCATCCTGACCCTGCGAGGCCTGGTTTGTATGTTATTCGTAACGTAGGCGAGCATGAAACTCTGGAAAAATTGGCCGATGTAGATGTCTATTTCCCCATCTTGCATGGTTCGTATGGCGAAGATGGCGCTCTTCAGGGCTTGCTCGAAATGGCCGATGTCGCCTACGTCGGCGCGGGCGTGGTTGGCTCCTCGGTCGGCATGGACAAAGGCGTCTTTAAAGAAGTGATGCGTGCGCAGGGCATTCCAGTCGTAGATTCAATTGTGGTCCTGCGCTCTGAAATCGAAAGTGATATGCAATCTGTTATTCGGCGCGCGGAGGCGGTGAGCGACTACCCGCTCTTTGTCAAACCTGCCAACCTGGGTTCTTCGGTGGGCGTCACCAAATGTCGCACCCGCTCGGACCTGGCCGAGGGATTGATGGAGGCCGCCCAATATGACCGGCGCGTTCTCATTGAACACGGCGTGCCAGAGGCCCGCGAAATTGAAATCTCTGTGTTGGGCAATGATGACCCACAGGCTTCTGTAGCGGGCGAAATCATCTCCGGCGCCGATTTCTACTCGTATGACGCCAAATACCTGTTGGGTACCTCCATGCCTGTCATCCCTGCCATGCTGACCGAATCTCAGGCGGCGCAGGTGCGGGAATATGCCATCCGCGCCTTTAAAGCCATTGATGCCTGCGGCATGGCGCGTGTTGATTTCTTCATTAGTCAGACTGGCCAGGTGTTCCTGAATGAACTCAACACCATCCCAGGTTTCACCAAAATCAGCATGTATCCCAAACTGTGGCAGGCCAGCGGTCTTTCTTATTCCGACCTGGTCAACCGACTCATCGAACTGGCGCTGGAACGCAAAATTGAACGCGACCGCACCGTGCGCATTTATCGGAGGCCGGCATGAGTCCTGACCGACTAACCCTGACGCGCTCTGAAGCTTTGCGCCGCCGCAAGGAAGAAGAGCAAAAGATGCGGGAAAAACTGACGCAGAAGCGCGTCAGCACGCCCAGGCCCATTGCCCAAACCAATCCACTGACTGGCTCGCGCGTAGAACAGGCTGCAACCCGCGTCTCGCCCTCTGTTTCAAGGAATCGCTTCCGTGCCCGTTACGATGTGGCCGTGATGCCGGTGCGAAGTCAGGCGCGCGCTGCAATGGCGGCGCGGCGGCAAGCCCCCTCGATAACGCTGCCTCGCATTACCTTCGGCCCGCGCTGGTTCTCGATGTTGCTGGTGATTGCCTGTCTTGCAAGTCTGTATTTTTATGTCACCGACCCTTACTTCCTTGCCCAAGAAGCCGTTATTTATGGCAACCAGCGGGTGACGGCGCAGGATATTAATTCCGTTTTAGGAATAGCGAACCAGCCTGCCGCGCTCCTCAATCCGGCTCAAATCGAATACAATATCCTGGCTTCATTCCCCGAAATTTACGGCGCGTATGTACAGGTCGAACTGCCTGCCAAAGTGACTATTACAGTGGCTGAACGCCAACCGGTTGCTGCCTGGGCGCAGGATGGCCAGGTTGTTTGGGTAGATGCGCATGGATACGCCTTCCCGCCACGCGGCGTAGTGGATGGGCTGGTCACCGTTACGGCGGCAGGCAGCCCACCCCCGCCCGATACTTTCGACCCGGCGCAGACGATTGGGGCGCGGCCTTTTCTAACGCCGGAACTCTCCGCGGCCATCGCCACTCTTGCGCCTCAAGTGCCTGAGGGTGCGGCGCTGGTTTATGACCCGCGCTATGGCCTGGGCTGGTCGGACCCGCGCGGTTGGCAAGCCTATTTTGGCAAAAAAAATAGCGACATTACCACCAAATTGGCAGTTTATCAGTCGCTGGTTGAGGACCTGGCGGCGCGCGGCGTCCAGCCAACGCTCATCAGCGTGGAATATCCAAACTCCCCGTTTTATCGGGTGAGCCAGAGCGATTAAGTTATGGATAATATTGTCGTCGGAATCGATGTTGGAACCACAAAAATTTGCACGCTCGTGGCGCGCGTGGAGGCCGATGACCGCCTGCGCATTATGGGGGTCGGCGTCGAGCCGTCGGAGGGCATCCGCAAGGGCGTGATTGTGGATTTGACCGCCGCCTCGCAGTCGATTGCCCGTTCGGTGGCGCAGGCTGAGCAGACTTCGGGGCTGAAAATCGATTCGGCCCTGGTCAGTCTGGCTGGGGCGCACGTCTCCTCGGTCAACAGCCGGGGCGTGGTGGCTGTCACTGGCCATAATGTCGATGAGATGGATGTCGAGCGCGCCATGGATGCCGCTCGCAGCGTGGCAATTCCCTCCAGCCGTGAAATTATCCACGTTATCCAGCGTGGATTCAGCCTGGACGGTGAAGACGGCATCCACCAGCCGATTGGGATGCACGGCTATCGCCTGGAGGTAGAAGCGCATGTCATTACGGCCGCCTCGGCCACCGTGGAGAACATTCGCCAGGCAGTGGCCGCTGCCGGAGTTGAGACGGTGCAATTCGTCCTCAATCCGCTGGCCTCCGCCGAAGTGGTGCTTTCGGAAAGTGAGCGCAACATGGGCGCGATTGTCTGCGATATTGGCGGCGGCACCACCGACATGGCAATTTACGTCAATGGCGATGTCTGGCACACGATGGTGCTGGCAGTGGGCGGCAACCACATTACCCAGGATATTGCGCATGGCCTGCGTTTACCGTTGCCGCAAGCCGAAGAAATCAAAAAGACATTTGGCTTTGCGCTTCAATCCGAAGTGGGCCTGGAGGAGACCTTCACCCTCCAGCCATTTGGCGAAACTCAGCCAGTCAAGATGAGCCGCCGCGACCTGGCGCACATTATCGAGGCTCGCGTGGCTGAAATGTTTGACCTGACTCTTCAGGAAATTAAACGTTCGGGCTATGATAGCCTGCTGCCTGCTGGCATGGTTCTGACCGGCGGCACCAGTCTGCTGCCGGGCATCCGCCAGCTGGCGATGAAGGTGTTGGGAATGCCGGTGCGCACCGCCCAACCCGAAAAATTGCTGGGTCTGGCCGACAAACTCAACTCACCCGCATATTCGACCAGCGTTGGCCTGCTTACCTGGGCCGCCGCTTTACAGGCTCTGCCTCTCTCTGATTATTCGCGGAAGGGGCGTGGAGGGCAGAAAGGAACCAGGCAAAATTGGAATACCCTGACGAACCTGCTCAAGCGTCTGCTTCCGTAACAAAATCCAGGGTCTCTGACTTTGGAGCCAGTATTTTATTCACCGGTATCATTTTCAGGAGGAGTAACCATGGAACCCAATAAAAATGCTGAAACCTTTGCCCGCATTAAAGTGGTTGGGGTGGGCGGCGGCGGCACCAATGCCGTCAACCGCATGATTCAGGAGGGCATTCAGGGCGTCGATTTCGTCGCCGTCAACACCGACGCCCAGGCGCTCCTCCTGTCCAAAGCCCCCACCAAAGTCCAAATTGGCGACAAATTAACGCGTGGCCTGGGCGCGGGCGGTAATCCCGAAATTGGCCGCAAGTCGGCGGAGGAAACCGCCGATGACCTGTATTCCGTGTTAAAAGGCTCGGATATGGTCTTCGTGACCGCTGGGCTGGGCGGCGGTACGGGCACAGGCGCGGCCCCGATTGTGGCGCAAATTGCCAAGGAATGCGGTGCGTTGACAATTGGCGTGGTCACCCGCCCGTTTACCTTCGAGGGCGCCAAACGGATGCAATCTGCCGAGGCGGGCATGGACCAGCTGAAAGACCATGCCGATACACTGATTGTCATCCCTAACGACCGCCTGTTGCAAATTGTGGACAAAAAAGCCAGCCTGCAAGATGCCTTCCGCATGGCTGATGACGTGCTGCGCCAGGGCATTCAGGGCATTTCGGAACTGATTACTGTTCCCGGTCTCATCAACCTGGATTTTGCCGATGTGAAGGCGATTATGTCCGAAGGCGGCGCGGCGCTGATGGCGGTCGGCCATGCGGCGGGCGAAGACCGCGCCCGCCTGGCCGCGGAACAGGCGATTTCCAGTCAGTTGCTTGATATTACAATCGATGGCGCGCGCGGCGTGCTGTTCAACGTCACCGGCGGCCCGAACATGACCCTGTTCGAGGTCAATCAGGCGGCGGCCATCATCCGCGAGACAGCGCACCCCGATGTGAACATGATTTTCGGCGCGGTCATCGACCCGAACATGGGCGACGAGATTCGCATCACTGTCATTGCCACCGGCTTCGAGCGCGCTGGCATTCCGCGCCGCATCATCGAGCGGCCTGCTCCCATCTCGCGGGTCGAATCGCGTTTGGAGCATCGCGCTGAGCCCCAGCGTTCGGTTATCCCACCGGCAATTTCGGTTGAGCGGCCGGTTGAATCTGTCAGCGTGAATACTGCCCCGGTCACGCCACCTCCGCCTGCGGTTAAACAGCCCGACTTCAAGCCGCAGACCTCCTTCCAGGAAGACCTGGATATTCCCACATTCTTGAGAAATCGCCGCTAACTTGAACCGGTGAGGCGGCCAAAGTTGGGACGGCAGCGCTACTGCCGTCCCAACGCCATTCCTGGTGAATGCCATGCCCCGAAAACCATCCTCCATCATTACGCCCGATGAAATTTTGACCTCCGAGTTCAAATATATTGCGAATACGGCTTTTCAGGCCAACGAAGACCGGGCGCGCGCCACTTCGTTTTACCTGGTGACTTTTGGCAGTTTCATTGCTGCGCTGGTTTCGGCGCAGTTGGACCTGGGGCCGGGACAGGCATCCTGGTTGGACTGGGGTTTTTCGGGCTTGTTTGTGGCGCTGGCCCTGATGGGCTTGGTGACTGTTCTGGAACTGGCGCGCTTGCGCTCTGCCTGGTTTGAGAGCGTGAAGGCCATGAACGCCATTAAGGAATATTATATTGCGCGACATCCCGACCTGGCAGAGGCCATTCAATGGCGCAGTCAAGCAGATGTCCTGCCCAGGCGGTTGAAACTGACCAGTGTCGGTTTTCTGATGGCGTTGCAAGTCGCGTTTTTAGGGGGCGCGGCGCTGGGGGTGGGGGTGTTTTTTTTGGTTAAGGCGATTTCGGGCACGGTCTGGTTTCTGCCAGGAATCGTTTCGGGGGGCGCTTATTTTCTGGCCCTGCTAGAGGGGTACCGGCTGACGCTGAAGTAAGAACTGGATTTCACATTCTGTCCCAAAAGACCTGTCAGGGGCGAAGAAACCTTTGGCAGGCCGTTTATCTTTGAGAGAAGTTTCATTTTTTGCCGAAAACAGACTTCAAACTATGGTAAAATCGAACGCGCTCTCACTTGAACGGCGCAAGCGGTTCAAGCACAGGGAGGGATGGCCGAGCGGCTTAAGGCGCATGTCTTGAAAACATGTCAGGGTCAACCCCTGCGTGGGTTCGAATCCCACTCCCTCCGCCAGGGTCATCCGTAATGCGGAATTTATTTCGCACTGCACAAAAGATGGGAAGGTGCCAGAGAGGCCGATTGGGCTCGCCTGCTAAGTGAGTGCGGGGGCTTAAACCTCCGCCGCGGGTTCGAATCCCGCCCTTCCCGCCTGAAAAACACGTCCACTGGGGCGTGTTTTGTTTCCGCCACGCGTCCCCATTGAGGGGATGAACTTCCAATCCCGCCCTTCCCGCCTGAAAAACACGTCCACTGGGGCGTGTTTTTGTTTCCGCCAGTTTGTCCGCGCGCGTTGTCGGGCAATCACTCATCCGTCAAGAGGGATTGCGCAGAAATTTACGTTTTTGGCGCCTGTTTGGGGGCATTTTGGGCGGAAAAACGGTTAAACTTAACAGGTATGCAGGTTGTTTGACGCCGGGCAGGATTTCTTATACACTTATCTATATGCCATTCCCCCGGTCAACTGTTCGGCTGCTCCGCGCGGGCGGGGCAGTGGCGTGTTTTGAGCCAGTTTGGACGCCTGACACAGCGCAACAGCGGGAAACCCATTATGCCCGACGTTATCATTGAAAACCCTGTCATCAATTCGCCTTTTGAGGAGCCGCGCCGCCATTTTCGCTTCACCGAAGATGGGATTACGGACGAGGTGGTGGAGGGCCGCCGCATCAGCCAGTATTTCGTCCCCATTCCGCGCTCCCGCAAGCGCAGCCGCCAGCAGATGTCGTTTGAAACCGAGTGGACGGCAGACCGGCTTCAGGAAAATGTCACCATCAACCGCATCCGCGAGCGGGTGGGGCTGTGGCGCAGGGGCGGCTATCGCGGCGTGACCCCGCTCACCGCCCGCCTGCTGGACTACTGGCAGAGACCGGGCCGTGAGCGCCGCCTGTTCTTTGCCCAAATTGAAGCCCTGGAAACCGCCATTTACCTGACCGAAGTGGCTGGCAAAGCCGGTGATGCCTGGGTTGAAAACTACCTGCGCGATGAAAACGCCCGCGCCAACCCCCTGCTGTATCGAATCGCCTTCAAAATGGCAACCGGCTCCGGCAAAACGGTGGTGATGGCGATGCTGATTGCCTGGCAAACGCTCAACAAACTGGCAAACACCCAGGACGCGCGCTTTTCGGATGCCTTTCTGATTGTCGCGCCGGGCATTACCATCAAAGACCGTCTGCGGGTGCTGATGCCCAACGACCCGCAGAACTACTACCGCCAGCACGACCTGGTGCCGGTAGAACTGCTGGCCGACCTGGGCAAAGCCAAAATGGTCATCACCAACTTCCACGCCTTCCAATTGCGCGAGAAGATGGCAGCCGGCAAACTGACCAAAGATATCCTGAAACCGGGCGAGAACAGCCCGTTTACCGAAACGCCCGACCAGATGGCGCGGCGCGTCTGCCGGGCGCTGGGGAATAAAAAGAACATCATCGTCATCAATGACGAAGCCCATCACTGCTACCGCCGCAAGGTGGATGAAGACGACGAGCCGCTGACCGGAGACGAGCGCCGCGAATCCCAACAGCGCGAAGAAGAAGCCCGGGTGTGGATTAGCGGCCTGGAAGCGGTGAAGGCCAAACTGGGGGTCAAGGTGGTTTATGACCTTTCGGCGACTCCGTTTTTCCTGCGCGGGTCGGGCTACCCCGAGGGGACGCTCTTTCCCTGGGTGGTTTCGGATTTTTCGCTGATTGACGCCATTGAGAGCGGCATTGTCAAAGTGCCGCGCGTGCCGGTGGCGGATGATTCGATGACCGGCGAACAGCCCACCTACCGCGACCTGTGGCTGAGAATCCGCGACGGCCTGCCCAAAAAGGGACGCAAAACCGAAGACGCGGCCGGCGAGCCAACCCTGCCGGTGGAACTGGAAGGCGCGCTGCAAAGCCTGTATGGCAATTATGAGCGTTATTTTGAACGCTGGGAAAAGAACGCCGCCGGGCGCGAAAACGGACTGACCCCGCCGGTCTTTATTGTGGTCTGCAACAACACCAACGTTTCCAAACTGGTGTTCGATTACATTGCGGGCTGGGAAAAGTCCCTGCCCCCCACCCCCGGCCCCTCCCCCGAAGGGAGAGGGGAGTCAGCCACCGTCCTGGTTCCGGGGAAATTGCCGCTGTTTAGCAACGTGGAAAATGGGCGCTGGAGCGCGCGCCCCCAAACTATTCTGGTGGACAGCCAGCAGTTGGAATCGGGCGAGGCCATGAGCGCGGAGTTCAAGCAAATTGCCGCGACTGAAATTGAAGAATTCAAGGATGAATACCGCGCCCGCTACCCGGGCCGCGATGCGGACAACCTGACCGATGAAGACATCCTGCGCGAGGTGATGAACACGGTGGGCAAGCCCGGCAAACTGGGCGAGGGGGTGCGCTGCGTGGTCTCCGTTTCCATGCTCACCGAAGGCTGGGACGCCAACACCGTCACCCACATTTTGGGGGTGCGCGCCTTTGGCACGCAGCTGCTGTGCGAGCAGGTGGTGGGGCGCGGTCTGCGGCGGATGAGTTATGCCGTTAACGAGCAGGGCATGTTCGACCCGGAATATGCCGAAGTGTATGGCGTGCCGTTTTCGTTCATCCCCAGCGCCGGGTCGGCCAAAGACCCCAAGCCCGGCCCCACGCCCACGCGCGTGCGCGCCCTGCCGGAGCGCCTCGCCTGCGAAATCACCTTCCCGCGCATCATGGGCTATCGCTATCATTTTGAACAAGAACGGCTGACCGCCACGTTTAGCGATGACTCGAAAATGGCGCTTTCCACCGCCGACCTGCCCACCCGCACCGAGGTGACCTCCATTTTGGGCGAGAGCAACCTGCACGAGTTGGACGGGCTGAAAGAAAGACGCCTGAACGAGGTCGATTTCAAACTGGCCGCGCTCACGCTGGAGACGTATTTCAAAGACACGGACGGCAACCCGCGCCCCTGGCTGTTTCCGCAACTGCTCAAAATCGCGCGCCAGTGGCGCGAAACCTGCCTGACGCTGAAGGATGATACTTTTCCGCAAATGCTCCTGCTGGTGGGCTTTGCCCGCGAAGCCGCGCGCAGAATTTACCAGGCGATTGTGGCCTCCAGCGGCCAGGCCAAAACCCTACTGCCCATCCCGCGCCCCTATGACGCGACCGGCTCGACGCAATATGTGGATTTTGACACCACCCGCGAGGTCTATCGCACCGACCCGAACAAGTGCCATGTCTCCCATGTGGTGCTGGATAGCGGCTGGGAAGCGAAGATGGCCGAGGCGCTGGAAGAGATGGACGAAGTGCGGGCCTACGTCAAAAATGTTCAACTGGGGTTCACCATCCCGTACACCTTCAACGGCGAAGAAAGACAGTACAACCCCGATTATCTCATCCGCGTTAAGGCCCCCTCCCCGGCCCTCCCCCAAATCCAAAGTGCGGATTTAGGAGAGGGGGAAGAACTGAACCTGATTGTGGAGGTGAGCGGAGAAGCCCGCAAGGACAAGGCCGCCAAAGTGGCCGCCGCCCGCAACCTGTGGATTCCGGCGGTGAACAACGATGGCCGCTGGGGGCGCTGGGCGTTCCTCGAAATTGTTGACCCCTGGGATGCGAAGAACACCATTCGCGCGTTTTTGCGAGGCGATAAATCGCTAGAAAATGGCCCGTTATTTGGGAAACAATAAGGAGATTTGTGATGCTGCAGCCTGAAAACCAATCCAAGAAATATGATGCCTTGTTTATTGATATTGACACCGGGCGCGTCAAAATCCCGATGTTCCAGCGCGATTTCGTCTGGACAAAAGAGCAAACTGCTAAATTGATTGACAGCATCATCAAAGGGTTTCCAATTGGCACGTTCATCTTGTGGAAAACGCGCGAGGAACTGCGCGCCATGCGCAACATTGGCAACATTGCCCTGCCCGAAGCTCCCAAAGGCGAGCCGGTGAGTTACGTTTTGGATGGACAACAGCGCATTACCTCGCTTTACGCTGTCCGCAAGGGCATTCGCCTGACCAAAGACGGGCAGGAAGTGGACTATTCGCAGATTTCGATTGACCTTTCGATTGACCCCGATAGCGATGACCGCGTGGTGGTGGTGGAACCACCTGCCGATGCTCCATCCATCCCCGTTCACAAACTCTTAAACGCTGGCGTAGGTGAACTGGCGCGCGATTATCTCGACCATCTCGAAAGAATTGATGTGTACCGCAAACGCTTAACCGGCTACGATTTTTCTGTCATTATCATCCCGGATTATCCGATTGATATTGCCTGTGAAGTGTTCACACGCATCAACACCGGCGGCACCGAACTGACCCTGTTTGAAATCATGGTCGCCAAAACGTATGATTTGGAAAAGAATTTTGATTTATCGGTTGAATATGAACGATTGCTGGATAGCAAAGGCAACGGACGCGACCTGGAAGACGCCCACTTCAACACCATTCCCGCTTCAACCGTGCTTCAATGTATTTCCGCGTACATGGCGAAAAGCGCCAAACGCAGTGATATTCTCAAATTAAAAAAGCACAAATTCATTGAAGCCTGGCCCACCGTCAAAGATGGCATTTTCACAGCCGCGGATTATTTCCGCTCCCATTTCCGCATTCCGGTTTCTCATCTTTTGCCCTACGATGCCCTGCTCGTTCCATTTACCTATTTCTTTATTCACAAAAAGGGAAATCGCCCCTCCGCCCGGCAGGCAGCCCTGCTCACCCAATATTTCTGGTGGGCTTCGCTTTCGAACCGCTTTTCATCGGCAGTAGAGTCGAAACTGGCGCAAGACATTGAAAAAATGGAGCGGATTTTGCGGGAAGAAGTTCCAGATTATCGCGGCGAAGAACTGGCCTTGACGATGGATGCCCTGCGCTGGCGCTGGTTCAGCCCCAGCGATGCCTTCTGCAAGGCCATTTTGTGCCTGTACGCTTACCATCAGCCGCGTTCTTTTTCCAATGACCACCTTGTCAAAGTGGATAACTCCTGGCTCAAGACCGCCAATAGCGTCAATTATCATCACTTCTTTCCCCGCAGTTATCTCGAAAAACAGGGTTTCAAAAATTGGGAAGCCAACTGCATTTTGAACATTACCATTGTGGATGATTACCTGAACAAACGCTCAATTGGCGCCCGCCCCCCGGCAGAGTATATGCAAAAGTTCCGGGGCGATAACCCCAACCTGGCCGATACCATGCGCACCCACCTGATTTATGACCTGCAAGGCTGGGGCATTTTGGACAATGATTACCGCGCGTTTATCGAGGCGCGCGGCGCAGTTGTTCTGAAAGAATTGAAGAAACGGCTTGAACCCAAACTGGATTAACCATGCCCCCACGCAAACCATCCTCCCCCACCCTTCGACGCGGCTCAGGGACGACCCCCATCACCGCCCACAGCCACGCCGATTCGCGCCCCAACATCCCCACCGAAGAACTGCGCGATTTCATCGCCGAGGACGAGCGCAGCCCCAAAACCATCCTCTACCCGCGCGACCCCTCGCTCGACCCGCAGCTGGTCTGGAAAGGCAAGGACGAGCAAGACCAGCACGACCTGGCCGTGCCAGCCGTGCCCATTTACATTCAGGAACACATTCAGCCGCAGGCCATTGTGGAACTGGTGAAAGCCGAAGCCAAAAAGGAACAACCACAGCAGATGGGCCTGTTCGCCGACTTTAACGGCCTCGATTTTGCCGAACGGGTCGATTTTTACCGCCACGAACAGCGCTGGACCAACCGCCTGATTTTAGGCGACAGCCTGCTGGTGATGACCTCGCTGGCCGAAAAAGAAGCCCTGAAGGGCAAAGTGCAAATGATTTACCTCGACCCGCCCTACGGCATCAAATTTGGCTCCAACTGGCAGGTTTCGACGCGCAAACGGGATGTGAAAGACGGCAAAGCCGAAGACGCCACCCGCCAGCCGGAGCAGGTCAAAGCCTTTCGCGATACCTGGCAGTTGGGCATTCACTCCTACCTCAGTTACCTGCGCGACCGCCTGACGGTGGCCCGCGAATTGCTGACCGAAAGCGGCAGTATTTTTGTGCAGATTGGGGATGAAAATGTGCACCTGGTGCGCTGCCTGCTGGATGAAGTGTTTGGAAGTGAAAACTTCTGCGGCCTAATCAGTTATCAAAAAACTGGTGGACTACTAACAAAGTTGTTGCCATCCAGGGCAGATTTTATTATTTGGTTCGCAAAAAGCATAGATAATATCAAATATCGCCAACTTTATCTTGAAAAATCTTATGAAGAAGGAACAGCAGATACTTATTCATGGGGAAAGTTTGCTGATGGTAGTTATCGCGGTCTAAAACTGGAAGAGAAGGCAAATCCAGCTTTGTTGGGAGATGGACAAGTCTATAAGCCTGATAATCTTACTTCTCAAGGCAACCCAATTTTGAATTTTAACTATCGAGAAAAAGCATATCAAGGTGGCTGGAAAACAACCTTAATTGGGATGGAACGATTAGCAAAAGCAGAACGCATACATTTAGCCAAAAACAGCATAATGTATGTTCGATATTTATCTGATTTTTCAGTAGTCCCGTTGACTCAAACTTGGACAGATACAAGCACTGGAAGTTTCACCGATGAAAAAATATACGTTGTTCAATCAGCCTCGAAAGCAATAGAACGTTGCCTCCTGATGACCACCGACCCCGGCGACCTGGTGCTGGACCCGACCTGCGGCTCTGGCACAACGGCGTATGTGGCCGAGCAGTGGGGCCGGCGCTGGATAACCATCGACACCTCGCGCGTGGCGCTGGCCCTGGCGCGCACCCGGCTGATGGCGGCGCGCTTCCCCTACTACCTGCTGCTCGATTCACCCGAAGGGCAGAAAAAAGAACGCGAAATCAGCGGGCCGTTATCCCCCTTCGGGGACTTCGCAGTGAGCAGTGAGCAGTCTTCGGCGGAAACTGATAACCGATTACGGACGACTGACCTCCGCAAAGGCTTCGTCTATAAGCGCGTGCCGCACATCACGCTCAAATCCATTGCCAACAACGAAGAAATTGACGTGATTCATGAAAAATACCAGCCCCGGCTGGAGGCCCTGCGCGCCCAAATCAACGCGGCGGCGGGGAAGAACTGGCAGGAGTGGGAGATTCCCCGCCACGCCCCCGCAGAGGCCCCGTATGCTGAACTCCTGCAAACGTACTGGCAGGCGCGCCGCGAGCGCCAGCGCGAGATAGACGCCTCCATTGCCCGCCGGGCCGAGGTGGAAATGCTCTACGACCAGCCCTACGAAGACCCCAAACGGGTGCGCGTCAGCGGGCCGTTCACCGTCGAAAGCCTCTCGCCGCACAGAGTCTTGTCCACAGAGGACGCAAATTACGCAGCCGGAAAGCCAGAATCAGAAAAATTTGCGCCATCTGCGCAATCCGCGGAAAACTTCGTCTCGATGATTCTGGAGAATCTCAAAGCCGCCGGCGTGCAAAACACCATCAAAAACGAACGGCTCAAATTCACCCGCCTCGACCCCTACCCCGGAACCTGGATTCACGCCGTGGGCGAATACGCCGAAAAAGACGGCGCCGTCCGCCGCGCCGCCATCAGCATTGGCCCCGAACTGGGCACCGTCAGCGCCGACCAGGTGAAAGAAGCCGCCAAAGAAGCCGTGCAGGGCGTGGGCTTCGACCTGCTCATCGTCTGCGGCTTCGCCTTCGACCCGCACGTCTCGGAAGAAGCCAGACGCTACGGGCGGCTGACGGTTCTCCCCGCCCGCATGAACCCCGACCTGGCGATGGGCGGCGACCTGCTCAAACGCACTGGAGCGGGCAACCTGTTCATGGTCTTTGGCGAACCCGATGTCGAAATCCGCCCATACCATCCGCAGAGTTCACAGATTACGCAGATTGGGAAAACCGAAAAAGAAAAATCTGCGACATCTGCGCAATCTGCGGACGAATCTGAAAAAATCGTTGTCGAAATCAAAGGCGTGGATGTCTACGACCCGACCACCGGCGAAATCCGCTCCAACAGCACCGATGACATCGCCTGCTGGTTCATCGACACCGACTACAACGGCGAAAGCTTCATCGTCCGGCACGCCTACTTCACCGGCGCCGACCAGCCCTACGAAAAACTCAAACGCGCCCTGCGCGCCGAAATTGACGAATCGGCCTGGAGCGCGCTTTATTCCACCACCTCCTACCCCTTCGAGAAGCCCCAAAGCGGCAAGATTGCTGTCAAGGTGATTAATCACTATGGGGACGAGGTGTTGAAGGTGTTTGAGGTGTAAAGATGGAAAGTTTTGTCACATTGTTTGTTTTTTACAGCGCGATTATTTTTGGCTTCCAAAACGCCCGCTATTTATCCAGCTTTGTGGGTGAATTTTTGGGAACATCCGATGAGCGAACAGCAATGGTCATCAGCGCTGTTGTGCTGGCCGTGCTTTTTGGTGGTCTGGCCCAGGCAATTCGCCGCTGGGCTATCCCAACCGGTGATGTTGAATCGGGCTGCCTGGCAAAAATAATCACCTTTACGGCTGGCGCCTGGTTGCTGGGCGTTTTGTTTCTTAAGATGCAGGTTTACCTGGGTCAGATTGCTCCGATTGGTCTGGCAACCGGAGCAAACGAAAGCAATCCGGTCCAATTTCTTGTTACCCTGCTCAAACATGAAGGCTGGGTAGATGCTCTCATCAATTTCTGGTTTTCAGAAAAGGCTCCCTATCTGTTCTACCAAATCATTGTCAAAAGCATAACATCATGACCGCGACACATCCATACCCCGCATCCGATACTTCCAATTCCCCAGTTCCTGTGCCGACACCTCCCGCCAGAATCATGATTGGCCGTGTGGGTTTTGTTGCTGGTTTATTCCTGATACTTCTGTTGGGCAAGGTGAATATGATGTTTACTCTTGGCGAAGGCGGTTCATTGAGCGATTACGCTCTGATTTTCATGATTTGCCTGGGACTTCCAGCAGTTATCCTGTCTGGCATGACAGCCTGGTCAGTTGCGCGAGTCTACTGGCAGGTATTAACCAGCAAAAAGGAAAGCCCCGCAAATGAAATTGTAGCAGATGCCAATGTCATCTGGCTACTTGAACCCTGGGTGGGCTGGATTTATGTTGCGGAAAACTATCAGGTTGGGGTGATAGACGGAAGGGTCTATAAAAAATCGGGCTGGTTTTTTGTAAATGGGACAAAACCCAGCTTGAAAAAAGTCGTCTCTACCCGGGTCATACAGATTGTTGACCGGGAAATTATGGTCCGAACCATCGATTATCCACAGGTCAAAATTACTTTTAGCGCCAATTGCGTTATCAAGCCAGAAAAAGCAGCTGAGGTTTTGGGCACTTACACCACCGAGGAACAAATCAGAACAGAGGTCATTTCTGTTTTGAGTACTTTCATCCAGAGCAAACCGAAAAGTTATATTTCAGTACAGAAAGCTGATTTTCAGATGAGATTGGCAGAAGAGTTTGTGGAAAAAATCCCTTACTTAAAAGTGAAAGTTCTAAGAGCAACCGACTATAGCGAACATGAGGTTCTTGTAGAGGCGGAAGTTATCAAAGCCAGACTGCAAATCAAAAATGCCCTGCAACAAAAATTTATTGAAGTTTATATTGATGACATTCGGCGCGAGGCCATTTCAGCAGGTCGAGACCCTCGCCGGGCTGTTTCGCGCGCCGTTGCGGAAATTGAAAGCATGGGGGTTGAGACATTCATTCAACAGATTGAGTACAGCCGTCCTGGTGAATCTGACCGGCGCGAACTATTCCCCATGCCGCCATCGAATGAATTTGAGAACAATCTGGTCAAGGCCGTAGCCCTTTCGGAGTTCCGTCTTGCCCAAAGCAAACCGCCCTACACACTCACATATCTGGGCTACAGGGTAACAATATCACCCCTGGCATTGGTGCCGGATGCTGTTGAAGTAGTGCTATATGACCGCAACAACCGGAAAAGTAAGCCTGTCAGGTATAACCAGGACGATTTGAACACGTTACTGGTTGAGCTTCGAGGTGTTATCCAGAGTCTCAATAATCGTGAGGGTTGAGACCATGGATAAGGAACAATTCGAAATTATCACTGCTCGTGATTTTAAAACAGTATTTGCTCTGTGCGGGTTTGAACTGCCATTTATCCCAGACCTGTTGACCACCGACGGCTTTGGCCTACCCCTGGAGCAGGAACAAACCCACCTGCTCAACCAACAAATTCGCTTCTTACGCATGTTCTACCCACAAAGAGCCGAGGACCAGACCTTACAAAAATTTTATGATGACCCGCCTGATTTGGAAACTTCAGCGCTGGAGTTGCGTTTTGTTGCCCAAAACCTGCCAGGAGATGGCAAACGGCAGTTGAGTATTTTCTTGTTGGGGCGAGTCAGCACGTCTGTTCGGCCTGGTATCAACCAGAGTGCAGCCACTCTTATTAAAAATCGGGTTGAGGCCCAATCCCAAAGACTCCAGGAACACATCCAGAGCTCCTTCCCGTTGGAATATACCCTTCGTCCACTTATCAAAGCCGATTGGCCCAAAACCTTACCTTTTGACCTGGCAACAATCGCAGACCCGCGCTGCACCGCCGAAATTTGCAAAACCGTCGAAACAGAACGAAATGAAGAATTCGCTTATCCATTTATCTGGTCGCGCAACAATTTTGCCCAACTTTGTAAATTGCTTTGGGAGAATACCACTCCGCTGGTCTTGAGCATTAGCATCCAACCTGACCGCCCCCTCAACTCAAACGAGAAATCCATTTTAGAGCGTCTGGCTGTTTCCTCGGAGCCTGTACGGTCTGGTACAGATAACCCTGCGTACTATGATCAATTACGGCAAAATCGTGTGGGCCACAAAACCGCGGCAGCCAATTATTATCTTCGCACCCTGCAAAAGCCCCTGCTGATACGTATCCAGGTTGTGTCCAATCAGCCCATCCCTGAAGACCTCCTGCGTGCCGTAGGAGAAGAAATTTCTCCAACACAGGATTATGGGGCAGAAAATTCATTGTTTGGCGCCTGGGCTCCATTTCGTTATTGTTACCCAACTCATGAAACACTTCCAATTGCGCTAGACAACTTCCGGTACATCAAGCGCGATGCCTGGGAGCCGGGCGGAACAAATCGCTTGCGTTACATGGTCGGCGCTACAGAAGCCAACGCCGCGTTCCGCATCCCGCTGGCTTCTCCTTACGGAATTCCTGGAATTGAAACCGTCCCGTTTAATCCGTTTTCAGCGCGTTACCAAGGGAGAAATCAGTTAGAGAAAGCAGACAGAGTTTCCCTGGGGACAGATTCGCATGGGGTTGAATTCTTGATTGACCATGAACAGCTAACCCGCCATGCCCTGATTGTCGGCGCTACCGGGAGCGGCAAAACTACCACCAGTCAGAAAATCCTGCTCGAACTCTGGAAAGAGGAAATTCCCTTCCTGGTTATTGAACCCGTCAAAGCGGAATATCGGCATTTCCTGGGCCGACCTGAATTTACCAACAACCCTGAGAAAAGCGTCCTGCTCTTTACATTTGGAGATGCCCTCTCCCCGTTGCAATTCAACCCTTTTGAAGTTCCACCAGGGGTTTCAATTGGTGTGTATATCTCGGCGCTGAAATCCTGTTTCACAGCGGCTTTTCCTTTAGACGGCTATATGTCTATCGTTCTTGAAAAAGCTATTCGCGAGGCCTACAAGCAAGCAGGTTGGGATATTGGATATATTGTTACCGGAAAGGAAGTTGGAACATTCCCTACAATCTCAAAATTATGTGATACCCTGGGAACATTGATTGACAAATTAGGCTATCAAGGCGAAGTATATAGCAACCTGAAAGCAGCACTCACTTTGCGGTTTGAAAATCTGCGTGATGGACTTTTAGGTACAAACCTGGATGTTGAGCAGGTTACGCCCTGGACTTGGAAAGAACTTTTTGAGCGCCCGATCATCATCGAGATTGAATCAGTTGTTGATGACGATGAGAAAGCGCTCCTGATCGCCTTTATATTCACCATTCTCTCCTTTTATCGCAAGGTGGCTTATGAAAATAGGCCAGGAGCCGAAGCGCTGCCACTCCAGCACGTCACGTTGATCGAAGAAGCCCATCGTCTTTTTGCCAACACTCACCAGCAAAACGCACTCGAAGTGGTTTCAACCAAAGCCAAAGCCATCAATGTTTTTACCGATATGCTGGCCGAAATGCGCGCGCGGGGGGAGGGCATTATCATCGCTGAGCAAATTCCTACCAAACTTGCCCCTGAGCTTATTAAACACCCTGATTTGAAAATCATGCATCGTATTACGTCCCATGAAGACCGGCAGGTTTTGGGCGCGGCGATGAATTTTTCAGAAACTCACATACGCTATATTACAACTCTTAAACGAGGCCATGCCGCAGTTTATGTAGAGGGGCTGAATTTTCCCGGCTTAATTCAGATTAAGCCCATTGAGTCGCCCAAAAGCATATCAACAGCACAAATATTTGAATTTATGGCAACACGAGCATTGGCCAAAGCAATTCTTAGTTTCAAGAATGATTTATTCGACGATGATAAATTTATGGAGTTTCTCACCATTCTGCAAAAACGAATTTCAATATTTAAAGAGATGGAACCCCAATCAATGTTTTCATTTATTCAGTTCCTGATTTACAAAGTTTCGGGGTTGCACCCAGAATTGACTGATATTTGTCGAAAATTGCTAAAAAAATATGACGAACAGAAAGCAAAAGTGTAACTATGTCTGAGATTTCGCCATCAAGTGAAATCGGCAAAGTAGAATCGGTATCAGAAACATCCGAGGCCAAGGCAAAAATTAAAGAGGTCGAAGCCCCGGCACTGGATGAATCGAAAGAAAACAGACCTGCAACACCGGCCGCGGAAGTCAAACCGGTGTTTGCTCAGGAAGTAAAAGCTCCTGAAGTAAGTGACTTGAAAGAGACCAAACCGGAAATGCCAAAGGCAGAAGTCAAACCGCTACCTGCCCCGAAAGTGGAAGCTCTTGATGTACGTGACTTGAAAGAGCCGGATGCCATAAAACCGACTCAGGAAGTTAAACCAGCGCCCAGTCAGGAGATAAAAGCTCCCGATGTGAGCGATTTGAAAGAAGTCAAGGCCACGAAACCGGCTATGGAGGTCAAACCTGCGCCTGCTCAGGAAGTAACGGTTCCTGATTTTAGCGATCTAAAAGAGCCAAAGGCCGCAAAACTGGATAAGGAAGTTAAACCACTGCCTGCACAGGAAGTGAAAACTCCTGATGTAAGTGACTTAAAAGAGCCGAAGGCCACAAAACCATCTGAGGAAGTTAAACCAGTTCCAGTACCCTCAACAGGTGTTGAAACTCCCATCTCAGTGATAAAGCAGGTGGAGCAAATAACGAATACAATGCAAGAAGCGGCAGAAACGAGAAAATTCCAAAAAGAATTGACGATAGAAGAGTTTAAAGATATTGTCAAAAGAACTGTCGACGGCGTAAATAATATTACCGACTTAAATTCGACAGGAGGTCAACTAAATTTATACTTAAGAAGTGGAATTGGTAAGCTAAGTGAGGAAATTTGTTTTGCATCCACTGGCTCTATTGACTTAAATAAATATATTGAGCAGTTTCCTTGGGCTGATGGAGCTACACATGATGAAATTCAACAAATCAAATCCCATGTAAATATGTCGCAAGAAAAAGCGATTCCCGTCTACGCAAAAGATTTGCGAATGGCTCTTGGCATTGATGAAAAGTCTAAAATTGCTCAGGCGGTCGAATCACTTGGGTGGCTACGCTCTACAGACATGTGGGAGGAGATTTCAAAAAGCTTGCCTCCTGAAGTAGCAAATGCCCAAGACCCAATAATTCTAAAAAATTCCTTGTTAGAAAAAATAACTCTACGGATTCCGTTTGAAGATGTTGAAAAGGTAAAAGATTATGTTAGAAGAAACGCGCTAGAAAATCCAGAACAATATGGACTTGGCAAACCACCGAATGAAACAATTGAGAAATTGTTAAACCGAATTCAACCGATCGGGCTAAACATCGACAATCAGCAAATGAGACTGATGTCTAAGGTTATTTTCCAAGAAAAAATGAAAAAAGAAGGTTTTCCAATAGGCGTTGATCCATATTTTGATGTTACACATCGTCCCAGGAAAAAGTAGCGGCAAAGTTAGAGTATTCATTCTTATCTATGACCCAGTGAGAGTATTCTGATATAATAGCAATTTGAAGGTAAATAATGCATGGTGATTTTCGCGCAATAGACCTGTTTTGCGGCATCGGCGGCAACAGCTGGGGAGCCAGGGAAGCGGGGGTGAAAATCCGCGCCGGGTTTGACATCTGGCAGCAGGCTGGCGATGTCTATCAAACCAACTTCCCGGAAGCCCGGTTCTACCGGGGTGACCTGTCTGTCTATCGCCATGCCGATATTCTGCAGATGAAAGAAGAAATCGGCGAAATTGACCTGCTCCTGGCCTCGCCGGAATGCACCAGTCATAGCAACGCGCGCGGCGCCAACCCCAAAGATGAAAAAAGCCTGCGCCTTTCGTGGAACGTCTGGCGCTTTGCGCGAGTTTTCCGCCCGCGCTGGATGGTGATTGAAAACGTGCCTGCCATGCAGAAATGGTCACGATATGCCGATTTCCTGCGTATTTTGCGCGAAAAAGGTGGCTACCATTGCCGGGAGCATATTCTGGATGCCAGCTATTTTGGCGTTCCCCAAAGCCGCAAACGCCTTTACATCGTCTGTGACCGGGAGCGTGAAGCGCCAGAAACAATCACTCCCCCTTCAAACTGCAAGCCGCCTGCCATCAAAGACATCCTGAAACCCAACGGCGCATATCCTTTCTCTCCGCTGGAAAAGCCCGGCCGGGCGCAAAAGACGCTGGAACGCGCCCAACGCGGCATGAACGCCCTGGGAAGAGAAACTCCTTTTCTGATGGTTTATTATGGCTCAGAAATCAAAGGCGGCTGGCAGAGTCTCGATGAACCCCTGCGCACCGTCACCACGCGCGACCGTTTTGCCCTGGTGCAACCGGATGGCAGGGGCGGCCACGCCATGCGTATGCTCCAGCCCGACGAACTACAGGCCGCCATGGGCTTTCCGCCGGAATACAACCTGGCCTGCGAAACCCGCGAGGAAAAAATCCATATGCTTGGAAACGCGGTTTGTCCCCCTGTGATGCAGGCGATTGTGAAAACGCTGACGCAAGCCCGATGAGCGCGCTTCCCTTCATGCCCGATGAATTATCCACTTTACAGCGCTTCCTGCTGGCCTGGGGGCAAAAAAACTATCGCCCCTTTCTCTGGCGGGAAACCAGCAATCCGTATCACATTTTACTGGCAGAAGTCTTTCTGCACCGCACCCAGGCGCGCCAGGCAGAAAGGGTGTACCGTCAGTTCATCCAGCGCTATCCAGCGCCTGCTGATTTACTCTCAGCCAGCCAGGAAGAAATTCAGGTTGCGCTTTATGCTCTGGGATTGCGCTGGCGCGCCGACCTGCTCGTGAAGATGGTTCAGCAAATTCAACACCAGCACTACGGACAGATTCCGCATGAGCGCGAAGCCCTGCTGGCTTTGCCGGGGGTAAGCGATTACATCGCTGGAGCCGTGCGCTGTTTTGCGTGGAACGAACCGGAAGTTTTGCTGGATACCAACACCGTGCGGATTGTTGGCCGGTTGCTGGACTGGGACATCAGAGACTCATCCCGCCGCAGTTCCCGCTTTCGCCGGGCGCTCGAAGCCCTGCTCGACCATGAAAACCCACGCGCCTTCAACTACGCCCTGCTCGACCTGGCGCATCTGGTTTGCCTGAAACGTCAGCCGCCGCGCTGCGCTGAATGTCCGCTCAAACCCTGGTGCGCTTTTGCTCAGGCGCAACCAGATGATGAATAAGGGAGATTTATGAACATACGCGATGAACTGCTGACCGCCCTGGTGCGCGAAACGCTGGGACCCCGCAACGGGCCGAAAGAAATTCTGCCTGCTGAAAACGACCCGCGCCAGGAATACATCACCGGCGTTCTTGAGCCACGCAACGCCCGTACTCAGGATGACCGCATCGAAGACCAGGTGGACTCGGTCATTGAGGAAACCTCCAGCGATGAAGATCAGGACAATCAGGGGTACGTGGCCGCAACCGGCATGTTCTCGCCCGCGCTTGACCCCCGTGCTCTGCCGCGCTCCATCGGGCTGAGCTTTACTCTGGAAGCAGAGCAGGGTGAACCATCCATAGAAATCTGCGCGACCTGGGCGCGTTATCTCCAGAATGCGGATGAAGATTACGAACGCCAGCCTTGCTCTTATCTTACCGGCAAGGTCAATGCTGCCCGCGACTGCCAGTCTTTTGCCCCGGAAGCGGATGTGCGTCTGCTGGTGCGTTCGCACGGTGTAGATGGCGGTTATCGAGTCAGCGTTTTTCTGGTCAATGAACGCATGGTTCCAGATGAGCAAAAACCGCGCACTTCGGATTATCTTTTTCAACCCCAGATACGTATCCATCTGGTAGAAGGCACGCGCCTGGCGCCGGTACAGGTCAGCGGCGCGGCATCCGCCCTGCTGGCAGAAGAAGTCCGCGAAGAAGAATCTCTGGTTTTGCAATATCAACGTCGCACTGCCCTGGCGCGGGGTCACATGTGCGCCGCTCTCTGGCGGGAGATTGACCCGGAATTGCCTGCCGCCTTCGAGCGTCCTGCCGAAGCACCCTTCGCCTGGACAGATGCCGGAGTCATCCCGGAAACGGAGCGGGCAAAATTTTCCCCTGCCGATGTTCGCACCGAACTCATCCCGGTTTATCTGGTTCAATCACCGGAGGTGGACTGGAACGAAAAATATAGCTCTGCCCCGGAATTCAGCGCCGAAACCCTGGCAGAAACCTGGCATCCTGAAACCTTGCGGAACGCTCTGCTTCCGCTGGTCACTGGCTATCAGGCCTGGATTCACAAACAGGAAAGCGCCCTTCCCAACCTTGCCCCCGGTTTTCAAGATGCGGCCCGGCGCAACCTGGCACAGTGCCAGCGCACCGCAGAGCGTATTCAGGAAGCGATTGACCTGCTCTGCCAGAACGAGGATGCGCGCCTGGCGTTTTGCTTTTCCAACAAAGCAATTGCCATGCAGGCGTGCTGGAAAAACCGGGATAAACCGGGGTGGAAATTTACCTGGCGGCCCTTTCAGTTAGCCTTCATCCTGCTGAATATTCCCCCGCTGGTCAATCCACTCCACCCTGACCGCGAAACCTGCGACCTGTTGTGGTTCCCCACCGGCGGCGGCAAGACCGAAGCCTACCTGGGATTGACCGCTTTCCTGCTTGGCTTTCGCCGTCTGCTGGCCCGTCAGAACAGCGAAGGCGATACAACCGGTGCCGGGGTGGCCGTGCTTTCGCGTTACACCCTGCGCCTGCTCACCATCCAGCAATTCCGCCGCGCACTGGGCGTCATTACCGCCTGCGAAATCTTGCGGGTCTGGGGACTGAAAGACAATCCGGGGCAGGTCGGCTGGCGGCCTGCAGAATGCTCGCGCGGCGACTATTTCCTGTGGGGCGGGGTGCGTTTTTCTGCCGGGCTTTGGGTGGGCGGCGGCGTCACGCCCAATCAACTGCGCGGGTTTGGCCCATTGCCCCAGAATCAGTATTTATATTTTCCAGGCGCGCTCGACATCTTGAAGGGTTTGAAGAAGGGATACGATGGACCTGATTCCGAAATTGTCAAAAAAGCAGGCTACCGATTTGAACTGTCTGGCGAACCCGCCCAGGTGACTCAATGTCCGGTCTGCGGCGCATTGCTGGCTGTGCCAGAAGAAGGGCTGGGCGAAGGCAGCCACACCCTGCATCTGGTTAGCAAAAACCTGCCCCGAACCGCGCCGGCTCATTTTGTGAAAATTCCCAGGCCGGGCGTGGTGATTGAGAATGTCCACCTGAAACATCATCCCAATGGATACGGCACGCTTACCCTGCGGGTACGAGTCGCCTCGCAAGAGCAATGGAAAGCCGATGAAGTGGATAGTTATGTCTGGAAAACCCTGCAACCGGCTTTGGGCAACGCTGAATTGCAATCCGCCCGTCCCTCGCGCCCTGGTTACTTTGTGCTTTCATTTGTCAATCAAAAACAGGGTGGATACCGATTTTGAAATATTCTGTCCCAATCCCGTCTGTGAGTTAAATCAACACGCCTGGGCAGAGCAGGTGCCAGAACCACGCGATAAAACTGGCGGGCAAAAACAACAAACCCGCCAGATGATGCTGGGATTGTCCACAAACTACGAACCCGGCCTCACCGTGATATATGGCAGCGGCATGGACTGGCAAAGCGCGCCTGAACCCTTCCGGGAACAGGGCCGCAGACAGCGCTCGTGGGCCATCCCCATTCCGGCCTTCACGGTCGATGACCAGGTGTATGCCCGCTGTCCATCGCTGGTAATTGCTACGGTTGATAAATTTGCCCGTCTGGCCTATGAAGGCGAATCTGCTACATTATTCGGGAATGTTACGCACTATCATGCTCGATATGGTTATTACCGCCAGGGAAATCCGGCAGAGCATCCAGACAGGTTATCAAAATCTAATACGCTGGGATACTTCCAGCATTCATCGTTAGAGAACCTTGTTGCCCAAACAGCATCTTTTGCGCCTCCCGACCTGATTTTGCAAGATGAATTGCACCTTATCGAAGGGCCGTTGGGCAGTATGGTGGGTATTTACGAAACGGCGGTGGATTATCTCTGCCAGCGCACAGTGCAGGGCAAAACAGTGCGCCCGAAATATATTGCATCCACCGCCACTGTCCGCCGCGCTGAGCCGCAGGTCAAAGCCCTGTTTGACCGCGCGCTGGCGCAATTTCCGCCCCCAGCGCTTTCTTCCGATGACCGGTTTTTTGCCGTGACGCAGGAAGCCCACCCGCTCGACACCACCCGACCCGGCCGGTTGTATGTGGGTATCTGCGCCCCCGGCAAAGGCGCGCAAACCCCGATTGTCCGCATCTGGTCATCCCTGTTACAGCGCGCCGCCGATTTGCATGCCAGCGGGGTGGCGGATGACCGGCTTGACCCCTTCTGGACTCTGGTTGGTTATTTCAACGCCCTGCGTGAGCTGGCCGGCGCGCTCTCGCTTTACCGGCAGGACATTCCTGAATGGCTGAAACATCGCACACCCAGCCGCCGGGGGTTGGATGAATACCATCGCATGGAACTGTCCAGCCGCGCGAAATCCACCGAACTGCCCAACCTGTTGCGAAAGCTGGAAACATCCCGCCCATCCGCTTCAACGCCTGATGCTGTCTTCGCTACATCGATGTTTGGCACCGGCGTGGACGTGGACCGTCTGAGCCTGATGGTGGTGCATGGTCAGCCCAAAACCACGTCATCTTACATTCAGGCGACCGGGCGTGTCGGGCGCAAGACCACTGGACTGGTTGTCACCTTTTTCCGCGCCACCCGCCCGCGTGACCTTGACCACTACGAATTTTTCACCGGCTACCATCGCGCCCTGTATCGTTATGTTGAACCGGTTACGGTCGCGCCCTTCTCGCCGCGCGCCCGCGAACGCGCTCTGGGCCCGGTTGCCGTGATTCTCCTGCGCCTGGCGCGCCAGATTGCCGGGGTTAATCTGGATGAACTCTGGCGTGTGCAGCAACGGTTCAGCGGAACATTCTTTTCCGGCGCATACCTGATGAAAGATAAACGCAGGGAAAAAGAAGTCAAAGCCATTCCATCCCTGTTTGAAGACCGTGCCCAAAGGCAGCCGTCAGGTCGTCAACCTGTACCTGAATACACCGAACGAGAAGCAAAATCGGAACTTGACCGCTGGCGCATGATTGCCGAGCAGCATCCTGACCCTAATCAGTTCGTATACAACGAGCCTGCTGTGACACGTGCCCCACAACGCCATGTGGTTTTAGGCGATTCTCAGCACCAGGGGCGGTTTGAAGTAGCCTTTGAGAACGCCCCCCAATCCCTGCGCGATGTTGAAGAAACCACCATGTTTCAGGATTAAGCCATGCCGCAAATTCGCCGTTCCCAGTTTCTCACCATTTATGGCCCTGGCGCGATACTTGAAGGCGTCAATGGCCCGCGCATTATCCTTTCCCCAGAACTTTCCGGTGTTTTTTCACAGGTGGATGACCTGACACGCTTTGAAATCACCGATCAGCGTCTTTCTCAAGGTCTGCTCGATGGCGCGGGTATTTTGCGTTTGCCATCCAACGCAGAACTGGGTGAACCGGAAACGAAGGCGCTTTACAAAACAAAAAGGTTTCCTTCATGGTCGTTATGTACCGTGCACAACATTCTGTATCATAAAACGCAGGAAGACGAGAAAGCCTGCCCTAAATGTCCACCCTCAAAAGATAAATGGGAAGCCTGGCGTGTTGCCAGCCGTCAGGCGATCCGTTTCGTGCGCGCCTGCCCTGCCGGGCATCTGGATGATGTGGACTGGGTGGGTATCATCAACCATTCTCAGGAAAATTGCAGGCCCTCCTATCTGCTCTGGCATGGCAGCGGCGCGCTGAAAAATATCACCATTGAATGTCCTGTCTGCAAAGCAAAAATTAACCTGGGTGTGGCATATAGCCGCTCCTGGCCGTGTTCCGGGCGTTTTCCAGAAAAAGAAGCTGGAAACGACAGGTTTCGCCCTGGCTGTACGGAAGATTCCCGCATCATTCAGCGCGGCGCCGCTAACCTGCGCATCCTGGAACTGGCCTCTGCGCTGGTCATTCCGCAGTGTGATACCAATCTGCACCGCCTGTTGCAGATAAGCGCAATTTACACTGTGGTGGTCGGAAGCGAAACCCGGCCTTTTGCCAGCAAGAACGAATTTATCAAAACGCTGGAAAGCTTGGTCACCCGCAAACAACTGGAAAAAGAAACGGTACACCAGATTGATTCTTATTCCGAGAATGAGATTTTCAAGGCTATCGGGCAGGTTATCGGACTGGAAATTCCAAAAACCGCCTATGACCTGCGCCGGGATGAATTTCAGGCTTTGCTTCAGGCCGCGGCGCAAGGACACCCGCCCGAACCGCCCAAACGGCCAGGAGAAGTCCCTAACTTTGAAGTTCAGGCAAGCGCGGTGCGCTCCGGTGTGTCCTGGGGCAATCTCCACTTTCGGGTCACGCCAATCAGCCGCCTGCGGGTATTGATGGTTCAATATGCTTACCGGCGCATCCCTGCCGGGCAGGTGAGGCAGGCGCAACCGGTTTCGACCGGGTTTGAATTACCTGCCGCTCCGGGTCGTAAATGGTATATCGGCTCGGAACTCTCTGGCGAAGGAATCTTTCTTGACCTGAACCTGAAGGAACATCCAGCAAACAGTCCGAAGATGAACGGAAGCGTGGCGGAATCCTGGTGGCAGGCCTGGCATCGCCCGGATGATTACATGGGGCAGGGTCTCATCTCTGGTGACAGGCATCAGTTTCACCCCGTGTTTGTGTGGTGGCATACGCTGGCGCACCGACTCATCAATGCCCTTTCGGTTGATGCCGGCTATTCGTCTGCCGCCATCCGTGAGCGGATTTTTCTGGACGTGGACGAAAACACAGGTCAGGCCAGTGGCGGGCTGTTGCTCTACACTGCTCAACCCGGCGGCGATGGTACCCTGGGTGGTTTGATTGCGCTCGTACCGGAGTTCGAGCGCGTACTGGAACGCGCCCTGCGTAACCTGGAGACCTGCTCGAACGACCCACTCTGTGGCGAAGAAAAATTTGGCAAGGACCGTTACAACGGCGCGGCCTGCTATGCCTGCTCGCTGGTTTCGGAAACCTCTTGCGAACATCGCAATATGTCGCTGGACCGCAAACTGCTTCTGGAAGGTCTGCCATGAGCAAAGTGCAGGTAGTGGTCAGCGGTCTGGGATGGATGGGGAGCGGAATCGGCTCTATCGAGTCCGCTATTGACGACCTTCTCAACAACGCGCGGTATGAGATTTTAATGACGGCTTACTCAATTGGAAAAGCCGACCGTATTTTTGACCTGCTGGAGGCGGCTCTGGCGCGCGGGGTGCGTGTGCGGATGGTGGTCAATCGCCTATCGGAACAATATGATTCGGTTCAGAGACATCTGAATCAATTGCAAAAGAAATACCCCTATTTTTCCCTGCACTCGTTCGAGCCAGACAACAAGCACGGTGACCTGCACGCGAAAGTTCTCGTTGTTGACCGTCAGCGGGCGCTGGTAGGGTCTTCCAATTTATCCTACAATGGCATGATACTGAATCATGAACTTGCCGTCATCGTGGAAACGGAATATGCAGCCAAAATTGCCAGTGCTATAGATAATCTAATAGTCAGATAACCTCCCTACTCCCATCCCCTTTCCAGCAATTCCCTGGCCATCTGCATCGCCTCCTGCTTCGACATCGGGTGAAAGCCCAGGCGGTTGAGCAGGGCCATCAGGCGCAAATGCTCCCCCGGAACGCCCTCGGCATCAGGGTGTGCCGGGGTTTGGTTGTATTGCTCGTCCAGTGCGTACCATTGGTTGCGGGTCAGTTTTTTCATGACACCTTCTACCCCACCAGCCCGGCCACTGCCTCTTCCAAATCCTTCTCGCCCGGCGTGACGTGCAACCGGGTGGCATTGGTCGGGCAGCGCGGCGACTTTTTCGAGCGAGACACCATTGTCAATCAGCGATTTTGCAAAGGTGTGGCGCAGAGCGCGCGGGGTGACGTCGGCCAGCACAATCAGGACAAGAAAGATTTTTGGAGTAATGACCAACGGCTGCCCTTGCGCCTCGCGCGTATTTTTCCACCAGGCCAGCCCACCGCGCTGCCGCCCCGAAGGAGGAGACGACCATCGCCAGCGCATCGGCGTTCCTGGTCTCGCGCGTTCCGCCCCCGCCCTTCCTGTTCCATCTATGACAGACCCCAATTGATTAAATCTGAGGGTGTGTTAACTCAAGAAACGAGGCAGCCCGGCTGCGTTTGCATTGGGAGCGACCCGCAGAGCAAGATGATGGAAAAATTTTCCCAATTCAAAGATATAATTTGGCAATTCCATTTGCCAAAAAGGAAAACCTATGAACAAAGTCGTCATCCTGACAGATAGCACCGCCTACCTGCCACAAGACCTGCTTACTCAATATAACATTGCCAGCATCCCGCTCCAGGTGATTTGGGGCGAAGAAACGTTTCTGGACGGAGTCACCCTTCAGCCGCAGGAGTTTTACCACAGACTTAGAACGGCTAAAACCATGCCCGGTACTTCTCAGCCTTCGGCAGGAGCAATGAAAGAAGTCTTCGCGCGGCTACTCGAACAGGCTTCCGCCGTTTTGGGCATTTTCATTTCGTCGAAACTTTCCGGAACGATTCAATCGGCCTGCCAGGGTCGCGAAATGCTGGGACAGAACGCGAAGCACATCGAAATCTTCGATAGTCAAACAACAACCATGGCGATGGGCTTTCAGGTGTTGGCCGCCGCCCGCGCCGCTGCGGATGGCGCTTCGCTTCAGGACTGCATGGCCGCCGCCGAGCAGGCTCGCCGGCACATTGGCGTTCACTTTGCCGTCGATACGCTCGAATTCCTGCATCGGGGCGGACGCATTGGCGGGGCGCAACGCTTCCTGGGCACCGCGCTTAACATGAAACCTATTCTAAAAATGCACGAAGGCAAAATCGAAGCCGAAGAACGGGTGCGCGCGAAAGGCAAAGCGTTGGAGCGGCTTATCGAAATTGTCACTGAGGAGTGTCGCGGCAAAAAACCGGTTCGCCTGGCTGCATTACACGCCAATTCACCGGCGGAGGCTCAAACTGTACTGGAAAAAGCAGCGTCTTTGCTCAACCCGGCTGAAACCTTTGTCTGCGAGCTCAGCCCGGTCATTGGAACGCATGTTGGGCCGGGAACGATTGCCTTGGCTTACCAGGCCGGGATTTAACCGCGAGCGGGTATAATCCACGCATGGCTTCCCAACCCACTCCCCTCGTCATCGGCATTGCGGGCGGCTCTGGTTCTGGCAAAACCACCGTTGCGCAAGAAATCCTCAACCGGGTCGGCCCTTCGCGGATTGCCTACCTGCCACACGATGCCTACTACCGGGACTTGAGCGGCCTGCCGCCCGTTCAGCGCGCTGAAGTCAACTTTGACCACCCCAATTCGCTCGAAAGCGAACTGCTCGTTCAACACGTCTTACAACTGAGAAATTACCAGGCTATCGAATTGCCTGTTTACGATTTCTCTATCCACACCCGCACCGAGCGAACCATCCCTATCAAGCCCCAGCGCGTCATCATGGTTGAAGGGATTCTCATCTACGCCGAGCCGGAACTGCGTAAGCTATTTGACATCCGCATTTTTGTGGATACCGACTCTGACTTGCGCTTCATCCGACGTTTACAACGCGACATTACCGAACGCGGGCGCACTACCGAATCAGTGATTCACCAGTATCTCAAGACCGTGCGCCCAATGCACCTCGAATTTGTCGAACCATCGAAACGGTACGCCGATGTCATCATTCCAGAAGGCGGCTTCAACACCGCCGCCCTCGATATGGTTGTGGCGCGCATCGAAGAGATGCTGCGCTGAACAACATTCCAGCATCTCCAGGTGTTGGTTATTTATCTACCCCAAGCATGTCGAAAATCTGGAGATTTTCGACTCTCTACAGGAGACAGACATGAAACAATGGAATACCCCGCCCGCCATGCAAATCGACCCGAAAAAGAAGTACACTGCCACCATCTCCACTGAAAAAGGGGATATGGTACTGGAACTCTTTGCTGATAAAACCCCCATTACCGTCAACAACTTCGTTTTCCTGGCCCGCGAAGGTTTTTACGATGGCACGATTTTCCATCGCGTGATTGCCGATTTTATGGCCCAGGGCGGCGACCCAACCGGCAGCGGGCGCGGCGGCCCCGGCTATCGCTTTCAGGACGAGTTTCATCCCTCTCTTAAGCACAACAAACCGGGCATCCTTTCCATGGCCAATGCCGGCCCCGGCACCAACGGTTCACAGTTCTTTATTACCCACGTCCCCACTCCCTGGCTGGATAACAAACACAGCGTTTTCGGCCAAATTACTTCTGGCATGGATGTACTGATGTCCATCCCGCCGCGCGACCCAATGCGTCCTGAATATCCTGGCGTCAAAATTAACAAGATTACCATTATCGAAAGCGAATAAAAGACCATGACCCCAGAGCGCCGCACCACCCTTTTACGGATATTCGCCCTGATTGGTGTTGCGGCGCTCATCGTTTTGTTATTCGCTTACCGTGAGCAGGTTCTTGCCCTTCAACAATATGGCTACATCGGAATTTTCCTGATTTCGATTGCTGCGAATGCCACCATCATCATTCCTTTGCCTGGGGTTGCCATTACCACTGCCATGGGGGCTATTTTCAATCCGTTGGGCGTAGCGGTTGCCGCCGGGCTGGGCGCATCGCTGGGAGAAATCTCCGGCTATCTGGCCGGGTTCAGCGGTCAGGCCGTCATCGAAAGGGTCTCCTTTTATGAAAAACTGACCCGTTGGATGCAGGCTCATCCGCGCCTGAACATGCTTGCCATCCTCGTCCTGGCTTTTATCCCCAACCCGCTTTTCGACCTGGCCGGTTTCTCTGCCGGGGCGCTCAAAATTCCGCTTTGGAAATTTCTCATCCCCTGTGCCATTGGCAAAATCCTGAAAATGATGATGTTTGCGTATGTCGGGGCCGTTTCCTTCGATTGGTTTGTAAAATGAACAAGGAGTTCTCTATGTCTTACGCGGAAATCGATTCCTACCTGACGACCCATCTCGATGATTCGATTGCCGAACTCTGCCAGCTGGTCGCTCAACCATCGGTTGGCGCGCAAAACTGGGGACTGGAAGAGTGCGCCGCGCTGGTCGCCGAACTGCTCAAGAAGCGCGGCTTTAGCGCCGAAATCCTGCCCACCGGCGGCGCGCCGGTTGTCTTTGGCGAGCGCAAGGGCAAAAACACCGCCAAAACCCTGCTGTTTTACTGCCATTACGATGTCCAGCCCGCCGAACCGCTCGAACTATGGGAAACCCCACCCTTCGAGCCATCCCTGCGCGATGGAAAACTCTATGGGCGTGGCGTCAGCGATGATAAAAGCCACATTACCAGCCGCCTCTATGCCGTAGATGCCTTGCTCGCCGCTGAGGGCGAACTGCCCTGCAACGTCAAATTCATCATCGAAGGCGAAGAAGAAACCGGCAGCATTCACCTTCCGGCCTTCATCAGCGCCAACAAAGAAAAACTGGCCGCTGACGCCTGCATTTGGGAATTTGGCGGGGTAGACCACCGCGAAGTGCCGATGCAATACCTCGGTCTGCGTGGCATTTGCTACGTTCAACTCTCAGTGGAGACCGCATCCATCGATGTCCATAGCGGCCTGGGCGGGAGCATCTTCCCCAACGCCGCCTGGCGGCTGGTGTGGGCGTTGAACACCCTCAAAGGGCCAGATGAAAAAATTCGCATCCCCGGCTGGTACGACGACATCATCCCGCCTACCGGGCGTGACCGCGAACTGTTCGACTTGCAGCCGGACGCCGCCCCTGAATACAAAAAAATGTACGGAGTCAAGAATTTCCTGAAAGGCCTGACCGGCGGTACGGATTTATACATGGCCGAAGTCTTTGAGCCGACCTGTACCATCTGTGGCCTGACCAGCGGCTACCAGGGCCCCGGTTCTAAAACGGTGCTGCCTGCCAAAGCCTCAGCCAAAGTCGATTTTCGTCTTGTCCCTGGCCAAACCATCGAAAAATGCCTGACCCTGCTCCGCCAGCACCTGGACCGTGAAGGATTTTCTGACATTCAAATCGAATTCCTGGGCGGTGGCCCGGCAGCCAGAACTGACCCCGATGACCCTTTCATTAATTTGGTTGTTGATACTGCCGAGCAAGTCTTCGAGTCTAAAATGGAACTGATTCCGATGATTGGCGGCAGCGGGCCAAATTATCCATTTGTGCATGAACTGAAAGTTCCCGTCGCCACTGCTGGTCTGGGCTACCCCGATACCCGCGCCCACGCCCCTAACGAAAACATCCGGCTCGACCTGTACCTCAAACATGCCCGCCACATGGCGCGCGTGCTGAAAGAATTTGCAAAATGAGCGTGGCGTAAAACCGAAATGAGCATGGGCGGGTGAGAGACCTGCCCTGCATTTACAGGTAATTTCCAAATGAGCGAAAACCCGAATGGCAAGACCGAAAAGAATGTTCAAATCACCGCCATCGTTCAAGCGACTCCGGCGTCTGAACAACCCGCTGGCTGGAAAGTCAACCTGTTGCGCGTGCTTGTCCTGGTTGCGGTCGTTGGGGTTAGCCTGTTGCTCATCCACCAGCGCGCTCAAATCCAGCGGCTGGCCGGGGTTGGGTATTCAGGCATCTTCGTAACCGCCATGATTTCCAGCGCCAGCGTGTTTGTTCCTGGCCCTGGCCTGGCCATTGTCTTTACGATGGGCGGAGTTTTGCACCCGCTTGGCGTGGCTTTAGCGGCTGGAAGCGGCGCGGCAGTTGGCGAAGTTTCCGCTTATCTGGCCGGTATCAGCGGACGGGCTGTCATCGAGCGCATCGACCTCTATCGGCGCCTTAAGCCCCAAATCATGAAATATGGCCCGCTTGCCATCTTCATCCTGGGGGTCATTCCCAACCCACTCTTCGACCTGGCCGGAATTGCCGCCGGGGCCCTCAAAATGACTTTTGGGTGGTTTTTCCTGGCCGTCTGGGCCGCCCAGGTCATCAAAATGCTGTTGATTGCCTTTGTGGGTTCATTTTCACTGAATTGGTTGACAGGCTAGTATAATTAAAGCACTCTCATTTTTGGTTAAGGAGGCTCCCATGCTCGTCGGCGAACGAATGTCTAAACCTGTTATCACCATCTCGCCCGAAATGCCTATTCCGGACGCGCTAAACATGATGAAAAAAGAACATATCCGCCGCGCCCCGGTCGTCAAAGATGGCAAATTGGTCGGCATCGTGTGTGATGTTGACCTGCTGAACGCCTCGCCATCCCCTGTCACCACCCTCAGTATTTGGGAAATGAACTACCTGTTGAGCAAAATCACCGTCTCCGAAGTGATGAGCAAAAACGTCCTGACGGTCACCGAAGACACCCCCATTGAACAAGCCGCGCGCATCATGGCCGATAACAAAGTCGGTGGCCTGCCGGTGATGCGTGACGGCTATGTTGTCGGCATCATTACGGAGACCGACCTGTTTAAAATCTTTCTTGAACTGCTTGGCGCGCGTGAAACTGGCGTGCGTGTTACTGCGCTGATTGACGACAAACCTGGGCAGCTGGCCCGCTTCACCGAGGCTGTTGCCGAAAAGCACGGAAATTTTGTAGCCTTTGGGGTTATCACCGGCCAAACCCCGGCCGATAAAATGCTCACCTGCAAAATTCAGGGCATGACGCAAGACGAAGTTAGAAAAACCCTCGAGCCGCTGGTCAAAGAATTTATTGACATTCGCGCCTGAAAGGCAGCGTCCCGAAGGTTTACAGCCCTTCGGGACGTTTTTTGTTTTTTATGGGTACCGTTGGCTTTGGGCCTGCCAAATGCGGAAAAGACGGCAGCTTTCATGGTCTTTCTGTGTGCCATTATTCAGCCAAAACTTGATGTTTGGCGCAGATTTTGCCTAATTTTTACATCATTCATGGGCTAAAAGCACCTATTTCAACGTAATATCACTTATTGCTCCTTTTACCAAAAAACGAAACCATATTTTCTGATTTCAGGGGGGTGATTCCGCCTGCGCTGCAACACAAATAATGCGGTATTTCATCGTATTCAATCCTCATCTCTTGACCGTCATAAGACGCGCGAAACTTTCCTTCTTCTTTATAAAAATAGAAAGGCTTTCCTTCCAATAACTGAAAGCCAAAACTTTCGTCATAACTGTACGCCATATTTATTTAAGGATTGGCCGGTTCGGATTGATATCTCCAATTGCATAAGGATATTCACCTGTCTGGTTGGATTATGTGGTTTCAATAAACCATTCGTTGCCATAAGTCCATAAGCCAAGTAATGATGGATACGTTGGAACCAGATTTTCGATAACCAATCTGAAAATCTCTGTGCCATCTTGTGAGAGAACAATTGTACGAGAACAATCTGCATCGGGCTTGGGGAAAATTTGCGTTGCAACGATGCGCTTGTTGTTTAGCCAGGCTTTGCAACTTTCCAGGCCAATTAAGTCAACATTTTTTTTTGACGTTCGTTCTGGTGCTTTTCTAAAACTTCAGATTCTGTGCCTGATACGGGTACAAAAGAGCGAGATTCCGAATCGGGATATGCTTTTAGTTCAACTTTCTGGATGCTTAATCCATTGCTTTCCCAAAAAACTGTTGACGACTCTGGAGAATTTGCAGGTGCAGGAGTTTCTAAAGTTTGGGTTGGGCTGAAGAGATTCTTTTCAACGGATGTAGACAGAACTGGTGAACAAGAAACCAGGAGAACAACGCCAATCAGTGCAGCGAGATTTGTTTTCATGAGCCATCCAGCATAGTTCTGTTCAGGCGTTTGGGCGTGCGCTGACCTACCCCCCACTGCTCACAATTGCCAGCCGGTCGGGGTGCAGGTATTTGCGGGCGGTTTCCGCCACTTGTTCAGGCGTTACTGCGCGCGTCAGAGATTCATAGCGATGGTAATAATCCAGCCCCAGGTTGTATCGCTCAATATTGAGCAGAGCCGAAGCCACTCCGCCGTTTGACTCCAGCGAGAGCGGCAGCCGCCCCACAAAATTATCCTGGCTGTCGGCCAGTTCCCCGGCTGAAACGCCCTGCTCCACAAAGTGCCGCAACTCGGCGCGTATCAGTTCAATCGCTTTTTCCACATTGGCTGGGTTAACCCCCGCGCTTACCTCCCAGGTTCCTGGCCCGTAGCCAGCGCTTAAGCTGGAATAGGCGTAATAAGCCAACCCCGACTGCTCACGCACCACATCTCCAATCCGCCCCATCATTCCAAATTGTCCTAAAATCGAATTGCCCAGCGAAGCGGGTAGATAATCGGGCGAAGTCCGGCTTGGTCCGACCGCTCCCATAAGGATGTCGGTCTGCGCCTTGCCGGGAAGGGGGATATGTTTTCGCTGGATGCCCGTCAAAGGGCGGATGTCGGGCAAGCGGGGTAGTTCTGGCTGGCTGGGGTTTTCCCAATCTCCCATGAATTGTTCCACCAGGCTGGTCGCTGCTTCCGTTTCGACCGCCCCCACCACGCTCAGGGTCAGTCCGCGCGGCCCGAAGTGCTTCTGGTGAAACGCGACAATATCGCGGCGGGTGATGGCGCGCACCGTCTCCGGGTAGCCGTCATCGGGGCGGCGGTAGGGATGCCCAGCATAAACTATCTCATCAAAGGCCAGCGAAGCCTGGTCGGCGGTATCTTGAGCACGGATGGCGAGACCGGTCAGCAGTTGGGCGCGTAGTTTTTCGAGTTCCTTTTTGGGAAAGGCCGGACGGCGCAGCGCATCGGAGAGCAGTTCAAAGAGCAGGGGCAAATCTTCTGCCAGGCAACGCCCGCTGAACCCCACCGTAATCGTCCCGGCGGAGAATCCCAAACTCGCGCCTACCGATTCCAGACGGTCGTATATCTCCTCGAAGGTGCGATTCTCCGTTCCGCGCATCAGGGCTGAGGCAACAAAATCTGACAGGCCCAGTTTCTCGTCGCTATCGAAAATGCTTCCAGCATTGAGATACCCGCTGACCACCGCCGATGGGCTGTTGAAATTCGAGCGCGACAAGACTACGATGCCGTTTGGTAAGGTTGCGCGCGAAATATCCTCTGGGCCGGGCAGGGAGTGAAAATTTGTCATTCGTTGCCTCCATCGTTGACAGGAAGATAGGTTCCAATGACGCGGCTTTTTGCGCGGAACCAGGTCTGGGCAACGCGCTGTACATCGGCAGGGGTTACTTCTGCCAGTTTATCCAGGTAGGAAGTAAACCAGTCATAATGAGCGAACATCTCGGCATAACCGAGCCAGAAGGCCTGGTTGGTGATGTTTTCCGCGCCATAAGCAAACATGGCGCGGGCCTGCTTGATGGCGCGGGCAACTTCTTCGGTGGAGGGCGGCTCGTCCTGAAGGCGGGCAATTTCGGAGTCGAGTGCCTTGAGCGCTTTTTCGATGTGGTTTTTGGGGTGCGCGGTGATGGTGAAGGTGTACAGGAATGGGTCGATGGTGGCGGCTGAGCCGCCCTGTACGCTGACGGCCAATTCGGTATCAACCAACGCGCGGTATAGTCGTGATGTCTTGTTTGAAATGCCGCCGCCCCCGAACATATTCAGGTTGCTGGGGCCGGCCAGCAGGCTGTCTAAAACTGCCAGCGCATGAAAATCGGGGTGCCAGGCCGCTGGAGCGTGGTAACTGGCTTGCAGGTAGACCGTTTCGCCGGGACCTTCTACGCTCAAGCGGATTTCCCCTTCTGGCTCGGGTTCGGGACGTATCAGGCGCGGCGGAGCGGGGGCGGGCGGAATTTCGCCGAACAGTTCCTCAATGCGCTTGAGCATTTCTCCGGTCTCGAAATCGCCTGCCACAGCCAGTACGGCATTGTTGGGGGCGTAGAAGGTTTTGTAGTGCTGGTACAGGTCATCGCGGGTCATGGCGCGCAGGTCGGCGGAGTCGCCGATGACCTCATGATGATACGGGTGGACCCGGAAGGCCGCCGCCTGAACCGCCTCGCCCAGCCGAAAGAGGGGCTCGTTCTCGTTGCCTTCCCGTTCGGATAGGATGACCGTCCGCTCTGCTTCGATTTCCGCAGGGTCGAAGCGGCTGTTAATCATCCGGTCTGCTTCCAGGCGTAGGGCCAGGTCAATTTTGGCGGCGGGCATTGTTTCGTAATAAGTCGTCCAATCCAGGAAAGTGAAAGCGTTCCAGACGCCTCCCTCACGGGCGATGGCTTTGTCCAGCATGGTTGCGGGGAATTGGGCGGTTCCCTTAAACTGGAGATGTTCTACCCAGTGAGAAATGCCGGTTTTGCCTGTTGGCTCATCTTTTGAGCCGACCCGATACCAGACCCAATGACTAATCAGTGGGGCGGTATGGATTTCTTTGAGAAGGATTTGCAGGCCGTTGGCTAAAGTGATTTGGGTCAGGGTCATGGCGTGATGAAAAACGTGTTACAGACTGGTTGGAATAGGCCGCATGGCAGGTCTTGCGGAGTTTTAATGTTTGGCTGGAGCAGGTCGTTCAACGGGCGCACTACGTCTTGCAAACCGATAAAGGGCTGATGCAGTTCAGTCTCCTGTAAAGGAATATCTACTGGCACGTTCAATGTAACCGGGATAGTGGTTTGCACGGGAACGGTCAGGTTGAGTTGGATGGGGAGTTGCGTTCCGGCGGGCAGGGTAACGGTGGTTGGCACGCTCAACACGCCTACAATCGCGTTCCGAATGATGGTGTTTTCAGTCAAGGTAACAGTAATCTGCTGGCTGATGGGCAGGTCAAAGGCAATTGGGATGTTATCCTGAACGGTGATGGTTGTACGGATGTGGGCTGCGTCCATCAATTGAAAATTCTTGTATAAACCACCCAGCAGGTGGTCTCCGACCAGAGCCTTAAGCGCGAATAACTCGCGCACCAGAATGATTAACACCACAATCAGGACGAGATTGACGATGAAAGAGAGAATCCCGGCTACGTGGAAAAAAGCCTGGGAGAGTTTTTCCCGCTGAAACGTGAAGCGACCAGACTTGCTGGTCGGCTTCTGTATCGCTCGTTGTGGAGATGTGGTTTGAGTGGTTGGCGTGCTTGTTGTTCCAACTGGCGAAGTGGTGGGCGTCGGGCTCGCAGGCCGGGTGGCAGGGCGGGGTATATCGCCCTGGATGGGCACGGGAAGCGGGGTTTGGGGCGGTTTCTGAGCAGCTGGCTGAGCGGGCTGAGGCGCCGGACGTGGTGGATTGCTCTGACCAGACCTGGTTGATGGAGGGGTATATGCTGTTGGGGCAGGTTTGTGCGCCGCTGGCGGGGGTGACTTCATGACCGGTTTCCCCGCGTTGGGAAACAATACGCCTTTGATGATGTCGAAATAGTTCAACTTAAACTGCGGCTCATTTTTCTTGTTCTGAGACATACGGCCTCCTCGTGATATGCTATTACTATAGCATAGATATGGAAAAACGAAGTCAATTCCAGTCCCATTTTACTGCCGGAGGGTTTTGGTCGTTAACAAATTTGTAAGCAAGGTCTGTAATCGCCCAAATGGGGGATGTGGTACGTCTATCAAGTTCGGCTTTTCCGGTTCATAATCATTTTGCAAAATTCCACCTGCCCCAATTTTTCCTGGAGGAATAAAAATGAAAAAAGTAGTTGTCTTGTTGCTGGCGCTTGCGCTATGGTTGGCCGCTTGCGGCCAAAAGGACCCCGGCGGTATTGGAACAGGCGACGTCGGAAATGTCAAAGAGAAAACATCATCCACCGACCAGATGAAAATGGTGTTTATCCCAGGCGGCGCGTTCCAAATGGGTGGGCTGAACGACAAAGCGCAGCCAGATGAAAAACCCAGCCATAAAGTCACGCTCAAAGGCTTTTGGCTCGATAAAACCGAAGTCACCAATGCTCAATATGCCCAGTGTGTTGCTGCAGGGGTCTGTGAAATTCCCAATGAGTTGAAATCAGCCACCCGTAGCGATTATTACACCAACCCTGAATATGCCGACTACCCGGTTATCTATGTGACCTGGAACGACGCCAAAGCCTACTGCGAGTGGGCTGGTCGCCGCCTGCCGACCGAGGCCGAATGGGAGTACGCCGCCCGTGGCACAGACTTCCGCAACTACCCCTGGGGTGACACTGACCCATCGGAAGAAACGGCCAATTTTGGTTTCAAAAATAAAGATACCGTCAAAGTAGGGAGTTATCCTGCTGGGGCCAGCCCATTTGGCATTCTCGATATGGCTGGTAATGTCTGGGAATGGGTGGCTGATTATTACAGCGCGTCTTACTACGAAAAATCCCCGGCTGAAAACCCCACCGGCCCCGACAAACCCGGTGTTAATGGCCTGCAAATGGTGATGCGCGGAGGCTCCTGGGCGGATGAAATTGCCGAACTGCGCTTATCTAATCGTGGTTTTGGCCTGGCCCAGAACCTGGAAGCCGATAAACTCTCCAACTCTTACGCCGGGCAGGCCAACGAGCGCACTGGATTCCGCTGTGCCGCGGATGAGTAATTGGTCTCTCCACTAAAAAAACGGTTTCCCCGGCCATCAAAGGGTCGGGGAAATTTTATTTCCAGCCGTGTTTCCCGCGCAGCAGCACAAAAGCCACCGGGATAATGTTTTCGCTTGAAAATGTATTCTTCTCCCTGTGCCATAACTCCAGTCGCTGCAAGCCGCGTGCGCCAACCGGTAAGACCAGGCGGCCTCCCTCGGCCAATTGCTCCAGCAGTGGCGGGGGGACTTTGGGCGCTGCCGCAGCGACCAGAATGGCCTGGTAAGGCGCAAAGTCGGGGCAGCCCTGCGAACCATCCGCGCAATGGACATGAACATTCTTCAGGCCAAGCGATGTCAGTGTTTGCCGGGCGCGCTGTGCCAGGGCGGGGATAATTTCGACGGTATGAACCTCCGCTGCCAGTTTCGCCAGAATGGCTGCCTGGTAGCCGGAACCGGTTCCGACTTCTAATACGCGCTCCTCGCCGGTCAACATCAGCAGCTCGCTCATTATCCCCACAATGTACGGCTGAGAAATTGTCTGTTCGTGGCCAATGGGTTGTGGAGCATCATCATACGCCGACCACTGATACTCTGAGGGAACAAACAAGTGGCGGGGAATGGTTTCAAACGCCTCCAATACGCGCGGGTCATGGATTCCGCGTGGTCGGAGTTGTTCGGCCACCATCCGATGGCGCGATTCGGCCAAATTCTTCTCATCCATCAATTTGTATTGTACTGCAATCCACTGCAAGAATGTCGAATTGCCTCTTGACAAGGGCTCTGGTTTAGACTATTATCTAATTAGATGTTTATCTAACATTGACGGATGTCTAAACTCGACCTTTAGTTGATGGAAAGGAACAAAACCATGGACGAAATGTTCATCCTCCACCCCAAAATTTATGAACGCGCGCACTCCGGCAACATTCAACGCTCGCTGCAAATGGTTGACTCCGCTCCCCGCCTGTGGGAACGCTTGGCGTTGGCGGCTGGTCGGTTCTTCATTGCGACTGGCAAAAAGCTGATTCATCTGGCAACCCTCCCGCCGCAATGGGAGAAGGAGACGGTTTAGTTTTTTACCGCGCGCCAATCATCCTGTCGAAAAGGAGGCTGCCATGTCGTGTGTTTTAGCCAGTTTATCTGTAAATCAAACTGAAAGGTATGCGAGGCAGGGCCAAACCTTTTCTCATCGACTGTCATCAGGCGATGGCCGTCTCGTTTCTTCCCAAACCGGCCTGTTGTTGGTTGCTCTCGGCAGTCTCTTAATGAATTTGTATCCTTTTTGTGAGCATGTTGACCCTCACACTGGTGAAATGCTGGTTAAAATAGGACGAAAATTGACCGGCGAATAAGCACGTTTGTTCGCCGGGGAGGCTCGCATGAACTCACTTGACCAGGCAAGCATTAGCTGGGATTTTGGCACCGCCTACGAACTTTTTATCAGTCTGCATGTATTGCATGACCCCGAATATTATGGCATTCGCGCCTCTTGGGCAGCCGGAATCCGTTCCCGAATTCCGGCTGCCGAGCGCAAATTGCTCGAAGAAGTGATTCCCTTTTCAGGATGGCCCATCTCATGGGTGCGTAAACTCCCGGCTCCCAAAGATGCTATTAGCGCGTTGTGGACCATGCGGCAGATTCCAGCCGCCGAGCGCATGGTGAAGGTCTTTGAGATAGATTGCGATGAAAATTCCGAGTGGGACAGAGTTTTATTAGGCGTTGTCACTCGCCGCGCATGGAACGAATCGGATTTGGCGTTATTACAGCACTATCGCAAACACAAGGGGAAACAGGATTTCGATGTAGACGGATTCAAGCGCTATCTTGATTGGTGGGCGCGTCCTGATGAATTTGGGGAGGGATTCCTTGCGGCTTTACAGGCCTACCAGACCGCTTTTTTCGAGGATGAAGAGAAGCGCATTGCCCCGGTGATGAAAGCCGGGCTGGAGCGGGCCCAGGAACTGGCGAAAAGCCTGAGCATCAGCGATTTGATTACCGAACTTTCGCAAGGCATCCGCCTCGAAGAAGAGGATTTCAATCCGCAGGAAATTATTATTGCGCCCAGTTATTGGCCAACTCCCCTGGTTGTGTTGGAAAAAATCAGCGAAACCAAACTGTTGTTCTTGTTCGGCGCGCGCCCGGCGGATATGTCTGCTATCCCCGGTGAACTGGTGCCGGATGGTTTGCTCCGCACGCTTAAAGCCCTGGCGGACCCGACCCGTCTCAAAATCCTGAACTATCTTGCAAGCGAAGACCTGACTCCCTCCGAACTTTCGCGCCGTCTGAACCTGCGCGCCCCGACTGTGACACACCACCTGGCCGAACTCAGGCTCTCCGGGTTGGTGAACCTCACCATTCGCGGGCAGGAAAAGGTCTATCGCACCCGCCGTGAGGCCTTGCAAAGCATGTTTAATGCCCTGGAAAACTTTTTGCAGAGCAAATAATCTTGCGCATCCCTTTACAAAGAAACCTGCGCTGGCAATGGATTGCTGGCGCAGGTTTTTTGCAAATATCACCAAATCAGTCACATAGCAGTATAATCCAGCGAAATTTTGGGTAAGTATGGTAAGGAGAGATGACTATGGAAATTCTTTTCGGCTTGATTGCGGTTCTGGTGCTGATGATTGTCCTGCTGACGTTGTTCGAATTTCGAATGCGCCAGCCCGATGCCCTGGTTCTGTATGAGGCAAATGGCAAAATCGGCTTGCGTCAGGGACTGCTCTACCCGCGTCACTTTAGTCTGTTGCTCAAACGCGCGCCACATCCTATCCAGTTGAACATTGAAGCGGTTGCTGCTGGCAATTTGGGGGTCCTTGTCAAACTGGTTGGCTCGGTTGCCCCGGCTTTGGATAATCTCGGGGCGCTGGTACGAATTGGTGGTTGGAATGGCAACGCGGTCGCCCACGCCGCCGAGCAGGCATGCCTCCGCCTGGAGGGACTGGTCAAGGAATACGCCCAGCGGTCTGAAATTCAATCGCTTTCATCGAAGGGACTGGCTGAATACCTCGAAAGCCAATCTGCCGGTTTTAAGGAACGCTTTGGCCTGGAGGTCATCTCCCTGGCGGTCATCTCCCTGGACCCTGCCGATTCTGAAATTGCCGAAGCGCTGCGCCAACAAGAAGAAGCTCGTCTGATGGAACAGACCGAAAAACTGAACAACCAGGCGCGCATTGCGGCGGCGAAATCTAAATATCAGGCGGACGAAGAAATTGCAGAGATGGAACATGCCCTGGAATTGAAAAAAGCGTCCCTCAAGAAGGAACTGCTGGAACAGGAAAATGCCCTGGCGCAGAAACGCCTGGAAGATGAGCTGGCTCGTAGCCGCATGAGACTGGCTTTTGAAAAGGAAGAACTGGACATTTTGAAAGACAACCCCGAATTGCTGATACTTACTCCCCAGGCTGCCCGTCTGGCCGAAGCCAGCCAGGGGTTGAAGAACGCCCGCACCATCATTTCGCTTTCTCCGCAGGATTTCGCAGGAACAGAGTTGGGGGAGTTCTTTCAGAAGATGCTGCAAAAAGCTGTAGAGAAGAAAAAATAAGGTTATGTCCAATCTCGACCCTCTTGCGCCCTTCCGCCTGAAACAAGTTCGGGCGGCGCGCGTCTCCGAAATCAGCGAAGCGACGGCTGCCGCGCCCGTCGCGCCTGAGGAGCGCATCAATTTTCACATTGGCAATCCGCTTCAGGATGAGCGCCTGTCTTCTCTCTTTTTGCGAATTGCGTTGGGGGTCGATTTCCGCCGTCAGGATTTATCCAGCATAGATTCTCTGCTCGAACATCTTGACGGTGGTCCGGCGGAACGTATTAAGCTGGAATTTCTGGCCCGGATTATTCAAAAGAGCAGCCCTTATGCCCCGCGCGGTGGGTACAGCCGCAAATCTCCTCATCCGGTCGTCAAGATTTTTACGCGCTGGCTCGAAAATCAGCCCGAATCCTTGCGCTATAATCTCGACGACCCGGCCGGCAAGCGTGAAATCATTCTGGCTTCTGGCGGCATTCGCGAGACCTTGCGCGTCATTCTGGTTGCCATTTCGGACTATTTGCAGGTAACGCCGGCCCGGGTGTTGTGCTATCGGCTTGACCTGCCCGCTGGTTATCACGCCATCCCCAACCTTCGTCTGGCATGGTTGCCGGAGGAAGAAAGCGAGGCGCGCGTCGCCATTGAATCTGCGCTGGTCGCCGAGCCGGAGACCCCTACGTTTCTAATTGTGGGCGGCTCCTTGACCGAAGAGAGCCGCCGCAAATTGCGCCTGTTGAGTATTCGCTACCCACTTTTTTTTATCGAAGCCAATAACGCGCTTAATCAGCACTCGCTTGCGCGCGAGGCCAAACTTGTCCAACGCGTTATTCGCCTGTTAACCCCGGCAATTTTTGCCCCGCGCCTCCATTCGCTCTCGACCGTTTTCGTCATTGGTAATGCCGATTTTTTGAACGTCATCGAAAACGTCCATTTTCAGTTGAAGGGAACGCCTTCCGCGTCAGAAATTGAGTTCCTGCACTTCCTGCTTGAACAAAACCTGGCCCAACCCAACCCGCCCACAACGGCAGAAATGTTCCCCGACCCAACCTGGTTAGACGATTGGGGAGAAGACCATTCTGCGGCTGGGGCGCTCTCGCAACTTTCAGCCCGCGTTGGCAGGCGGCTGGAAAATGCTGTGCGCGGTTGGACGCAGTCTAACCTCCAGACCGCCACTCGCATCGCTGTTTCGGTGGAGGGCAAGATTGAACACACCTCGCGCCTTCTTCAAAACCGCTGGAGCGCATCGCAAACGGATGAATTTGCCAATACCGATAGCCTGACTCTGCTCGACGAACTGGTCGCAAACCTCCACAATCCAGACTGGCGAGACAGGTTGCAGCGCAGTTTCTTAAGCGTCTTTACGCGCCACCAGCCGCAATATCGCCCCGAAGCCTGCCTGGTAACGAGCGGCTCCTCGCGCACTGCCCTCAGTCTGTTAGGGTTTCATTGCGGTATTACTGATGCTGTTTTTCCAGATTTAAGCTGGTCTTACGAACAGTGCTTTCCAAATACCCATGCTGTTCCGCTCACCGATGACCTGGCGCTGGACGTGGACGCGATGATTGCCAGGCTGTCTGACCTGTGTCGAGCCGACCCGCGCTGGCCGGAGCATGGCGCGGTGGCCATCAACAATCCCCACAACGCAACCGGGCGCGTTTTTGCCGAGGAAGACATCCGCCGTCTGATGACCTGGTGCCTGGAGCGTGGGATTTATGTGGTGGATGACCTGGCTTATCAAAATGTTGCTCCTGTGGATGGTCTTCCACTCATCAAGACCGCCCGCCAGGTTGCCCATGACCTGGTGCGCGAGGGGTTGATTAGTGAAGAACAGGCTGACCGGGTAATTAGCGTGCATTCCATGTCCAAAACTGACTGCCTGGCCGGGGCGCGCCTGTCGGTGGTTGAAATTCGCCCTACCGGCTTACGCGAACGATTTCGAGCGGTGAACGACCCGATTGAACCCAATCTGGCGGCAATTTTTCTGGTTTATCTGTTCTATCGCGGCCCCCTCGAAGCCGCGCGCACTTACGGGCGAATGCGCAATGCCATCTTTAAAGAGCGTACCGATGCTTTGATTTCTGCGGCTGCCAATTTGCCTGCCGAACGTAATCCATTTGGGCTGACGATACTGCCTCCTGTTGGCAGCATGTACCCGCTTTTGCAGGTCAAACGCCTGCCAAACGGACTTTCGCTCGATTGGCTGGCTTCGGCCCTGGCCCGGCGTGGAATTGGTCTCCTGCCGCTGGCCAGCTTTGCCCGCACCGAAGCCGGTTTCGATACCGGGCGCAGCACCTTCCGCCTGACCCTGGGCGGCGTAGACGGGGCTGAAATTATGCAGCATAAGGCCCGCCGCCTGCTGATTGACCTGAATCGCCTGATTGAAGAGGAAGACGCGCGCTACAACCGCAAACAACTCTCTTTTCGGCCCGCCCCGCCTGAAAATGACGCGCTTGTCTCGCGCATGCAAGCCTGGGATGCTCTCATGGCCCAAATCACGCGCCAGTTTGAGAATACCGATTCCCTTCAGGCTCTGTGGAACTTGCCGGTTGTCGATGGCGCGCGCCTGCGAGTCGATTTCTTGAAGAACCACCTGCCAGGACGTCTGAACATCTTTCGCCAACGCCTGTACGAACGCGCTTTGCTCAGCGACGAACTTGTGCGCAAGGCAATGCAGGATGGCAACTGGCTGTCTGAACGCCTGGAACGTGAGTTCATGAAAGATTCGCTCCACCACCGCCAGGAACTTTTCCGGCTGCGCACCTATGACCGTACCGTTCACCCAACGCAGAAATATTCACTGCTTGTCGAGATGACGTTCGACTCCATCCAGCGCGCTCTGATTGCGGGTCAGCCGCTCTCGCCTGGTTGGGTTGAGAAAGCCGCGAACGAACTCTTGCGCGAATTCCTGGGGCAAAACGTCAGTATCAACTCCGAACTGGAGGCAGATGAAATCCTGGTCGATTTCGACGCTCTCTCGGCGGGCGAATCTTATGCTGAACTGTTTACGGTTACGGGGCAAGGCCAGGAGAGCGATTCTTGCCTGGGATTTTTCCTCTCGTTCTGGAGTGATTGGGATGGCTCTAATCGCCCCTCGGGGCAGGGACACCGTTTGGCTGCCGCCGCGGTGATGGAAAACGTGCGGCGCATGTCCCAAATTCTCGACTTGCTGCGCCGCGCCAATCCGCGTGTTTCCACCGACCCCGCCCTGTTGACCGAACTGGAACGCCTGCCGGAACGAACCGCCATGTTCCAAAAGTTGCTGAACGAAATTACGCAGTTGACTCACCAATTGGAACAACGCTATCGCGGCTTTTTGCCCTATTCCCTGAATGCCACTCCCCTCCAGAAACTGGCAACCCGCCTGCGCTTGCGCCGCGACCCGGCCCAGGTTTTATGGCAGCACAATGACCGCTATGAACAGAAAATGCTCGAGCTGCGCGCTCAGCGCCGCGCCATGCTCGAAACCTGGTTTGCGCTCAATAAGAAGTTGCGCAAACAATTGCACGCCCTGATTCCCGAAATCCAATCCAATCGGGCGGCTGAGCCGCTCCTGCGCGCCGCAGTTGGCTACCGGGATATTTTGCAGCGATTTGTGATTACCCCGCGCATTCATCAGGGGATGATTACCTCGCGCGAGCAATTTGCCATTGATACAACTGCTTTCAATATGCAGGAAATCAATGCGATTGCAGGCAAATACGGCAACCCCGGCCTGACGCTGGGGTTGCAAATCAGCATGTCTACCCGCCCCGAAGCGCTGGTGGCTCTCGACCGCAAAATGTCTGCCCAGGCCGAGCAGTTTCGGCGTGAATATCCGGGAGTCGATTTACCGGCCATCTGGCTGATTCCACTTTTTGAAGATATCGACGCGGTCACGCAAATCCCAGAGTATCTCGACCGAATCTGGGATTATGCCAACCAAACCCGTCACACCGACCAGACCCCGCAAAACCGTTTTTCTGAAATCCTGGCCGAGGTTTTCATTGCCGGGTCAGATTTGAGTCAGCAAATCAGCCAACCCAACGGGGCTTTTCAGTATGTCAAGGCCAAGTATCGGGTTGAAACGTGGCTGGCAGAACATGGACTGGCCGAATCGGTTCGGCTCAAACTGGGTAGTGGCGAACCAATGCAGCGCCAGGGTGGATATTATTCACAGGTCGCCGGACAACCCGCCTTCATGAACACCGACCACCCTGCGCAACGCAAACGTCTGTCTAAAAACTTGCCGCCAGCCGCCCAGCGCAGCACCGCTTATGCCACCACTCCATTGCAGGGGGTTTTTCTGGGCGGAGACTTGCGCACCCTGCAAAGCAGCATTGCCGAAGACCTGCGCTTTCTGCCTGTCCGCGACCTCGCCAATCTGCTCTATCACTTGCGCGAGTCACAGCGCGCCCATCGTCAAAATCTGATGCGCGCCGCCGAAACCCTGACCGAAAGCCGAATGGGCGTGAGGGGCCGCGGCGCGCAGGAGATGGAGCGCCTGACGATGGGAATGCCAGAGCCGCTTTACGAAGGGTTCCTCGACGAACTGACCAGCCATTTCCGCCATATTTTGTTCGGCAGACCAGAAGATGTCTTTGGCCTGCATATCGTCTCATACTTCATCGGGCGCTCCATTCCGCAGCTGCGCGACCGCCCCACCTCCCGGCGGCGCGCCTCATCGGGAGCCGACCGCGGTCAGCAAATCGTTGCCAGCGTGGCGGAGATGATTCCGCTGTCAAAGCAGGGCAGTATGTTGCGCGCCATCGCCCATAACCAAGCGCAAACCGCCGTGTTGGGGGTTAACCAATTGACCACCGGCCTGTTCCGCGCTTTAGAGTATTACGCCCAGAAAACTATCCCTGAATCTGAGCGCGAGGGGCTGATTGCCGAGCGCATTCTGCCGCGTTTGCCAGTCTATGAAATCCTGAACACCTTGCGCATCTATCAGGATTGGCGCGGTGAAATCGTCCGCCGCATTGAAACTGCTTTTCCGGCAGGACATTCAACCTTTGTTGCCCTGCGTGAAGACCATGACGCCATGTTGCGCTTTTTGCCACTCTTTCAGCAGGAACTCCTGCGGCGGCACGGACTGAACGTGAGCGACTTCTTCAACAATGGAATTTTTATCCCAGACCTGTTGCCTGCCCTGCGCCCCGACCTGGCTGTGCTGATGCAGGAAAACCTGTTTAACACCGACCTCGACCGCATGCTTGCGAAAGCCAATGGCAAAATTGACTCCGAATGGCTGCAAAAGGTTGTCAGGCATCTGTCCATTCCAGAGCAGGTGCGTTCCTGGCGCTCGGTTATCTGGGAATTAATGGGCGACTCAATCTACCAGCGCGTGCAAAGTTTTGCTGAACTGGCCACTGCATTGCATGCTTTCTCTGCCACCCGTCCTGCTCAGCCTTTGCGCCCAACCGCCCCCGGCGGGGGACACCTGCCCTCCGCCCTGGCTGGTTTTTTGCGTTCATCCCGCGTGGATGATGAAATGCGTCAGTTCCTGGTTGGCGCAATGGAGCAATTGAGCAACATCACCGCAAGCAGCATCGAAGTGCCAGTTGGCATTATTCGTGCGATTAACGATGTAGAGCGCATTGCCCAAATTGAAGAAACTGCTCTGTCAACCGAAAAACAGTCTGTCTTGCGACTATGCATTCTACAAATTGCACGGCTGGCCGGAGAGAATGGTTAAGGAGAGAGCGAGGCTCCTGAATCCGATGGGCAGGTTCCCGCTTTCAGCCTGGAGACGAAGGCGGCATGGTCGAGTGAGATGGAAAAGACGGCCTGCGAGTGATGAATGACGTTGTGTCCGACCTTCTGGGTGGGTTAAAAAAACGCGACAGGTCAGCAGCCTGTCGCGCAAAGGGTTGGCAACCGTTGAGTTATCCGTGGCGTTCCATGAATTTTTCCATGCGCCGCAAGGCTTCTTCAATTTTCTCGTAGGCGGTGGCATACGAACAACGTACAAACCCTTCGCCGCCTGCGCCGAACGCGCTGCCCGGAACGACAGCCACATGTTCCTCATGGAGCAGTTTTTCGGCAAAGGTCTCATCATCCATGCCCGAAGCGCGGATGTTGGGGAAGGCATAGAAGGCGCCGCGCGGCTCAAACGTGGTCAGACCGAGCCGGTTCAGGCCGTTTACAATCAGTTTGCGGCGGCGGTCATATTCAGCCACCATTTCATCAACGTAATTATCTGCTTTCAGGGCCTCAATGGCGGCATCCTGGGCGGTGGTGGGCGCGGACATGATAGTGTACTGGTGGACGCGCAACATCCACTTGAGAATCTCTGCCGGGGCCGCGGCAAAGCCGATGCGCCAGCCGGTCATGGCGTGGCTTTTGGAAAATCCTCCCAGCAAAACGGTGCGTGCTTTCACCTCTTCGCCCAGCGCCGGGAAGCAAACATGCTTAAAGCCATATACCAGCCGGTCGTAGATTTCATCCGAGACGACAATCAGGTCATGTTCGATGGCAATTTTGGCAATTTCCATCAGGGTTTCGCGCTCGGCAACCGCGCCAGTTGGGTTGCTGGGGTAGCCGATGAAGATGACTTTGGTGCGCGGGGTGATGTGACGGCGCACTTCATCCGGGTCGACCTGGAAGTTGTTTTCCATTCGACTGGGGATTTCCACTGGCACGCCGCCTGCCAGGTACACTTCGGCCTGGTAAGCCACAAAACATGGGGTCGGGATAATCACCTCGTCGCCGGGGTCAAGCAGGGCGGTAAAAGCCAGGTAAAGTGCTTCTGAAACGCCCACGGTGGCGATGATTTCTGTCACGGGGTCATATTGGATGCCATAGAGCCTGTGGAGATTCTCGGCAATGCCCTGGCGCAGTTCCAATTTACCAGCGTTGGACGTGTAGTGGGTCTCTCCGATTTGCAAGGAGCGAATGCCTGCATTCAGAATGGGCTGGGGCGTGGTGAAATCGGGTTCTCCAATCCCCAGCGAGATGACATCTTTCATCGTGGCGGCGATATCAAAAAACTTGCGAATGCCCGATGGCTTGAGCGCAGCCACCCGCTTCGAGATGTATTTCGTCGTGTCGATTACTACCATTGCGCCTCCTGAACTGGCCGAGGATATCAAAAAGTAAAATTCGAGCATTCCTATTGTACGAAATTGTGGAGAAAAATACAGGGCAAGATGTCACCTTGCCCCGCAACGAAAATCCTATAGTTGAATGCTGGAATTATCGCCGATATTGACGTTGGCGGCGCGACCTTTGATGCGGGCATGCCTGCCTACAAACGAACCATCCAGCACGGAATCGGTCACGATGGCGCTGTCATCCAGAATGCTGTTGCGCAAAACGCAGCCTGAGACCTCGCATTCGGCACCGATGGAAACATTTGGTCCGACCACAGAACCTTTTAATTTGGCGGATGGGTGGACAAAAACCGGCGGTATGACGGTGATGCTGGCGCGCTGGGCGGCCTCGTCTGAATTATCGCGGCCATGTTCGAGCATGTATTTGTTCGTTTCCAGGGTGGCTTCGATGGTGCCAGTGTCGAGCCACACTTCCACGCTGTGGGTGCGCATCCGTGCGCCGTAATCGAGCATGATATTAATCGCATCGGCCAGGAAATACTCACCCTTGAGCGCAATTCCGCGCTTCATCTGCTCATTGATGGCCGCTACCAGGTCTTCGCCTTTTTTGAAGTAGTAACAACCCACCAGCGCCAGATTATTTTCCATGGTTTGGGGTTTTTCGATGAGCCGCGAAATACAGCCATCCTTCACTTCTGCCACGCCAAAGCGACGCGGGTCTGGAACAGCCTTGACCCAGGCCACGCCGTCGCACTCTTCATTCGACAGAAAAGAGAAATCGGTCTCCAACAGGGTATCGGAGAATACCATGATGGTTGGGCCCACGAGATGATGCCGCGCCAGCCACAAAGCATGACTCTGACCTTTCATTTCCTCCTGCACGACATAATGCGCCGTGATGTGGGGATAGTGCTTTTGTACATACACGGGGATTTGCTCTCCCAGGAAAGGCCCAATAATGAATATGTATTCGGTTTTTTCAGGATTTGGCAACGTCTTGAACATGTCCATCAGGTGGTCAAAGGAGGTCTTCCCGGCCACGCTGACCAGCGGTTTGGGCTTGCTCCAGGTGTGCGGACGCATGCGAGTTCCCCAACCTGCCATGGGAATGATGATTTTGAGTGTTGCGGTCACAAACGGAACTCCTCAATTGGGTTTAACATTTTCGGCACACCAGCAACCCCTTGCCGAGCGGCACAATCAAAACATCCACACGCGGGTCCTGATAAGCGCGATGCAGATAGAGTGAAAGTTGCTGGGTCTGGCTCAGGGCGCTGTTGGCAATCAACATTCCGCCCGGCACCAGGTTCGGGATGATATGCTCATAACAATCCAGATAAACATCTTTTTCGGCATCCATGAAGATGAATGCGGTAGGGGGAAAGCGCGAGATGTGGTTGCGCACATCGCCGTGGATGACTTTGACCATTGAATCCAGGCCTGCCTCAGCAAACGTTTTTTGCGCCATCAATACTTTTTCTTCCTGGATTTCAAACGTCGTGAGTTTATCGCCGCGCTGCATACAGGCCAGCGAAAGCCACAAACCCGAATACCCGCCGCTGGTGCCAATGTCGAAGACCATCCCTTTGGGAGCGTTGGCGCACATCAGGGCAATGAACTTGCCAACTTCAGGGGGCACCTGCGCCAGCCGCTGTTCTTTGGGCAGGTTGCCCAATCGCTCCACGGCATCGCGCGCTTCCAGGTCGCGCATACACTCTTGAACTTGTGCTGGAATTTTGTGGAACATAAATCCTCCAAACAACCACAGCGATGGAAACTTCCTAAAAATGACCCGGTTTACTCATTTTATCACAGTCAGGTTGGCCAGGCTGGCCGACAGACGTTTGATACCTACGCTTTCGAAGATGACATCCACAATTTCATCCCCGCTTTGAACGCGGCTGTCCAGCACAATGCCATCTTTCCAAATGGGATGCTGAACGCGCATTCCTGCCCGAAATTTTTGTTCGATAATGAGAGCGGGCCGGCCCGGCGAAGGTAGTTTCCACGAAGAATCATACCCGCCAGAGCCGCCTTGCCGTTTAGGGGCGCGTCCTTTGCCGCTCAACAACTCGTCTGGAATATCGCTCAAGAACCGTGACTCAATCGTCTCCTCGGCGTATCCCCGCCCCCCCCGGCGCAAGGCGCGCACCAGATACAATCTCTCTTTGGCGCGAGTGATGCCCACATAAAATAACCGCCGCTCTTCTTCCATTTCTTCAGGTTCGTCAAAGGAGCGGCTGTGTGGCAGTACTCCATCATCCAGCCCGACAATAAACACCACCCCAAATTCCAGACCTTTGGCGGCGTGCATGGTCAACAGGGTTGGCACATTACCCTCGCTCAGGGTATCCTGGTCGCTGACGAGCGCCACATTTTCCAGAAATTCCGCCAGCGTGCGGGTTTGGTATTCTTCGGCCAGGCGGCGCAATTCTTTCACGTTTTCGATGCGGTCCTTGCCTTCTTCTGTGCCATCGTCCAGGTGTTCCAGGTAGTTAATATCTTTCAGAATGCGGTCGAACAGTTCTGGAACCGTGTAGATGCCAAGCAGACCGCGCCAGGCCGCCAGCAGGCCGCCGAAATCGGCCAGGGGCAGGGCGGCGCGCCCTGAGAATTTGGACCAGTGAGGCGAATCAGAGCCGCGCGCCAGGTCGAGCAATACCTGTCCGGGGGAAATTTTGGCTTCGCGCCCGGCCAGGTGCAGGGTCAGCATGGTCTTTTCCCCAATGCCGCGCGGCGGAATGTTGATAACCCGGTCGAGCGAAATTTCATCATCAGGATTTTGAACCAACCGCAGGAAGGCAATCATATCTTTCACTTCACGGCGGCCATAGAAGCGCTGCGCCCCTACCAGCCGGTAGGGCAGGCGCGCCTGCAGAAAGGCTTCTTCGATAAGGCGGCTTTGGGCGTTGGTGCGGTACATCACCGCGCAATCACCTGGCTCAAATTGTCGGCTGGCGACCAGCTGGGCAATGGTATCCACCACGAAACTGGCCTCGCCGTAATCATCGTTCGCCTCGTAAAAAACCACTTTTTCGCCCTGACCACGCTCGGTAAACAGTTTTTTCTTGCGGCGGCGCGGGGCTTTGTCAATCACACCCATGGCTGCATCGAGAATGGTTTGTTTGGAGCGGTAATTTTGTTCCAGGAGAATCACCTGCGCGCCCGGGAAATCCTGCTCAAAGCGCTGCACGTTGCGATAATCGGCCCCGCGCCAGCGGTAAACGCTTTGGTCTGGGTCGCCAACCACAAAAATGTTGTGATGCGCCGAGCAGAGATGTTTGAGCAGGGTGTATTGGGCAATGTTGGTATCCTGAAACTCATCCACCAGCACATGCCGAAAGCGCTGAGCATATTTCTCGCGCACGTCGGGATGTTCGGCCATCAAATTGGTGGTCATCAGGAGCAGGTCGTCGAAATCCACGCCGTTGGAGGCCTGAAGAAGTTCCTGATAGCGCTGGTAAATGCGCTTCACGGCCTCATCACGGTAGGTCACGACCGGAAAATCGGCAGGCCGAATGAGTTCATTCTTGGCGCGGCTGATGGCTGCATGAACGACCGGCGGGCGGTAAAGTTTATCGTTGAGATTCAGTTCCTTAATGGCCGTTTTGACTACTTTTTGCTGGTCGTCCGCATCGAAGATGACAAATTCGTTTGAGACGGGCAGCCGGTCGGCCTCGCGGCGCAGAATGCGGGCGCAGGTGGCATGGAACGTGCCGAGCAGAAGGCCGCGCGTCATCTCTTCGCCAAGCAATTGCTGAACACGGTGTTCCATCTCGCGGGCGGCTTTGTTGGTGAAGGTGACAGCCAGCATCTGGTAGGGACGCACGCCCTGGTAGCCAATCAGGTAGGCGATGCGCTGAGTCAAGACGCGCGTTTTTCCAGAACCGGGGCCAGCCAGCACCAGCACAGGCCCGTCCCCGGCGGTGACGGCGGCTTTTTGGGCAGGGTTAAGAGTATCGAGGAAATTCATTGGGGTGATTGGTAATTGGTTACTCGTTATTCGTTGTTTGATGTTGGACAACGTTCGCTCAGGGAAAATCGCGTTAATTCGTAACTCTACCCTTTCCAAAAACGTTGCGTGCTTTAGAGAAATCAACAGGATGTAAGGATTCAAGGATGTGTTTCTTGCTCGTTTTACACCAAATGCGTTTCCTCATCTCCTTTTATCCTGCTTATGGGGTAAAGGGTAGGTAATTACGTTAATTCTAAAATAGAAATCGGGACTCGGAACACTGCCGATTCCCGATTTTCGGGTATCGAATTATCGAGGATTGAATATCGCCCTACAATTGTGATGTGCAGTTGGGGCAGCGGGTGGCTTTAATGTGAATGGTGGAATAGCAGAAGGGGCATTCCCTGGTGGTCGGCTGTGCCGGGGCTGGGGCGGGTTCCTGTTTTTTGGCTTTGTTAGCCGCTTTGACAATCAGGAAGATTACAAAGGCGATGATGATAAAGTCAATAATCGCCTGTACGAACGCGCCCCACTTGACCGAGGCTTCGCCAATTTGAATGGCCTGGTCGGCAAAGTTGATTCCGCCCAGCACCAGACCAATCAATGGCATCAGAATGTCATTGACCAGCGAGGCGACAATCTTTCCGAACGCGCCGCCGATGATAACACCGACTGCCAGGTCAATCACATTGCCGCGCATGGCGAAATCACGAAATTCTTTTAACATACATTCCTCCTGAATGAAATTAATGAGTTAGGGTTGGGTATCTCCAGTGGTGCAGAGATATAAATTTCCGTCCATTTCACGAAACAGGCAGTAAATTGATTCACCGCTCTGGAAGTGGGCCGATACCACTTGCAGCCGAAATGCGCCCACGCTATCTTCATAAAAAAGCAAATCGGGGTAGACGCTTGTGTCGTCTGTCCAGTCAAGGCTATATTGCTGGCTGGCGGTTTGGGCGACCATTGCAACTTGCGAAAATTCATAAGGAAGGCTTTTGTTGGGATTGTTCTGCGCGGTTTTAATCAAACCATCCATTTTTTGCAACATTTTTCGCGCATTGGCCGGGTATAGCGAAAGAGAACCTACCAGTACAGCCAGGAAGGTCCACAATGCCAGACTTTTAATGCGGGGCCAGTTCCACCCAGCAGGGTTGCTCTTCAGCAGGATTTGTTGACTGCTCCATCGTAGAAGCGCATTAAACGGAACAAACAGGATAATCAGTGGCAAAAAAACATACGCCATTAAAAACAGGGTGGAAAATAACTTTTCAACCGAGTAAGCCGTCTCAAGCACTCCTTGCAGAGCAATACCAACTGCTGCGGTCAGAGACGCCAGCGCCACGCCAGTCAGGCCGTGATGGGGAGCGTTGACGATAAGCCCAAGCACGGCTCCGGTCAGGAACGACCCTCCAACGGTCGCCGCCATCGTCTTCAAGTCATAATGCAAAGGAACATCGCGGATGAAAATAAAGTTTATGCTCGTCGAAACAAGCCCATAAAGCATACCCACCCATCCGCCCAGCAACAAACCAGATAAACTTCGCTTTACCAGGGGGAATTCCATGCATTTCCTTCCAAAAAATTAAGCGACGGGCGAAGGAATCGCGTCCTTGCGCAAGGTCGGTGTCGCAATGTTTTTTTGTGTCGAAAGTCAATTGTATCGCCAGCAACAGGGCATGTCAACGCGCGTAGATTGGCGGCCGCGTGGCGTCTCTTTTTTGCTACGGACACGCATTTTGCAAATGGCCCTCGAACGTTTCGGCAAACAGGTGCAGGCCCGACCCATCACAGCGGGCGCGGAAGAAGTAATAGGGCGTTTGGGCCGGGTAGGCAACGGCTTGCAGCGCGCTGAGGGCCGGGCTGGCAATGGGGCCAGGCGGCAGGCCGTTGTTTTTGTAGGTGTTGTATGGCGAGTCGATTTGCAAATCCACCAGCGCGAGCGGCGACTTCCACCAGGAACCCGTGGCCGGGTTGAGACCAATGGCGTATTGCACGGTGGGGTCGGTTTCCAGTCTCATGCCAGCGGCCAGGCGGTTCAGGAACACCGAAGCAATGAGCGGCTGTTCCTCGGCTTGCATGGCCTCGCGCTGGACGATGGAAGCCAGAATAACGGCCTGATATACGCTCAAGCCCTGTCGCTCGAAAGCGGCGCGCATCTCCGGCGAAAGCGCCAGGGCGAAATTATTCATTAGCGTTTCGACCAGTCCACGCGCATCGAGGCCGCGCGGCAGGGTGTACGCGCCAGGCAGCAGGAAACCCTCGGCGGTTGCGCCATCGGGTAGGAAGTCGAACCGCCGGGCCGGGTGGCGTGCCTCGCGCAGAAAGGAATCGGGCGTAATGTTAAAGCCTGAGGTCGGCAGGGCTGCCGCCACCTCTTCCAGCCGCCAGCCGGGGAGAACGACGAATTTGATTTGGGTGGGGGTGGCATCTTGCAATTTTTGGGCAATCTGCAGCGGGGCCAGGGCCGGGCTGAGGGTAAATTCGCCCGCCTGAATGCCCCTATCTAACCCGGCATACACCAGGTAGGCGGTAAATGCCCCCGAATCGCGGATAAAGCCCTCCTGTTCCAGGCGATTTGCCACCGCCGCCGCGCCCTCGCCAGGGTTTATCTTGAACGGCAACTCCGCGGCGCGTGAGTCGCGCGGTTGGGTGAGCGACTCGCCATGCCACAGCATCAACACCGCGTATTGGAATCGCTTAAATCCGCCCAGGTTTTCGCCGGGCGGCCCATAAGTCCGCGCCACATGATATGGCACGAGGAGGTAAGCAGCAATAGCCAGCGCCAGCAAAACGAGCGGAACGACCAGACAGCCCAAAGGCAGATACCAGCGATGTCTTCGGGGGCGGCGGGGTCTCATCGTCTCTCCTGTGAATCGAGATAATCCTGCAATAAAACCGTCGCCGCCCATTCGTCCAGGTGTCCGGCGCGGCGTTTTGGGCTGGCTCCAGCCGCAACCCGCGCGGCGCGGGCGTCTTGGGTGGTCAGGCTTTCATCGTGCAGTTCCACTGGCAGGCGGGTTTGCTCGCGCAGGGCTTGGGCAAAGTTGATGGCGCGCCGTCCGGCCTGGTTGGGGTTTCCATCTTCATGGAAAGAAACGCCCACCACAATCAGCCCCGCGCCTTCAGCCTCGGCGCGCGCCGCCACCTGGGCGGCGTCTACCGCTTTGGAGACGTGCCGAATCACGCCCAGCGGACGCGCCAGCGTGCCAGTCTCATCACTCAACGCCAGGCCGATGTTTTTCTCGCCGTGGTCCACTGCCAGCACGCGCATTACCCCATCACCTTAATTTGCATGGGAAGGAACGGAAGCCAGGGCCACCAGGCCGGGCGAATGCGAATTTGGGGCGCTTCGGCCAGACCGAACGTTTCTGCCAGCAAATTCGCCGCGCGTCCGGCGGTTTGACCGGCAGCGAGGGAAATCACCTGCCCCGCTTCGATGGACGAACGCGTCTGGCGCTCGGCCAACATCTGCCAGCGTACGCCAGAAGCCGTTTCCTCCAACGGCGGCTGCGATTGCCAGGCGAGCGTTCCTGGCAGGGGGATAGCGCCAGGCGGCAGTGATGCATCCAGCACCAGCCCGGCCAGGGCTTCCAGGTCGGCGGCGCGGACGTAAGCAACGCTGAATTCGGCTTTGAAGGCCAGCGAGAGTTTTTTGCCGGGCTGCCCTGGCGCGGGGAAGGCGGTTTCATCGAACACCCGCTCCAGTTTGAACATGGAGGGCAGTAAAACGTCTTTGCCCGTCACCTGGGCGGCGAAGCGGGCGCGCGCGCTGCGCTCCAGGTCGGCCAGCAGGCGCGCGCGCAGGAAATCGAAATCGGCCTGGACGGGGGTGGCGATGGTTTTGTCGCTGCCGCCGGTGATGGGCAGGGGGTTGGTCACTTCCACCGAGAGGCCGAGCGGCCCCTCGAAAGCGCCGATGGCCCCGGCGGGGACGTTGCCGCGCGAACCGGCCTCCACCGCCCGGATGGGAACTTCCACCGAGGGCTTCTTTCCGGCAGGGACTTCCACCTGTTCAACGGTCACAAAGGCTACAGGCGGGTTGGAGCGGGTCAGTACAATGGTTTGGGCAGGGATGATGACCGGGGCGCGGGAGCGGTTGGTGAAGCGCGCTATCCCTCGCGCGGTCTGGTCGGGGACGGTCAACTGGCCGGTTCCCAGCGCGGTTCCTTCAATCTCCAGGGTTTGCGTCAGTCTTTGCATGGGAACTGCGCCAGAAAGTTGCGCAGAGCGGACATCGGGCGCGGCGTTGACGGAAATCAGCACCTGCTGGGGTTGTTCGGGCGGAGTAAGGTAAATTTCTGCCGAGGGGATGAAAACCAGCATGACTGCCAGCAAGGCCAGCACGCCCAGGGCAAAGGTTCCCAGTCGCAGGAGCGGGTTGCGGCGAACCTCGAAGGGGGCGGGATGGGGGAGTTCTTGACGGGCGGCGCGCAAATTGGAACGCGGAAAGCGCCGCATGGGGCGGACGGCGAGCAGGTCATTAGGCCAGGGTTTCTTTTGGGCGTCTTTCACATTGCGAAAACAAGGAATGCCCAACTCATGCGCGGCGGCGCGGATTTCACCGGCGCGCGTCACCAGTCCCAACTGCGCGCCCAGCCCGGCGGCGTGACGACGCAGAAGCGCCAAATCGAGCGGGCGAATTCCCACCCGCCCCTTTGGGGGCCATGCCAGCAACACGCGCGGCGTTTTGGCCCAGTCCATGCGGTCGCGGATGGAGACCAGGTCGTCGTGCGGTTCGAGTTGCAGCAGGGTGGTTTTCATGTTTGGCACAGTAACCAGTAATCAGTTGTCAGTAATCCAGTTGTCAGTAATCAGTTGTCAGTTATTACTCATGCGCTGATTACTGATTACTGTCGAATCCGTTCCTCAACCCATGCCGCCACGCTCGCCAGCGCGGAATCGAGTTTGCTGGCATCCTTGCCGCCGCCAAAGGCCAGGTGCGGCGCGCCGCCGCCGCCTGCTCCCAACTGGCGCGAGAGGTGACCTGCCAGGTCGCCCGCTTTCAGGCCGCGCTTAATCAGGTCTTGCGTTACAGCGGCCATCACGGTCAGCGAGTCGCCGGTGGAGGCAATGACGCACACGCCCTTTTCGGGGAAACGGGCGCGGAACTGGTCGGCCAGTCTGGTGAGCGAGTCTTTGTCCATGCCGGGCATGTGGGTCACGAGCAGGTTCACGCCGTCTGCCACCGTTTGGGCGTTGGAAAGTTGGTGGTTGAAGGTGGAAAGCGCAAGTTCCGCGCGGGCGGCGGTCAACTGTTTTTTGACGGCGGACAGTTCGTCCATTACGCCTTCGACTCTGGCGGGGACTTCTTCCACGCTGGATTTGAGCGCGGCTGAAGTCTGTTTCAGCATTTTGAAGCGTTTTGCCACCAGTTGATACGCGCCGCGCCCGGTCACCGCTTCGATGCGCCGAATTCCGGCTGCGGCAGAGCCTTCGCTGACTATCAGGAACATGCCCACGTCGGAAGTGCGCTCCAGGTGTGTGCCGCCGCACAGTTCGTAGGAGTAGCGGTGTTGGGGTTCGCTCTCTGCCGGGGCAATCGTAATCGTCCGCACCACCTCGCCGTATTTCTCGCCAAAGAGCGCCATGGCGCCTTCGGCAATGGCTTCATCGCGCGGTTTGGCGCGCGGCTGAACGGCGTAATCGGCGGCTACTGCATCGTTGACGATTTGCTCGACCTGCTCCAACTGCTCGGCGGTCATCGCTTCGGGGTGGGTAAAGTCAAAGCGCAGGCGGTCGGGGGCCACCAGCGAGCCAGCCTGGCGGGCATGTTCGCCCAGTACGCGGTGCAAGGCTGCGTGCAACAGGTGGGTGGCGGTGTGATTGCGCATAATGTCATGACGGCGCGTTTCGTCCACTCCGGCCACCACCACAGCGCCCACGCGCGGACGCCCGCTAATCACTTCGCCGATGTGCGAGATGAGTCCGGCGGCGGGACGGCGGACATCGGTCACTTCGATTTCGAAGCCTTCGCCGCGAATGGAGCCTGTATCGGCCACCTGCCCGCCCGCTTCGACGTAAAAGCCGGTTTTGGGCAAAATCACTTCCACTTTATCGCCAATTTGGGCTTCCTTCACGCTTTGTCCATCTACCACGATTGCCAGGATTTCGGTTTTGACTTGCGTGCTGGCATAGGGGTCATATTCCACGCCCTTGGGGCCAAGTTTGCCCTGGGCGGCCAGGTCTTTGAAGATGCCAGCAAAGAATTCAGCGTCCTCGCCGCCCAGCGCGCCCATCGCTTTTCCGCCGCCGGAGGCAATGCTGTGTTCCTCGCGCGCGGCGCGAAAGCCAGATTCGTCCACGTCCAGGCCCTGTTCGCGGGCAATATCACGGCTGATTTCGAGTGGCAGCCCGTAGGTGGCGTACAGGTCGAAGGCTTTGCGGCCATCGAGCAGGGTTTTGCCTTCGCGCTTGAGGTCATCGAGCATGCCTTGCAAAAAGGCCGTGCCGCTTTCCACGGTGCGGGCAAAGCGGATTTCTTCGCGGGTGATGCTGTCGAGGATGGCTTCGCGGTGTTTGGTGAGTTCGGTGTAAAAATTGCCATACTCCTGAATGAAGGCATCGGCCACTTTGGCGAGGAAGGGCTGATGCAGGCCAATTTTTGCGCCAAAGCGCGCCGCGCGGCGGATAATCATGCGGCAAACGTAGTTGCGCCCGGCGTTGCCCGGAACCACTCCATCGCCAATCAGGAAGGCCGCCGAACGGGCATGGTCGCAAATGACCCGGTAGGGCGTGAAATCGGCGTACATCTCTTCGCGGGTTTTGCCCGTCAAAGCGGAGAGCACATCCAGCGCGCCTTTGAACAGGTCGGTCTTGTAGTTGGAATCGACTCCCTGAAGAACAGAGACAATCCGTTCGAAGCCCATGCCGGTATCGACATGTTTGGCGGGCAGCGGTTCAAGACGGCCATCCTCGAACAGGTTGTATTGAATGAAAACGTTGTTCCATAGTTCAAGAAAGCGCGTGCATTCACCGTTTACGCCGCAGCGGTGCGGTTTTCCGCGCAGGTTGTCGCGTTCTTCGCCCAGGTCAATGTGAATTTCGGAGCAGGGGCCGCAGGGGCCGAACTCGGCCATTTGCCAGAAATTTTCTTTGCGGCCAAAGTACAGAACGTGGCTGGGGTCGAAGCCGGGCTGTTGTTTCCAGATGTCGGCGGCTTCGTCATCCTGCGGCACGCTGCCTTTGTCATCTTTGAAGCAGGTGGCGTAGAGTTTGTCTTTGGGCAGTCCCCAAACCTCGGTGAGCAGCTGCCAGGACCAGGCGATGGCTTCTTTTTTGTAGTAATCCCCAAACGACCAGTTGCCAAGCATCTCGAAGAAGGTGTGATGCGTGTCATCGCGGCCTACGTCATCGAGGTCGTTGTGCTTGCCCGCTACGCGCATGCATTTTTGCGAGTTGGCGGCGCGAGTGTAGTCGCGTTTTTCGGTGCCGATGAAAACGTCTTTGAATTGCACCATGCCAGAGTTGGTGAAGAGCAGGGTGGCATCGCCGCCCGGCACCAATGACATGGAGGGGACGAAGGTGTGACCACGTTCGATGAAGAAGTCAATGAAGGTTTGACGGATTTCGTTGCCGGAAAGTTTTTTGCTCATGTTGGCTCCCAAAGGGTGAAGAGTGATGGAATTATATCAAGATGAGTCTGAAGTCTCCGCGTTCGGCGCAAAATCGGGAGATTTTGCAGTTTTGGAGTAACTACCTGCCCTTTCCAAAAACACTGCGTGCTCTGGAGAAATCGCCAGGATGTAAGGATTCAAGGATATGTTTCTTGCTCGTTTCACAACCAAATGCGTTTCCTTATATCCTGTTTATGGATTACAGGGTAGGTAATTACGTTTTGGAAACAAAAATCCCGGTCTCAAGGTGGAGCCGGGATGGTGGATAGCCTATAGAACGACAAAATTACGCCCAAACCGGCTCAAAAGACAGGGGGGAGAGCAGCCCGGCGTTCGCAGCCGGGCAAAGAGCCGAGGCATAATTCAAACAAGTTGATTTTCGCTGCATGAAATAATTATATCGTATTTCAGGAAATGAACGACGCCCCGGCAGGAGCATTCCGCCGGGGCGTTGATGGGTAGATTACTTCTTTGTCTTTTTCTCTTCGTCTTCGCGCGCGGATTTCTTAATGCTTTCATAAATTTGCTGGCGTAAAGACTCGGCCTCGGGAGAGCGCGCGGATTGGTTTTCGCCCGCCAGGGCGCCGTAGCGTTCCGAAAGAAGCATGGTCAGCAGGGCTTCCATAATGCTGCCAGAGGCGCTGGAACCGTTTTCGGCGTTTCCACCACTGGTGACCATCACGCGAGGCACCACATCCACTTTCGATTGCTGGATGGCTTCGGCAAAGCGATTGAGCACCTGCTGGGTGACCTGAAACTGTGGGCCGCCATAGGCGCGCACTTGTTCTTCGGTCGCCAGGGCTTGCGCAATACCAATGCGGGCGGTCTTTTCGGCTTCCGCTTCTGCCAGGGCGCGAATTTGGGCGGCCTGTTGGATGGAGCGCTGATATTCGGCTTTGCCCTGGTTGGTCTGAATATTGATATTTAGTTCAGCCTCGGTTATCTTGGCCTGCATTGCGGCGCGAGACTCGGCTTCGCGCAGTTCGCGTTCCTTGACCGCTGCTGCCTGCTGGCGGTTGTAGGTTTCGACCTGCTCTGTGGCAATCTGACGAGAGCGCAATTGGGTCAGAATGGTTTCGATTTGGTGGTCCTCCGCCGAAGAGGTGGGCGTGCCAATCAGCACTTCTTCCAATTCCAGATTGTAGTGCTGGAACTTTTCTTTCATTTCCATGCTGGCTTGTTGCTGAATTTGGCTGCGCTCTTGCAGCAGTTGGATTAAGGTGCGGGTTTGACCAATGTTCTTGAAATAAGCAGCCACCATCGGGTCGAGAGTCTGTTCGACCAGTTTTTTGATGTCGCCGAAGCGCTGGATAACGAGCGGGGCTTTTTTGTAATCAATGTGGACCACTACGGAGAGCGGCAGCGATGGCTCGAAAGCGTCTTTGGTAATGAGCGATACCTCGCTCAAGTTTTCATCGAAGTTATGTGAGCCAACCTGACTGCGAATCCACTTCAGGATGAAGTTGGTGGTTGGGACGCTGATTACTTTTCCAGCGTAGGTGTTGAAGGGGTATTTGCCTGGCAGCAACGGTTCGCTCCACACGCCGCGATTGCCCCGTTCGACTAATTCGCCATGGCGGTATTCCTGCCCGGAGAGGTCGGCGCCCATTGCGCCGGTGTACGAGACAACCACGCCAACATTCCCGACTTCAATCACGGTTTTTGGAATCATCTCGACGGTGCCGAACAGGCGGTTAATATAGTAGGTGCCTTCCACCAGCACCTGCAATTGCCGCCCGCGCATTCCTCCGGCCAGCAGGAAGCGGTCAGCATCTTGAAATTTGTTGTGATAGGTTTCGGGTTGAGCCGGGTCATCTCCTACCACTGGGGCGATGATTTCTCCCTGAGGAAGCGAGGGGCCGTCATGGATGGTGACGATGCCGATTTTGTCATCGGTGTCTTTGATGATGACCGGGCGGAATCCGCCACGCTCTTTAATCACCTCGGCCATGCGCATAATTACTTCGTTTTCTTCGCGGCTAAGCGGCAGCGAATAAACTCGTTCCTCGGTGATGACTACGAACTGCACCAGGTTGATGGCATAAGTGCCTTCGCGCAAGATGCGGCGCTGCGGGCCGCGCTGTCCGCCATTTTTCAGGAATGCTTCCACATCCTGAAAGTCGTTGGCGTTGATGTTCGAAGCCAGCACTTGCGCTGGTTCGAGCGGCTTGCCATCGCGGGCAAAAATGTAGCCGATTTTACCCTGGGTAATGGTCACGAGCGGGGCAATGTGAACCACATATTGAATGGGGGTCAGGTAATGCAGCCCACCGCGCAAAATTTGCGGCTGGAAGCCCGCCTCGCCTTGCAGCGCGATGAGGCCGGATTTGATGGAACTCGCCCCAAAACGCTTTTCGACCAGGCCAATGCGATTGTTGGGAATGAAGCGAATGCCTGAGAGCAAAATCAGGATTCCCATGAAGCTCAGAAGTATCAGGAGCATTATCCCAAAAGTGAGCAGCCCTGTCATGTGTTCTCCTTTTCTGGCGTGAATCCGCCAAGGCGATATACGATTAACCAATTACAAAGGTTTGTCTTTTTCAGGGTTGACGACAGGCTATCCTTCAGCCAGGACGATGATTTGGTCGTTCTTTTTGAAGATGATTTCGGCGGATTTGTTTGGATTGGTGTGGACGCCATAGGATGCGCTGGCATCGCGGGCCTGGGCTGCCAGCCGGTATCCAAAGGCAGTTTCTCCGTGACGGCGAGCCGCTTCGACGACGGTGTAAAAATTGACTGGCTGGCCGAGTTCTACATAATCGGCGGCGGGTTTCAGATAGATTTCGCAGCCTTCCGGGTCGAACAGGTCAGCAAAAACGCCGTATAAATCAGCATTTTCTGATAGTTGAGCAGTCATGAGGCTGATAAGGTGGTCACTGACGATGAAGTCATCTACGTTGGTGACTTCGGCCAGCGCGCGGTTGCGCAGGTCAAGCATTTCGCTGACGATGGAGAAAGTGGTCTTGTGATGTTCGGCAATATCGCGCAAGTGCAGAAGGGTAATGAGGGTGCGGGCATCGGCGGCCTGGATGTCGAGCGTGGTATCGGCCAGCACAATCACATGGTTGTATTGAGCAATATCGAGTGAATCAAGCAGAATCCGGTTGGTGGTATCGCCAGCGTGGAAGGAGATATTCTGATTTTGCAGGGCGCAGCAAGCCTGCGCCTGTTCTTTGAAATTTTGCCCGGCCACAACGGTTACGGTGGAGCCTTTGGCGACATATTGGTCGAGCTCGTGGATGATGATGGGGGCTGAGTCGTTCCAGCCAAGCAGCAGGGCTTTTTCGGGCAATGCACTGGCCCGCTGGCTTGCGCTGCGAATCAGGCTGGGCTGGACAGGCGGATTGTTCAGGCCGGAGAGCCGGATGGCATCGTCATCTGCCGAGATGGCAATCACTTTATCGCCGGGCGCGAAGCGGGTTTCGGCGGGGGGGTTGAGCAGCGTGGTTCCATCGGCTCGCTGAATGCCAATCACCGCCGAATCTTCATAAGCCAGAAGCGCATTTCCAAAGGTCTTGCCCGAAAGGGTGGGTTCTTCATGAAAATAGATTTCGTCACCGCCAAAATTGAGCAGTTCTGTGTAAACCACCGAAAGCCCCGATTGGCGCGAGGTTTGCGCCATAACGCGGGCGATGATGTTGCGCGTTAGAATGGCGCTAATGCGGTCGTTGCGGCCAATCATGCGCAGGATTTCGAGGTTGTTTTCTTCTTGAATTTGAGTGACGATGTTGTAAGGCGAAGAGGCGCGCCCTGGGGCGTGGGTCAGGGCCAGGCAGGTTTTGATGACCGCCGCATCGGCATCGCCTTCATGGGGCGGCAGGATGATGATGGAGCGGGCGGTGTGTGGACTGATGATTTCCAGGTCGGCCGGGTCGTTGGGCGAACCGGAACGACAGATGACGCGCGTGTTTTTCGTATTGCCCACGCGCATGCGGTTTTCCTCTTCCATTTCCAGCTTGTCTTTCTCTGCCAGGATGGCGATTGTCCCGCGCTTTTGGTTTTCGTTGGCCACTACAAGCTCAGGGATGATGTTAAACACTTGCGGCGACCAGCCCAAGATGACCGTGTGATTCGACTCCAGCACGCGCGAGCGGCCTTTGCGCAGGTCCTCGATTTTGTTTTCGATGCCGCTCGTCAGCACGCCAATCAGGGTGCTGATGATGAAGATGCCGCCCAGTGTGACGAACAGCATCACCCAGCGAAAGCCCCAGCCCGAGTCTCCGCCCATTGTGCCGGGGTCGAGCGTGCGCATCATGCTTTCCCAGGCGGCTTCCATGAAATCCATGCCCGCTGAGCCTTCGGGGGCCAGGAGCGTCCCGCCCAGGCTAATTATGGCGGCAGCAGTCAGGATAACTGCCAGTGAGATGACCCCCAGCCCGCCAATCAGGGCCAGGGTGCCGCTTGACATGTAGTTATCGAACCAGTAGCGAAGTTTTTCGGCGAAAGTGGGTTGGCGCGTCATAGACCTCTTTGAGGAAGGAACCAGCCATCGAATATTGACTTCCCCTGATTATAGACCGTTTTTCGCGCTTTTCGATTGACCTGGGGGGCGTTTTTCTCTATACTAAAAACAAACGCAACTTCAGGAGGATGCGATGTCGAACAAACTAACCTGGTATGGACATGCCACCCTGGGGCTGGAAACGGGCGGTCACCGCTTGTTGATTGACCCGTTTTTCAGCGGCAATCCGGCGGCCCCGGTGTCTGCCGATTCCGTTTCGGCAGATTTTATTCTGATTACGCATGGACACGGCGACCACGTGGGCGATGCCGTCAGCATTGCCAAACTCAGCGGAGCGACGGTGATTTCCAACTTTGAAATTTGCAACTGGCTGACAGCGCAAGGGGTGGAGAAAACCCATCCGCAGCACCTCGGTGGTGGTTTCAAGTATCCGTTTGGATACCTGAAACTGACTCTGGCGCTGCACGGTTCGGCCCTGCCCGACGGCTCTTACGGCGGCAACCCTGCTGGATTCTTGCTGACCACCCAAGACGGCAAAAAGATTTACCTGGCGGGCGATACCGGCTTGTTTGGCGATATGAAATTGATTGGCGAAGAAGGAATTGAACTGGCGGTGCTTCCAATTGGCGATAACTTTACCATGGGGCCGCAAGATGCTCTGCGGGCGGTAAAATTGCTCTTGCCGAAGCACGTTGTTCCCATTCACTACAGCACCTGGGGATTAATTGACCAGGATGCCGCAGCCTGGGGCGCGCGCGTTGAGGCTGAAACGGGCGCCAAAGTTCACCCCATCAGGCCAGGAGAGAGTTTTGAGTTCTAACGGTTGTCTGCCGAACAATGAGACAGTCCCCCTCAGGGGGACTGTCTCATTGTTACCATAGCCCAAAGCCCCAAAAGGGCATCATCTGCTGGCTTATCCACTCGAAAATCGTTAACGAGATGGGATAGCCCGCCACAGCCACAATGACCCCAACCACCGCCCCAGCCAGAATATCAGACAGGTAGTGGACGCCCATTGCCACGCGGGCAATCGAAACCAGCGGCGCCCAAATCCACAACAGGAGGGCCAGCCAGCCTGGGCCGAGAAAGGTTGCCAGGATGGCTATCAGGAAGGCGCGTGCGGCGTGACCGGAGGGGAAGGAGTGTGGGTCGGTATTGCGATAAATGGCGCCCCATTCGCCTTCGGGCCGGCGGCGCTTAATCAGAAACTTAAGCGTCATCACCAGCGCGGCCAAGACGGAAATCCACCATAGTTCATAGACCGCCCATCGTTTCCAAAAAAGGTCGGCAATGAACCATAGGATGACCATACCCAGCCCCCAAAACCAGGAATCGCCGGAGTGAGCGAAGAACATGGCAAAGTTGCGCAACAGGCCGGGTTTTTCGGCCACTCGCAGGCGGTAAGACCACGCGCGGTCAAGTTCAAGCAGGCGCTTAAGCAACGTTCTTCTCCATGTCCTGGCGCATGATTTCCAACTGATGCGGCTTATCCACATCCATTCCGGCTTCGGCCCAGGGCCAGAGGATGGCCTTGCCCTGGATGCCCAGCCGCTGCGAGGCGCGCTGAACGACTTCTTCGATGGTCAGCTGACGCAAGAGCAAGAGCAACACTGTGTCCAACCCCAGTTTCATCACCTGCTTGAGTGGCGATTTGCGATTTCCAATCAGGTCTTCCCACAAGTCGAGGTGTTCGGTTGCCATGCGGACATGACAGGCGTTGATGTCGGCTCCGCACACTTCCATTTCTTTGAGCCGCGTCCAGGTGCGCTTGGAGTTGGGGTAGCGCTTATCCATCACTTCGCGCGGCACCACGCCGTAGTAAATATCTGCTGGGGTTTGCTCCACCTGCTCCACCAGCCAGTCTACCATTTCCCCTTTCAGGCCAGGGATGTCGGACGAAACAATCAAAACATATTCCTTTTCCGGGTTGATTTCGAGCGATTTTTCGACCCCGGCGACGATATTGGCCAACATGCGCCCCTGGTTGGGGACGTAAAAAGTCGGTTTGGCGCAGGTGACGCCGGTTTTCTCGCTCATGCCAATGACAATCACGTTTTCCACTTTTTGGGAGGCCGAAAGCGCATTCAGCACCCATTGCGCCATAGGTTTTCCGGCGATGTCGAGCATGGCTTTAGAGCGGCCTTCGGTGTAGATATACAGTGGGTCTTCGGGGAGGGGTATGCCCCCAGCAATCACGATGGCATTCATGGGCTTTCTCCAAGTCAAGCGTTGAACATTAATTGAGTTCCTGTAATTGCGGTTCGAAGCCAAGTTTTTCGAGCAAGTCGTTGTATTCCTCGCGGGTGAGCGCGCGCCCTTTGCCAGAGACGGCTATCAGCGCAGCTTCCATCATGTTCGTGCCAAAAGAGCGGCCTTCCAGCACGGGGGTGGTGGTCAGCAGGTATTTTACGCCAGAACGCCGGAAAAATTCAACGTCCTCAGGCGTGGTGGTGTTGGTAACAATCACCTTGCCGCGCATGTCATCGGGCATGTAGCGCTTGATGTAGTGACAATCTCCGGCGATGACGGTGGCCCATTGGAAGAGATTGGCATGTTTGGGTTTGCGTTCTTCCTGCTTTTCGCCGGTCGGATAGACCCATTCGAAAGGCAGGCGACCGGCAATGGGCATGAGCAGGGCCGCCAGGGTTTTGAGTTGTTTGTCACTGCGCAGGGGAATGGGAATGCCAAGCGAAAACATCAGGTCGCCAAAGACGCATTCGTATCCGGCATCCAGGAAGGAGCGGGTCAGTCCCCAACGGTCGGCCCCAGTCATAATAAAGGCGCGCCGTCCCAGCCGGTCAATGTATTCTTTGAGATGGGCATCGAGATAAGGCGCGGATTGACGTTCCAGCGTAGTTTTTAGCCCGGTTCCATCCACCACCGGCGTTTTTTTGACGTAGCGCACCATCGGCTGGACGGAGTATAGCGGATACCATTGGTCATCCACCATCAGCCCCAGGTCGGCGCCGCCCACGCCAAAGGCATCTACAATGCCGTCAAGTTCTTTATATTTCAGTGCGGCGGCTTCCATATCGCCATCCGTGCCAATCCGTTCAATGCGTACCTGTTCGCCCAGCAGGGTGATTTCTACGGTTTTGTTTCTCTTTGATGAACCAATGCTGATGCTGACCGCGCGTTTCATAACGACTCCTGAGTTGGATTTGTGCCAGTATACACCGATTTTTTCCGGTGCATGGTTTGCAGTCTATAAAATCAATATCCCTGACGGTGCTTCTAACAACGCCTTGCTTTTCTTAGGCTCACCGCCATTAGCTGCCAGCGCAGCGCGCGCCAGGCTCGGATGTGACCTCGCACCGAACGCGCCGAAACCGGCCTGGGGCTGAACAAGTCTTGCAGATACAGGCCGGTCAGGGTTCGCAGGGAGGCCTGGTCGCTGGCATAGGGCAGCAGCGCGGTGCAAAATTCGGTTGCGGTAGTGGCAGGGGTGGGTTGTCCCAGCCGGGCGCCAAAGCGGTAGAGATTGCGGAACATCCAGCGCAGGGCCAGGGCGGGCGGCAGGAGTTTCAGAGCCAGGTCTTCCAGCGTAAGGAACGCGGCCAACAGCAAAACCAGCCCGGCCGGAATCGAAACGGCCAATCGCGCGGTCGGCGAGAGCAGGTTGAAGGACTGTTTGAGGGTCTCCAGCAGGGTGGGCAGCGGTAGTACAGCGGGTGGCCCAAAAGCGGAGGCTTCAAGCGGACGCTCGAATGGCCGCTGACCGGCGGTCGGCTCGAACTCCACCCAGCCAATGCCGGGGAAGTAGATTTCGACCCACGAATGCGCGTCTGATTGGCGCACGACGTATTCTGCCGAGCGGGCGTCATACGCGCCGCTGGCGTAGCCAGTCACCAGCCGGGCTGGCAAGCCGGCGGCGCGCGCCAGCACGACCATTGCGGTCGCATAGTAATCGCAGTAACCGCGCTTCAACTCGAACAAGAAATAATCGGCCACTTCCGAATCGACCGGCACAGCGGGCGCCTCGAGGGTGTACTCAAAATTCGTCCGCAGGTACGTCTCGATTGCCACCGCCTGGTCGAAGGGCGTGGGCGCGGCGGCGGTCAGGTTGCGCGCCAGGGCAAAAACCCGCTCTGGGACGCGCTCTGGCAGGCCCAGGTAGCGTTCCCGTATGGCGGCGGGGTAATTTTGCCCGGCGGCGCGCAGCTGCTCCACGCTGGGGATGGGGAGGTAGGCTTCCACGCGATACGTCTCGGCCTGGCGCTCGACCCCCACCAGGTCACTCTCGTTAAACGGCAGACCGGTTCCAGCCGGGTCGAGAATCGGTTGAACCCGCCAAAGGGCAGTCACCCCCGTATCAACGCGGTACAAGGCCCCGGCCCAGTACAAAAGTTTGTCTTCCGAATTAAAAATTGTGAATTGCTGTTCGAGCCGCCGGTAGCCAGGCGGGAGCGTGGTGAAAAATGCGTCCCCGGCGGCCAGGCCGCGCCGGGTTGCCTCGCTGCTGTACCAGCCATAGCCGTTGTAGCGGTCAAAGGTCTGACTGCGCCAGTGATGGTTGGGGGCGTTGACGGCCGCGCTCTCGTAGGGAACCGGGGTCAGTTCGCCGGTGCGCACGGTAAAGACCACCTCGCGTGACAGGTTTGGCCCGGCGCTGATGAGATGATTGCGCGGCAGCGAAGCCCGGCTGTAGGTGACTCCTGGCCCCGGCCCCGGCGCTTGCTGCAAACCGAGCGACTGCGGCGCCGTGCTTTGGGCGGGTTTGCGGCGCATGGTTTCGATGATGTCGCGGATAGGAACGAGTGGCAGCATCCAGGCCAGCGCGGCCAGCAGAGCCGTCAGCAGCGCCAGCGAGACCAGCGTATTGGCGGCGATGATTTCCGCATAGTCAACTCCGCGCGTAGCCCAGCGTTCCAGGTTGGCAAAAAAACGCCCCAGCCCCATCAGCGCCAGCAGGATGACCACCAGCAGCCAGAGCGAATTGATTTCCCTTTGGGTGTAATCGGTCACGAAGGCCAGGATACCCAGCGCGGGCGTCAGCGCGTTGAGAGCCTGACCACGGCGCAGCGCCCAGCCTGCCCAGGCGCAGGCCAGCCAGACCGCCAGGCTCCAGGCCAGTACCCGCGCCACCACATCGTCAATGGTCACGTTGCGCAAAATGCTTGTTACCCACAGCGAAAGCCGCGCCCACAACCCCGCCGATTGCGCGGCTATGGCGTTCAGACTGTTGGTCATTCCCGCCGGGTTGGGCGGCGGCCCACCCTGCCAATATGCCAGGGTTTCTATCAGATAAGAGAAGGTGGAGGACGCCAGTTCCAACAGGGGCCCGTCTAAACGGGCGGTGGCGGCCCACAGCACGATTCCGCCAAACGAGACCAGCCCGGCTGCGGCCAGTCCGCCGTTGATTCGGCGGTGCCCCAGCCCCCAGCCGAGCAGGGCGGCCAGCAGACCGGTTGGTAGAAAGGCGCTCATCGCGGCTCCGCGCACTGTCGTCCCCAGGCCGTTGACCAGGCACAGGACAGCCGCCCCCAGCAGGGAAAGCGTCAGCAAATCACGCGGCGCGAAGCGGCGCAGCAGGGCGGTCATTCGGCCAGCCTTCGCCAATCCAGGTGTTCGGGGCGCTGGATGGCCTGCACCTTGCCGGTGATTTTGGACTGCCGGAACTGCCAGCGCCCGGCCTGTCCTGGTCGCGCTTCGGGACGGTTGAGCAGGTCGCGGGGGATGACGTGACAGATAACCCCTATGCCCTGCAACTGCTCAGCCACGGCTTGCGAACTGCCCTGCCCGCCAAAGGAGGCCGCTTCGAGCAACAAGACGGTTGGCGCCAGGCCGCGCCAGAGCAGCGGCGCGAGCGATTCGAGCCAGTCCATTTGGGTGGATGGGGTGATGATGACCAGGCTGGCCTGTTTACCGAAAGTCTTGCCGCCGCGTTCGAGAAAATCGCGCAGCGACAGGCCGCCTGGCTGGGCCAGCGCCAGAGCATGCAGGATGTCCCAGCGTTGGCGTTCGTTTTCGCGCGGGGTCAACCAGCAAGGTTGCGCGCTGTTCATTGCCAGCCCAATTGCCTGTTTTTCCCGCAAGCCCCGGTCAGCAAGCGAGGCGGCCAGGATGACGCCATGTTCCACTGTTGAGTCCCAGTCGCTTCCGGCTTGCGCGCCCTGGTCGAGGTCAAGCAAAATCCACCAGTCCCCGGCGGGGTTGCTGTCCTGCTGGCGGGCATACAATTTGTCGCGTCGGGCGCTGGTCGGCCAGTGGATGCGGCGCAGCGGGTCGCCGGGCTGGTACTCGCGCACCCCCGTAACGCGGACGCTTTCCTCCAGCGCGCGCAGGCGCGGATGTCCATCGCCCAGGGAGCCGCCAGGGGTCACGGCAATGGGCGGCAGCGGCACGACCGGCGGCAGAACGAGCAGAGCGCGGCTGGCCGGGTCTTCGATGGTGACGGTGTATATTCCCAGTGGGTCGCCGGAGCGCAGGGTCGAGCCGCCCAACAGGTACAGCCCGCGCCGCGAGCAGTGCCCCTCCGTCAACAGGGTGACCTCGCTCTCTCCGCCAACAGCGGTTGCCAGCGCGACGCGGTAACCGGGCAGGGTCGAATGGTCTTCCATTTCAACCCAGGTGGCTGGGAACACAGAATCGTTCCGCAGTGTGAACCGTTCTTCCAGCCGGTCGCCGACTTGCGCCCAGCCGTAGCGCATTTCGCGCATCAGGCGCAAGGAACGCGCCAGCCTGCGCGCCCACAGCCAGCCCACCAGCCACGCGCCGCCCAGCCCCACCGCCAGGATTTTCCAGACCCGCGACGGGTCGATGACCTGCATGACAATCGCCAGGGCCAGCAGGATGGGCAGCAGCCGGTGGTTCAACCGTATTCGCGCGCGCATGGGGTGATTATAGTACAGTGAAATCGGTCAAAAACCCGCCTCGCGCCGCAATGTTTTTGCAATTGTTCGGATGGAATATTTTAAGATTAATCACCCTTCAGTCCTCTTGAACTGATTTTCTAAATATGCTAGAATGACAAGCGACATCCCAACAGGTAGGGGGTCAATAAACCCCAATCGCCAGATGTGGCGGTAACAAATGTTCTAATAATTGGAGAATCTATGCGTTGTCCGTATTGCCAGAACGACGACTCTAGAGTCGTCGATACTACTCATGACAATCATGGCGGCATCCGCCGCAGGCGCGAATGCCAGAAGTGCGGCCAGCGATTCAGTTCCTACGAACGCCCCATCCTCTCGACCCCGCTCATCATCAAGCAAGATGGAACCCGCGAAGAATTCGACCGCGAAAAACTCATGCGCGGGATACGCATTTCGTGTGCCAAGCGGCCTGTTTCGGCGGCGGATATTGAGCGCCTGGTCGGACAGGTCGAAGCGGAACTGCAAAAAATGGGCAAAGCCGAAGTCTCCTCGCGCGTCATCGGCGACATGGTCATTAACGGGCTGAAAAACCTCGACCATATCGCCTACATCCGTTATGCGATTGTGTACCTGCGATTGGATGACCTGCGCGCCCTGCGCACTGAAATTGACCATCTGCTTGAAAGTTAGTCCCCTTCTTCCAAAGCCCTAATCACTCCAAATTTTATATACAGGAGCCATCCGATGGTAGCCAATGCCGTATCACCCAAGACGGGCATTCTGCCCACCCCACCTCTCCCGGCAGACCTGCCGAAGGTCGAACTGACCGAGAATGCCCGCCAGGTTCTCATCCGCCGCTACGTCCGGCGCGGCGACGACGGCAAGCCGGTTGAAACGGTGGAAGAGATGTTTTGGCGCGTTGCCTGGCACGTTGCAAAAGTTGAAACTGCCTGGGGCGGTGACGCGGAACAGCGCGCCCGTGAATTTTACATTTTACTGACCAGCAAAAAATTCTTCCCCAATTCTCCCACGTTTACCGGAGCAGGAACGCCGCTTGGGCAACTGGCGGCCTGCTTTGTATTGCCAATTTCCGATGACATGGGGCGCGACCCGGCTGGCATCTTCCAATCCCTGCGCGATGCCGCGCTGATTCAGCAGACCGGCGGCGGCAATGGCTTCTCCTTCTCGCGCCTGCGCCCCAAGGGCGGCCTGGTAAAATCGTCTGCCGGGCAGGCTACTGGCCCGGTCGGTTTTTTGCGGGTCTATGACCACGCCTTTGGCGAGATTGCGCAGGGCGGCACGCGGCGCGGCGCCAATATGGGCGTGTTGCGCGTGGACCACCCCGATGTGGAAGAATTCATCACCTGCAAAACCGACGAAAACGCCATCACCAACTTCAACATATCGGTCGGAATCACCGATGCCTTCATGCAGGCCGTGAAAGACGACGCCGATTGGGACCTGGTCTTCCCCGACATCTCCGCGCCGGAATACCGTGCGTTTCGCGGCACGCTGGAGCAGGCCCGCGAGCAGGGCATTCCCATCCGCAAGTACAAAACCGTTCGCGCGCGCGAGTTGTTTGACAAAATCGTGCGTCAGGCGCATCACAACGGCGAACCGGGCGTTCTGTTCCTCGATGCCGCCAATCGCTCCAATCCCGTGCCGCACCTCTACCCGCTCGAAAGCACAAACCCCTGCGGCGAACAATGGTTAGGCCCCTACGAAAACTGTTGTCTCGGTTCGGTCAACCTGGCGCAGCACTTTGGGCCAGATGGAACGGTGGATTGGGAAACTCTGCGCCAGAGCGTGGCGCTTTCCACCCGCTTTCTGGATGATGTCGTTGAGGCCAACGCCTACGTTCCGGCAGTGCCGCAACTGAAGGAAGCCGCTCATCGCGCCCGGCGCATTGGGTTGGGCATTATGGGCCTGGCCGACCTGATGTACCACGTTGGCGTGCGCTATGGCTCGCCCGAAGGTCAGGAATTTGCCGCCCAGGTGATGGAATTCATCCGCTACCATGCCATGCAGACTTCGATTGAGATGGCGCGCGAGCGTGGGGCCTTTCCGGCCATTGAAGGCTCCATTTACGACCCCAGGAACCTGCGCTGGACCCCGCCTCAGCCTTTGTCGCCGTACCGAAGCGATTGGGGCTGCCCCAGGTTGGATTGGAAGTCTATCGTCAGCGGAATCAAGCAGCATGGCATTCGCAACGCCGCCCAGACCACCGTCGCCCCCACCGGAACGATTGCGACGGTGGCCGGGTGCGAAGGCTACGGGTGCGAACCCGTCTTTGCGCTGGCCTACATTCGCCATGTCAACGACAACGGCAAAGACCTGAAATTGACCTATGGGTCGCCGCTCTTCGAGAAAGCGCTGGCCGAAGCGGGCATTGATTCGCAATCACGTCAGGAAATTTTTGAGGAAGTGATGAAGCATGGCACCTGCCAGGACCTGGCTGCTGTGCCAGAGCGAGTTCGCGAAGTCTTCGTTACTGCAGGGGATGTAACCGCCGAGGAACACGTCCGCATGGCGGCGGCGCTGCAAGCCTTTGTGGATAATTCCATTTCCAAAACGATTAATTTCCCCGAAGGCGCAACCGAAGCCGACGTGGCGACCGCCTACATGCTGGCCTGGGAACTGGGCGCAAAGGGCATCACGGTTTACGTTACTGGTTCGCGCGACAAGGTGGTGCTGGAAACGCACGCCACTGCCGCCAAAAAGGAACCTGTCTCCGAAAAGCCTGCCCTGAGCAAGGGCGAAGGATTACCCGTGCCTGCCGAGCAAAAAGTTATCTGGCACGAGACCAAAAAGCCGCGCCCGCGCGCTCTGAAAGGCTATACCTATAACGTAGATACGCCGCTTGGCAAAGCCTTCGTAACGGTCAACGAAAACGGCGGCACACAGCCCTTCGAGGTCTTCATTAACACCTCCAAGGCCGGCTCCGATACGGCAGCCGTTTCGGAGGCCATCGGACGCCTGATTTCGTACATCCTGCGCCTGGCCTCGCCGATTGCCCCGGTTGACCGCCTGCGCGAGGTGGTAACACAGCTGAGCGGCATTGGCGGCGGGCGTTCGCTCGGCTTTGGCCCGCATCGCGTGCGCTCCCTGCCCGATGGCGTGGGACAGGTGCTGGATGAATACCTGCGCAACCGCGAAGGCGAGCCGCCTGCTCATGAACTCGTCACATCTCCGGCCGGTAAAATTCAGACCGGCGCCGGTGGAAACGGACATCACCAGATGACTGCCAGCCAGCCGATGATGAAAATTGGCGACCTTTGCCCCGAATGTGGCGAAGCCGCAGTGGTGAACGAAGAAGGCTGCCGTAAATGCTACGCCTGCGGCTATAGCGAGTGTTAAATCAGTCAACGGTCTCAGGACACCTTGCCCTTGCAGCGTTCACCACGCTGCAAGGGCTTTTTTCTACGTCAGTAAGCCGGAGAAATCATTGTCGATGAAATTGGCGCAGTGCGCTTATCGCGTGGCATCTCGCGGTTCAAGCATTCACCTTGAAAATATGCTTGACGGATGCCCCTCGCGGTGATATAACTGCGCCCAATATGAACCCGGCCTGTTCCAAGACCATGTCCATGACCACTACCCCCCGGCAAACCCGCGGGGTTTTGGCGGTTGGATAAACCAGGTTGGGAGCCTGCTCGTCCACACAACGCCCTGCGGAAACGCGGGGCGTTTTTATGTTCAAAGGAGAAGACATGTCACAGAAATCATCCCCCAAAACCCTGGTAATGAAATTTGGCGGCACGTCCGTTGGGTCATCGAAAGCAATGGCCGGCGCCGCCCAGATTGTGAAAGAAGCCCACGCCCAATGGCAGCGCGTGGTCGTCATCACTTCCGCGCTTTCGGGCGTCACCAACCTGCTGTTGGAAAGCGCCGCCCGCGCCGCGCAGGGACAAACAGCGCACCTGCCCGATGCCGAACAAACCCTGTTCGCCAACCACCAGACCATCGCCGTCTCTCTCGTTCCAGACGAAGCCCGCCGCGCCGCCGTTATGGACGAAATCGGCGGGCTGGTGCGCTCCTTTGTAGAACTGTGCCACGCTATTTCGGTGCTGGGCGAAGCCACCCCGCGCGCCCTGGACGCGGTGGCTTCGCTCGGCGAACGAATGAGCGCCCGCTTGCTGGCCGCCGCCCTCGAATGCACCGGTGTACCGTCGAAATATGTCGAAGCAACCGAACTGATTGTGACCGATGACCACTTTCAGGCTGCGCACCCCGATTTCAATCTGACCACCGAACAGACGCGCCGCGTCCTGCTCCCCTTATTAGAGCAGGGATTGACCCCGGTCATCACCGGCTTTTTGGGGGCCACCTGCGAAGGATTTATCACCACGCTGGGGCGCGGCGGCAGCGACTATTCTGCTGGAATTATTGGGGCCGTGCTTCCCGCTGAGGACGTGTGGATTTGGACCGATGTGGATGGTGTGATGACCGCCGACCCGCGCATGGTTTCCGACGCCCAAACCCTGCCGCAGATTTCCTATAGCGAAATTGCCGAGCTGGCCTACTTTGGCGCGAAAGTGTTGCACCCCAAAACCATTCGCCCGGTGGTGGAGGCCGGAATCGGCCTGCGCATTTGCAATACCTTCAACCCGGCTCACCCCGGCACGCGGCTGGTGGCCAATGGACACTCCAGCGCCAGGCCTGCTAAAGGAGAGCGTGTCATCAAAGCCGTCACGGCCATTCGCCAGCAAAAGTTAGTGACTATTGAAGGACGCGGCATGTTGGGCGTGCCGGGCGTGGCCGCGCGCGCCTTTGCGGCGGTTGCATCCACTGGCACCAGCGTCCCGCTCATCACGCAGGCATCTTCCGAGCAATCCATCTGTTTTTCCATTCCTTCCGAAGCCTCCCCGGCAGTGTTGGACGCGCTGGAAAAAACCTTCTCTGCCGAAATCGCCCAGCGCGACATTGACCGGGTTTGGGCAAGCGAGGATGTCTCCATCATTACCGTTGTGGGGCATGGCACGCGCCAGACCCCCGGCGTGGCCGGGCAAATTTTTACCCAACTCGGCAAGGCCGAAATCAACGTTTTGGCAATTGCGCACGGCTCATCGGATGTCTCTATCAGCATGGTGGTGGATTCGGCAGAAACCGAAAAGGCCGTGAAAGCCCTGCATGAACTGATTGTGCGCTAACCCCACCCGCTGCACCACTCATCCCAACCTATGGAGTTCAATCATGTCTCAAATCCCCGTTGCTGTCCTCGGCGCCACCGGCTCGGTCGGCCAGCGCTTTGTATCCCTGCTCGATAACCACCCCTGGTTTAAGGTGGCAGCCCTGGCCGCCAGCGACCGCTCGGAAGGCAAACCCTATGCCCACGCCTCCCGCTGGATTCTCTCTGACCCCATGCCCGCCTGGGCGCGCGAGATGACGCTGTTGCCGTGCAGCCCGCAGGCCATGCCCGATGTGAAAATTGTCTTTTCGGCTCTGCCTTCGGAGCAGGCCAAAACCCTCGAACCGGAATTTGCCTCCGCCGGATTTGCCGTCTGCTCAAATGCCTCGTCTTACCGCGCGGAAAGCGACGTGCCGCTTTTATTGCCCGAAGTCAACGCCCAACACATTCACCTGGTGCGCCATCAGCGGCTGGCGCGCGGCTGGAGCGGGTGTATCGTCACCAATCCAAACTGCACCAGCACCGGGCTGACCGTGGCGTTCAAAGCGCTGGATGACGCTTTCGGCCTGAAAAAAGCCTTCGTCGTCTCGCTGCAAGCCCTTTCGGGAGCGGGTTATCCGGGCGTGCCATCGCTCGATATCCTCGATAACGTCATCCCCAATATCAACGGCGAGGAGGAAAAGGTGGAGTGGGAGCCGCGCAAAATGCTGGGGCGGCTGGACGAAACCGCCATCGCACTGGCCGATGTAAAGATTTCGGCTCACACCAACCGGGTCGCTGTCCTGGATGGTCACACGGTTTGCGCCAGCGTGGAACTGACCCAACCTGTCGCGCCGGAAGAGGCGATGCGCGTCCTGCGCGCTTATCAGGCTCCAGAGGCCGCCCGCGACCTGCCCTCCACGCCGAATCCCGTTATCATGGTGCGAGAGGAGGCCGACAGGCCTCAGCCGCGCCTCGACCGGCTGACCGGCAAAGGCATGACCACTGTCGTTGGGCGCGTGCGCCCCGACCCGCTGCTGACGCTGAAGTTCGTGGTTTTATCGCACAACACCATTCGCGGCGCGGCGGGCGGCTCAATTTATAATGCGGAGTTGTTGGCAAGGGAGAAGTTGCTGTAAGTCGGAATTCATTCCGATAGTACAGCCGGAATGAATTCCGGCCTACGCCACATACGAAAATTTTCAATCCTCCCACTTCTCAACCAGCCCCGCCTTGACCGGGTTGTTGAGGATGTACCAGATGATGCGCTCCTGTTCCTGCGCATTGCGGATGACGTGTCATAACTCTCCGCGTGCCAGAAAGTCCCGCGGTGACGCCTGCGTGGGCTGGCTCAAAACGATATTCGTCCGTATCAATGGCGAGATGAACATGGTTAGACAGGATGGAATAGGCAAGTAAGCGATAGCGTTCCCCATCGAGGGCATGGAGTTCATCCGAAACGATTGGGGCCGCTTTTTCATCTGCCAGCCAGCGGGGGCTGTTTTCCAGGCAACGGTCGAGCCAGGAAACAAAATGACCGAAGTATTTCTTATCGAGATGATAGAGTTCCTGACTTTCCGATTTGCCTGGATGACGGGACTGAATTTTTTGGCGCTCACGCTTGCGCCAGGCCTGGAGTTGCTGCGTGACCTGAACGGGGAACGAATCTGCCAGCCAAAAGATGATAAAGAATGCCGCGCCGGAGGGAATCCAGTGCGGCAGTTTGCGGCGGTAGAAATCGGTCATAGGCGGGAGCGAACCAGAATGCGCCGCAATAAATTCTGGCTTACGGCTTATGGCTGGGTCGGAAGAAATTCTGCATTGCCGCCGCGCGCCACTTCCCAGGGATAGATGACGCGCGCGTCGGTCACGTCGGCAAAGTAATCGGGGCGGGCGGAGCCAAACAGATTGCGATAGGGGTTGAAATGCAAAACGCAGGTTTCAGGGAAGCCGCCCGCCGCCGAAACGCGATTCTTAACGGCGGTAATCGTCCGTCCAGAACCCCACACATCGTCCACAATCAGCGTGGCGCGCCCGGTGAGTTTATCATCGGCCGGGAATTGAATAAACTGCGGCCAGGCCATCAATCGTTGGTCGCGGCTGGCCTCGAAGGGAAAATCAACGGCGGCGGTCAGAACATGGGTAATGCCCATGGCCTCGGCCAGTAGCCCGCCGGGGATGATTCCGCCGCGCGTTATCAGCACCATTGCTTCAAAGTCACGCCGAAGCTGCGGCACGAGCTTGTCAATGAGACGGTCAACATCGTCCCACGAAAGGAACAAACGGCGGGGGGAGGGGGTGGGAGAGGGCTGCATGTCAGTTTCCTAATTGGCGACAAAGATACAGGTTTTTACCATAAATAAGCAAGTCTTTTGGGCAAAAACGTTAAATTTGCGCCGCCCGGCTCTGAATATCGAGCGGCTCAATGGAGACCAGTTTTTTGGTGCGGGGCAGGTAGTAGATGCGATAGTCGACGCCGTCCATGAGCGCGGTGTAAGCCCGGCGCGTGACCCGGAAACTCTTACCGCCAATGACGTAGTAATAATAGGTGGAACGGTTTTTACCTCTGCTGGTACGCTTTTCCTTGCGGCCAGGCCCCTGCGCCTGCTCGAGAGAGGAAACCGACATATCCAACAGGCCGCCAACGACCATCCAACCGCCGATAAGCACGAAAACGCCCAGCACCAGGGCCGGAACGACCATCACAGTCAGGGCTTCACCTGCCTCGACATTCGGAAAAACCTGGAAAAACAACAGGCTGCCAAACGCCAGCGCCGCCAACCCAATCAGCATTCCTATCAGAACCCCTGCGAGCGGTTTCATGCGCTGAGATAAAGTCACTTCGCCGTTGCGATTGGCGGCCAGGTCCTCGAGCGTGAAGCCGTTGGCCTGCGCCAGAATCTCGGTCAGCGACGCGCGCGCCTGCGCCGGGCTGACCGGGAAGATTTCCTCGGCGGAGAGCAAAAAGCCGCTCTCTTCCAGGTAAAAGACGCGGTAGGTGGCGCCGGGCAGCAATCCGCCGGTGTTTTCGGCGGAAGGGAGTAACAGGTTGCGGTCAGTCGCTTTGAAAACATAGCCGTTTTTGTCGAAGGCCAACTGTCCCTGCGCCTGGCGGATGGCGCGATTTTCGTAGTCGCGTTTGAGTTTGGCAGTATTGCTGAATACCTGCCAAACGCCCGGAACCAGGTTGATAAAAACCAAAAAAGTTACGCCAGCCACCACGATGAGCGGAAGCAGAGCCACGCTCACGCCGCCCGAAACCAGAAAAACAAAGGTAAAGCCAGCCAGTATCATTAATATCACGGGGAAAAATATCAACAAACTGCAACCCTGTCCCCAGCCAAGCGCCAAATTAATACGCCGATTTTGCGCCTCGGAGATTTCTCCCATACGATTCGCGGCCAGGTCTTGCGGGTTGAGCAGGTTCATGTTTCCGCCCAGCAAAGTAAAAAGGGATTGCATCATGCATGCTCTCCTGAACAGGTCATCTTTTGAAATCGTGCTGCGACTACGCTTCTTGTCAAAAAACGACTGCGCGGAGGTTGGCGCATATTTGGCGCCGGCCGCAGTCGAAGGGCGCTTTGCTCAGCGCGAAAAGTTTTAATGGCGCGTTTGCATTGGACAAAAAGATTATAGCAAACTCTGCGGGTCTACTTCAACACGCCAGCCATTCAGTCCGGGCAGATTTCGCAATAAGGAGAGCGGCTCTGGGCTGCGCAGGATGACCTGCCAGCGGTGAATATCGTTGAGCCTGGCAAAAAAACATGGGGCGGGGCCAATCAAGTCAGTCTGAATGCGTGCTTCTGTTTCGATGAGCGATTTCAGCCTTTGCGCCAGGGCGCGCGCCTCGCTTTCGGCTTTGGCCGGGTCGCTGTGGCGGTATTCCAGCCGAATCAGGCGCGCAAAGGGCGGATAACGGAGCAGGCGGCGGTTTTCAATCTCCAGGCGGTAAAACCCGGCGTAGTCATGCCGCGCTGCCGCCTGGATAACCGGGTGTTCGGGCATGAAAGTCTGCATGATGACCTTGCCGCCGCGCGCCGAGCGCCCCGCCCGCCCGGCAACCTGAGTCAGCAATTGAAAAGCGCGTTCTCCGGCAAACGGGTCGGGCAGGTTCAGGCCCACATCGGCCAGCACAATCCCAACCAGCGTGACGAGCGGCAAATCCAGCCCTTTGGCGAGCATTTGCGTCCCGACCAGAATATCGGCCTGATGGTTGGCAAAATGGGTCAGGATGATTTCGTGGGCGTCTTTCTCGCGGGTGGTTTCCCAATCCCAGCGCAAGACGCGCGCCTGCGGGAACATCGCCGCCACATCCATTTCGACCTTTTCACTGCCCAGCCCGTAGGCGCGGATGTTCCTGCCGCCGCAGGCCGGGCAGGAGGAGGGCATTTTGCGGGAATACCCGCAGTGGTGACATTGCAAATTGCTTGAATCGGCGTGCCAGGCGAGCGGCGTTTCACAATGCGGACACTTCAGCACATGCCCGCAGTCGCGGCAGAAAACATAAGTGGCCGTGCCGCGCCGGTTGAGGTACAGAATGGCCTGCTCGCCGCGTTCCAGCACTTCGGCGATGGATTCGGCCAGTTCGCGGCTGAAAATGCCCCGGTTGCCCGCTTTCAGTTCCTCGCGCATATCTACAATGGAGACGGGCGGCAGGCCGCCTTCGAGGCTGTTCATCCCCCCAAAATTGGCTGCCCGCTCTTTGAGTTCCAGCAGGCGAATTTCCCCACCCTGACTGCGGTATCTCGTTTCGACGGGCGGGGTGGCGCTGCCCAGCACCGTCACCGCGCCGCACAGTTTCCCGTAAATTTCCGCCGCCCGCGCGGCGGAGTAGAATGGCGGCTCGGACTGGTAGTAAGAACTATCGTGGCACTCATCCACCACAATCAGCCCCATGTTTGGCAGGGGCGTAAACAGCGCCGAGCGCGGCCCGATGACCAGTTTGAGCAAACCGGCCCGGGCGCGCCGCCAGGTATCGTAACGCTCGCCCTCCGACAGGCGCGAATGGACAAGCCCCACCTGGCCGGGGAAACGGTCGAGAAAGCGGCGCACGGTTTGGGGCGTGAGGGCAATTTCGGGAACGAGGACTATCACCTCCCGTCCGCGCCGAATGGCTTCGGCGGCGGCGCGCAGGTAGAGTTCGGTCTTGCCAGAGCCGGTAATGCCGTGCAGGAGGAAAGGTTGATTCTGTGATTTTGTGATTGGGTGATTGAGGGATTGCAGGATTTGGGCCAGGGCCGCCTCCTGTTCGCCAGTCAGCACCACGTTGCGATTCCCGATTCCCAGTTCCCGGTTTCCCAACTTGCCCAGCGGGTCGCGCCAGATTTCGCTCTCGAACAGGCGAATCAGCCCGCGCTCCTCCAGTTCCTGCAAATCAGCCAGGTTGCAGCCCGATTCGGCATATAGCCAGGTGACGGCTACGGCGTCTGGCTCGCGGATGAGGAAACGAAGGGCCGCGCCGCGCCGCTGGAGGGTTTCGGCAGTCTTGCCCAGGCTGGGGAGCGCGGCTTCGGCAGTTTCGGGTGGAACGGCAAGTTGCGCCATGCGGACGTATTTTGGATGCACCGAAGGCGGCGGAAGAATGGCCTGTTTGGTCAAAATGCCGCGTCGGACGAGCGAATCGGCGGTTTTACGCCATTCCACCGGGCCAAAATGCCGGTCAATTTGCCGTCCGCGTAAGGAGACTGGCCGTGAGCGTTCAGCCGAACGGTTGCGCTGGGTGAACAGTTCGAGCAGGCGTTTTTCGACCTGACCAGTGACCGCAGCGGGTGGGTGATTGAGCGTGTAAAGCGTGTCAGCCTGCTGGCTCAGGCCGGTCGGCAGAAACAGGCCGAGGACCGCCGAAAGCGGATTCAGCGTGGACTCGGCCAGTTGGCGCGCAAAAGCCAGCTGCGGCCCGGTCAGCACCGGTTGGGGGTCGAGAATGTTCAGGATGGGTTTCGGATTGGGGACCGAGGGGACCTCCATCAAATCAAACACCACCCCCTGCACGGTTTGCGCCCCAAACGGCACGCTGACCAGTTGCCCCGGCCCAGGCACCATGCCCGGCGGCAGGGCGTAGTCAAATTCGCCAGAGATGGCGGGCAGGTTAACGGCAACGCGGGCAAAGGTCATGGCGTGATTATAAGGCGATTTCTCTCAATCATCCAAAAGGTGGATAAACAGGCCGCCAATACATGCTATACTAGGTAAGCATTGTCAAGTTAAGTGTCGCAAGAGGTGGCGTAAGATGGAAAATCTGACCGGCAGACAGTTCGGCCCATACCAGATTGTGGCCCCACTGGGCGAAGGGGGCATGGCCGCAGTTTATAAGGCGTACCAGTCATCAATGGAACGGTATGTGGCGCTCAAGGTCTTGCCGCGCCAGATGGCGCAATCGGAAGAGTTTATTGCGCGCTTCCGGCGCGAGGCGCGGCTGTTGGCGCAATTGCAGCATCCGCACATCCTGCCGGTCTTCGATTATGGCGAATCGGATGGGTTTACCTATATTGTCATGCCTTTTGTGCAAAGCGGCACGCTGGCTGACCTGCTTAAAGTACGGCGCGTCAATTATTCTGAAATCCGGCGCATTATCACGCAGATTGCCGATGCTCTGGGCTACGCTCACGCGCGCGGCATGATTCACCGCGACGTGAAACCCAGCAACGTGCTGATTGATGAGCGCGGCAACTGCCTGTTGACCGACTTTGGTCTGGCGCGCATGTCCGAGGCGACCTCCATGCTGACTTCTTCTGGCGCGATTATGGGGACGCCAGCCTATATGTCGCCTGAACAGGGCGCGGGGGGCGTGGTAGATGGCCGCAGCGACATCTACTCGCTGGGGGTCATTTTGTATGAGATGGTGACGGGGCGCGTGCCATATTCCGCCGAAACGCCCATTGCGATTGTGTTCAAGCACATTCAGGACCCACTGCCCCCGGCCCGGAACTTTGTCCCCGACCTGCCCCAAGCCCTGGAAATGGTGCTTCTCAAAACGCTCGCCAAACGCCCCGAAGAGCGTTACCAGACGACTGACGAGTTCATCCACGCCGTGCAGGAAGCGCTTCCGTTCACTTCTGCGGTTACACCTGCGCCCAGCTCTCCCCCTGCTTCATCCCTTCAACCCTATTCAACACCGGCCTCTCCCAACTCTAACCTGCCAACCATGCTGGAGCCGGTCTCAAAACCGTCCTCCCGTCCCCCCACCCAACCGCCGGTAGCGGCGCCGGTCAGTTACATGCCGCCCTCGCAGCCGTCGTACAAATCGGTTGCGCAATCACAAATTCAGCCCGCCAGGAAGGGACTGCCCGTTTGGGCCATTGCCGGGGCCGGGGTGGCAGCGCTTGGTCTGATTGGGATTATGGTGCTTGTGCTGGGCATCAGTCTTATCAGGAACAATCTGGCTGCGTCCGTGCCAACCGGCCTTCCAACCTCAACCGTTCCTGCGGCAGCCACAACCACGCCTGAGGTGATTGCGCCACCCACCGCCGCGCCGGTGGCGGCTCTGGAAATTCTGCCCGGCATTTTTTTTAACGATGAGTTCGAGAATCAACTGGCGGAGGGATGGAACTGGGAAGCCGAAGACCCCTCGAAATGGACTCTTGCTGGCGAGCCGGGCGCGCTCCAAATCAGCGCAACGGGAAGCAGCTTGAGCGTGGAGGGTATTCCCACCAACCTGTTGCTGCGCGAAGCGCCGGATGGAGATTTCGAAATCAGCACTTTACTGCGTTTTTCGCCGCAGGTAAATTACCAATTCGCCGGGCTGGTGGTCTTCGAGAGCAAGGGGAATGCCTTGCAATTCGGACGGGGTTATTGCGATTCCCCTGAAATTTGCGTGGGAGATGGGTTGTACTTCGACCATTGGAACAATTCAACGGCTGTGAATGGCAGCTTTGCCACAAAACTCTGGGGAGAGCAGGTTTATCTGCGGCTACAAAAAACGGGCAGTCAGTATTCCGCCTACTTCAGCAACGACGGCTACGCCTGGACGCTGGTTGGAACGCATGAACGAGACTTCTCAAACGCCCGGGTTGGTCTGATGGCAGCTCAGTCCCCCAGGGAGATTCGCGCCTCGTTTGATTTCTTTTCGCTAACAAGCCCTGCGCGCGCGGTTGTCCGGCAGGACATTGAATGTTTTTCCGCGCCTGATATGAGCAGCGACATCCGGGGAGTTTTTCAGATTGGTGAAGAACTTGCTCTTCAGGGGCGCAGCGCGGATTCGGAATGGCTGGTTTCGCATTCTGTGAGCAGCCCCGACGATTTGTGCTGGATTCATTTTTCCGTCACCAATCAAAATGAGATTGCAGATTCCCTGCCGGTTATTGACCCCAACCAGAAAGCCGAAACATTGCCCGAACCGCCGCCGCTGGTCATTCCGCCGGGGCAAAGATTCGTGCGCATCAACCAAATCACCGTTAATGCCCAAGGCCAGTACGTTGTGGATTATGAAACGTTTGAATACACAGAAACTCTGCCTGGCCCGCATATTCACTTTTTTTTCAACACCGTGCCGTTTGAACAGGCGGGTTCGCCCGGAAAGGGGCCCTGGAAAATCTATGGCGGCCCGCGTCCGTTTACCGGCTACCAGACAACCGACCGTCCCCAAAACGCATCGCAACTGTGCGTGTTGGCGGCCAACGCCAATCATACGGTCGTTCCAAACAGTGGGCATTGTTTTCCATTGCCAGACGTACCGACAGCAACGGCGCGAGTGGAGACGGCCTGCCAAAGCGCTCCATCTGGGGAAACAACGGTGGCTGTTTTTCGGGCTGGGGCAACCGTCTTGCTCAAAGGCATCTCCAGCGACCAGGCCTGGATTTCAATTCAAAACCCGGAGAAACTGGATGCATCCACCTGCTGGGTTCCGTTCAATTCCAGCGTGTTGGGCGGGGAATTGAGCAGCGTCCCGGTTCTCAACCCTTAAGGCAAATTTATTCCGCAGGTTTGGATGCGTCAGAAAGAAACGTCCCGAAGGCGATGGAACATCCTTCGGGACAGCCTTTTTTTACTTTTCGCGGCAAATTGCGCGCACCGGGTCGAACATGGAGGCTGGGCCGCTGCCCAGCCAGTCTTGCTGGACTTTGCCGTTTGAATCGAGCAGGATGTAGCGGGGAATGCCATTGACATTGTACTTGCGCTCCCATTCAGCGCTGGAGGGTAAATCAACATCTATTTTCAAGACGCGCACGTTGCTGCCGCTGCATTCGCGTTCCAGCTCTTCGACCACCGGCGACATCTCGCGGCAGGGACCACACCAATCGGCATAGAAGTCAATGAACAGGTATTGTCCGGGCTGCAAAGCGTCCGCTTTGGCTGGTGGGGAAAACGGTTTTTCATACAAAAACGCAGCCAAAACCACGCCCCCAAAACAAACCGCCACGAACAAGAGCGACAAATACACCGCTGCGAGGCTGCTCTTCTTGCTGGTTGGAATGGGATGCCGGTCAACCGCCTGGAGCCGGGCCAGCGCCGCCCGCGCGTAAGGATGTTCGGGGTCAATGCGCAGCGCGCGTTCCAGGCATTTCTTCCGTTCCTCAACGGTATAGACGCAGAAAGAAAGCCCTACCCAGGCTTCGGATTCGTTGGGATGTTTATCAATCACATCTAGCAGCGCGGCACGGGCGCGTTCTCGTTGGCCTGCTTTTATCCATAGATACGCCTGTTGAAGGGATTCAAAAGTGGTCATCGTTTCCATCAAGAATTGTATGATAAGAGAATTGTCCGCAGAACACAATACCATTTGTCATTCATTCGCAAACGATACCCTGCCGCCTCCGTGCCTGATGGCGAAACTCCGCGCTTTTTGGGGATTGAACAGAGGCTCGAAACGCGTTATGCTGAACGCAATGATGCGCCTTTCGATGGTTTCGATGATGGCTTTTTTCTTGCTGACCGGCTGTCAGAGAGCCGCTACCACTCCTACCCTCCCTGGAACTCCGTGTGGATTGCCGCCGGTGGTCGTTCCTACTCCTGTGGCGATTACACCCGGCCTGGCAGAACTTGATTCCAGCACTGGCTTGCATGTCACTGGCAAGGCGCAGGTGATTGACCTGGATTCTTACCGGCTGGAAGTCACGGGGCTGGTGGAACATCCAATTTCGCTGAGTTATGATGATTTGCGCTGCCTTCCCAAAGTCGAAGTCCAGACGACGATTGTCTGCAAGGGTAATTTCGACGATACGGCTGTATGGGCTGGGGTTCCCATTCAGACCATCCTGGCTTTGGCGGGGGTCAAGTCTGAAGCAAAGGAAATCGTCCTTTCTGGGGCAGATGGTTATGCCATCGCCATAGCGATTGAACATGCCTTATCCGGAACGAGTTTTCTGGCTTATGAACTACGCGGGGAGCCGATTCCCATCTTGCATGGTTTTCCGGTGCGGGCGGCATTTCCCGGGCAACCTGGCTTCTATTGGGTCAAGTGGCTGGTAAACATTGAGGCGCGGTGAAATGAAAAATCCCGTTGATGGCTTCGAACGGGATTTTTCGTGGTCGATTTTTCAGGGCATTGGGTTGCTGGCCGCCCAATCGGGGCCGAGGATGATTTCGATGTCGGCAGCAGCCTCGGGCTGGTAATCATTTTGTATCTGTATGGCTGCTTCGAGACGGAAAAGTTCTTTGAGGTATCTTAAGGTGTAAGGCTTTCCCCGGTGGTCGACAACGATAGTGGAGGCAGGAAAGGTTGTCGCGCTATCAATGATTACAACGTTAAGGCCAAGCGATTTCAGATAATCGGCCGTGCTTTGCGCGAGACCGGTGGTATAAGTGCCGTTGTAGATGGCGATTGTTGCGGCTTCCTGCCGGGCCAGGTCGAGGGAATCGGTGCCTTGGGCCATTGGGCTGATTGCCCCGGAGACTGTAAATATTTCATCACGTAGTTCGCGGATTTTATCGGGGATGGGTTTGTAAACCGCCTGGTTTTGTCCATTCACGACAACATTGTAGGGCAGCATCATGTCGTAGTTGATGATGCCTTTTTTGATGTTTTCCTCCGGCACGCTGCTGGCAAGCATGGCCAAACGCATAATCTGGTCAAAGGTCAGATTGGTGTTAATGCCATCCTGGATGATTGCATAAATGGACGGGGCATCTGCAACCAGGCGGGGGAAATTGGCTGGGTCAAGTACGCGTTCACGAATTCCCATAATCACTTGTTGCTGACGCTTTGCGCGGTCAACGTCACCGCCTTCTGTGTAACGATTGCGGGCATAGGCCAATGCTTCCACGCCGCCGAGCATGTGTTCGCCGCGCCGGAGGAAAATCTCATCACTGCCGGGCCCAATCGGGTCAATGGTTATGTTCTTTTCTACAAAGACGGGTATCTTATCCAGTTCATCAATCAGTCGGACAAAGGATGCGAATTCAATTTGAGCATAGTATTGAACTGGCACGCCAATGACTTGTTCGACGGTTTTCATGGCCAGGGCTGGGCCGCCTCCGGGCAACTTTGCTGCATCGCCGTTCATGTAGGCGGTGTTGATACGACCGTACCCAAACCCTGGAATGTTCACCCACAAGTCGCGGGGAATGGAGAGTATGCCAGCCGTGCGGGATTGCGGGTCAAGGGTGAGTAGAATCATCGTATCGGAGCGTGCTGGGCCGGAGCGGTCGGCAGAACCGTCATAGGAGTCCAGTCCAAGTAAAAGCACGTTCACGCGGCTGGCGCCATCCCAGGCGGGCGGCAGGTCCACATTGGGAATTGCGGGGAGAGGGGTGGGTAAATCGGCGGCATCGATGCTTGCTTCGGGGGTCTCTTTTCCAGGCTGGGAAAAAAGTGGACTGGCCGGGTCATTGTTGCACCCATTGAGAGCAACGCCCGGTAATGGGGAGAGACACCATCCAACGACGATGCTGCGCGTAAGAATAAGCATTCCGACAAAAAGTACCAGGCTGGTGACGCCCAGAATGAGCCATTTTATGATGGAGTTTTTATTGGTTGAATTTATCATAAGTTTTTATTGGGGCTTGATGTAAATCATGCCAAGCCCAAGTTTGTCGAGGCCGTATGTGGCCCAATAGTTTGAAATTGCAGAATCGGTCTGCAAGACTTCCATGAGCGCTGGAATGGCACGCGGGTCGCCGATTTCGGCCAGGGTGCGGACGATCTCTAACTTCAACTTCGTGAAAGCGGTTGCGCTTTGCAGGGTTTCTATCAGATGCGGAACTGCTTCTGTCTGAATGGCGATGAGCGCATTGCCGGCCAGTCTGGCGGTCATCGAATCGGGAGACGATAAGGCACGAATCAACGGCAAAATGGCTTGCGGGTGCGGATGGTGACACAGGCCCAAAGCAGCGCACTGCCTGATTTCATCGGATTCGTCCTCCAGCGCAGCTATCAGTCTTTGAACGACATCTTCTCCGCCTGAGAAGCCAGCCAATGCTCGCAATGCCCACCAGCGCGTATCCACATCGTCCGATTGAAGCAGAGGGTCGAGGGTCGCAACGGGAAAAGCGGTCAATTGAAGGGCGGCGGCTTCAGCGCGCGCATCATCGCCGCTGGTCAGGTCGGCCAGCAGAGTTTCCAGGTGGTTCATCTAGCGTGTTGGGGGCGGAACAGGCAGGCTTTCGGGAGCGGTCGCCACCCATTTATCGCCTTCATCAATCAGCATGACGGGGATGTCATCCACAATTGGATATTTTCGGCCACAATCCTGGCAGACCAGCCATGAGTCGCGTGTCAGTTGGAGCAGGCCGTCCTTTTCTCGCACGCAAGCAGGGCAGCGCAAGATTTCGAGCAATTCTTGAGAGACCATCATTTCTCCTTATTGATACGGGGCAAGATTGTACCACAGTAGAGCAAAAGCAATATTTTTACAGTTATGGCTGGCACAGGTTTTGCTTTTTGAGCAGTTTTTCGGGGTCTTCCGTGCCGGGGCCATATTCACAGACCGCCCGCCAGGGTTCATAGTGGGTCTGGAATTTGTCCACAAAGTAGATTTTTCCATCGCGCATGACAATACGGTTGATGGTGACATCTGCGCCTTCAGAAGCCCAATCGACTTGTTTTACTTCGCCTTCCTTGAGTTCTTCGTTGACCTGAACGACAGGCTCTGGAGCCGGGACGAGATTGATAGGGCCAGTGGTGTCATAGGTCACGGTGCGGCCATCGGAGGTGGAATAAAATTTCCAGGTGAGCGAACGTCCTACTTCATTAAAATATACTTCCATCAATAGCCAATAGGGAGTATCGTTGGTGAATTTGAAGTCGACCAGGGGAAAATAGACTGTCGCATCGAAACCAGCCAGGAGCGGGTCGAGGCTGCCGTTGGCGCGTTGTTCATAATAGCTGACGCGATACGCATGCGCCGAACGTTCGTTGATAGGGAACCCACCGAAGAATGCCGTTCGAAACAGGGTCGTGCTGACCTGGCATACGCCGCCCCCAACGCCTTTGATGGTGCGCCCGCCGTAAATGATGAGGGCTTCGGCGTAGCCGTTATCCAGGCTGATGTCACCCAGGTACTTTCCCATGGAGAAGGTTTCACCAGGCGCGACCAATACACCGTGAAAGTTGGCCGCGGCCGCCTGAATGTTTTGCAAACGCGGCGCGCTGGAGCCGTAAAAGTAGGTGGTTTGCGAGCTGACCAGTTGCGTAATGCCCAGGTCGGCGGCGGTTGCGCTGTCGGTGACTTTGGGTTCCGTCACAATCAGGCGCAGGAAGGCGGAATCTTGCCCGGCGGCGATGGCGGCCTCAATTTCATCCAGCGTACCAGAGAAATCAAGTTGGTAGCCGACGGTAGCCGGGCGAATCAATTCAAGTTGGGCAGTTTCGTCATTGAAGATGAAGCGGGCATTTTCTTCGGGGCGGTCGGTTTGTCGGGCAATGTTTTCCAGGTAGGGTTTCAACATGCTTCGGTCAGGTTGGATGACGTATTGGGCATTCCCGGCTGAGTCGTAAATGCGTCCGACCCGCAGCATGGGCGCTAATTCTGATGGTTGGATTTGCCAGGGGCCGGGGTCGCCAGCCTGCACGTTGGGAATAGACAGCGTAAATGGTCGGGAGAGCAGGCGGCGGGCTACTTCAGCCTGAGGGGTGGCGTCCAGCACTGCGGGGGGCTGTTCTTCGATGACGAGGGGAACTTCCCCATCACGGAAGGATTGCATCTGAACGGTGAGATAAATCAGAGTTGCGTCCACATTCAGATGGCGACCAACCTGACCAGGGGTGGTTGATACGTTCAAGCCGTCAATAATCAGGCCGGATTCAAGGACAGGTTGATTGATTTGCGTGGCCAGGTTTTGCAGGTAAGAATGCGCCAGCCGCTGGTCGAGAACGATGACCGGTGGAATATCGACTCCCGCTTGCGTGGCATTCCACTGCATTGCCAGCGAGGAAAAAAGATTCCCCTTTCGTCCCATGTCGAAGGCTGCCTGGGCGCTGGCGACCGGGTCGAAGACCATCCCCAGGCGAACAGGGGATTCAACCCAGACCTTTTCACCATCTCGTAGCACGATACGCCCGCTGGTGGGATAGGTCAGCGCAGTTTGCAGTTTGACTGCCGCCTCAACCGGTTTCATGCCCGAAACATCAACCCCGGCCACCGACATCCCTGGGAAGATACGCCCGGCGTAGACCATGCGGTAGCCAACGGTGATAAGGAACATGGTGATAAAGAACACCGAAATGCCAGCCATCAGCGCGAGCAGGAATTGGAGAATAACCATCTCCAGTTGGCGGCGGTCGCGGCGCTGGCGCACGAATCGGATGGGGGCGGTGGCGGCTTTATCAGAAGGCGGGCGAGGAGGAAGGTACTGACTCATTTTCGTTCAACATTAAATTTGATGCCTGGCAGGAACATGGGGGTGCGCGCCTGATAGGCGGCATACTCCTCTCCAAATTCTTTGAGCAGTTTGCGCTCTTCGAACCAGGCTCCAATTAAAAAGTATAGGCTGAACACAACCCAGACCGCCAGGCGGTTGATGGTCATATCGGGCCAGGCCCACAGGAAAGCCAGCCCAGCCGTATAAAGCGGATGGCGGACATAAGCGTACAGGCCGTCGGTGACCAGTTTGGGGGCTGTTTCTGGTTGCAGGCCGGCCAATTGGGTTAAACCGGCAAATTCGAGCGGCCCGGTTTGCATGACCCCTGCCACCAGCGCAAAAAAGGCCGCGCCCTGAATTAAAACAGAGATATAAACCCAGGGTTCGGGGATGGTGTAGAGCGGCTGGTCGGGAAAGGTGAAAAGCATGAGGAAGATTGGGAAAAAACTGGCAACTGAGAACACGTTGTAAGAAAAACGAAACAGCCGGTCGGAGGCCGGGCCGAAAGCGCGCCGCGCGGCGTCTTTGACCGCGTGCGAAGCAAGCAGGGAATGAAGGATACCCCATAAAGTAGACGCAACAATCAGGTAGAGAGTTCCCATAAGCAGGATTGGTCTTGGGTGTTGTGCATTTTCAGGACATGGTTTACTCAAAAGCCGGAATTTGAACCATTTGACCGTCAGCATGCATGATGTAAAGCGGCAGCCAGGCCACGCCAAAATGGTCGAGGAAAATATCGGCTTTTTTGGGCGTGAGCGGAATTTCTGAGACCTGGTTGACGACTGCCGCCCAGCGGTCGTTGGTTTCCTGCTCAAGTTCCGCGCGGCGGCGCTCCAATTCGGCAATTTGGGTCTTGAATTGCTGAATGGCTTCGACGGACTCGTCTACTTCGGCTTTGGCCTGTTGGGTGAGCCGATTTTTGGCAATCTGCGAGGTGATGCTTCGTTTTCGGCCCAGACCAAGCACGCTGGCGCCCATTTCAATCAGACTGCCAGTTTCTTCGCGCTTGCGTTGTTCATATTCCACCTGGTCACGGGCCAGTTCGCGCTCTTCGCGTGCCAAACGGTCCTTGAGAACCGTCATCTGACGCTCAAGGCTGGCGGTCAGCTTGGCAATGTCCTTGTCGCGCGCTGCGCGGGCAGCCTCGGCGCAGGCAGCGCGAAACTCGGCGGCGCTGACCTGCGGCCCGGCGTAAACTTTGAGGGCTTCGTTGGCGCGGGCGGTGACGGTGGTGGTGCGATAGACCCAATCTACGAAGTCTTTTTGCAGGCTGGCGAGCATCCGAACATCGGTAAGCAAGGTTGGCAGCATCTCAAAGCGCGCGCCAGGCTGGGGCTGAGGTTCAAGGCGGGGGAGCGGTAACCCAGAGCGGGTGAAGTCGTCCCAGCGGATGACGCCGCGCTTATCCAGTTCTTTTACCAGGGCGGCGCGTTGTATTTCAGCTTCCACGCCCAGTTTGCGGTCCAGAACGCGCGCATGGGCCTCGGCCAGCAGGGCAGGCCGGTAGAGCAGTCCCATCGGCTGGGCGTTGGGGGCAAGCAGTTGCCCGGCGGCGCGCATGGCTTCGGTCATGGAAAGGTTGACAGGCAGGAAGTATTCCGATACAGCGGCGGGGAGGGCTGGCCGGGTGAGACTGCCTGGTAAATCGGAAGCGGCAACAGGGGGCGAGGCTGCCGGGGATGCGGATTCGGCCCATTTTGTGGAAACCGGCTGGAGACGGGCAAAATCAGGCGCGGCTGAAGCGCGGTTGGTGGCTGTGGGTGCGGAATCTGGGCTAGAGGAGACGGGAGCGTCTAGCGCGGTTTCCATTCGATTGGTCTTTGCCAGGCGATTGAGCGCCGGGATTTGCGAGCGGGTCAGCGGCCCGGCCAGAAAGTTCATCGTCCAGCGGGTTTGGAACAAAACCGGCTCTTTTTGATGGATGTTGTGCAGCAGGAAGACGCGCTTGCCGAGGGCGGAGATGATTTTGTTGTAGGCGGCGCGGTCGAGGTCGGCGGTTGCGCCTTGCAGGCCATCGAGCAGGCGCTGTTTGTCCCATTCCGTTTGTAGCTTGCCTACCAGCCAGGTTCCGGCGTTGGAAAGGCCTTTGTAATCTACATCGGCGGGGTTTTGGGAAGCCAGTACCAGGCCAACCCCAAAGGCGCGGGCTTGTTTAAGCATGCGTAACAGCGGGGTTTTGCTGGGCGGGTTGCGCTGGGGGGGCAGATAGCCGAAGAGTTCATCGAAGTAGAGCAGGGCGCGCAGCGAGGTGGAACCGGGTTGGGTGCGCATCCAGGTTTCGAAGGCGGAGAGCAGCAGAGTGACGAAGAACATGCGCTCGCCTTCGCTCAGGTGGGCAATGTAGAAAACGCTATGGCGCGGCTTGCCTTCGGGCGTGTAGAGCAGGTCGGGGATGTGCATGGGTTGGCCTTCGCGCCAGCTTTGAAAGGCGGGTGAGGCCAGAATGTTGTTGAGGGTAAGGGCCAGTTCGGTGCGTTCTTTGGCGGGGAAGAAACTTTCAACCGGGAAGGCGCCCAGTTTTTCGAAAGGGGGGTTCTGGACCTGCAGGATGAGTTCGGTCAGGTCGAGGGGGTGGTTCTTGCTCCAGGCGTTTTCGAAGATATTGGAGAGCAGGATGTGTTCGCGGGAGCGGAGCGGGTCAATGTCGTGGTAGCCAACCAGGCCAAGCAGGGCGGTGACGGTGCTGGCGATTTTCTCGCGCAGGATTTCGCGGTTGCCTTCCCAGGGCAGGTCGGGGGATTGGAGGGTGGAGAGGACGCTGATTTGCAGTCCGGCATCGGAGCCTGGGGTATAAACGCCATATTCGGCGGCATTTTGCAGGGCGCGAAGCCGTTCGGGGCCAATGCCCCACCCGGCCAGGCCGTTTTTCCACTGTTCGGCGGTTTCTTGCGCGGCTTGGTCGATGGATTTTCCCTGACGGCGCAGAGTGTCGGCGTCGAGCCAGGGGGCGAAATCTTGCGGGGCCAGGTTGGGGAAATGCAGCAGGAGGTTGGTCAGGTCACCTTTGGGGTCAATGAGGATGGCAGGGATTCCCTGAAGGGCGGCTTCTTCCATCAGGCCAATGCACAGGCCGGTTTTGCCGGAGCCGGTCATGCCGGTCACGATGGCATGGGTGGTCAGGTCGGCGGGGTCGTAGTGTAGGGTCTGGTCGGTCAATTTGCCAGCGGATAGGTCGAAGCGGCGTCCGAGGTAGAATTGATTAGCCGACATGTGGCCTCCTGGTGAGCGGGTGGGTTAGAACATAGGATGAATATATCACAAAGAGGGTTAAGGAGAAATTAAAAAATTTTGGCGGGTCGCCCCGCCTGGAAAGCAACAAAGCCCGCAGGGAATGCGCAGGTTTACGGAAATAGTTCGGGGTCAGGCGTTGGGGTTGCCAGAGATGTTGGAGAAGGAGTGAAGGTGCTGGTTGGCAAAGGCGTGGGGGTATCGGTTGGGGGTGGAATTGGGGTCGAAGTGTGGGTGTTGCTGGGGGTGAACGTGGCTGTATGGGTGGGTAAAGCCGTGTTGGTAGGGGAAGGGATAGGCGTTTCGGTGTGCGTGGCGGTGAGTGATGGGGTGAAGGTGAGCGTCCAGGTCGAGGTGGCGGTGAAGGTTGGCGTATTGGTGAAAGTTGAGGTAAAGGTAGGTGTAAACGTGAGCGTGTTCGTGAGGGTGGCCGTTGGCGAGGATGTCAATGTTTCGGAGGGTTGGATGGTTGGCGAATTGGTTCGGGTTGGCGTGAACCATCTTGTGGTTGGGGTTGCGGAGAGCCAGTGCGTGGCAGTGCTTGTGGTAGAGAGGGGGGGATGCGTTTCTGTGGGGACAAGCATTCTCGGTGTTGCGCTTGGCGAGATAAATACGGTACTGGTGGAGGAATTAACCAAATCAACTTTGTGGGCAGAAACCCCCTTTTGGGTTGTGCTACCTTTAACTGAAACAAGGACGCCCGCGCGCAGATTTGACAGATTTTGCCTCGAATTAATAAAAACTTTGCCAACATCTTCAACGATAACCCCGTCTTTGTCCACGGCAATAATTTGCCCTGTAAATTCTACTTGCTGTTCTTGCTTGCTTTCTATGAGCGCAACAACCTCGAAGCGACGTTCACGCTCAATATTCGCAATCACATACGGTTGTTCGACGGGGTTCGCCAGGCCAATTTGCACCTGTCGCATGGTTTCTTTGAGGATGTAGAGGGGGTTGCCTGGAAGTGATTCATGGGCCGCTTGCGCAAACCCGGTTATCCCTGCCAGGAGGAGAAATACTATTCCAATAGAAACTACGATGCTATAGATTCGAGGTGAATACTTGCGTATTTTGATAAGCATTTCTTGGGGCGCTGCCCTTTGGGGCAGCGCAGGCTGTACGGCCAGGTCGAGTCTTAATCGCAGGCTGGCAATGTAATAGACCCAGATGCGTAAACGGTCTGCATAGTAGGGGTATCGCGCAAGGGCTACCTCAGGTTGTATGCCCCGCGCCAGCGCATCCAGGCAATATTCCAGCGCCTCGACAAAAGTGACTTGTGGGGTGAGCAGGTCGCGGGGGAATTCCAATTCTTTGATGGTTGCCGTAGCGCCATTTTCGCGTACATCGACCACTGCATCTAGCCAGGGCTTTAGTTCTTTGGCATATTCCGGGTATTGTGTATAACAATACTCGGGTGGTTTTCCACGCATAATCATTTGGATGGAGTGGTTGAGCGCAACCTTAAATGAAATATCAACCGGAATATCCACAGAGGTCCGGCGTTCCGATTGGGATGATTGGCGCATCTGGACGACGGCTTCAAGATAGGGGCGAAGCGTTTCGGCGTGTTCAGGATGGAGGGCTAAACATTCCCCTATGGTTTGTCCACGACCAATTGCGTTCAAGCAATCTTCAAGCGCATTGGAAAGGCTCGTATTCGCATGAAGCATATAGCAATCATAATCAAAATAGTGCCAGACAACAAGACGTATAGTCAGTGGCTGGAGTGTCATTCGGGTTGGGTTGGCTCATTGGAGGATAATTCAACCACAGGGCGTCCGCTTAAAAATAAAAAACCGCCAGTCATGGCGGTTTTTTAGTGCCCCCACAGTTTCGGGATATTTCGGGTGTAATCAAGCCGTCTATGGGATAAGTGTACCAGATTCGGACGTTGGTATAGTCCAGTTCGATTTTTGAGACAAAGCGGGCCAGGGTTCGGCGCAAGGCGGCTACATCGCCCGCCGCACGCAGGTCTTCCATCTCGCCGCGCCAAACTGCCAGAGCAAGCGCCAGGGCTTCGGGAGTGACTTCGATTTGCGCCGATTGTAAACGCCCCTCCAGTTGTTTGAGTTCGTAGGTTAGGCGGGCTTTTTCTCCCTCGCGCTGCTTTAGCCGGTTCTTGACTTCCTGGGTATCCAGTTGACCGGCTTCGAGCAGGTCTAGAATCCGGTCGATGCCGCGCTGGGTGATTTTGAGGGCTTCGCGCCTGGCTTCAATTTCACGTTCTATGCCGGTGGTGTCCTGAAGTTGCCGCCTGGTTTCCTCCAGCAGGTCTTCTACAAAGGCCGGGGTCAGGATTCGGGTCAGGACAGTTTCCATGACCAGCGACTCCACCTTTCGCGCGTTGATGCGCCGGGAGTTGGGGCAAAGATTGCCTTTGCGGTCTTTTGTGCCGCAAACATAATAAGGCCAGTTGTGACCTTTATGCCCTTTGTGGTGGACCATCGCCGCGCCGCAATGCGGGCAGGTTGCCAGGCCCGCCAGCATCGAAGGGTAGGCTTTGCTTCGCGGGCTGTTCATGCCAGTTCGGTTCGTCCGCTCATGCTGTTTCACGGCCTCCCAAATGTCCAGCGTAACCGCCGCCGGATGGTGGTCAGGGATTTCTATATCGCCGCATTTTGCAATTCCAAGATACGAGCGATTCCGAAAGAAGTCAAACCAGCAATTTACAGAGCGGTATAACTTGCCTTCAGTGGCATCCTGAATCTGTTTGTAACTTGCGCCTTTAGCCCGCATCTGCCAGGCCAGTTGTACCAGGGGGAAGAGTTCAGGGTCAGGCTCCCATCTGGAAGCGAGTCTTATCCTGCCGTCTCTCGTTTCGCCGCGTGGTATCTGGACTGACCGGTATCCCCTCGGAGCCATGCCAGGCGAAAAGCCCTCGCGCACCAGGGCCGTCAGGCCGCGCTTGACATCACGCGAGTTTTGCCGCCGTTTTTCTTCGTTTGAGATGTCTATGATTTTCTCGATAAAGCGGGCATAAGGGCCATCTGGTATCATGTCGGTCAGGGAATGGATAATCACGCCGCGCTTTCTCAAAAGCGATTTGTAGTAATCCGAGTCATCCACATCACGCGAGAAGCGGGCAAAGTTCCAGACGATGAGTCCCTGGGGGCGTGTGGCGGGGTTTTGGGTGGCGTCTATCATTGCCATAAACTGGACCCGGCCATCGGTTTTACCGCCAGAGCGGGCCGCGTCTGCAAAGATGTGCGTGAGCGCCAGGCCGTGCGCCTGGCAGTACGCCACGATTTCGCGTTCCTGTTGCGCTACGCTTTGCTCTTGCGAAGGGCCGCCAGAGTCGCGCAGGTATGCGAAAACCAGAGAACCAGGAGGAAGGTCAGCGGGGGGTGGGTTGTATTCGGGCATAAGTCACCTTTGCGGGTTGGGTTGGATTTTGCCATCTTTGGCAATCAAGACGCCTCGGGCCAGCAGGCCGCGCAGGGTGGCGGTCAGGTCGCAGGCCAGTGCAGGCCGGGCGGACTCTTGCGCCGCCTCGAGCGTGGGGTAGGTTGCGCCGGTGAGTTCTATCAGCGCGAGCGGGGGAGTTTTACGGGGCATGTCACACCTCGATTTTTCTGCGGGAGAGTTCGCCCTTCAACCATTCGGCCAGGCGGCCAGTGGAAAGGGCATAGTCGGTGAGGTCTTTGTCGAAGGGCTTGACTTTCGGCACTTCCAGCCGGTCGAAGCCAAAGCGGGCCAATTGCACCGCGCCTTTGCTGCCCGCTTCGTCCAGGTCATAGGCGACCAGGCGATAGCGGGGATAGAGCAGGCGCAAACCCCACGTCGCCACATTGAGCCGTGCCGTAGCCGCTCCGAAACTGGCCGCGCCTGCAACGTCCGCGGCTTCCTGCCAGAGCAAGAGCGCATCGAGTTCGCCTTCGGTGAAGACAACGGTCGGGTAATACTCCAGGTTTTCGGCCATGTAGAGCGCAGGCACGCCGCCGGGGACGTGAATGTACTTGGGGTCGCCTTTGGGCCGTCGGATTTTGATGTACCAGGTCACGCCGTCCAGCGTGCAGGGGATGACAAAGCCTTGTGGTAGCCACACGCGCGGCTTGCGCGGGTCGGGCGGCAGGCCCCAGTTCTGCCAGGTGTCGTACACGTCTTTTGGGTTGTAGCCGATTGTCCAATCCTCGCCGGTGGAGACATTCAGGCCGCGTTCTAGCCACCACTCAATGGGGGCCATGCGCCGCAGGGTTTTCTGGCCGGTGTCGCGGTTGAGTACCGAAAAGTCGGTCTCGCTGCCGCGCTGTTGTGCGGTGGTGCCGAAATGCTTGCGGGCGTACTCCAGAAACTCACGCGCCCGCTTTTGCCAGGCGGGGCCGGGCGGGGTTTGGGGCGGGTCGAAGGTCTCGACCGGCGCGTACTGACCGGGGCGGGCTTCCGCGCCTGCCATGCGCCGCGCCTCTTCGAGAGAGTAGCCGCGCATCTGAAAAAACTTGACCGGGCCGCCATGCGCGCCGCAACCGAAGCAGTAAAAGCCGGGGCTGTGCTGTGTGTCGCCGTTGGTGACTTTCAGGCTGGGCGTCCGTTCCTGGCCGTTTTTGTGGAACGGACACTTGAAGAAGTAATCCTTGCCAACCTTGCGGGGCGGGTGGCGCAGGTCGTTGGAGACAAGTTGAACGAAGTCGGTCATTCTGCCCTCGCTTATGAGCAGTTACAGGAGTTACAGCGGTTACAGCGGTTCACTGCGTTACATGAGCAAAAGTATCAAATGCAGGTGAACCGTTGTAACTCTTGTAACTGCTGGAACCGCTTATTCTTTGAGTTCGTAAAAAACGTTGTTGCCTTTCTTCTCTCGAAGGACAAGCCCTTCTCTCACCAGGTCTTGTAAGCGAGTATGCAAGTGACCTTTGGGCTGGCCGGTGGCGTCTTCCAACTGGCTGAGGCTGCATTTGCCCAAATTTGCCAGCGCATCGAGTATCTCTTTGCGCCGTTCGGTGATTTCGATGGCTTCGGCATCACCTTCGCTGTACCAGCAGTACAGGGAGCGGTCGAAGCGCAGTTTCAGACTGAAAGCATCTGTCAGGTCGCGCCCTTCGATGTCAATCTTTACGCCTTTGCCGCGCTCTTTGTACAGCCGCCAGAGACCATCAGCAATGCCCGCTTTGGCAATGCCGCCAAACAAGGCGGTAATAGCGGTGGTGGATTCGTCCTGACGCTTGGCCTCATGGTCCACCATCACGATGGCTTTGTCTTTTGCCTGAGCAAATTCTTGAAGGGGAGCAAGGACATCTACCATCTGTTCAGTTTTGATTTGGTTCAGGTTGATGGCGCGGCTGAAGGTATCTATGACGGTCAGCAGGTAATTTTGTTTTTCGATGTAGGTCATTAACCGCTTGTAGCCCGATTCCAGCGTGCCGATTTGGTCTCGAAAATCTTTAGCCGTCATGTAATCCACGGTCACATTGACCGGCCATTGTTGCAGTGACATGCGTTTTTTGAGACGTTTTTCCCCGTCTTCCAAAGCCAGGTACAGAACCCGGCCCTGTTGAACGTGCTGGTCAAACAATTTGCCGCCAGTGGCTACGGCAAGCGCAAGTTGCGCCGCCAGCCAGGACTTTCCCACTTTGGGCTTGCCATAGAGAAACCAGAGACCAGAGGTCAGGTATTTTTGCACCAGATCGGGCAAGTCAGGATAATCGGTCTGTAATATCTTCCTGGCCGGAATAACCCGCAGCGGCGGGAGCATGGACTCGATGGCGACATCATCGCCGGTTCCATCCCCGGCCAGCAAACTGGTCAGTCCTGATGAATACGCCCGCAGGACTCGCTCGCCAACTTCGGACGGCAGTACATTTAGCAAAATATGTAATGCTTCATGGGCATCATCGGGTGTATAATTTTTATGCTGGTTGGGGAAACTTTTCCCCTTGTGCGGCCCGGCAGGCATGGCCGGGCCGCTCGCGTTGTCAAGCGAGTTTGTCATGTTTGCTATCTCCTTGAAGGTTTTGGTTTGAGAGTGAGGTATCAGGGGCGGGCAATAACCCCAGTTCAATCAGTTTTTGGCGAATCAGCATGGTCGCCTGATAGCGCGGGTCGCGCAACTCGCGCTTTGCCAGAATCAGCAAGGCGCTTTTGATTTCATCGTCCACAGGGATATAAATTCTCTCGGTCATGATTTCGCTCCAAAAGAAAATGACGATGCGTTGTGCATCGTCATTTTCCACAAAATGGGCTCGCTAGGCTACTTCCCTAACTTCCCTATGTTACTTCCTGATTTTGCTTTCAGGTATTTTTGACGTTCTTCCCGCGTTGGAAGACCATACACAGGCCGTAAATCCGAAATGATGTTGTACACGGCTTTTTCGGACAGAAAGCAGGCTTTGGCTATTTCTGGCACGTCTGCAAACTCGCACCACATTTTGGCAATTAACCGGCGGTTGCCCTTCTCCGGCACTTTTTGCCAGGCGGTCAAACAGGCCGGTTCTTGCGCTGTTTCTTTCGATGTTGACGGCGCACCAGGCCATTCCTCATCCACCAGCGGATGACCTCGCTCTTTGTGCCGCGCAGCGCCTGACAAAAATGCGCTGGCAATGAGGAACAAAAGGCCCAGACTTATCACCAGCCATCGCCAGGCTGGGAACTCTCTCAATTGCCATTGCCACAGGAAAAAGACAGACAGCCAAAAGTGCCATAGTCCCAAAATGACAAAAAGGTATCGCTTGAAAATCATCAGCCGCCTCCGCGTATTGACACACGAGGCGGCTTTTGCTATCATCCGGTCAGACAGACGCAAGCCGCCTCGCGTCAGATTTTGAAAAGCCCTGCGCGAACAGGGCTTTTTTGATTCTACCAGAGGCGTTCAAACAATTATTGTCATCTCACCAGGCGAAAACCGCCGTCTTTTGGCCAATCTGATGATGCTGCAAATCGAACCATTCGCGCCAGGCTTCGCCGAAGACGCGCTGCAAGGAAGCGCCATAAAAGCGCACCGGGCTGGGGTACGCCTTCAAGTTTTCATGATAGCCTTTGGCAACGCTGGCATCTCGATAGACCACCAGGACAGGGGGAAACGTTTCCACCTCCCACTGCTGGCCCCACAGGTTGGATTGCAGGGCTTTCTGGTATTGTAGGATTTTGTCCTCGGCGCGGGAACGCCGGTCTTGCTCGTTGTGGTATTCCAGCAGATAGGCTTCCTGGACATCGCCGCGCTGGACAAGGAAGAGCGCATCCGGTTCCAGGATGGGCTGACCGTCCTTCCACAAAGTCGCCTCGTACTTGCTCATCCAGCGAAAGGCGGTAGTGTCTTTGGCCAGGTCGGCCAGACGGAAGACGATTTCGTTCACGGCCAGGTCGTGCATCAGGCGCGTCAGGAGCATGTTCAGGTAACCGCCAGGGGCGGGATGTCCGAAACGTTCTTTGACGATTTCGCGGCCTACCGGCCCCAGGGTGTATAGCAAGAGCGAACCCGAAGGAACAGGCAGGTCGTAAGACTGGTACGCTTCCTGGATTTCGCGGGAAAGATACGGCAGGCGGTCCAGCAAGCGCAGATGGTGATACTTGCGAAGCGTGCGTTCATCCACCGGCAAACGATAGGCAGGCAGTACGCCCGCCGAATACAGCAAGGTCAGCGCGCGCTCGATGTGGACGCTCAAACCAAGTTGCAACAGCCGACCGGCTTCGGCGCGGGCGGCCTGGTCGCTCATGGGTTGAACGTGCGAAAACTTTTTCGGATGATTGGTCAAGGTCGGAATGACCAGTAAATCAACACTCATCGTTCTGTCCTATCTCAAGAGCCATACCTTCCCAGGGGGAAGGTAGTGCAGTTTTTTTACGGTGGCGGCATGGCGGAATCTATGCGGCATCTTTACGGCATCCATCGGAACGCTTACGGAACGCTAAAGGCATTATACCAATTCGCGTCCGATTTTCGCTGAAGCATGTACGGCGCGTTTACAGCATCAGTACGGCACGCTTACGGAATCTGTACGGCGCAAATGATAGGCAGAAAAGCGGCCTGAATTTTGGACATTGGATACCGACTCGCGCCGAATTTTTTGCTTCAAAAAATTCAGCGCGTTTTTTTGCGTCAAAAAACTGCTTCCAGAATCCGAAAAAATCCGATTCTGGAAGCAGTTGGCGGTGACGCTTATCGCCTGGTGGAGACGTACGCCAGGCTTGCCAGGGCGTACAGCGTCCAGGCCAGCACGCCCGGCACGCCAAACAAGCCGTCGGAGACAGCCAGCGGGACCGCCATAGCCAGAGCGAACATGAACAACGCTCTTGTCTTCGACACGCGCACGGATGGCCGTAGAAACCGCCAGGACGGCCTAAAAGCCGCGTTTTTGGGCATGGGCGACATTTGTATCGGATTCAGGCGGTTGATGGCTGTTTTCCGTGACGGTTTGACCGTCACGGGATTCAGGCTGTTTTCCGGCGTTGCGCCGTTGGGCTTTGCGTAGTTCGTAAGCCCGTTGTTTATGGGCTGGACTGCAATACCGCTGGCTGTAAATTTCGGTCTCGAAGTCTTCGCCGCAATAGGCACAAGACCAGGTATACATCCGTTTAGCCGCGAAAAGGGGCGGGGCCAGGCCCCGCGCCGTCCTTTCCGTGTCCGTTGTTGCTGAAGCCTTGCTCCGCTTCTGCCTGGGGCGGGGGGGGAGTTGTTGAGCCGGTGGGGAGGGCGGGCTTTCGCTTCCAGGGCAGGAGAGCAAAGCCAGGCTTGCGGGCGGGCGGGGCGGGAGGTTGGTTGATTCTCCCCAGCCCGAGGGCGTTCAGGTTGTTGAAGCGTTTCTCAAAATCGGCTGCCCATTGCGCCGCCAGTTGAGGGGCCAGGTCGCCCGCCAGTTCACTGCCGCGCTTTTCGATGAGTTTCAGGGCTTTATTTTCCAGTTCATCCTTGACTGCCGCTTCGCGCATATCCCGACTCGTTTCGGGGTCAACCAGGTGATAGGCGAAGGTGGCCAGGATATTGACGGCTATCAGGGCAGACAATCCCAAAACCACCATCCGAATCTCGTCAGCGGTTAGGGCATCAATCAGGCCAGCCTGCCCGCTGGTGAGCAGGGTGTCAAACGTGAACAGGGCAAATTCACCCAGCAGGTCAATGCCAACCATCAGCCCGCTGATGACTTTCTGACCCGTCCCCTGGGCGGCATACATGAAAATCATCAGCCAGGCAATCGCGCCGCCCGAAGTAGCCGCCAGCGCGAGGTAGCCGATAATTTGCTGGTCGGGGGGCAGGGTTTTGGTGATGAAGTCCAGAGAGCGGGCCGCCGCGTACACCAGTAGAGCGGCTGAAATGACGTAAAACAACACTTTTGCAATTCCTTGCCAGATGGCTTTCATAGTCGTTTATCCTTTCAGCAAAAAGGCAATCATGGAGAGCAGGGCCAGCACGGTGACGACCAGCAGAAGGTTCGCAACCAGAAGTAAGCCGTAGTTGCTCTTGGGCGTTTTGCGTTCCGCGAGGCGGGCGCGTTCTTGCAGATATTTTGCGTAATCGTCCATGTTTTCACTTCCTTTCGCAAAACGTGGAGTTGATAAAACCGGTCTGACCGGTTGGGGTGGAGACGTGCCACCAGGTCGAATCGGCGGACAGGATGGTGACGGCCTGGCCGCGCGTCAGGTAGTCGAGGGCGAGGGTATCCGCGCCAGGGCCAGCCCGCAGGGTGAGCGCGTGAGCAATCACTACGCAAAGAGCCGGGGCAGGCGTCAGGGTGGGGGAGGCAAGCGGGACCGGGCCGGGTTGCATGTCGGGCGGGGCTGCGCGGTTCGCGGGAGGGGCATCGTTTAGAGCCGTGAGCGAACAGGCCAGGCTTGCCAGAGAAAAAAGCACAAAGAGGGTGATTTTTCGAGTATGATTATTCATGTCTTCCTTTCGCCGGTGTTCCGGCTTGGGGTTGCCCCGCCTGGCCGTTACCAGGCGGGGATTTTATTCTTCGGGGATGAAGTCAGAACAGTGGTCGCGAAACCAGAAACCCCGCGCGTTGAAGACGCCGGTTTCTTGCGCCATGTGGCGGGCTTCTGTAGGGGTCTCTTCGCGCGGCGATGCCTGGCCGCAATGAAAGCATTCGTACCAGTACCAGGTTTGGCGAATCACTATCGTTTTGCTCTGAATGCGGTCGGGCATTGCGCCTCCTTTCGCCAATGGGTAGGGCAGGAAATTTCTTCACCGCGCCATCCTGAGGCTTGCTCTTCACACGCTTGACGATGGGCGGTTATGCGGTTGGTAAGGTTCTGTTCGCAATTGCGCACAGTAAAGCCCTAAAAAATAAGCCGTTTTTCGGCTACTGTTCGTAATTACGAATAGTGTAGCAAAAATAAAAACGTCTGTCAATAGGCGACAGACGTTTGTTACTGCGCTTTGGGCTGTTTGCCGCGCGTTGGGTCGTTTTTACTCATGCCCCTGGTCTGGTCAAGATATTCTTTGACTGATTTTCTGGATACGAGGTACATCCTGCCAAACAACACCGCCTCGAGCTTTGACTTTTTGACTAGGTTCTGAATACCACGCACCGAAAAGCCCAATTCTTGAGCTGCTTCTTTGACGGTCATGAATTCGGCCAAATCAGGCATGAGTTTCGGGGGTGATATTTCGCAGGCAAACTTACGAAAACGGGCTGAAAGTCGCATCATGGCGTTACTCCAGTTCGATGATGACGGCTTTCAACCCGATTGGAAGAGTGCCCCCACGGGGATTCGAACCCCGGTTTTAGCCTTGAAAGGGCTGCGTCCTGGGCCCCTAGACGATGGGGGCGGCACTTTTAGAGCGGGCAGGATTTTATCATCACCTATCCGAACGGTCAAGCAATTTCGGAAGATTAATCGTCGATGCGCTGGCTGTTGAGCGCCAGTAAATCGACCTGGCGACGGTTGAACAAGACTGCCGGGCTTTCCACTTTCAGGGCTGGGATTAAAACAGCCGTCAGCGTGGCTCCATAAATTGGCACGAAATCGCGGCTGCCTTCCACCATGATGGTGGAAAAATCAAATCGCCCTGCCCATTCCAACGAACCCTGCAATTCGTAGACGGGGGTTGCTATCCGTACCGGGTATTCGCTTAAGCGAACGTAGCCGCCGCGCGCCAGGGCTTGAGGGCCAATATCTTCACGGCGAGTCAGGGCAATTGCAAAAATCTGCGATTTGACGATGCGTACAATTTCATAGTGGTCGACCAGTTTGGATGGCATGTGAACCCGGGCCAGCCGTGCATCCACAATTTCCATAAATGAATTGAGCTGGTCGTTAATTAATCCCATCAAGCCAGTGTTGGGAACCATCACTTTGCCCACAATGCGGTAGCTTGGCGTATAAAAATCTGCTGGAATGGCGCGATGGGTTATAACTGGCGATTCAAAGGTCATATATGTTACTCCGTCGAGGATGGACGACGCTGTTCTCGCTTAATCGGCGGGATGCTGCGGCGCGGTTTGCGAGAAGTGATGGTCTTGCCTGCATTCGGGCTAAGCAGGGTAGCCAGCCAGTTGACTGCCCGTTCATCGTACTCGCGCCTGCCACAGACGTCGCACACCCAGGCTGGGAATCCCGGTACGGTTACCAACTCTTCTCCCAGCCAGGTGAAATAGGTCAGGAATTGCAGGCGCATCACCCCCGCCTGGCAGGCTGCGCATGGAAACGCGGAAGGGTTGGGTTGCTCTTCACTCATAAAACAGTTCTCGCTTCTTGTAAGATGGATACCCCGGCGCTGGCCCCCAGTCGATTGGCTCCCGCGCCAATCATGGCCAGCGCATCTTTGAAAGTGCGGATTCCGCCAGCGGCTTTGACGCCCATCTCCATGCCGACTACTCGCCGCATCAAAGCAACGTCCTCAACCTTTGCGCCACCCGGTCCGAATCCGGTGGATGTTTTCACAAAATCGGCTCCGGCATGTTTGCTGAGCAGGCAGCCAATAATTTTCTCGCGCTGGGTCAGGTAACACATTTCTAAAATTACTTTTAATTGTACACCGCGTTGGTGACAAACATCCGCCACGGCCTTTACATCTTCGTAAACTAATTCGTATGCGCCGCCTTTCATGGCTCCAATGTTCATCACCATATCGATTTCAGTGGCTCCGGCTTCAATGACCAGCCTGGTTTCGGCGGCTTTGTGTAAGGGCAGGTGCGCCCCCAAGGGGAAAGAAATGACTGAGCAAACCCCTACCCGTGTCCCGCGCAACAACCCGGCTGCCAGTGGCACATACGAAGGATTGATGCATACTGTTGCAAATCGGTGTTCACGCGCCTCGCCGCATAAATTTTTAATCTGTTCGGCGCTGGCCTCGGGCTTAAGCAGGGTATGGTCAATCCATGATGCTAGCGCCGGCCCGGCAGGCACGGTGAGCGTGGGGGGCAATGGCGGGAGTTCATGCTGGTAGGATTCGGCTTGCGCCAGGATTTCTTTGATGTCAATCATTGGTTGCCTTTGCAAAATCATAATGGTCTATCAGTTGCAGGCTCTGGAACGGCCAGTAAATCAAGACGGCCTTGCCGACAATATTCTCGAAGGGCAGCATCCCCCACGAGTGCGAATCGGACGAATCGTTGCGATTGTCGCCCAGCACAAACAAATGCCCGGCAGGCACCACCCAGGTTCCGGCATAGAGCGGTGATTGGGCAATATATGGTTCAAACAGGGGTTCACCGTTCACCAGGACCATACCGCCCTGAATACTGATTGTATCACCGGGCAGACCGATGACGCGCTTAATCAGGTCTTGCGTTGGGTCTGGCGGGTAGTGGAACACGACAATATCTCCGCGCTCCGGCGCGCCGAACCGGTAGGCCAGCCGGTTGACCAGAACAAACTCCCCGTCGTGCAGGGTTGGGAGCATCGAAAATCCATCTACGCGCACGCGGGCTGAAAGGGCATTAATGACGAGAAATAACGCTGCCGAAAGAAGCAGTGTTTCCAGAATATCTAAGAAAAAACGTCCCCACCCCGCCGATTCAGCGCCGGGCGCTTCGGGGGTGGTGGGTTGAGTATCGAGTTCTTCCAATTTTCCTCCGGTCAATCGAAGAATTATACCCTAAACCCGCCCCCAGGCAAAAAAGGTCGGCACGAAAAGCACGCGTTGACCGGTTTCCCAGGCCACTTCATCTATCTTTCTTATTGTTTGGAGGTCTTTTTGTAGCAGTTTTTCCGCTAAATCGGCTTGTAACACTTCCCATTCGAGCGCCTCCGTTGGAGGGGCCGAGACGTTCCACTCGTTGCCCAGGATTCCCGTTTTGACCTGTCGAAAGCCAGCCTCGGCAAATAACCCGGCCAGCTTGCGTCCCATTTGGGGGTCGGCGCCTTGTTTGTGCAGGGATTCTGCTTGCCAGCGGCCTAATTGCTCAAGGGTGGGTGGGTAGTCAATGCGCCCACCGTAATCAGGTTCAGCGAGGGCCAGCACGGCCCCGCCGACCCGGGTGACCCGCCGCATTTCGGCCAGAACCTGTTTGGGGTTTTTGACCCAAAGCAAGAGATAGTGACAGAACACCAGGTCGAAAGATGAGTTGGGATATGGAAGGAAATGTCCATCTGCGCAAAGCAGGAATGCGCCTGGGGCATGGGTGGATGCTTCCTTAACGGTAGACAGGTTGCGGTCTGCGCCGTAAATCGCTGCGCCTGTTTGGGCGGGCAGGTTTTCGAGCAGCGCACCTGTTCCGCAGCCGACTTCCAATATTCGCCGGGCGGTGGTCAGTCCGGCCTGGTCGAAAACATAGGCGCGCAGGTTTTCAGTCCAGCGCGCCTGTTGTTGGTAGCGTATATGCCAGTTCATGATGGAATGCGCTGTTCGTGGTTGTGCCACTCGCGTATAAAATTTTCCTGTTGCACGGTTTCGGGGGAGTGTGGGTAGCGGTTCGATTTAGGGACGTGCTTCCACCAGGCGGCGAGTTGGTCGAGGGCTTGTTGCCCGCTCAGGCCTTGTCTAACCAGGTAACAACCGACCACCGTGCCGGTGCGCCCGATGCCGCCGTAACAGTGCAGGTAAAGTTTGCGCTTGCCAGAAAGAGCCGCTTCGATGGCGTCGAGCGTGGCGGTCATTTGGGCAGACTGGGGCAGGCCAAAATCGCCAATTGGGAAGCGGGTGTACTGCACCGACAGGTGATAATAAGCGGCCTGTTCGCGCAGGAGCGGTTCGTAAGGCTGGATTTCGCCAGGGCTGGTCAGGTCAATGAAGGTGTCGAACCCGGCTGCCAGGAAAGCATCAAGCCGTTTACGGGTCAGTTCTGGGAAATACACCGTGCCGGGATATTCCCCAGCCAGAAATTGACCGGGAAGCACCCAGTAGGATTCGGGGATGGGGCGTGGCAGGGGGGATTCGTTGGGGTTCACAGAGAGAACAGCAGACGAGATGAATTTCGGATTACATGTCGAGCGAGGAGGGGGAGATAGGGTAATTGGGCAGGTCGCGTCGGAATTCGTATGCCACAATCATCTCTTCAATAATTGACTTATCTGTTTCGCTGATTTCGAAGAACTCAAAACCGATATTGTAAAACGAGGGGTCGATATCTGGCTTGCACCATGCCACGCGCGCCTCCAGGTTGAGATGGTCGGTAGAAAAAAGCGGTGGGTCGGGCAGGTCAAACCGCAGGGAAATTTTGGAATTTTCGCTGATGGGGTCGTCACTGATAATCATGGCGCCTTTGGGACTGAGGTCGGAGAGGTAGCCCAGGATTTTGCCGGTGGAGCGGTCGAAGACGCGCGAGTAGACCATCAGATATTTTCGGTCGAGGGTTCTGCGTTCCTTCATGGGAGCCTCCATACCTATAGTTTAATCTGTTTTCCCGCCTGATTCAATGTGAGGAACATTATAAAACGAGGACAATTTGCTGATTTTCGCTACATCCGGTTGGGGTCGATGATGTACTGCCACCAGTTGTTGGCAATTCCATTTGTGCGTCCGCTCACTTTGGGAAAGTGGCTGAGCCACCATTTATGATGGGCGCGGATGTCGCCGCTGCCCCATTCGGCGCAGTTGACTCGCTTGGTGACCCCTTTAAAGTTGGGAAAGTTGTACCAGTCATCGCAATGGCTGTTGACGGTGCGCGGGTTGCCCCAGTCGTAATCGCGCTCGCTATTGGGCGCAAAGTGGACATTGCCACACTCAGCCTGACCAGGATGGGACTGTTCGTGACGGATGAACTTCTTCCAAAGGTTGTGCGCAGGCAGAGAGCGTTCGTAGACTTTTTCCATGATGGATTCGGCGCGATGCCCAAAGGCTTCGAGCATTTCGCCTGCGCCGCGTTCATAAGAAAAGCCCATTATGACGAATCGCCGTCTGGCGCGCGCCGTACCCATGAGCGGGTCGGCGTTGCAGAAAAATGCGCCGGGGCCGCCCATGACTGATTCGTAAAACCCTGCAAACGGAAAACCAAAGGCCCAGACTTCATCAATTTGATGGTTTGCGATGCGCTGAAGGATGTTGAAGCGTGTCAGGAATTCGTTGTAATTTAGCATATCCGGCTGGTGCGCAGGGATGGCACGGCGCATGATGCCGGCGTAACTTTGCGGGGTGTAGCGAAATCCATCCACTTTAGGTGGGAACTCGTTGACTTCGATGCGCTCGACCAGCTGGTAACGCGCCATCCCGCCGCTGCATTCCAGGATGTCCTGGATAAATTGTGCCATCAGGGTTTCAGGCGTGTTCCATTTGGCCAGTTTGCTCAGTTTTTCCCCAGCCGGGGTCATGATGGGGTCGAAGATAATCGTCAGTACGCGCGGTGAGACGACAACTGCCGGTTCGATGCCCGGCGCGGGGCGCGGGTTGGGCTTTTTCAGGCCAAGCCATCTTTTCAGGAAGTCAATCATGGCTTTTCCTCCATGGGGAGGGGGTAATCTTCACCGTTGGCTTTTATAACAATTGAAATTACTTCGTCTGTCGGGTTTCATCGTGCCACCATTAAGGCACATTGTAGGCAACATATAATTCCCCGCCCACAAACAGGAACAATGATTTGTTGGGACTGAAGGCCATTGCCGTTACCATGCTGCCTTTGGGCAGAGAACTTTGGCGGTTGGGCTGGTCACTCAGGATTTTTTGCAATTCCAGCGCGCGCGCGCTAAATTTAAATACTTCTTGCGTGAACGGCTGTAACAAAATGACCGATGGGTCGGGCGGGCTGGAAAAAGCAATCTGTGAGAATTTGCCATCGGCCAGGCGGATTCCGCCCTGGTAGCCGGGGCGGGTATCCACGAACAAGGCCGGGTCATTACAGCGGGTGGGCGCGGTCGAAAGACGGCTGAGGGTGCAGGTGGTCATGTAACCATCCTTCGTTTCGGGGTCGCGGAACAGGATGTACAGGTCATCGCCATTGACGGCCAGGCCGTCGGCCTGCTGCATGGCCAGCGGAATCTGATTCTCGAAGAAGTAGTAGGGCTTATTGGGAAATTGAGCATCAACGGTGCCAAAATAGACCCATACTGCATTGCCGGGCGCGTCCAGCACGTACAGGTTATTGGCATCATAAGCCACTGCGGTAATGCGCTTCCAGCCGGTTTCCGGCATCTGAAGGAATGAGGCGCGCGGCTGCGCGCCAGGGATGCAGTACAATAAATTTCCTGAAGAATCTATGCCGAGCAGGGTGGCCGCCGAAAGGTTTCTCGGCAAAGCAATAATATCCAGCAGCGCGCTTACCCGAATACCATCATATTCCCCTGGTTCACACTGGAAAGTGCTGTCCAAATCAAACGTTTTGCCATTGAACACGCCGCGCCGCACCGCGCCGCTGGCCGAATCCAGCATATAAATATCGGTATCGGAAGCTGCCATGCGCGTAATTTGTAGACTGCGGCTGAGTGGCGTGTTGAAAGCCAGTTCGAAATCAACCCGGGTGACGCGGTTCAGGGTGTCTAACGCGCTTTGGGCCTCGTTTTGCAACTGGCGGGCTGAGTTGGTCAGAGGGGTATAGTCTTCGGCGGTGTCGAGCATCTCCAGGACGGTTTTCCAATACTCACGCTGGAGTTGTGGGTCCGAAGCCGCGAGCGCTTTTTGGCGGAATTCGTCTGCTGTCTGGTAATAGCCCTGCACCTGTCTGGGAATGCCGATATATGTGTAGATATTAACGCCAATTACAATCACCAGCGTCGGCAATAAGATGGCCAGGAAAAGCGGCCAGGAACAGCCCAGAAATGAAGACGGAAGGCCCTCTTCTTGGGCGGGGAGCAGGCGTGGCGCGAACTTCTCCAGCTTGTCCCGCAAGATTTGCCCTGCTCTGCGTCCGCGCCCGATGGCGATTGCCAGAAAACGCGCTGTGTTGCGGGTGGCTTCGCGCAGGCGTTCCTTCTGTTCAGGAGTGAGCAGCGTTTTTTCCTGGCGCTTCAGGACATGCGGCTCTGGGCTGTATCCCGGTTCGGGCCTGGCGGGGGGGGTGGTGATAGGAGGGCGAACAGGGGTAGGCCTGGGGGTAGATTCCTGTGGCAGGGGAGTTGCTTGCATGGTTTGGGAACTGGCGGGTGGCGGCAAGTGGGGGCGTTCTGATATGGAAACCGCTTCTGTGCGTGAGGATGTTTCCGCTGACGCGCCTGAAGGGAGAGGCTGTTCCTTTGGCGGGAGAACGGCTGAAGCGAGTTTGTTCTCCGCCGGGGCAACGGAGGCAGGTTTGGGCGCGGCGGTTGGCGCGATAGCGGGTTTGATGACGTTCGTTTCTCCCTTGCCTTCGCTCACCTGAATCAAAACTGCGCTGATATTTCCGTCATTGGCCGCCATCAGGCGGCGGCGCGTGGCTTCGAGCGAGGCCGGATGGCGTTCCTCGCTGATGGCTTTTTCCCAATTGGGTGGCAACGCCGCGCAGAATAAGACGCGGTCGCCGGGGTTGAGTTTGGCCTGGGCAAAGTACATGCGCGTGGTCTGACTCAGGCCCAGGCCTTTGCCTGCCATCTGCGAGTCGTGATAGTGATGAGGGTCGCGCCCTATCGTGAAGACGTGCGTTGGCCCACACTGAACGATGTAGAGCAGTTCGCTGCGCAGGGCGGCCAGCACGAGCGCGCCAATGCTGTATTGCCCCTTGCCAGTGGTGGACATGTTGCGCTCGGCCAGGAAGGTGTTAAGGGACTCGACCGCGCTCTTCAGAGCAAAGGTGAGCGACCCGGCGGTGCTGTAAAAGGTTTCGGCGACCTGTTCCACAATCTGGTTGTATTCGCTGCTGGAATAAAGGATGTTGCCGACCAGCGTCAGGTACACGATGAGTCGGTCCTGTTCGCGCCCGCGCGCCGGGCGCTTGGGCGGGTTGAGGGCCAGCAGGCCGGGCAATTGCGGCCATTCCTGGCCGTTGATGCGGTATAAGCCAAGCAGAGACAGGTCGAGAGAACTCATGAGATGATTATAAACGATTCGAGAGGCCATGCGCCTGACGAGATAATAGCAGACCCTGAAGTGGGCAGACCGCTTGCGAATTAGATAATCATGATAGAATGGGGCTAATCTTTCAGGAAAGGAGGCGCTCAGGTATGAAAAAGAAGATTGAGATTTACATTTGCGCGCCTCCTGCTGGCTTAATAGGTGTTTGACCGTTATTGACTGTCCTCTTTGCCGCAGGTGGCTTAAGCCTGCGGTTTCTTATTGCCGCAGCAAAGACAACCGAATAACCTTAATGAGGAGAGTTTATGAATGAAACCAAACGCCCGACCGGTTTTGCGGCCTTCATTACCATTTGGCTTACCCAAATGATTTCGGTGTTGGCTTCGGGGATGACCGGCTTTGCCCTGACCATCTGGATGTATCAGCAAACCGAGAGCGCTACCGCGATGGGCCTGATGCAGGTCTTCTATATCACTCCTTTTCTGGTGATGTCACCTCTTGCCGGAGTGATGGTGGACCGCTACAGCCGCAAACTGATGATGATGGTGAGCGACCTGGCTGCGGTGCTGGGCACAATTTTTCTACTGGTCATGTTCGCCTTCGATAAAATGGAATTTTGGCATCTGTACCTGGTTTCGGCCCTGACGGGAATTGGCAATACCTTTCAGTGGCCGGCTTATTCTGCCGCCATCAGTACGATGATTCCGAAAGAGCAGTTGGGACGCGCCAATGGCATGATGTCGTTGATGGAGGCCGGGCCGGGCGTGTTGGCGCCCATTCTGGCTGGCGCCTTGCTGCCTTTTATCAACCTCGAAGGCATTCTGCTGTTTGATTTGGCAACTTTTCTCATTGCAATTGGCGGATTGCTTTTTGTATTCATCCCCACCCCACGCAAAACGCTGGAAGGCCAGGAAGCAAAAGGCAGCATATGGAAAGAGGCCGCCTTTGGATTCAAATACATCTTTGCGCGCCCCAGCCTGTTTGGATTGCAACTGGTCTTCTTCATGGGCAATCTGTTCTCTGGAATTGGCTTTGTGGCCCTGGCTCCCATGATTCTGGCGCGTACCGACCAGAATAGCGTTGTTTTTGGTACGGTGCAATCCACTTTTGCGCTAGGCAGTATCCTGGGCGGATTGCTAATGAGCGCCTGGGGCGGGTTCAAGCGCCGGGCGCACGGTGTTTTGCTTGGGTGGATTCTGTCTGGCCTCGGCATGGCAAGCATGGGAATTGGCAGAAATATCTACTGGTGGATTCCCGCCGCTATTTTCATTGACCTGGTACAGCCGCTGGTCAATGCATCGAACCAGGCCATCTGGCAGTCAAAAGTGGCCCCCGATTTGCAAGGACGGGTTTTTTCGGCCCGCCGCCTGATTGCCTGGTTGACCACTCCCATTACCCCTATCCTTGGCGGGACGCTGGCCGATTTGGTGCTGGAACCGGCCATGCGGGCCGAAAGTGGGCTTACAAGCGCTTTCGGTTGGCTGGCAGGAACCGGTCCTGGCGCGGGGATGGGCCTTTTGATGTTTGCCTGTGGGTTGGGCGCAGCCTTGGTCGGTGTTGCCGGATATTTGTTCCCCGTGATTCGAGATGCCGAAAGCCTGCTGCCAGACCACGACCAGCTTGCCCCGGCCGAGACGGCTCAGGCCTGAGCCTGCCCCTTTTGTCATACAGCGAGGCGTCCCATGCAGGACGCCTCGCGCTTTTCCTGTATAATCCCGCGAATGCGCAAAATCATTCTCTTCTTGATTTTTTTCCTTGCCAGCGGGCTGGTCTTGTTCAGTTTTGGCGAACTCGAAAACACCTGGGAGACACTCCACAAAAGCGACTTCCGCTTTATGGGTTTGGCTATCCTGCTGATGTTGGCCTGGACGGTCAGCGATGCCTTGGGGTATCGTTCGCTTTTCCGCCTGATGGAGGTCAAAGAGAGTCTGTGGCATCTGATTTTGCTCTCATCCGCGGCAAATTTTATTAATGTAGTTGCGCCTTCGGGCGGGTTTGGCGGAATGGCCGTGTTCATCGATGACGCCGGGCGGCGCAAGTATCCGCGTGGGATGGCGGCGGCGGCGGCGGCGTTGCATCTGTTTTTGGACTACGCTGCTTTTATGGTCGTGCTTGGCATGGGTTGGGTGGTGCTTATTCGTCGCAATGACCTCAAGATGGGAGAAGTTACGGCGTCGTTCATCATGCTGGTTCTGTTTATTGGGCTGGGAGGGTTTATCTACATCGGTTCACACTCCGGCGAACAGCTGGGACGGGTGCTGGCCTGGTTTGCGCGACACCTGAACCAGATTCTCTGGCCCTTTGTGCGGCGAGATTATCTCCATGAAGAGACTGCCCGGGCATTTAGCATGGAAGTGGCCGAGGGGTTCTCCATTTTGCGAGTCCGGCGGCGCGGGGCTCTGGTTCCACTCCTGTTTGCGCTGGCCAGCAAAGCCCTGCAAACGCTGATTTTGTTGATGACGTTCCTGGCATTCGATGTCGTTTTTTCCGCCGGCACGGTAGTCGCCGGATTTGCCTCATATTACCTGTTCCTTATTGTTTCTCCCACGCCATCTGGCATTGGCGTTGTTGAAACGCTCTTGCCGCTGGCCCTCAAGTCGCTGAATGTTCCCTGGGAACAGGCTGTGGTCGTGACTCTGACCTATCGCAGCCTGACTTTCTGGCTGCCCTTGCTGGTCGGCGCGATTTCATTCAGGATTTTACAACGCGAGTGACCAGGTCATTGCACTGTTGGGCAAGGTGCCTGAAAGTTTTGCCCAAAAATGGGGTGCTTTTCCAAATCCTTCTGTCTGGTTTAACTTGTGGCTCAGGTTGTCAGCGAAAGCACGGACTGATAAACAGTTGCAACTCCACCCTTGACACAGGCATCTGAACCGTGCGCGGCTCTGACAATTTTGAGCGTTTCCCGGTTCCAGGGCAGGGCGCGTTTTTGGATTTCATCATTTGCCGCAGGGAAAAGGAATTCAGAAGCAATACTTAAAATCCCACCCAGTACAACAATCTCAGGGTTGAGGGCATTCAAAAGAGAGGCAATCCCAATTCCCAGGTAGCGTCCAACTTCCTGAATCGCGTGAATTGCCAGCCTGTCGCCTGCCTGAGCGGCCTCCACAATCATTTCTACCGTAACGCAATCTTGTGGGCCCTGAATTTTTTCTGCCAAACTGCTGCTCTCGCCTCGCTGAAGGGCCTGGACGATTTTCTTGCAGAGAGCATCTTGGTTGACGAAAGTCTCCCAACATCCATAATTTCCACAGTTGCAACGCTCGCCATGGGGGTCGAGAGTCATGTGGCCATACTCAGCCGCCACTCCGTTCGCGCCTCGATACAACTGCCCGTTACGCAAAAGGCCCCCTCCCAGGCCCACATTGGCGCTCAGATAAAGCACTTCATTATACCCTTTGGCTGCGCCAAAATAATGTTCGCCCAGGGTTGCCATGTTCGCTTCGTTATCAACAAAGATGGGTACGCCAAAGTTTTCCTGTTCCAGCCAGGGCCGCAGCGGCACATTGCGCCATTTCAGATTGGGTGCAAACAAGATGGTTCCCGTGGCGAAATCAACCATTCCTGGCACGCCAACCGCCAGTCCCAGGAAGTTTTTTGAAACTGTCTGGCCTTTTGCGCTGGCCTGGCGAAGCATCTCTATGAGACGGTTGAGGACGATTTCTGGGCTGGTTCCAGGACGAATGGGTTCTTTGGCCTGCCAAATGGCTTGCGGGGCAAAATCAGTCACCAGTACTTCAAGAAAGTCAACTGCAATTTCAGCGCTAACAATGTACCCTGCTTGAGGATTGAGCGTTAATAAAGTTGCCGGGCGGCCTGTTCCCGAAGACTGCATTCCCAATTCTTTAACAAATCCTCGTTTGTTCAGTTCATTGATTAAATCGGAAACGGTGGTTTTGTTCAGATTGGTGGTTTGCGAAAGACTGGCGCGGGAAATGGGGGCCTGGGTTCGTAAACTGTGCATAATCAGCGCCAGGTTAATCTGGCGCACCAACGCCTGGTCTCCCGTTTTAGGTGCTGCCTGTTTTGTCATATCGAATGACCCTTGACAACCGATGCTGGTTTAAGATAAAGTTGAGTTAGTTTGTTGTCCCAACCAACTAAAATTATAAAGAATTAAACCATCAGAGTCAAGCAATTTTTTGGTTCCCACCCTTTTTAACTGCCCAAGGAGATTTCCATGTCCGATTTCACCCCCAAACCCGAACACAAGTTCACTTTTGGTCTGTGGACGGTCGGTTCACGCGGCTCGGACCCATTCGGCGCTGCTACCCGTGAGCACAAAACCCCCGCTGATTTGGTCTATTTGCTCGGCGAAGTGGGCGCTTATGGCGTCAACTTTCACGATAACGACCTGATTCCGATTGATGCTACTCCTGCCGAAGCCGAAGCCATCAAGAAAGATTTTCGCAAAGCCCTCGCAAACACCGGCTTGACTGTGCCGATGGCGACCACCAATCTGTTTAGCGATCCCATCTTCAAAGATGGCGCGTTCACCAGCAACGACCCAAAAGTGCGCGCCTATGCCCTGCAAAAAACCATGCGCGCCATGGATTTAGGTGTTGAATTTGGCGCAAAGGTGTATGTCTTCTGGGGCGGGCGCGAAGGCACGGAAACCGATTCCAGTAAGAACCCGGTGGAAGCCATCAAACGCATGCGCGAGACGATGAACTTTTTGTGCGAATACGCTCTTGACCAGAGATATGACCTGAAATTCGCTCTCGAAGCCAAGCCCAACGAACCGCGCGGCGATATTTACAACCCGACCACCGGTCACATGCTGGCCTTCATTGAGACCCTCGACCACCCTGAAATGGTCGGCGTTAATCCTGAAGTAGCCCACGAACACATGGCGGGCATTAACTTTATGCATGGTGTAGCCCAGGCCTGGGAAGCGGGCAAACTCTTCCACATCGACCTGAACGACCAGTATCCCGGGCGCTACGACCAGGACTTGCGCTTTGGCTCACGCGACCTGAAAGCCGCTTTCTACCTGGTCAAGTTCCTGGAAGATGTTGGCTATAGCGGCTCGCGCCACTTCGACGCGCATGCTTACCGTACCGAAGACCTGGAGGGGGTTAAGGACTTTGCGCGCGGTTGTATGCGCACCTATCTTATCCTGAAAGAAAAAGCCGCCCAGTTTAACGCCGACCCTGAAGTGCAGGCCATCCTGGCCGAAATCAACGCTGATGATGGCAGCATGACGCCATTCTTTGGCAAATATTCCCCCGAAAAGGCCGCTGCGCTCAAAGCCCAGCCTTTTGACCGGCTGGCGATTGCCAAACGCGGCCTGAAATATGAGCGTCTTGACCAATTGACCATTGACATTCTGACAGGCGTCCGCTAACTCTGACCGGCGCGCACAATGGTACAGCCATACGGCATGGTCTCCTGTACATCGGGCAGGCGGCCAAGCAACAAGGCATCTACCGCCTCGCGCAGGTATCTGCGCGAGGCGGTTTGATTGCGAAAGGTGCGGTCGTCAAATGCGCCCCGGTAGCGCAAAATGCCATTTTCGTCCACTACGAAGCAGTGGGGAGTGGTCTGCGCCTCGTACAGGTCGGCTACCTGGGCGGCAGAATCCTTCAGGATAAGGTCCAGATTTCGTGCCTGGGCAGCATCTTGCAACATTGAATCCGTTTCATGGGCATTTGATGCCACTCGCAAGACAAAGACCCTTCCCTTCCACGCCTCGCTGTACATTCTGATTTCCGAATCAGACTGTTCGCTCCAGGGGCATTCTGCCGACCAAAAATTAACAACCGCGATTTTTCCGTGGTAGTTGCTCAGACGGTGGCGTTTTTGGCCCAGGTCAGGAAGAACGAAGTCAGGAGCAGGCGTATTTAATTCCATAAAAGAAAAGATTATATTTTGAAGCAGAATGCGCCGTTGAACGCAGCGCCGTTCCTGGTTAGCAGACAGCCCCTCGCGCAGAGGGGCTGTTTCATCAGTTATTCATTTGTGGCGGAGCCTGCCGCACTTGTGTTGCGATGGTCAGTAATATACCATCCGTTGCCTTTGAACACTACCTGCGGCGACGAGTAGATGCGCCGAACAGCGCGGTGTCCCCTGGGGCAAGTTACATCATTCTGGCTGCCCGAAAAGGGGATTTGTTTTTCAAACCTTGTCCCGCATTCGGTGCAGGCGAAGTCATACAGCGGCATAGGTGTTCCTGTTGGGTTTATTTGGCTTTCACGGTAATTGTGCGCGGTTTGACGGCTTCAGCTTTGGGCAGGGTGATAGTCAGAACGCCGTTCTGGAATTCGGCTTTGGCTTTATCTGTTTCCACTTCAGTGGGCAGCATGAGACTGCGCTCGAACGAGCCATAGCGGCGTTCCTTGAGCTGGTAGGTGGCTTCTTTCACTTCATCATCCTGGCGGAATTCACCTTTCAGGGTCAGGATTTCGCCAGTTACAGAGATTTGAACGTCTTCGGCGCTTAAACCAGGCAGAGCCGCCTTTACAACGACTTTGTCATCGGTCTGGTACATGTCAATAGCTGGCATGCCCCAGTTATTAATGCTGATTGGGCGCGTAAAAGCATCATCAAACAGGCGATCCATCGCCTCGCGCAGAGACATCATCTCGCGCATGGGTTCCCAACGAATGAGATTGGACATATGGTAGCTCCTTTCTGTATCATACGTTTGGATGTTTTACATCCTAAAATATACAGGGCTTGCATTAGAAATATGCAAACCCTGTATAAATTTTCCGTTAAAGGTTGCTGAACTGGAACTGATTTCCTGTTTATGAAGAATCTTTTCCCTGGCGGCGGAAATCGATAAAGCGATACCCCACGCCACGCTCGGTTAGAATGTATTTGGGATTGGCAGCGTCTTTTTCCAATTTCTGACGCAGGTAGTTGATGTAAAGTCGGACATAGTGTGGCTCGTCGCGGTATTCATAGCCCCATACCTTGGCAAGTAATTGGTCGTGCGACACCACCCAGCCTGCATTCTGAACGAGATGAAAGAGCAGGCGATACTCGGTGGGACGCAATTTAACGATTTTGCCCTCTAGCCAGACTTCGCGGCGGTCAAAATCGATTTTAAGGCGTTCATCGACCTCGATGAGTCCGTGCATGGAACCACTTGCGCCTTCGGTGCGGCGCAGCACGGCCCGCACGCGACTGACCAGTTCTCGTGGGCTGAATGGCTTGGTGACGTAATCATCCGCGCCCAATTCCAACCCGCGCACCCGGTCGTCTTCCTCGCCTTTGGCGGTCAGCATAATCACTGGTACGTTGCTGATTTCCCGTATCATCTCCAGCACTTCGAAGCCATCCAGGTCGGGCATCATTACATCGAGCAAGATGAGGTCGGGGTTGACATCACGCAGTTTTTGCACAGCCTGGCGGCCGTTGAACGCTTCACTGACCTGAAAGCCATCATGTTCCAGGTTAAGGCGGATGAAGCGCACCATGCGCTCTTCGTCATCTACAACCAGGATGCGGCGTCTTTCCAATTCGTCGGGCATATTATTTTTCCCTCACAAAGCCAATGATTTCTTCTTCTTCTTCGCCGGGAATAATTTCGATAAAGGCGATACGCGCCATGGGCCAGATGACTTCGGTAACATTGGCTTGCAGGTAATGCAAATCTTTGCCATCGCGGCGGCGTGGGTTTTTGACCGTGATAATCTGGTCGGTAGGAGTTGGTAGTTCACTGACTTCGCCCAGGATGGGGTCTTCGTTCATAATGTGAATGAGGATGGTTGGCATATTCCACCTTTATGATAAGACAACCTGCATTTTTAGCTTTCCCAGCGCCACAATATCGCCATGCCGTAAGGGCTGCTCAATGTTTGGCACAATCCGCGTGCCGTTGATGTAAGTTCCGTTCGACGAGCCAAGGTCCATGATGATGACGTTGCCTGAATTGTTCCGAATGACGGCATGCAAACGCGATACGCCGTTATCGAATGCCTTAAAAGGCGAGAGGTCGACATCTGGCATGATGGGCTGATTTTCGCTGACGCGCCCCATCGTAAACTCATTTCGGTCTGTAACCGGCAGGATTTGACCGCTGTCGAGCAGGTGCAGGGAAATCCAGGCTGGGCTTTGCGCGGGCGTGTCGGGGGAAGGAATGTTCCCCAACTCACTGGTTGCCGTGTTAAATCGCTGGGTTTCTCCTGGCGTGTATTGGATTAATTGCATGCCGCATTCACTACAAAAAATCGCGCCATCCGCTTCCTTGTGTTTACAATTCGGACAAACAATCATGGTTTTCGCTCCCCGGGCAATAAGAGCGCCCGTGTACCGTACTTAATTTGTTTTTCGCCCATTTCTGAGATTTTTTTCTCTTTTTCTATGTTTTCGACTTCTAGCATAATGGTTTTTGCCAAACTGCGCTCACCTTGCGCAAGCAGGTGCGTTGCCATGCGTTGTAAGTGTTCGGTGGCTTTTTGGTAATCTCCAGCCGCAACATCGGCGCGCGCCTTCTCCTGGAGGCGGTATAGGGTTAATTTGGATAAGGCTTGCACCAACGCTGGCGGCGGCGGCTCGGGGGTGATGGTGTCTTTAACTGGAATCGTCAGATGTATTGGCACCGGTGGAAACGAGGTGTTAAACGCCGCTGCTGAAATTTCGAGTTTGCCGTTAATCAGGTCAACCGCATCCTTGTGCGCGTCGATGGGTTGGATGAGAAATTCTATCAGTACCGAAAGCGGCCAATCTTGCAAAATTGGGCCAAGGGGGATGGGGGGTTGTTTACCAAGCGGCGCAGCCTCGGGTTGCAGGCGAAAGGCATAACTGACCGAAACGCCGTCTGCCGGATTAAAATCTAATACAACGTTTTCGGCAAAGGTTTGCGAGAGATTGGAGAACTTTTCGTTCAACAGGCGTTCAATATCTCTTGGCTGGGACACATACATTGCGGTTCCGCCCGTTGATGATACCAGCTGGTCGAGAAAGATGTCATTCCAGCCGCTCCCAATTCCCAGCCCGCTGATTCCGATTCCCAGTTCGGCAGCCTGTTTCGCCAGCTCGTAGCATTGGGCCTCGTCACCATAAGTGCGCCCGTCTGTGAGCAGGATGATATGACTGACGGTATTCGGGTTGGCGTAGCGCCGAATCTCCTCGAACCCGGCTTCTAATCCCCTGAAGATTTCTGTGCCGCCGCTGGTTTGCAGCATTTGAATTTTTGTCTCCAGCCGGTGGGTACTGCCCTGCTGACGCGTAGCCGGAATGACGACCTCGGCCCGGTCGTTGAAGGCAATGACCGAAAAGATATCTTGTGGTTTGAGTTTGCGAATAATCTGAATGGCGGTTGATTTGACCGTATCCAGCCTTTCACCTTTCATCGATGTCGAGCAATCTAACACCAGGCAAAGATTGAGCGGCACTGCCGCAGCTGCTTTTTTTTGTTCTTCGCTGGGGGTCAAGTCGATTAAGACATAAATGAGTTGGGCTTCGCGCAGGCGGGAAATTTCTTTGCGGCTGAGTAAGATGCGTTTATCCACCACCATCGGGATTGTTTCTTCTGGACCAAGTGTAGCATCGTAGGATGAACGTCGTACCGGGTCCGAAAGCACCTGATATGCCTGTTGTACGTCTAGAAATAATTCGGTTTCGCCTGGCGCCTGGTTGGTGTCGGGATGAAGCCGCTTGGCAGCTTTGTGATAGGCGCGCCTGATTTCCTCTTGCGTAGCAGAACGCAAGAGACCAAGGATGGCATAGAAATCGGGGCGTTTGGTGGGCATACCGTTTTACGCGAGCAATTGCACCAGCACGGCGCTGATGTTATCGGGACCGCCAGCGGCATTGGCTGCTGAGACCAGGTTTTGGCAGGCGCGCTGGATGGTGGGGGCTTCGTAAATAATTTTTCGGATTTCGTCTTCCGGGACGACGCCCCAAAGCCCATCGCTGCACAAGAGCAGGTAGCCGCCGATGGGGAAGGGAGTGGTGACGACATCGGGTTCCAGGGTCTCGCCCTGTCCTAAGGCCCGGTACAGAACATTCCGCTGTGGGTGGACAGCCGCTTCGGCGGATGTGATTTGGCCCAGTTCTTCCAGCCGCTGCACGAGCGAATGGTCCCGGGTGATGGCTTCCATGCGCTGTTCGTTGTAAAGCAGGTAAGCGCGGCTGTCGCCCACATGCGTGATGGTTAATTGCTGACCCAGCACAAGGGCCGCAGTGACAGTCGTACCAGAGCCAGGCGCTTCACGCAAGACAGCGCGCTGGGCTTCCAGAACCGCAGCCTGGGCGATTTCTTGCAGTGACTCATCCAGAGGCAGGGTAGGCAGACTGAACAAAGTATTGTGAAACTTTTTCATCACATAGCTAGAAATGGTCCGAATTGCCACATTGCTGGCCACCTCGCCATATTGATGGCCTCCCATGCCATCAGCAATAATGAACAGGCCAAAAGGCGGGTTGCTATTGTTTCCTGCGACCGTGGTTGAGAGCGTGAACAGGCTGTCCTCATTTAGTTCGCGCTGGCGACCCACTGATTGCCCGCTTGCGACCAGTAGTTGGGGAGGCTCATGTCGGTTGAAAGCCATCGACTTTATTGTCTGTAACTGCACTTCGGAAAGTGGCGCAGTGACCACGTTCTCGCCCGCGGCAGCAATCTTTGAATCGTCTTTTTTTCCAAACAACTTGCGGAAGAAGTCCATAACAGGAATCTCCTTAAAATATCAGTGATTTTTCGCAACCGCTAGGCCAGCAGCGCATAAACAAAATGGTCGTTGGAGCCTACATAAACAATGTCATCAAATACGGTTGGGGTGCCAGTAATGGGCCCCTTGGTTTCGAACTTCCAGCGCAGTCGTCCGGTTTTGTATTCGAGACAATACAGATAATGGTCAATCGAGCCAATGTAAAGCGCATCTTTGTAGATGACAGGGGAACTGTTCACCTGATGGTTGGTCTTGAATCGCCAGACTTCTTTGGCGCTTCTGGTGTCAACGGCGTAGATGTGTCCGTCCGCCGAGCCGGTAAAGACCAGCGTGTTGGCTACGCTCGGAGAGACGATGGAGGGCTTTTCCATGCGAAAGCGCCACAGCATCCAACCTGACTTTGCATCCACTGCGTACAGGAATCCATCTAAAGAATTGACGAACACGACATTCTCATGAACCCATGGAGAGGACGTGATGGCCCGCTTGGCCTTGAATCGCCATTTGACCTGGCCGCGAAAGTCGAGGCACAGCAACTCGCCACCTTCCGTGCCAAAATAGACCATTTCATTGATAATGAAGGGGGTGGAGCGGATTTCGTCGCCGGTGTCGTAACTCCAGGCGGCGCGCCCGGTATTGATGTTGATTGCATGAAGCAAGTGGTCATCAGAGCCAATGAAAAGATGCCCATCAGCAATGCGGCCGGATGAGCGGATAGGGCCTTCGGTGTAATACATCCAGACCAGCTTGCCTGACCGGGCGCTGACCGCATGAACCCGTTTGTCTTCCGAACCAAAGAAAATGGTGTCCTCTGCGACGGCAGGGCGGCTGACAATCCCACCCTCTGAGGCATATTTCCACTGGAATTCGCCATTGGCCGCGTTGATGGCATACAGGTTGTTGTCGTAACAGCCGGCGTAAACCAATCCGTTATAGACCAGGGGAGTGCCGCGCACCTCGTCTTCGCACTGGAACGCCCACACTGGCTTAATGCCCTCGGAAGGTGTGATAACTGCCGCCGTAAGTTTGGAACTGACGCGGCTGAGCAAGCCGGTCTTGCGCCCGGCGCTGACCAGGGCCTGTTTGAAATCATCAATCGACTTAAATCGGTCTTCCACGTTGTATTGCAGCGCCGTATTGACAACCGTTTCTACTTCGACCGAGACATTCGGGTTGATTTTGCGGATGGGCCGCTCGGCAAAGGAGAATGGCGCTTCCAGGCGCGGGTCACGCCGTGTGAGCAGATGATGAAGCGTTGCTCCCAACGCATAAATATCCGCCTGAACATTGGCCTCGCCACGGTATTGCTCTGGTGGAGAATACCCTTCCGTGCCAATCATCGTTCCCTTTTGCCCAGTTTGAAATGGTTTTGCGATTCCAAAATCAACCAGGATGATATGATTGTACTGATTGACCATCACATTTGATGGCTTCATATCGCGGAAGATAATTGGGTCTGGTTTGTGTCCATGCAAATATGATAATACATCACATAGTTGGATTGCCCAATCAAGCACTTGTTCTTCAGGAAGGAAGCCATCCGTTTGATTCAGTACGACTTCCAGGTCACGGCCATTGACAAACTCTTCCACCAGGTAAGAACGGTTATCCAGCGTAAAATAGTCATAAATGCGCGGAATGGAGGGGTGAGTGAGGGTAGCCAGGATATTGGCCTCGCGCTCGAAGTTTTGGACAATCGTCTGTCGCACGAGCGGGTCAGGAGCCTGGTTAATCATCTCTTTTACGGCGACCAATTTCACGACATTGGGAAAGTGCAAATCGCGCGCGCGATACACAGACCCCATGCCGCCAACGCCAATCACTTCTTGAATCAAATAGCGATTGACCAGGTTTGTGCCGGGTTGAAGTTGTCCTGTATCTGTACGGCGCTCCCCGGAATTGGAAGGTAACTGGATTCGTTGAGTTTCCATACCCATTTATTATAGAATAAGAGTGCGGAGAATAAAAGTGATATGAAATTATAGTCTATTATCATCCTATTTTCCAAATTTTGCATTGGAGTTTGCATTTTCATCACTCCACCCTTGCATCTGCGTCTGTTTTAGGGCAAAATTCTAACAATAATGAAAATCCTTGCCGTGAGTGACCAAATTATTGACCGTTTATACACCAGTTCGGTGAAGGACGTCTATGCCGATATTCGACTCATTATCGGGTGCGGTGACCTTCCTTATCCTTACCTGGAGTTCCTGACTACCGTTTATAACGTGCCGTTATTTTATGTCCCAGGCAATCATGACCCGGAATATGGCCATCGCGCAAATTCTCGCGTGGCTGGTGGTGATAACGTTGATGGGGAGGTTGTTTTTTCCAAGGGATTGCTCATGGCAGGCCTGGGGGGGTGTATTCGATATCAATCTCATACCCCAAACCAATACTCCCAAAGCGAAATGTTTCTGCGTGTTTACAGGTTGTTGCCTAAAATTTTCCTGCAAAAAATTCGTTATCGTCGTCCGCTCGATATTTTTATCGCCCACTCTCCTCCACAAGGCATCCACGACGATGACGACCCGGCCCATCAGGGCTTGCGCGCCCTCAATCTGCTCATTCGCTGGGCAAGACCGCGTTACTTCCTGCACGGCCACACCATTTTCTATCGACAAAACTTGAAGAGTCACATCACCACATATCATGGCTGCCAAGTCGTGAATGTGTATCCCTATCGAATCATGGAAATTGAATAAGTGGAAGGAAAACCGATGACTGTTCGCCATCCCCTGGCCGGGGTTTATGCCGCTGCATTAACCCCTCTCAGGCCAGATTTCTCAATCGACCCGGAAGCCCTGGTTCCGTTTTTGAACTTTCTTGCTGCTCGTGATTGTCATGGCGCGCTGCTTTTCGGCACAACCGGAGAGGGGCCATCGTTCAGCGCCAAAGAGCGTGAAATGATGTTGCGGGCAGCCCAGGGCGTTTGGCAAACTTTCCCAGAATTCCGCTTGCTGGCTGGAACCGGCACGCCCAGCCTCGCTGAAACCATTGAATTGACCCGAATAGCCTTCGAGGCAGGCTGCCAGGGCGTTGTGGTATTGCCCCCCTATTACTACCGCAAGGCCAAAGATGAGGGTCTGTTTTTGTGGTATGACCAGATACTTAAACAGGCTGTACCGCAGGGCGGCTTTTTGCTCGGCTACCATATTCCCAACCAGTCGGGCATGAGTTTATCACTCGACCTTCTGGCGCGGTTGAAAGATGCCCACCCTGAAAAGTTTGCTGGAATCAAAGATTCTTCTGGCGACCCCGATTATGCCGTTGCTTTGGGGGGGCGCTTCGGGCCTGACTTGCTGGTACTCACTGGCAACGACAGTTTGCTCTTGCATGCGCTCGAACATCATGCTGGCGGCGCAATTACGGCGATGGCAAACTTATACGCACCCACTCTGCGCCAGGTTTGGAATATTTACTTGCAGGGTGGAGATGCCATTGAAGCCCAGGAAGAACTCACTGACCGCCGCCGCATTCTGGACCACTATACCCCTTTTCCGTCCATTCTCAAGGCCATGCTTGCGCGCATGTTTGGGTTTGAACGCTGGCCGGTGCGCCCGCCTTTGCTGCCCGTAGAGCAGCAAACCGAGGACGATTGTTGCATGGAACTGCATGAGTGTGGTGAGCCGATGTAAAATGCCGGCCTGGCGGGGCCGTTTCTTACTTACCCAAAACCTAAACCGCGCTCCTTAAGCGAAACCCAACGACCCTGACCAATCACCAGGTGGTCAAGCACATCCACATCCAGCATTTTACCGGCCTGAACAATTGCCCGCGTTAATGCCACATCATCGGGGCTAGGGGTGGGGTCACCGCTAGGATGGTTGTGAATCACAATCAGCGCTGAAGCGTTCTTGCGAATGGCTTCCCGGAAAACTTCTCCCACGCGGACCTGCGCCGAATTGGCGGAGCCACGATACAGGTCTGTGATTTCCAGAACTCGATTGCGGCGGTCGAGCAGCATCACCCGCAAATGTTCCTGTTCCAGCGCAGCCATTTCGTACATCACCAGCGCCGCTGCATCTGCCGGGGAGTTAATGGTTGGGCGTTCGTCGGGAGATTCCAGCGTGAGCCGCCGCCCTAATTCAATGGCTGCTTTGATTTGTGCCGCTTTGGCTTCGCCAATCCCATGCTGGTGAATTAAATTGACAAATGGCGCGCGGTGAATGCCCAAAATTCCACCAAAGGTTTGTAAAAGGCGTTGTCCCACTTGTACGGCGTTTTCGCCTGGTACTCCCACCCGCAGCAAGATTGCAATCAATTCGGCATTTGAGAGCGCCTGGGGCCCCAGCGAGGCCAGTCGTTCGCGCGGGCGGTCTGATTCGTGCAAATCAGTAATGCGATAGACGGGTTTTGGGTTGCTTTCGGCCATAAAAGGCAGCCTTTGGGTGGAGAGAGGATATTCTTCTTGGAGGTTTTTCAGCCAGGAGATCGTGCCCCTGGAGCGGCTGGTCTCTGAATAAAAAAGGCAGGGGAGGACGCGTTTCGCCCTCCCCTGCCTTTTGATGAGTTACACAATCTTCTCCAGGCTGACCTCCCACAGGCGTCCTGCCAGGGCCTGGTCATAGGACGTCGGGTCTGACTGGACGGGTTGCTTGTCTACAAAATATTTTCCGCTTTGGCCTTCCACCTCAACCGAGGAGGCCAGGTAAATACCGGTCGAGGCGCCCTCCGCGGTTGTTCGTGCAATGGGTGAGATGAGTTTCATTGCAAGACTCATTAATGTCCCATTGTTTTTGCCAAAACCCGATGCCACGAAGCCAGGGTGCATGGCATTGGCGGTAACGCCCTTTCCTTCGAGCCTGCGCGCCAATTCGTAGGTGAAGAGGACATTCATCAGTTTGGAGCGGCCGTATGCTGTCCACCCGTTGTAAGACTTTTCGCTTTGCAAATCGTCGAAATCTATCAACTGTCCACGATGGGCGTCTGAAGAGACATTGATAATGCGTGCTGGGGCACTGGCTTTTAAAACATCTAACAACAGGTTGGTCAAGTGGAAATAATTCAGGTGGTTGAGGGCAAAGGTCATTTCCAGGCCATCTTCTGAAACCTGTCTGTTCATGTAAATGGCCCCGGCATTGTTGATTAATACATCGAGGCGTGTGCGGCGTTTTTTGAACTCATGCGCAGTTGATTGTACGCCAGCATGGGTAGACAGGTCTGCCAGGATGGTATCGATGTTTTGGTTTCCAGTCTGGTTCTTGATTTGTTCTGCCACGGTTGTCAGTTTGGCCGAATTGCGACCGACCAGTGTAACATGCGCTCCCTTGGCAGACAATTCGCGCGCCATTGCCAGCCCAATGCCGGAAGTTGCGCCTGTAATCAGTATCGTTTTTCCTTGCATAGACGCAGGCATTGATGCTCCTCTTATTTTTCTTTAGCCAGCCAGTCTAGGGCATCGTCCATCGTATCAAACACGCTAAATTTAAGGTCTCCAACGACTTTTGAAAAAACATATAATAAGTGCCGCCGATACCCGCTCACGCCGACAACGGCTCGCTTCTTAATGTACTGGTTGGTTACTTTGACCAGTTCAACCAGATGTTTGATAATATCTTCGTTGGCCAGCGTTCCCTCGACGTACGAGATAGACAGGATAGAATGTAGCGGCTGTTCAGCCAGTTCTTGTTTTATGGCTTCGCATTCTGCCGCAATTTCGGCGGCATTACTGCCACGATGAGAAAAATCTGCGATGAAAATCCTGGCGCCCTGGTGGATATGCCAACGAGATTTCATGGTTTGTTCTCCACGTAGTCCCCTATGCCTGAATCAGCCATTCAAGCGCTTTTTCCTTGTTATCAAATGCAGCAACCGGGGTTTCTCCGATTACATTTGAAAACGTTGTCATGAAAAACCGGCTAGAACTGCTCAGACCAAGCAGGGCCCGCTTAATAACTGCACTATTCGAGCGTGGCGCTAGCCGGCGTATGACGTTCAGGTTGGCAAAAGTTGGTTCGCTTCCTTCAAAATTTGCAAGGACCAGCACCGATTTGAGCGGCTCCGCGGCAAGCGCCCAAACCGCCTGCTCTACTTCAGCCGCAAGGGAAGCATGGTCATCGCCGAACTGAGAATAGTCGGCATAAAAAATGCGTTTGCCCTGGTGTTCTATCCAGTGTGATTTCATGGGGCCAATCTCTGTAAAAATTATAGCATCAAAACCGAATTCCCCGGCGCTTTGGGGCAACAATTCTTAAGGCGAGGACGTTTTTCTATTGTAGTTGCAAATGTTCACTGGAGCCTGCGTTCAGGCCAGGAAACCATCGGTGAAATTAGCGCAATCTGCGAAATTACCTGGTCAGCCCGCTTTTGCTGAGAGGTGCATTCGTTGCCTTATTCTTCAAGGTGATAGGTGTGATACAGGTTCTGGCAGGGATTTCCCCAGGCGATGTGCATCTCACGCGCGGTCAGGTCGAATACCATTGCATTAATGGTTTTCTCCCGGTCCAGCGGCTGGCGTATATCGATAGCGTGGTTGCAAATTGAATTGGAAAAATTGATATGGTCTTTTTGGATGGTTTGTAAAGTTTTAATGGTATGCACTTCGCTCTGGCGCAACAGCCGCCGGGCGCGAAAATAGCGTACGCGCGAGGAAATCAGTTCCTCTGGTTCTGCTTCCACTTCTTTCATGCGTGTTGATAAATAATGGTTGGTATGCACCATAATTCCATCTTCGGCGTACAGAATATCGAAGCGGCGCGCCGAAACCTCGACCGAATAAATTTCACCGCTCTCATGCACGATGACATGGTTATATCCGGCAGCGCGGTGTGGAACAATTGCCCGGCGAATGGCGCCAGCCGGTGTGCGGGAGGCCAGTACAGCCCTTCCTACCACAATGCGCGGAATGCCAATTCGTGAATCATTCGGATAGACCGAATCGATTAACTGAGCAATCCCGTATGCATTAAAGCCGATGTTGGGCAACAGGCCGCCATAACTCATTGCCATGAAGGGAGGCTCTTTTTCGGGTTTGGCATAGACGATGTACACATCGTCTTCGTCCTCGGGCAGCCAGTCTTCATTGTGCGCCGCCAGGATATGCCCATCGGCGGTGCGTTCTTCGTTAATCGCCATGCTTGTACAGCGTGTTAGATGTAATGCGTCCGATGTGACCGCTTCCATCGCGTTCAACACAACCACGTCTTCAAACGGAACATTTCCACCTTCGGCAATTCCTTGCATTTCATCTACATACTGCGGGTAACGTTCTTGGGCAAAAGGCAAATATTTGCGTGCCTGGATGGTGGCTCCGGCCCAGTTCAGTTCCAATTGTTGGTATGCATCGGCCAACAGTTGGCGCGCGTTTTCGATGCTATGCTTTACCTGCTCGCGCATGGCCTCGCCAATCTGACGGCCCATTTCACGATGTGAACCCGAAACGCGGATGAGTGGCACCGGGCTGGAATGAATGGGTGTGTTATACGGATTATTCGGCTCGTTGGACATAATTTTCTCCCAGAATATTTGATACAGATTCTACCATCCTACCATAAGGATAAGAAACTCCCACCGATGAGCGGTGGGAGCCACAGTGTTAACGAGTTTGAGCACTCGTGCCTGGCGGTGATAATATGCAGGATAGGTACCGGTTTGTTGCTTGCGGATGATGTATCTCAGCGCGAGAACGTTTCCGCAGGCGGCGCAGACTCTACTGAAGCCTGCGTGACCGCGAACGCAAGCGGACGCGTTCCGAAGCGGGTCAAGAATACGGCTCCTAGCGAAATCATACTCAACAGGGTGGGAACAACCCAGCCAAAGCACGGAATCATCCCCAGGCCATTTGCCGTCAGGTGTAACAGAAAGGTACCCAATCCTGCTGAAAGGGGGAGCGGAAATTCGGTTTTGAGGGCTGCCGCCAGGCGCAGGCCAATTTCGGTCCCCAAACTTATCCAGCCGAACACCACTGCCGCCGCAAAGATGACCGAAATTCCGATAATCATTGGAACCGTCAGGAACAGCGTCACCACCAACAGGCTAAACAACGCCAATGCCACAATGGCGGTGATGAAGAGCAGGATACTGCCCAGTCCCATTGCGCCTGCCCAGGCTGGTTGGGATGGACAGGCCTCGCCTATGCGGCGGGTCTGTTGGGGCAGGAATAACACCAGCAATGCGGCCAGCAGCCCAAAGCCCACCGATTGGGCGAACAGGTTGATGATATTGCCAAAGAAACCCAGTACGCCATCCAAAATATCGGACGATTGAGGAGCCTCTGGTGTAATAGCAACCTCTGGATGGGTCACAGACGGCTTTTTCGGGTTATTGAGAATGCTGCCATCAATGCGCGCGCCTTCTTGGCGGCTGACTGGCGCGCCCACGGTGAAGAGGTTGCCAAAGATGTGCGCGTTGGATGCCAGACTGACTGCTCCTCCGACCACAACCATATCCCCACGTACTTCTCCATCTGCAATCAGGCTTCCGCCAATCACAACGACTGTTCCAGTGACTGTTGCATCTTTTTCAATCGTGACAGAGCCTCCAAACACGACCAGGTCGCCTGTAAACGTTTTGCCACTCTCTACAATGATACTTTCGCCAAAAAATGGCCCGTCATCAATGCCTTTGGCCTGTGCCCTCTGGAACGGCAAAAACAACAGCCCGGCCATCACCAATACCAGAGTCAATTTTGTGATATTTTTCATCATACGCACTCCTCCAGCCTAGGCGGCTGATTTTGCAAATTGAGCAACCCGGCGGGCAGATGCTTTTAGCCCGAAGCTTAAAACAAAGAACAGAGCCAGCGCGAGAATCCAAGCATAATCTGGGATGAAAGCCCCGGTGACATTGAGCAGGGTCAATCCAATCGCGCTTACCATGCGAATCATGATTGCGATGTATACAAGGTTGCTCACCCACATGGTGAATAGTTGCTCTGGCCCCAGGGTCAGATAGGGTAAAAAAGGAAGTAAAACCAGCCCAAGCGCAATCATGCCTGTCAGCCCCAGCAGGAATATGCCTGCCAACGAGCGTTTGCGTTGAAGTTCGCGTTGCGCGGCCAGGCGTTCCTGGAAGCGCAACGTAAATCCGTGAGGCGGGGCGACGACTGGAGCAGCGCGCAGTGCAAGATTGGCCCGTGCCAGGGCTGCGCAATTAGGACAATTGCGCAAGTGAACCCGCAAGTCACGCTCCTGCTCAGGGGTTAGCCGTTCATCGTTAAGCAGCCACTGTTCATAATGCTGGTGAACCATAAGGCATCCTTTCCATCCGAGTTTCAGAAGATTGCGCCGTGAGCAGACGTGCTACCGTTTTGCGCGCCCGGTGCAGGCGGCTCTTAACCGCGCTGACGGTGAGATTCAAACTCGCAGCAATTTCCACTTCTGAGAAGTCATACCAGTAACGCAGCACAATCGCAGCCCGGTCAGTGGCATCCAGTCCTCGCAGAGCCTCTTGAATACCTTCTTGCTGTTCGCGGCGGATGGCTTCCTGCTCCGGATTGATGGCTTCCATATCGGGCAATTCGGTGGGCCGGTCATCGTCCTCTCGCTCTGCATCTAATGAGAAGATGACCAATCGACGGCGACGCAGGCGGTCGATGCAATAATGCGCAGCAATGGACAACAGCCAGGTCGCAAAGGGGCGCTGGCGGTCATAGCGCGATAGATTCTGGTATGCCCGCAGGAAACTTTCCTGAGCCGCATCCTCTGCTGCCTCTGGCTCGCCCAACATACGATAGCATAGATTAAAGACCGGAGTCTGGTAATGTTCTACCAGCCGGGTAAACGCCTCATCGTTACCTTGTTGCGCCTGGAGTATCCAGGCCTGTTCCTCGTTCACGGGTTCTCCTGTCGGTCGTTCTGCGGAAATCTACGCACCCCGGTGTAGAAGGTTGCAGAATCAACCAGTCTGGTCAAAACAAAATTGCAAGGTGAAATTGTAATCCTTTCCGCCAAATAAAGACCAATCATATGTTAAAAATCGCGGCATAATAGAGGATATATGTCACTGCTATTTTTGTTCAGCGACACTTATACTAAAAAAGTGTTGGTTTGTCTGGTGGCGATGTATTTGGGCTTATGAAAGGCGGAAAGCGTGATTAATATATCCGAACTGCGAGTTTTTGTAACAGCCGCAGAAGAGTTGAATTTTAGCCGCGCGGCGCAGCGACTGAACCTTTCACAGTCGGCGGTCAGCCAGAACATCCAATCGATTGAGCGCGCGTATGGAGTGGAATTATTTCTCCGGCATGGCCGCTCAGTGCAATTGAGCGAAACTGGCAAATTTATCCTTCCGATTGCGCGTGGAATACTGAATTCGACGCGCGTTTTGGAAGATGCGCTCATCAATGCCAGAGGGGAAATCTCAGGTGGGCTGTCTATTGGCTGCGCCACCACCTGTGGGCGTTATTTTGTTCCCAATTTGCTGGCTTCTTTTCAGGGCAAATATCCTCATGTCCGTACGCGCGTTACCCAAACCGACCGCGCGCAGGTCATTGAAGGCGTGCTCAACCAGGTTTTCGATTTGGGCATTGTGGGCAGGAAAACCGAACATCGTGATATTGAGAGTCAGCCTTTGTTTGAGGACCGGGTGATTATGATTGTGCCTGCCAATCACCCCTGGGCTAATCGCGAACAGGTCAGCCCGCAAGAGGTGCTGGAACAACCTTTTATTAGCCGTGAGAATAGTTCTGGTACACACCAGGCTTTGCTCGACGAATTACGGCAGCATGGCATTCAACCGGAAAACCTGAATGTGGTGACTGAACTAGGGGATGCCGAAGCAGTCGAAATGGCGGTTGAAAAAGGCATTGGAATCACCTTCATTTCTGAGGTAATGGCTGCGCGCAGTCTGGCGCTGGGCCGCGTCAAAAAAATTTCGGTGGAAGGATTCAACCTGACCCAGCAGATTTATCTGGTTCGCCGCAAATCGGAGACCTTTACCCGCGCAGAAAGCCGGTTTTGGGATTTCGTACAACAAAACCGCGAGACCCTGGCGGCTGAATTGCTCTATAATCTTGCCAATGTGACTCCCAGTTGAGAACTTATGCTAAACTCATTGCATGAAAGTTCTCATTTTCATGCTTGTTCCGCTATGCGAGAGAAATGCGGTTACTTTCCTGAATGGCAGGAAGAGGCCGCATTCTTTTTTTATCTTCTATAAGAAAGGATAGCACATGCTGACGCTCGCCGAAAAAATTCTCTTCGCTTTGGCCGTTGCTGGTTCTCTTTACTTTACCTGGCAAGGCGCCAGACGCATCATCGGGAATATCGCCAGCGGTCAAGGCAAGCCCGCATGGAATCTGGTTGTCAGGCAGGCGGGAGGGGCAATCTTCAAATTCCTGACCTTCCAACCCGTCTTCCGCTTTCGGCTTTTGCCCTCGCTCTTGCATGGCTTCATCGGCTGGGGCTTTATTGCCTTCCTGCTCATCAACCTGGCCGATTTGCTGTACGGTTATACTGGCTGGCGTCTGCTTGAGAGCACGGGCCTGTTTGGCGACCTGTATCGCCTGCTGGCCGATATTGCCAATGTGGCAATCCTGGTCGGCATTATCGGGATGGCCGCGCGCCGTTTCTTGCTTCGCCCCGATACCCTCTCTACGCGCCAGTCAACCCTGCTCCACGCCAGAGCGAGATTTGGAATTTTGCGTGACTCTGCGATTGTGGCGGGATTCATCTTTTTGCACAACTCTGCCCGTTTGCTGAGCGAATCCTTCTATGTGGCACTGCACGAGCCTGACCCCTGGCAGCCGTTCATTACAGCGGTATCCAGGCTGTGGGTGAATGCCAATCCGAACGCGCTGATTGCCGGGGAGCATGTCATGTTCTGGCTGTCGCTTGGCGCGGTCGTGGCTTTCCTTCCTTATTTCCCTTACAGCAAACACCTGCATTTATTTTTTGCGCCCATTAATTTCGCGCTTAAACCCAGGCGCAAATCCATCGGTGAGTTGGGCTATATCAATCTCGATGACCAAAGCATTGAACAATTTGGCGCAGCCAAAATCAGTGACCTGGGTTACGAGCAAATTGTGGATGCCTATGCCTGCATCATGTGCTTCCGCTGCCAGGAAGTCTGCCCGGCTTACAACACAGGCAAAGTGCTTAGCCCGGCGGCGCTTGAAATCAACAAGCGTTACACCTTCAACGTTGGCGACGGGACGGATACGCCCCTTCTCAACCTGATTCCTGAAGAAGCAATTTGGGCCTGTACCTCGTGTGGCGCATGTGTCGATATCTGTCCGGTCGGCAACGAGCCTATGCGTGACATCCTCGACATTCGCCGCAACCTGGCCATGATGGAAAGCGCCTTCCCCAAACAGTTGGAGACCGCCTTCAGGGGCATGGAGCGCAACATGAATCCCTGGAACGTGCCGCAGGCTGACCGAATGAAGTGGGCGGCAGGGCTGAACGTGCCGACCATCGAGCAAAACCCCGAGCCAGAGATTCTGTGGTGGGTGGGCTGCGCCCCGGCCACCGATGCGCGCGCCCAAAAGACGGCGCAGGCATTTGTCAAGATTTTGAATGCGGCGGGCGTCAATTATGCCGTTTTAGGAAAGAACGAATCCTGCACTGGCGATTCGGCGCGCCGCGCCGGGCGCGAAGACATTTTCTTTGGGCTGGCTTCAGCGAATGTTGAAATTCTGAACGAGATTGCGCCCAAACGGATTGTGACCACCTGCCCACACTGCCTGCATACCCTTAAGAACGAATATCCGGCTTTTGGCGGAAATTACCAGGTCATTCATCATTCGCAGCTCATCAACGAGTTAATTGGCGCAGGCAAATTAAACTTACAGCCGCCCACTGAAACCGAACCTGAAACCTCGAAAATCACTTTCCACGACCCTTGTTATTTGGGGCGGCACAACGGCATTTACGAAGCCCCGCGCGAAGCGCTGAAGCAGACCGGGGCGCAGATGGTCGAAATGCCCCGCAGCCAGGCCAAAGCCTTTTGCTGTGGCGCGGGCGGCGCGCAAATGTGGAAGGAAGAAGAACGCGGCAGCGCCAAGGTCAACGAGACGCGCTTTGCCCAGGCCAAAGCCACTGGCGCGGCAACAGTGGCGGTCGGCTGTCCTTTCTGCCTGACGATGATGACAGACGCCAACAAAGCCGATGGCGAAACCATTCAGGTCAAAGATGTGGCTGAACTGGTGGCCGAACGCCTGAAATAAATGCGTATAATTTTCTTAATCTTTTCAATCCGTCAAGGAGCAATCAAAATGTACAGACGTTTTCTTATCATTCTGGCTGTCATTTCCATCCTGGCTACCCTGGTTGGAGTGGCGGCAACCCCTGTTAAGCCAGAGAAGAAAAGCGTCACCCTGGTGAGCGTGGGATATTACCGCGAAAAAGGCGTGGTGTTCAATTTCAAATTGACCGGAGAGTTTAAGGACAGTGAATTAAAAGCCAGCCTGAAGGTCGCAAAGAAAACCATCCAGGTTTATTGCAGGCGCAAAGATGGCGATGCCCGAATTAATGCTTTGTGCGTTGCCCCATCTACGACGAGTATGTATGCAGGCAGGCAGGGCGTTCTGACCTTTGCCGGTTCCAATTTTACAGTCACCATCCCGGCGCGGCCACGCTGAAGAAGATTCTTGCGCGAAATATGCCGATGGCTTTGCTCGAAGGTAAATTTCCGGGCTGTCAGCGCAAGGCAAACTGAATGACCGGTGTTGACCGTTCAAAGCGGTTTTCGATGGATACAAAGGTCCGCGTGGCGCTTCCGAAGGGAAGCGTCACTGGTTATTTCGGGTAAACTGGCAGCCGCAAGGTAAAGACCGTTCCCTGCCCGAAGCGGCTGCGCAAGAATACCTCTCCGTTGTGACGTTCGGTAATTGCCCGCACCAGCGCCAGCCCAATGCCGCTGCCTGGTACGCCGCGCGCATTTTCTCCGCGATACAACTCGTTCCAAACGAGCATGGCGTCTTTTTCAGGGATTCCCGCCCCTGTATCGGCCACCTCCACCACTACCCGCGCGCCGTCTTCAAAGGCGCGCAGTTCAATGGTGTTGCCAGGCTGGGTGAATTTGAGAGCGTTATCGAGCAGATTGTGGAATAAGAGGAACAAGAGGTCACGGTCGCCCCTCACCGGCGGCAGGGGCCAGGGGGCTTGCGGCAGAGTCAGGGTGATGCGCCGTCCTTCGGCTTCCGGGCGTTCTTCGGTCATGCCAACGATGTCCTGGAGCAGTTCACTCATATCCACGGGGGCGCAATCCAGCGGGCGAATTTCCAACTCGGCCAGTTTGCGCAAATCGGCCAGCAGGCGGCTCAGGCGCAGGGTTTGGAGCTCCACGCTCTCGATGATTTCGCGTTGAGGCGCATCCAGTTCGGTGCCAGTCAGGTTGGCGAGACCGGCGCGCATCGCCATCAGTGGATTTTTGAGTTCATGGTCGAGCCGCCGCAGAAATTCGTGCCGCTCGCTGGCCGTTTCGGATTGAAGCCGGTTGACCAGGTTACGCTGGTTGCGTTCTTCTCTGGCCCAGCGCAGCCATTCTATCCCCAGCCCACCGGTTGCCAGCAGGCCCAACAAGAGGAAAATCGTCCCCAGGTCGGCGCGCAGGTAGGCCACCCGGTTGGGCAGCCAGTTTAGCCAAAATACCATCGCCAGAAATCCACCACACAGCAGCGGCGTGGTAGTCAGCAGCCCCCACAGCCAGTATTTCATGCCTGGCCCTCCACCTTTCCGGCAAAGCGATAACCTTCGCCCGGAACCGTTTCGATGTAAGTGGGGGTCGTGGCGTCATCGCCCAATTCCCGCCGCAATTCCGCGATGCGCGTATCAACGCTGCGTGTGCCAACCGGGTAATCCCAGCCCCAAACGGTTTCGAGCAGCCGCTCACGGGTAATCAGTTCGTCCGGGTGCGTCATCAGGTATTCGAGCAGAGAAATGGCTTTGGGGGTCAGGGTGAGTTCGCGGCCCTCCAAAAAGACGCGATGAGCGCGGCGGTCGAAGACCAGTTTGCCGCAGACCAGTTTCCAGGCCGCTGCCAGGGGAGGCTGGCCGGGGCGGGCGCGGCGCAGCACCGAACGGATGCGCGCCACCAGCTCGCGCGGGTCGAAAGGTTTGTTGATGTAGTCATCCGCGCCTTCTTCCAGCGCCATCGCGCGCTCGGAGGCCTCGCCGACCTGCGTAAGCAGGATAATCGGCGTCCAGTTCTCTTCCTGACGCAGTTTTCGCAACACCTGACGCCCGTCCAGGCGTGGCATGAGGACATCCAGAATCACCAGGTCGGGTTGGAGACGTTCGATTTGCTCGGTGGCCTGAACGCCGTCCTGAGCGGTACTGACCTGAAAACCGGCGCGCTCCAGAAATGGCGCGAGGTTGGCAGTGATGGCGGTTTCGTCATCCACGAGCAGAAGATGGGGTGTAGAAGGACTCAAACCAGGCATGAACAATCCCTTCGGGGCGAATTCTACCGCGAAAGCGGCAAAATCGATTGTACCCGAAGGGCGTTTCCAATCTGTGACGGGGGTGTGTTAGGAATGTTACGAGATGGAGGCCGAATCTTCCAGCAGAAGGCACGCGGCGGGGTTTTCAGGCAGGCAGGCTGCCTGCCGCGCCCAGGCAACCGGCGCTTCCTTTGAGACTGGTTCCCCGCGCGTGACCAGGGGCGCCCAACCGCGCGAATCGGCAGCCCGAAACGGTGCTAGAAGAACGAAGTCGTGCCGTCATTGTCATTGGCTGTTTGCTAATCCAGCGGTCAAAGATGATGGCGCGCGTCCTGTTGACCGCTTGCCGAATGGTGATTTCATCCAGTTGCTCCCTTCGCATGGCTGCGCGGTGGAAGAGAGGCCTGGGTAAGCGAGCCGGTTTCTACGAAGATTTCGCATACGAAGGGGTCTTCAGGCAGGTAACGTACCGGCCACGACGTGCCGATTTGCATTCGCTCGAACAGGTTTTTGTCCACCTGCTCGGCGCGCGTCCATAGTTTGGGCTGGCCATTAATGGTTGCGGCAGGGTAAGCATACGCAACGTAATAGTTATCACTGACTCCACCCTCTGAATCGCGGTCTTCGGTTTTCCAGCGGTCGAACACCAGCGCCGATGCGGGCTGACCGACCTCCTGCAGGCGGGAATGCCTGGCCTTTCTGGTTCGGTATTCTAAAAAACCGCCAATCAACCCCAATCCAAACAAAGTAACAATGCCAAAAGCGAGATAATCGAGCAGCGCGAGATGGAACATTTGCTCACGAATACGCGAAGTTTGTGGGTCGTCAGGGTCGTACAGAATTTCGACAGTATCTGCATGGTTTATTTTCCAGAAGTAGCCTGCGCTCACCGATTGTTTGTTTTTGAATATCGTCGTGTCACCATTGACTGATGTACGAAACTGGTAGGAGATGTAATACTCGATTGATTCGCCGGATTCTTCCCATGCGTCTGTAATGTCTGCTCTGGTCAAAACGCCGCCTTGCGATAGTCGATACTCAACAAGTAGTTGCTCAATTTTGGGTAGCGCGCCCAACAGAAAGACGCCAAACACTATCAGTGCGGAAATTAGAGGGTTGAGGGAGATTCTATCAGCACGAAACGAAGGTGAAACACGGGGACGTTCCAGCGAGAGGTAGGCTTCGGGAAGTTTTTCTCTCTCCAAAGATGTCTGTTCGGATAGTTCCTGTGGAGAAATATTGCGCTTTTGTTTGGCTGGTCCTGGTGGAAACAGGCGTTTGCCCAGCCTGTACAGGATGTATCCAAAAAAAAGGTTGAAGCCCAACACGAAAGCGCATGCCAGTTGCGACCAGATTCCATCGAATGACAGCGAAAGGAAGAAACTGGCAAAGCCAACTCCAACAAAAAGCGGAATGATGACGAAAAGGTAGAGCAGTCTCCCTAATATTTTCATAAGATTATCCTCCTGACAAGCCTCTGTGTTCAAATTTCAGGCCGGCTAAATATTATACGTTTGGGCGGCTGCAGATTTTTTAAGGTTTTGTTAAGGATAGCTATCTTGCCAAAGTGACCGTTGTGGTCGAAGACATTGCGCAGGCGAAAAAACGCTCTCTGCGAAGTCTGTCTTCGCAGAGAGCGAGTGATTGGGCGCGCGGCGCGGCAGGCTATGCCTTGACCAGCCCAAACGTTACTGTCTCGCCATCGAAGGCGTCCTGGCTGGTTTTGGCGCCCGCGGGGGCGGGGGTGAAGAACAGGTCAACCGTCAGTGTTTCGCCAGTGATGTACTCGCGGTGGCGGTGAATGGCTTCCCTGAGTGTTTCGGTCGCTTCCACGTACAGGCGGATGCGGTCGGCCACCTCGAGGCCGCTTTCTTTGCGGAAATCTTGCACGCGGCGCACAAACTCGCGCGCCAGGCCCTCGGCAATCAGTTCGGGCGTCAGGTCGGTCACCAGAGCGGCCACATACGAACCTTCTTCTGCGACGGCGAATCCTTCTTTGGCGAGGGCTTTGACTTCCACTTCTTCTGGCAGGATTTCGTAAGAGACTCCTTCTACCTCGACCTTAAGTTTACCTTCCGTCAAAAGGGCATGGGCCACCTCTTCGGCGTTTTGAGCCAGGATGGTCTTTTGCAGCGCCGGGAATTTGTTGCCATACTTCTGACCGAGCTGTTTGGGCAGCGGCTTGACGGCGTGCTGGAGGGCTTCGGTGCTGGCATCAAGCAGGCGCACGCGCTTGACGTTGAGTTCATCGGCCAGGATGTCGTCGTATTGTCGCACCACTTCGCGCTCATTGACGTTTGCCACCGAAAAAGCGGCTTCCGCCAGCGGCTGGCGCACTTTGCGGTTGGCTTTGGCGCGGGCGGCATGACCCAGCGAGGCCAGGCGCATGACCAGGGCCATATCGCGGTTGAGTTTTTCATCAATCAGGGTTGAATCTGCTTCGGGCCAGGCGGCCAGATGAACAGATTCGGGCGCGCCTGGGTCGAAGGAGCGGACGAGGTTCTGGTACAACTCTTCGGCCAGGAAGGGCATGGCCGGAGCCAGTAATTTGCTGAGGGTCACGAGAGCCGTATACAGTGTGGCATAGGCCGCCTGTTTATCGGAATCGGAGTCCGATTTCCAGAATCGACGGCGGGAACGGCGCAAATACCAGGTCGAAAGGGCCTCCACAAACTTTTCAATGGGCCGCGTGGCAGCGGTGACATCGTATGCCTCGTAAGCGGCGGTCACATTGCGAACCAGGGTGTTCAGTTCCGAGAGCAGCCATTTATCGAGATTGCTCAATCCCTCACCCCTAACCCCTCTCCCGCCGGGAGAGGGGAACGCTTGCTCTCTGGCGGGGGTGAGGGCTGGCTGCCATTGGTCGAGATTGGCATATGTGACAAAGAACGAATAGACATTCCAGAGCGTGAGTGTGAAATTGCGCATGACCTCGCCCACCAGGTCGGTGGAGAAGCGGCGTTCATTGCCGGGCGGGGTGGCGGTGTAGAGATACCAGCGGAAGGCGTCCGCGCCATGCGCGTTCAGCACGTCCCACGGGTTGACAATGTTGCCCAGCGATTTGGACATTTTGCGGCCCTCGCCATCCAGGATGAGGCCCAGGCAGATGACGTTCTTGAACGCCGCGCTGTCCATCAACATGGTGCCGATGGCGTGCAGGGAGTAGAACCAGCCGCGCGTCTGGTCAACGGCTTCGCAGATGTAGTCGGCGGGGAACTGGCTTTCGAAGGTTTCTTTGTTCTCAAATGGGTAATGCCATTGGGCGTAAGGCATGGAGCCGGAGTCGAACCAGACATCAATCAGTTCTGGCACGCGGGTCATCTTGCCGCCGCACTTTTGGCAGGGGAAGTGAACGTTATCCACATGCGGGCGGTGCAGGTCGAGGTCGCTCAAGTCGCGTCCGGCGAGCTGGCTGAGTTCGGCCACCGAGCCAATGCAGTGCTGATGTTTGCACTCCTGGCATTCCCAAACCGGCAGGGGCGTTCCCCAGTAACGCTCGCGGCTGAGCGCCCAGTCAATGTTGTTGGCAAGCCAGTTGCCAAAGCGGCCTTCCTGAATGTGTTCGGGAACCCAGTGGATGCTCTGGTTGAACTGCACCATGCGGTCTTTGAATTGACTGGTGCGGATGTACCAGGCTTCGCGGGCGTAATAGAGCAGCGGGGTCTTGCAGCGCCAGCAGAACGGATAGGTGTGGGTGTAGCGCTCGGCGCGATACAGCAGGCCGCGATTATCGAGGTCTTTGGTGATGTCGGGGTCGGCATCCTTGACGAATACCCCGCGCCAGGGCGTGACTTCAGGGAGAAACGTGCCATCGGGAGCAACGGTCATGACCACTGGCAGGTCGTATTCGAGCGCCACGCGCATATCGTCCGCGCCAAAGGCGGGGGCGATGTGGACAAGGCCGGTGCCATCTTCGGTGCTGACGAAATCGCCCAGGATGACGTAATGGGCCTTCTTTTCGGGCGGGACGAAGGTGTAGAGCGGCTGGTAGCGCGTTCCTTTGAGTTTTTTTCCTTTGAATTTTTCCAACACTTTTACTTCTTCGCCGCGGAAGACTTTTTCGAGCAGGGCTTCGGCCAGAATCAGTTTTTCAACGCCACCTTCAGGGAGAGCGTGTTCCACTTTGACGTAATCCACATCCTCGCCAGCGGCGACTGCCACGTTGGCGGGCAGAGTCCAGGGGGTTGTCGTCCAGACCAGGAGCGCAGTGCCGGGGTCCTCCACCAACGGCAAACGGACAAAGACCGAGGGGTCGGAGGCTTCATCATAGCCGAGGGCTACTTCGTGGTCAGAAAGGGGCGTGCCGCAGCGCGGGCAGTAGGGGACGACTTTAAAGCCCTGGTAGAGCAGGTCTTTGTCCCAAAACTGGCGCAAAATCCACCAGACCGATTCAATGTAGTCATTGGTAAAGGTCACATAGGCGGTGCTTAAATCAACCCAGAAGGCAATCCGGTCGGTCAGCCGCTCCCAGTCCTGGATGTAGTCGAAGGCTGATTTGCGACACTCGGCATTGAATTTGTCAATCCCATACGCTTCGATTTGCTGTTTGTTAGTGAAGCCGTGTTTCTTTTCGACTTCGATTTCCACCGGCAGGCCGTGCGTATCCCAGCCGCCGCGCCGCGAGACGTGGTAGCCGCGCATAATCTTGTAGCGTGGGAACATGTCTTTAAAGGCGCGCGCCAGCACATGGTGAACGCCCGGTTTGCCGTTGGCGGTGGGGGGGCCTTCATAGAACACAAATTCCGGCCCGCCCTTACGGGTGGAAACAGTTTTTTCAAAGATTTTTTCTCGCTTCCAGAACTTCAGGATGCCTTCTTCGAGAGAAGTGACATCGAGTTTGGGAGAGACGGGTTTGAATGACACAAGGACCTCCAAGGACAGTTATCAGTTGGCGGTTGTTCGTTATCGGTTTTGTGGCGGTTCTCCGCGTATCCCGCTTTCATAAAAAAACTCCCGTCCACGCAGGGACGAGAGCCAGGAACGCTCACGCGGTACCACCCAGGTTTCCCGCCGAGGCGGGCGCTTTGCGGGGACAAACATCCCCTGCCCGTCTAACGGAGGGCATCCGGCTTGCTTAATAGCAGGGACGGAATGAATTCCGTCTTACGTTGGGCGCGCGGCTCCGGAAGGATTTTCAGTCTGCTTCTCTGGTTCGGCTTGCACCAGGTCCCGAACTCGCTGGCAGTTTCACAGGCTTACTCGTTTCCATCATTGCCTTTGATGCGCAAATTATACACAGGTTGACGTGGATGGGCAAGAACAACGCAAATCAAACAGGGACGCAGTCATGCTGCGTCCCTGCTCCATTTCTTGTACGCCCGTCGGTTTAGTATTCCGGCATGGGCGGCGTGGCGGGTTTTTCCTTCTCCGGCATGTCGGTAATCAACACTTCGGTAGTCAGCATCATGGCCGAAATGGAAGCGGCGTTTTCAAGCGCGCCGCGTACGACCTTCACCGGGTCAATGACGCCAGCCTTAATCATGTCGGTATATTCACCGGTCAGCACGTTGTAGCCAATGTTCTTGTTCTTCTTGGCGGCGGCTTCGCGGCGCACACCGTCAATGATGACCGAGCCATCCTGCCCGGCGTTGGCGGCCAGTTTGCGAATGGGGGCTTCCAGCGCCTTGCGGACAATGTTAATCGCTACGCGCTCATCATCGTTTTCAGGCTTCAGTTCATCCAGCACGCTGGCGGCATTGATGAGCGAAATTTCGCCACCGGCCACAATGCCTTCTTCCACCGCTGCGCGGGCCGCGGAGAGGGCGTCTTCCACGCGGTGCTTCTTTTCTTTCAGTTCTGTTTCGGTGGCAGCGCCAACGCGAATGATGGCAACGCCACCCGCCAGTTTGGCAACGCGCTCTTGCAGTTTCTCGCGGTCGTAATCGCTGGTGCTTTTCTCAATTTCCACGCGAATCTGCTCCACGCGGGCTTTGATGAGCTTTTCATCGCCCTTGCCGCCGACGATGGTGGTGTTATCTTTGTCAGCAGTTACCTTATCGGCGCGGCCCAGGTCGGCAATGGTAGCGGTTTCGAGTTTGCGGCCGGTCTCTTCGCTAATGACGGTACCTCCGGTCAGGATGGCAATATCCTGCAGCATGGCTTTGCGGCGGTCGCCGAAGCCGGGGGCTTTGACGGCCAACACATTGAGCATGCCGCGCAGTTTGTTCAGCACCAGGGTCGCCAGGGCTTCGCCGTCAATGTCTTCGGCGATGATGACCAGGTCGCGCTTGCCAATCTGCACCAGTTTTTCCAGAATGGGAACAATATCCTGGGCAGCCGAAATCTTCTTCTCGTTAATCAAAATATAAGGCTCGTTAATCACCGCTTCCATGTGTTCGGCATCGGTGACGAAGTAGGGCGAAATATAGCCGCGGTCGAACTGCATACCTTCCACATATTCGGTTTCAAACTGCAAAGATTTGCTCTCTTCCACGGTGATAACGCCGTCTTTGCCGACCTTATCCATCACGTCCGCAATCAGATTGCCAATTTCGGTATCGGCGGCGGAGTTGGTGGCAACCGAAGCGATTTCTTCCTTGGTGTTAATGCTCACCGCGCTCTTGCGCAGGGCTTCCACTACCTTATCGGTCGCAATTTCGATGCCGCGTTTGAGCATCATCGCGTTGTAGCCAGCGGCCAGGGCCTTCAGGCCTTCGGTCACAATGGCATGGGCCAGCACGGTGCTGGTGGTGGTGCCGTCACCGGCGATGTCGTTGGTTTTGGAGGCGGCTTCTTTTAATAATTGCGCGCCCATGTTCTCGAAGGGGTCCGAAAGTTCGATTTCTTTAGCAACCGAAACGCCATCGTGCGTAATGGTGGGCGAGCCAAATTTGCGGTCAATCGCCACATTGCGGCCCTTGGGGCCCAGGGTGGTCGCCACAGCGTTGGCAACGACATCCATGCCGTTCTTCAGCTTGGCGCGAGCATCTTCTGTAAAGACGAGTTGTTTAGCAGCCATAGGTTTACCTCTTTGAAATTACTTGCTCTCAATGATGCCGAGAATATCAGATTCGCGCAGGATAAGCACCTTCTTGCCATCCAGCTTCAGTTCGGTGCCGGCGTATTTGGCAAACAAGACGCGGTCGCCCACCTTCACGTCCATGGCGATACGGTCGCCGTCTTCATCGCGCGCGCCGGGGCCGGCAGCTACCACCGTGCCTTGCTGGGGTTTTTCCTTGGCGGTATCGGGCAGAACGATGCCACCGGCAGTCACTTCTTCCTGCTCGATGGGTTCGACCACCACGCGGTCGCCGAGGGGTTTAATGGAAATAGCCATATTACACACCTCCGAATAATGTTTATTATTGATGGAATTGGGCAGAATTTTAGCACTCATGGCTTTCGAGTGCTAACGATATGATACCCGTCTCGCAAAAGCGCGTCAAGAGGCGTATACGAATTCTTATATTTCTCTGATGTGGAATTCCCCGTCAAACCGGCCTTAACCTGGCTGGCGCCTTTTCCGTTACACCCGCCGATGTTGCCCCGCTGCAGCCTGCTTCCGCTCCTCGCAAAGAGTCCTGCCCCAGGCTTTTTGGAGTACAATCATTTACGCGGAACAAAATTCGTGCAGGAGAGACTTCATGGAACTGATGAGCATCAATATTGGCAAAGAAAAGACCCTTGTGCGCCCCGGCAAAACCGAGCAGACCGGCATCTTCAAACAATCGGTCGCTGGCCCGGTACGCATTACAAGCCAGGGCATCCCTGGCGACTTCATCGGCGACCTGAAAAATCACGGCGGCCCCGACCAGGCCATTTACGTCTACGGCTGGGCCGATTACGAATGGTGGGCCGACTATCTTGACCAGGAAATGCAGCCTGGCATGTTTGGCGAAAACCTGACCATTGACGGATTGCGCTCGGCCCAATTTAATATTGGTGACAGGTTGCAGCTGGGCCAGGTTTTGCTCGAAGTCACCGCTCCGCGTATCCCGTGTGGAACGCTGGCCGGGCGCATGAACCTACCGGCCTTTGCGAAACAATTTCGCCTGGTGGAGCGGCCCGGCCTGTATTGCCGCGTCCTGCGCGAGGGTACTCTTCAGGCAGGCGCGCCGGTTTCGGTTGAAAAGTATGTCGGAGAAACCGTTAGCCTGTTGGAGGCCATGCGAGATTATTACGAGCCAGATTTAAGCCCGGACTTTGTGGAGCGCTTCCTGGCCGCGCCTATCGCCATTCGTCTGCGAAAGAGAAAAGAAGAACAACTGGCACAATTGTAACCGACGCAGCGGGCAAGCCCAGGGCCTTGTCGGGCAAATAGCGGCAGGCCCGCATAGACTCCTCCCTTGAACCTGGCGTCAGCCCCCATTTGCCAGTGTTTTTAGCGCCGCGTCTTTGCTTCGCAACGAGCGAATTGCCCGCAAGCAAATCCTTGACGCGCCCGCTCCTCTGTAGTAAACTACCGTGCCTGTAAAAATGACGCGGGGTAGAGCAGTGGCAGCTCGTCGGGCTCATAACCCGGAGGTCGCAGGTTCGAGTCCTGCCCCCGCAACTTTTGATGAACCATAGCCTGCCTGGGCTATGGTTTTTCGATTCTCTTGCCGGCGTCGCATGTCGGGGTTGTGCAGGAAATCGCAAGTCTGATACTTGTTTGGGGCATTTTGAGTCGAAAAGCCATTACACTATAACAGTGTGCGCAGGTTGTCTGACGCCAGGCAGGGTTTCTTATACCCTTGCGAATATGCTATTTCCCCTGATTAGCAGGCTGGCTGCCTCGCATGGATAGCGCGTTATATTCCATCCTCTCTTGCCTCTTTAGCCCCTAAAATCGGCAAAATTGCCGTTATGAGAGTGAAGATGTTAAAGGTATCGCCGGCCAAATGGAGCGTGTCCTTCCGCTTGAGCGAATCTTCAAATCCAATTATGCCACAGGCTTTAGCCTGTCCGTTTCAAAGGCGTTAAAAGGGAGGGCAGGATTGATCAATCAGCATATCTTTTCTTTCGTTCTAACTTGCTGTACAATCAATTTATACGCAGGAGAACGGATATGCGGTGGAAAATCAGACGCTTTCTTGCCAATTATGGCTTTTCTCTTCCCATCATGTTTTTGGGGTTGGTTTTGCTGGTCTTTCTGGTCAACGTGGATGCTATGCAGATTCCTGCCGTGCAACAGGGCGGCGCGCCTGCGGTTGCCTTTTGGGAAATGTTGAGCAATATTCTGGTGGTCGTTGCTTCGGCATTCTTGAGCATCGGCGGCATGATGATTGGCAATGTCGTTCAAAACCAGCATCGCCAACAGCAGGAAATTCGCCAATTTCGTCGACAGATAGCCCAAGAATATCGTGATTATCTGACTTGGCTACTCAAAATAGGGCATCATGCCGATTTTGTCCAACATACCCCCAATCTGCGTGAAAAATTGCCAGAGCGAGGCCGCTCGTTTGATATTTCCCCCGAAATGCGGGCCAAAATTATTGAGAGAATGCCCCTCATCTGGCAGTTTTCTAGCATATACAACGATGAAGACAGAGATGTCTGCGAAGCGGTGGATGCCGCCATGCAGTCTGCTTTCAACTATTTGTCCGTTGCAGGGAATGACGGCGAAAGCGCAATCGAATATCACGCAGTGCGGCAGGCTTACAAGGTCGCCATGCAAAAGCTGACCGAGTATGAATATCGGCTTTAATTGGGCTGTAACCCCGCAATTGTTCATGCGCAAGGAGATGCAAAAATGGAAGAAGCAATCGTCACGGTTGTTTTTATGATTCCCACCAAAACCGGGGCATATACAGCCAAAGAATTTCGCAATGTTACCATCAATGCCCGCGCGCCGGTTAAGCATTTGCTTCCGGCGTTGATTGAAGCCTTTCCCGAAGTGGGTGTTGATGCGGATGATGTAGATTTACTGGTTCAAGCGCCGGATGGCTCCAGCCTTTCTAACGTGGCAATCCAGAATAACTCCCGTTTGGTCATTGTTCCGCGTTACTATGGCAGTGGCCCGCTCGTCAAGCGAAACTGATGACGCGCTTCGATTTTTTAGTTAAACGCAATGATGCTCCTGCCCAGTTGGTCAGGAGAAATCAAGATATGGAAAATGCGGGGAAAAGTCTGGCCAAGAGCGGTCCTCAACCCCCAAAAAATTACCAATTGAGCGAGGTATTAAAAGATTCTGCGGTACAGGCCCATTTGGCAGAAGCGAACATTTTTATCTTTGGAAAAGTTGGCTTTTTTGACTTAATACAAAAAAGCCTTGTCAAATACATGCGTCGAAAGAAAAAGAAAGTTCTCTTGGTCAGAAATTTCGCGGACCTTCAAAGTATTGAGGGAAGTATAGAACAACATATCCCTATCTTTCTTGTTCCTGCAGCCAAAAATAGAGATGATTTGAACAACCTGGTTACAGTTGCCCTGGAAACAAGACATCCGGTTTGGCTGGTTGCTTTGCCTTCCCAAATCGAAAAGCACCTTTTGATTCTCTTCAATTTCTTTTTTATTGCTCCGCATTCATCGAAACGCGAAATTTCATTCCTCACCGAAGTGACTTTTTTACTTGAGGATGACATCGAAGAAGCCTGCCGCGAAAACAGATTGCAAGCCATTTTACTGATGGAACATTCAACACGACTTAGCCTGCCGGATAGATTAGGCTCAGTAATTTACATTCACAGCCTGTCCTAGTTGCTTGCCCAGGGGAGGTAAGCAGGGCGTGAAAAACTGCGCTCAACGCGGTTACTTTCCGGGCACAACTTGTGACGGAAGCCGAAATCCAATCGGCCTTGCTGGGGATAGGGCAACGCCTAATGGACCAGGGACAGGCGCAATCAGGTTGTTGGCTGTCTCTCGCCAATATCTAGTCGTGATGGCAGGTCGTTGATTCCATCTGGCAAATTTTCCTTAATCATTGTTGAAATTGCGCAAAAGAGGGGGCGAATAAAAACTATCAGATTTATGAGGAAGAAAAATCGCCAAACTAGTTAAAATCAAAATGTATCTATGCAGTCATGGTCAATATTTTTAATGAAAGGAGGTAAAACATGCAGAAGTTTTTCAAACAGGCCCAAGGCATGGTCGAGTACGCTTTTATTCTTGTGTTGGTTGCAATCGTCATTGTTGTCGCCATTGCCACCATGGGGCCAGGGGTTGGCAACCTGTATATGTCGGTTGTCAACAGCCTGTAAGTCAAAAATTCCCGCCATCAGGCGGGAATTTTTGACGATTTTGTCGATTCCAGTAATTCCACCAGGCCGGTGGGATAAAGCGGCGGATAGCCATTCCCGGTTTTCTCCAAATCCACCCATACTGCTCGAAAAGGAGAAGACTGCTCTATGCCCTGGATGATGCTTTTCTCATACAGACTCTCATCCACAAAGCGGCCATCATAGACCTGCACCAGCTCGTGGCCTTTGTTGCCCTCGTAAATAAAGATATTTTCGATGGCGCCCAGGTAGCGCAAGTCAGTGACTTCGGCATTGATTTCCTCTTTGATTTCACGAATCACTGCCTGGTCAGACCGCTCGCCGAATTCCACCGTGCCGCCCAGGGGGCGATGGTAGGGTTGTTGTTTGATGGTATCGTAGCCTTCGAAGGCCAAAATTTTATTGCCATTCCGAAATACGCAAATGGCGATGACGCGAATTTTTTCTGGTTTCATACATTCTCCAGACTAAAAAGAAAGAATAGCAGGCTGGCGCGCAAGCGTGGCTTGCATACTCCACGGGCCGGTCCAGGTAATGGTGACGGGCAAGATTCGGCCTCGCAGGTCTTCCTCCGATTCAACAAACACCAGTTTGCTGGTGGGGGTGCGGCCTTTCCAACGCCCTTTTACCTTTTCCTCGAACAAAACGGGAACGCTCTTCCCAAGATATTTTGCATTAATTTCGCCGACAACCTGTTCCTGCAACTCCTCCAGCATTCGGAAGCGGCGCATTTTTTCTTCCTCGGTCACATTATCTTCCATCCGGCGGGTGGCGACCGTGCCCTCGCGCGCCGAATAACGCGCCAGGTGTGCTACATCCAGTTTCAGGTCGGCCAATACCTGCCAGGTCTGCATAAATTGTTCTTCGGTCTCTCCGGGGAAGCCGACGATAATGTCGGTGGCAATCGAGCAATCTGGGATACGGTGGCGGATTTTGGCAATCAGGTTACGGTATTCCTGCTGGTTGTAGCCGCGCTTCATGTTTTGCAGCACAGCGTCATCCCCAGCCTGGATGGGAATCTCAAAGTGCGGCATCACCTTGGGCAATTCGGCAACTGCCTCGATAATTTCGTCGTCAAAATAATTCGGGTGTGAGGTCAGGAATCGGATGCGTTCGATGCCGTCCACCTCGTGAATGATTCGCAGCAGCCCGGCCAGGTTCGGGCCATCGGGAATGTCCTTGCCATAACGGTCAACGATTTGACCGAGCAGAGTCACTTCCTTTACGCCCTGTCGCGCCAGAGAGCGAATTTCGGCAACAATGTCACCGACCGGTCGTGAGCGTTCGACTCCGCGCTTATAGGGAATGATGCAAAACGTACAGGCGTGCGAACACCCATACACCACTGGAACATGCGCCGAGACCAGATTGCCACGCTCGTTGACAGGCAGGATGAGTTCTTCATCCATCGTCAGGAACCGGCGGGTTGTTTCAGCATCTTCCATCGAACGGATTTCGCCCTGGGTCAGATGCGAAATGAGCGGGCCGGGGTCCGAAGGCGGGGAGAAAACATCGACATACGGAAAACGCGCCTTCAGTTTCTCGTGTCCTTTGACCCCCACCAGGCAACCCATCAGGTTGATGACCAGGTTCGGGTTTTTCTGTTTAAGCGGCTTGAACGAACTCAACCGTCCATACGCCTTATCTTCGGCGGATTGGCGCACGACGCAGGTGTTCAACACAATGACATCTGCTTCGGCAGGATTCTCGGTGATGGTATATCCCAGGTGTTCGAGCGCTGACCCCACTCGCTGCGAATCCGCCACGTTCATCTGACAGCCTTCGGTCCAAATATGATATCGCATTGTCTAGACTACCCTTACGAATAAAAGCATTAGGATTGAATTATACCCTTATGGGCAGAGCGGGCGGGGTCATTTTGTCCCCGTTACGGTATTGTAAGCCAGATGAGCAGGAAATTTCAATCCTGCCATTCGAGCTCAAAGTCTCCAATCAGCACCGTATCGCCGTTTTGGATGCCTGCTTTGCGCAAAGCATCCTCGACTCCCAGGGCTTCCATCATCTTTTGGAAGCGGCGCAGGGAGCCGGAATGCTCGAAGTACGTCATCTTGGCGGCGCGTTCGAGGGCCGTACCGCTGACGCGCCAATCGCCGTTGTTTTCGCGCCGGATGGTGAATTCTTTCGGGTCTTCCTTTGGCTTGTAAACCGGCATGGGCGCTTCGGCGTCATCAATGGCGGGGGTTTCAGAGAGTTTTTCTGCCGCGGCCAACAACAATTCGCGGACGTGGGTGCGCGCCAGGGCCGAGATTTCCCAAATTTTGGACACGCCGCGTTTCTTCAGGTCGCGTTTCAGTTGGGGCAGGCGTTCTTGCACTTCTGGCTGGTCAATTTTGTTGACGGCCACAATTTGCGGTTTGCGGGCAATATTTGGGTCAAAGAGCGACATCTCGGTATTAATCTGGCTGAAGTCGGCAACCGGGTCCTCGGAGAGACCATCGAGCAGATGAATGAGAACCCGCGTGCGCTGGACATGCCGCAGGAACTCGAAGCCCAGCCCGGCTCCCTGGCTGGCGCCTTCAATCAGACCAGGGATATCGGCCAAAACAACGGTGGTCACATCATCAATTTGGGCCACGCCAAGATTCGGTTCGAGGGTCGTAAACGGATATGGGGCGATTTTGGGCCGGGCATTGGTTAATGCGGAGAGCAGGGTCGATTTGCCAGCGTTGGGAACGCCTACCAGACCGATATCTGCAATCAATTTCAATTCAAAGCGCAGCCGCTTTTCCTCGGCGGGTTCGCCTTTTTCGGCGGTGCGCGGAACCTGATGCCGCGCGGTGGCAAAGTGCTGGTTGCCTCGCCCACCGCGCCCACCCTTGCAAACCACCAGGCGCTGACCGGCTTCCGTCAGGTCGCCAAGCAGGTCGCCGGTTTCGGCATCAAATACAACCGTTCCTGGCGGTACGTAGATGACTAAATCTGGCCCCATCTTGCCAGACATATTGTTGGGGCCGCCGTTTTTGCCATCGGGCGCGATGTAGCGTTCTTTCTGGCGGAAGGAACTCAGCGTGTTGAGAGTGGGTTTGACCTCAAGGATGACATCGCCGCCTTTGCCGCCGTCGCCGCCGTCCGGCCCGCCGCGCGGGACGTATTTTTCACGGTGAAAATGTACCATCCCGTCGCCGCCCTTGCCAGAGCGAACGTAAATTTCTACCTGGTCGATGAGCATACGTTTTCCTGCTATTGAGTGAATTTCCGGCTCCTGGCATTTGCCAGGGAAAGAGCAAAATTATACTACCAGCAATAGACTGATTTTCTCCGATTATGACACAAAATTACGTTTGGGCCAGGTCAGTTTTGCTGTAAAATCACTCTTCTGTCTGTATGTGGCTGAAGCGATGGACGGCGCAGGGCTCGCAATCGGCGTGGCATTTTGGGGGTGAGGCCGCAGCGGTAGTTCGTGCCGTTCAAGTTTTCTTTCAGGGCTTTCGGGCGGGGGCCAAAAGATATCTATTTCCTTGCCCAGGCATGTCCGTCTGTTGCCATGCGGCATGATATTTTAGTGATATTTGTCATGCTTGATATTTAAATTGGATTAGCATATTATTAGACTAATCATATATAAAACAAATCCAATATGTCCCTCGACCATGCCATTCTTGGCTTTCTCAACTACCACCCCTACACCGGCTACGACCTGAAGAAAATCTTCGACACGTCTATCCGCCACTTCTGGCCTGCCGACCAGAGCCAGATTTATCGCACCCTGGCGCGGCTGGAAGAAAATGGCTGGGCGGTCATGGAACGCATTCCACAAGAAGACCGCCCCGACCGCAAGGTTTATCACATCACCGAAGCCGGGCGGGCCGAGTTACTGCGCTGGGTTTCCGGCCCGCCGCCAATGAGCGAACCGCGCAGCGCGCCGCTGATTCAGGTCTTTTTTAGCGGGCAACTTTCGGATGAAGAAGTTCTCTCCAAATTCGAGGGTTACGCGGCCATCATGCGCGCTATCCTGGCGCAATATGAGCAAGTGCCAGAGCAAATCGGCCCGTTTCAGCAGGAAATCCCCTCCCCGCGTGAGCATTTCTTCTGGCTGCTTACGCTCGAAAACGGCCTTGCCAACATGCGGGCAAACCTGCAATGGGCAGAAAGCGTCATCGCGCGGATTAAGAACGGACAAGCACCAAAGCGATAAAACAAACGCACTTAAAACAGGCAAAAGCCTGAGAAATACGCTCCAATCCCGAAGGCCTTGCCTGACGGGCAATCCTTGGGATTCTTTTTACCTGGTTTCTTCAGAGAAAGGTTCGACATGCTCAAACAACTTCCCACGCGCCAGCGCATTCGCAAAGGCATTGTACTGTTCTCGTTTCTCATTTTTCCGGTCACGATGAACTTCCTCTCGCCCTACGTCATCATAGACGGGGCGATGAACGGCATCCTCAACGGCAGCGCAGTCATGTTCGGGTTGATGTTCGTTTCAGCGCTATTCCTGGGGCGCGCCTGGTGTGGGTAGGTTTGCCCCGGCTCAGGCATGGGCGAGATTGCCGAACCGCTCAACAACCGGGCAGTGAATCCTGATAAAGTCGCCTGGGTTAAGTGGCTCATCTGGATTCCGTGGATGTCCATCATTATCTGGCTGCTCGTTCGGGCAGGCGGATATTCCAGCGTGAACCTGCTCCACCTGACGGAAAGCGGCATCTCGGTGGACGCGCCCCCCAAATACATCATCTACTTCATCGTAATTGCTCTTTTCATTGGGCTGGCGGCGATTTTTGGATGTCGGACAGGCTGTCATACCATCTGCTGGATGGCGCCGTTCATGATTATTGGACGCTGGATTCGCAACCGCCTGGCCTGGCCTTCCCTGCGGCTGGTTGCCAGCGCCGAAACTTGCTCCGACTGTAAGCGCTGCGTGTACAACTGCCCAATGAGCCTGGACGTGAACAAAATGGTCAAACGAGAGCAGATGGAACACAGCGAATGCATCTTGTGCGGCAACTGCGCCGATACCTGCGCCAGGAAAGCCATCCGCTACTCATTCAGCGCCGGAGTCGGACGAAATTAATTTCGTCCCACCAGGAGAAAAGCCATGAAAATCACCATCCTGAACGGCAGTCCCGAACCCGGCGCGCTAGACGCCTACCTTGCCGAACTCAAACCGGCTCTCGAAGCGGGCGGACACAACGTCACCCAGCTCAACCTGCGCAAACTGACTCTGCGCTACTGCGCAGGCTGTTGGGGCTGCTGGGTCAAAACCCCTGGCGAGTGCGCCAACCGCGATGACTCGCGCGAGATGGACCGCGCCGTCATCAACGCTGATTTCGTTCTGTGGGCCGCCCCGCTCAAAATGGGCTTCCCTTCCGAATTGCTCAAACGCGCCAGCGACAAGCACCTGCCGCTCATTCATCCTTACATGGAAGTTGACCAGGGCGAGGCCCATCATCTGAAACGTTACCCGCGTTATCCGCGCTTGGGTCTGCTGCTCGAACCAGAAGCCGATACCGACGCCCGCGACCTGCAAATCGTGACCGACATCCACTGTCGAACAGCGCTCAACTTCAAGACCCGGCTAGAATTTTCGTTGACGATAGAAACTTCGGCGGTGGACCTCACCCGCCGAATCACAGACCAATCTGCCGACTGCCTGCCGCTGCCCAGGCGTTTGCCGCCCACCGAAGGCGTGACCGTTAAACCGCCCCGCCGGCTGACCCTGTTCAACGGCTCGCCGCGTGGGAGAAAGGGCAACACGCCCATCTTCCTGCGCGAAATCGCCGCCGGGTTTGGCGGCCCCAGCGAGACACATCACCTCGTCCGCTTGAACGAAACCGACCAAATGGCGGCGGCCTTTGCGCAGGCTGAATGCGTCCTCCTGGGATTCCCGCTCTACACCGATTCGATGCCTGGCGTCGTCAAACATTTCATCGAAGCCCTGGAGCCGCTCAAAGGGCGGGCAGATAACCCGCCGATTGGTTTTGTCGTCCAATCTGGCTTTCCCGAAGGTCTGCACTCGCGCTATGTCGAACGTTATCTGGAAAAACTGGCTGAACGGCTTGGCTCTCCCTACCTGGGGACGGTGGTTAAAGGCAATGGCGAAGCCACGCGCGTCCTGCCGCCCAACATGACCGCCAGGCTTTTTGCCAACCTGCAAGCCATTGGGGCCGGGCTGGCCGCCGCAGGACGATTCGACCCGGCTATCCTGTCAAAAATCGCCCATCCCGAAGCCTTCCCCCCCATCCTGGGGCCGGTCTTTCAGGTCTTCCTGCGCCTGCCGGTTGCCCATTTCTACTTCGATGCGATGTTAAAACAAAACGGCGCATACCAGCGCCGCTTTGCCCGGCCGTTTATGGATTGATTTAGTTCACCGTAAAGTAAAACGTTGCGCCCTCTCCTTCTCGCGCCTCGGCCCATACGCGCCCGCCGTGCCGTTGGATGATGCGTTGGACGATAGCCAGCCCCATGCCCGTCCCTTCGTATTCTTCAGGATGGTGCAATTGCTGGAATACGCCAAACAAATTACCAGCAAACTTCATGTCGAACCCAACGCCATTGTCGCGGATGAAGTATGCGGTTTTGCCCTCCACTTCCCGCGCGCCGATTTCGATTTCTGCCAGTGACTGGGAACGTGTAAATTTAATGGCGTTGCTAAGCAGGTTCACCCATGCCTGCCGCAACAGGGAGCGGTCGCCCTGGCAAGGGGGTAAATCCGGAACATGCAGCCGAATTTCGCGCCCTTCCATCTTTTTCTCCAGGGTCGCGCGGGTTTCCTCAACCAGGCTGTTCATGTCCACTGGCTGGATGTGGAGCGTAGCGCGCCCTATGCGCATAAATTCGAGCAGGTCATCCACTTGTTGCCCCAGCAAACTGGCATTTTGCCGGATACGGTCGAGGCGGCGAAGCGACTCCTGTCCCAGGCGGTCGGCTTCGGTTTCTTTCACAATCGAAGCAAAGCCGTGCATAGCGCGCGCCGGAATGCGCAGGTCGTGAGCAATGGTGTAAGCCAGTGCCTCCAACTCCTGGTTGGCGGCTTCCAGTTGGCGGGTGCGTTCGACCACCCGCTGTTCGAGTTGGGCATTCCAATGGGCATGTTCAATTGCCAACCCGGCATACCCGGCAAAGAGTTGCAGAGCCTCCAACTGCTCTGCGCTAAATTTGCGCCCGGTTATCAGGTTATCGACGCCAATCAAAAGGGTTGGCGTTTCGCCAACCCAGGCAGCCAGGGTGGCATGTTGTTCGACTCCGCGCATGTCTTCATGTTGAGCAAGGTCATACACCGCAGAATAGTTTTCGACCAAATGCAAGCCTCTGGCTTCGCTCACTGCCTTAACCCAGCCTTCATAGGCTTCTACAGGTTCAGAAAACCAACGGGTATCTTCGAGTCTGCCCTGGGCATCGGTTCCAAGTAAGCCGCGCACCAGATTTTGGACAGGGTCGTATTCAAAAAGTCCAACCCGGTCGAACCCCAGCCCCTTTTGGATGCTGCGGTGAATTTCGCGCAGGCACTGACCCGGGTCGGTTATTTTTGTGACGGCCTTGCCCAGGTCAATAACCTTTTCCATCATTTCGCGCCGCCGCGTTTCACGTTCTTCGGCCTGTTTCCGACTGGTGATATCCTGTTTGATGGAGATGTAACGAAATACCTGTCCATGCTCGTCGCGCACCGGGGTAATGATCTGCTCCTCGACATATAAACTGCCATCTTTACGGCGGTTGACCAGTTCCCCCCGCCAAACGCGGCCCTCCATGAGCGTATTCCACAATTCGTTGTAAAACGCCCCATTGTGTACACCAGAACGCATCAGGCTGGTTTTCTGCCCAATGGCCTCCTGGCTGCTATAGCCAGTCATGGCGGTAAAGGCCGGGTTGACCCACTGAATGATTCCCTTTTCATCGCTTATCACAATCGCGCTGGCCGCCGCATCGAGCGCGGCAGCCTGCAGGCGCAGTGATTGTACCAACAGCGAGTTTCGAATTGCCGTTGCCACCTGGTTTGCCAGGGTCATGAAAATCTGGCGGTGTTCTTCGGTGTACATGCCAAACTGATAATGCTGAACCGAAATAGCCCCTATCACTTTTCCCGCCGGTCTGAGCGGCGCAATCATCAGCGAAAGGGTGTCTTCGCCCGTACCATATAACCCGGAACCAAAATCGATGGCATTCCAATCGTCTTCGCTGGCGGCTAGCAGCATTTCGCCAGTCTGGATGACGCAGGCAGTCAGTGAGCGTTCGGTGAACGGTATGCTGTCGTTGGGGTAGCGCTGGCCTTTGTCAATCAAATAGACATATTCAATCGTCTGCGTCTGCTCGTCAGTCAGGGCAATGAAAAAGGCTTCCAACGGGAACAACTGTTCGGCTGCCTGGTACGCGGCAGTGTAAATTTCTTCCGGGTTTCGCGCGTCAGACATGCGCCGCCCTAACTGGTAGAGAACGCTTAACTGAATGGTTTGCTGGCGCAGCCGTTCTTCGGCGGCTTTTCGTTCGGTCACATCCTGAAAGGCCCCCAGGATATATTGCGCGCCTCCTGTTTCGTCCAAAACGCGCACAGCGCGGTCTTGCACCCAGATATAGCGGCCCTCCTTCGTGAGAAAGCGGTATTCCCGGTCAAGCGGGGCGCCATCGTAAAAGCAACTCTCGTAGGCTGTCTGCGCTTTTGCACGGTCTTCCGGATGAATACGCTCCAGCCAGAAGTCCAAGTTGCTGCCGACCCCTTCGTCCAGACGGTAACCGGTGATTGTCTCGAACTGAGGACTGATATAAACGGTTTTGCCGTATTCTTTGGCTTCATCGAGATAGGTAACGAACGGTAGTTGTTCCACCAGCGTTCGGAAACGCTGTTCGCTGGCACGGAGCGCTTCTTCGGTCTGCTTGCGCTCGGTAATATCCTGCACTGCCCCATAGACGCCCACCAATCTGTTTTCGCGCTCATCCCAGCGTGGGTGGGCGTACACGCGCACCCATCTTAATTCGCCACTTTGGGTAAAAGTGCGCAGTTCGCTGATGATTGGCTCGTTTTTCCTGAGCTTTTCCATATCGCGCTGGTCGGTTTCGATATCTTCCGGGTGCAGGGCCGCCAGCCAGCCGCCATGCGCCAGGTAATCTTCGCGTGTGTAGCCTGTGATTTGTTCAAACGCGCCTGCTACCCAGTCCAGTTCAAGCACGTCATCCTTCTGCATTCGGCTGGAAAACACGTAATCGGAACTGACTTTTGAAATCAATCGATAGCGTTCTTCGCTCTCGGCCAGCTGCGCAGTGCGTTCGGCGATGCGCTGTTCCAACTCGGCGTTCAGGCGGCGGATTTCAGCCTCGGAGCGGATGCGCTCATCGATTTCCGCATGCGCTTTCTTGAGAGCGCGTTCTACCTGCCAGAGCGCAATGCTAATCAGCTGCGCGGCAATGAAAAAAGACGCCGTATTGGCGAACCAGGCAAAAATATCAGAAATGGGGCGGTCGGCATTGATGAGCCAGCCCAAACGTCCGGCCGTCAGCAGGAAAAGTCCATATAGCGCCGAAGCCAGTGCCGCCAGGAACCCAGCCTGTCTCCCCAGAAAAAGCGCGGCAGTCAGTATCGGTAATATCAGTGCTGTGTAAGTGATGCCTTTCACCCCTGCGCCCATCCAGGCTGCCAGCGCCAACCAGGCTCCATTTCCAATCACAACAAGATAAACAGCCAGCAGGACTTTGCGGCGCCTGAGCAGCCAGATTGCGAGGCTGGAAGCCGCTGTAAGCGCCAGAGAATTCCAGAAAACCGTGTTCCAGCCAGGTTCGGTCGAAAAGAGCGCGCCAACCAGTCCTGACAGGCTCAGCATTAAAATAAACAGGAGTGAAAACTTGAGAAATCTGACAATATCGTCAGAATTGAGAATTTCCGGCAAGCCGGGCCATTGTTCGGGCAACCTGAACATTGTTCTGCCTCATCCAAATCAGTGGCTGTTTGAAACGTTTCCAACCAGTAAAGTTCTTCCATCTTCATGCCATTAGAGCGGCAATTCATTTTACAACGAAATCAGGCCTGAACAGTCAGATAGATGTTCAGACCTGATTCAAATTCAAAACAGGGGAATTTGCTTTATCTGGAGAGTTTCCAGGCAGCGGGCAAGGCAATTGCCGCCAGCGCAAGTTTGAGCAAGTCGCCAGGCAAGAAGGGAAGTACGCCTTTGAGAATTGCCGCTTGCGGGCCAACGTAAAATGCCAGCCAGCCTGCGCCGAGGGCGTAAATGATGACTGTTCCCACAGCGAAGGGCAACAGCGAGGTGCGAATGCTGCGCTCCAGGCCGCGTTCGGCCAGTTGGCCGATAACGTAAGCGGCGGCAATGAAACCAAGCAGGTATCCGCCGGTCGGGCCTAGAGCATAACTCAAACCAGATGCGCCACCGGCGAAGACCGGCAGACCAGACAGTCCGAGTCCGGCGTACAGCCCGAGGGACGCGGCTCCGCGCCTTGCGCCAAGCGCCGCGCCAACCAGCAGGACGGCAAAGGTTTGCCCGGTAAGCGGGACGGGGGTAAACGGCAGCGGAATGCGCACTTGCGCGAGAATCGCAACCAGCAACGCGCCAGCGGCAATCAAGAGCAGGTCACGCAGTTTCTGGTCAACGGCGGGAAAAAGACGGGCGGTGAGGGTGGGGGCAAGGGGGGGCATGGGATTTTTAGATTGTAGATTTATGATTTTGATTTGATGATTGGTAAAACAGATTGGCGATAAAAAAGTTGCGCGGAAAGTTAGGACTGGTTTTCCCGCTTTCCACGCAACTTGATTACTAACGACAACTCACCAATCCCTACTTCCCAAACTTGCTCTTGAGAATATCCTCCAGCGTCGGCTGGCCGATTTCCTGCAACTCATAGCGCACGCGCTGGTAGGGCTTGTTGATTTTGATGACGCGCGTCAGGTCGATGGGCGTGCCAATCACGACCATGTCCACATCGGCGGCGGCGATGGTGGCCTCCAGGTCTTTCATCTGCGCTTCGCCGTAGCCCATCGCGGGCAGAATCGGCCCGGTCTTGGGGTATTTGGCATAGGTGGCGGCGATGGATTTGACGGCGAAGGGGCGCGGGTCAACGATTTCCGCCGCGCCAAAGCGCCGGGCGGCCACATAGCCCGCGCCGTAGGCCATTTCGCCGTGCGTCAGGGTTGGGCCGTCTTCCACCACCAGCACGCGCTTGCCGCGAATTTCCTCGGGTTTATCCACGAATAGCGGGGACGCGCCTTCAATCATAATGGCGGTCGGGTTCATGGCGCGCAGGCTTTCACGGACTTTGATGACGTTTTCCGGGTCGGCGGTATCGACTTTGTTGATGACGAACACATCTGCCGAGCGGACGTTGGTCTCGCCGGGGTGATAGGTGCTCTCGTGGCCGGGGCGGTGCGGGTCGGCCACCACAATCTGCAAATCCGATTTATAGAAGGGGAAGTCGTTGTTGCCGCCGTCCCACAGAATGATATCCACTTCCTGCTCGGCCTGGCGCAGGATTTTCTCGTAATCGACGCCTGCATAAACAATCACGCCGTTATCGAGATGCGGTTCGTATTCCTCGCGCTCCTCAATCGTGCATTCGTGCTCATCCAGGTCATCGTAATCGGCAAAGCGCTGTACCTCCTGGCGGACGAGATTGCCGTAAGGCATTGGATGGCGAATGGCGGCCACTTTGTAGCCCATCCCGCGCAGAATGAGCGAAACGCGGCGGGTGGTCTGGCTTTTGCCGGAGCCGGTGCGCACGGCGCAAACGGAAACGACCGGCTTGCTCGACTTGACCTGGGTGTAGCGGGTGCCCATGATGCGGAAATCGGCCCCCAGGGCGTTGACCAGCGAGGCTTTGTGCATCACGTATTCGTGCGGCACATCGCTGTAGGCGAACACAACCTGTTCGACATTGTGTTTTTTGATGAGTTCGGGCAGGTCGCTTTCTGCGTAAATCGGGATTCCAGCCGGATACAAATCACCAGCGAGTTCTTTGGGGTACTGGCGGCCTTCGATATCGGGAATTTGGGTGGCAGTGAAAGCGACGACTTCATAATCCTTATTCCCGCGGAAGAAGGTGTTGAAGTTGTGGAAGTCGCGCCCGGCGGCTCCCATGATGATGGTTTTGATGGGGGACATGCAGGTTCTCCTGTTCAGAAAAGATGAATTTTCAGCCCAATCATTTCCCTGCCGCGAGGGTCATCTCGTTAAATACGAGATGACAAAGACCCTCCCGCGCTTTAGAGGAGAATCCTTGCCTGTGTAATGCGACTCACGGCTGAAACTGACTTTGCTGATTTTCGTCCCCGTCTTTGACGGGGCCGTCACATCACTTCTGGGGCTGTGATGCCCAAAAGCGCCACAAGAAAGGCGGAACTATCTGCGCTGAAATTATAACATTGAGGGGCTGAGCATATCGTCATATTTTCGGCGGTACTTTTTTCCTCGATACATGCCACCAGATTGCCCGCCAGACGACCATCCCTACCCCGGCGGAGCCGCTTAAAACCACCGCAAAGAGAGGGATGACAACTGTATTGAGCAGGAAAGCCCGCAAGAGCGCGGCCAGCGGCCCGGCAAAGACCATTGCCACAAAGGGCCGCCACCACTGGCGCAGGTCAGAGGCAATTTCGGGCCGGAACAGGCCCAGGAGCGGCGCTGCCAGCAGCCAGGCCAGCGCCAGCGGCCCAAAGGTCGTCCACATGCGCGGAAGGAAGGATACATCGGTTTCACCGTGGGTGGCAAAGCCAATGAGGGTGACGAGCGCAATGGCAAGCAGGTCGCCCAAGAGCAAGGGAAGATGTTTTTTCATACGCAAGTCATGCCGCGCTGCAAACTATGTCGGGATGAAAGCATTCCTTTGCAAACTTCGCGGTCTTTATGGTTAGAGTCTGACCGACTGGCCGCTTTGGGCCGATTGAAGCAGGGCCACAATCGCCGCCACATTGGCGCGGCTGTCGGCCAGGGTGACGCGCGGGGTTTTGCCGGTCAGGATGCAGTCGGCCAGGTCTTCCACTTCGCCAATGTACAATTCCTGGCGCGGGATGGAGAGCTGCTCGGTCCTGTCCTCGCGGTAAAGCGTGATGCTCTCATCCAGCCCCGGTTTGAATGGTGATGGGACGGTAATCGTCCCCTCTGAGCCGACCACTTCGAGATGGGTACGGTAGGGAGTACGAAATCCGCTGTCGAACTGGGCATAGATTTCGCCGGGAAATTTCATCTGTCCGAAGAACGAGTCGTCCACGCCGCTTGCACCCCTCACCTGCGCGCCAAAGACCTCAACGGGTTCCGCCCCTGCGAGGTAGCGGGCATAACTGATGGGGTAACAGCCTACATCCCATATACTGCCGCCGCCCATCTCCGGGTTCAGGCGGATGTTGACCTCCGTTTTCATGCGGAAGGTGAACGAGCCGCGAATCAGTTGCAGTTTGCCAATTGCGCCGCTTTCGACCAATTCTTTGACTTTGAGCGTTTGCGGATGATGGCGGTACATGAAGGCCTCGGCCACTACTTTGCCGTGCTTCTGCGCGGCGGCGGCCATTTCGTCCACTTCAGCGGGGGTCAGGCCGATGGGTTTTTCACACAGGACATGCTTCCCGGCTTCGACGGCCTTAATCGTCCATTCTTTATGCAGGTGATTGGGCAGGGAGTTGTAGATGACATCGATTTCCGGGTCGGCCAGCAGGGCTTCGTAAGAAGCGTGCGCTTTGGGAATGTTCCATTCCCTGGCGTAAGCATTGGCAGAATCTTGCGAGCGGCTGCCAACCGCCAGCAGGCGGTTGCGCGGCGAAACGCGCAGCGGTGGGATGAGGGCGCGGTTGATTCTGGCGGTGGAGAGCAAGCCCCAGTGGAGTATTTTTTGAGTCATGGTTCATCCTTTCTGCGTGGCGCGAGATGCTATCTCGCGCTAGTTCGGGCGGCAGTATAACTGCTGGCAAAACAAGATTTCAGGTGGTTTCCAGCATTTTTGCGGCCATTTCTTTGAAAATCTTGGCCGCGACCATGCCGGTCAGGCCGAGCGGGTCTTGCGCCGGGTTGAACTCGACCAAATCTGCGCCAACAATATCGGCGCACAAAGATTGGAGGATGGTCAGCGCTTCGCGGGTCGAGAGACCGCCCGGTTCGCGGTGCGAGATGCCAGGGGCGAAAGCGGGGTCGAGACAATCTATATCAAAGGAAATGTACAACGGCGAATCGAATTGCAGGTCGAACACCTCGCGCCAATTCTGCATGGTCAACACTTCTACCCCAAAACGTTTGGCCTGCTGGCGCTGATGGCCGTTGATGGTGCGGATGCCCACCTGAACCAGCCGCCGTGCCAGCCCGGCCTCCATGATACGCGCAAATGGGCTGGCATGGGAATGCGGATTGCCATCAAAGTTATCGTACAAATCGGGATGCGCGTCAAAGTGCAAGATGCTCAAGCCAGGGTGGAAACGCGCCGCCGCCCGGATGAGCGGATACGTCACCGAATGGTCGCCGCCCAGGGCGAAGACCTTCAGCCCGGCGGCATACAGGCGGCTGGCGGCGGTTTCCGTTTCGAGGGGCATGGCCGCCTGCGAGGGCGCGATGTCGCCCGCATCGGCGAAAATGCCATCCGCGCCCAGGTTCATCTCGTTTTCTGTCCACAGGTTGGCCGAGTCACAGAAAAAATCGGCGCGGATTTTGGGCGGGGCCAGGGCTGCGCCGCGTTTGTAAGATGAGTTTTCATCGAACGCCACACCGAGCAGACCAATGCGGGCCTTTTCTTGTGGGAAGGGCGGGAAGGCCTTCATGCCGGTTTACCAGTAGTGATGCACTTGCGGCCGGATGTAGGCCTCGTAAATCGCGCGGATGCGGTGCAGGGTGGCCTTGTTCAATTCCGGCAGGTCGGCGGCGCGGGCGTTGTCTTCGGCCTGGGCCGGGTTCTTTGCGCCGGGAATGGCGCAGGTGACGGATTCGTGCATCAAAATCCAGCGCAGGGCAAATTGCGGCATTGTCCAACCTTCTGGCACGAGTGCGCGCAATTCCTCGACCGCTTTCAGCCCGGTTTCATAATCCACGCCAGAGAAGGTTTCGCCGCGGTCAAAGGCCTCGCCGTGCCGGTTAAAGGCGCGGTGGTCGTCGGCCTCGAATTTCGATTGAGCCGTCAGTTTACCGGTCAGCAGGCCGCTGGCCAGCGGGACGCGCGCCAAAATGCCGACCTTGCGATGCCGGGCTTCCCTGAAAAACAATTCGGCCGGGCGCTGCCGGAAGATGTTAAAGATGATTTGCACGCTCTGGACGTTGGGGTATTCAATCGCCTTGAGCGCTTCCTCCACCTTTTCGACGCTGACGCCGTAATAGCGCAGTTTACCAGCCTGGACCAGGTCATCCAGCACGCCAAAGGTTTCGGGCATGTAATAAACCTCGGTCGGCGGGCAGTGCAGTTGGAGCAGGTCGATGGCTTCCGTATCGAGATTTTTCAGGCTGCGCTCCACGAAAGCGGTCAGGTTGGCGCGGTTGTAGCCCGCCGCCGTATGCGGGTTCAGCCGCCGGCCGGCCTTGGTGGCGACATAAATCGTTTCTGAACGCTCCTTGCGGAGTTGCGCCACCAGCCGCTCGCTGCGCCCATCGCCATAGACATCGGCAGTGTCAATGAAATTGACGCCCAGGTCAATCGAGCGGTGCAAAGCGGCAAGCGAGTCTTTGTCATCGACAGACCCCCACGAGCCGCCAATGGCCCAGGCGCCAAACGAGACGGTTGAAACCTTCCAGCCGGTGCGGCCAAGTTCACGGTATTGCATGGGAAATCCTTTCTGTATTGATAACGTTTCGGAAATCAACCGAAACACAGCAATTCCGGGTCTCGATACGCCAGAAAATCACCGGCTACTCGACCCTCGCTCTGTTCTCAATGGTGTACTATAGCATAAACTGTATCGAATCTCTAATTATTTCGTTAAGCCAAAAAGGATGATTTATGTATAAAATAAAATGTCATGACTGACATCAAATCTCTGCCGCAGGTTTTGTATGTGGAAGATAACGCTGACTCGCGCGCCCTGGTACGCCGCCTGCTGGCTGGGAAATTCGTTGTTCTCGAATCGTCAGACCCCTTAAATGGGATTGAACTGGCCCGTGATACTCAGCCTGACCTGGTGCTGCTCGACATCAACCTGCCAAACATGACCGGGGTGGATGTCGCCATCCGTTTGCGCAGCATTTTGCCGCCCGGCACGCCCATTGTGGCCGTCACCGCCGACATCACCGACGCCACCCGCTCGCGCGCCCTGGCGGCGGGTTTCACTGGCTTCTTGAACAAGCCGATTGACATTGACACGTTCGAGGAGCAAGTGCGCGCCTTTTTGGGCGGCAAACGCGAGGTGTTGAAAGATGCCGAAACGCACCTGCGCGCCTACCAGAGCGAGGTGGTGGAGCGGCTTGAAACCCGCGTGCGGGAGTTGACCAATTCTCTCACCCGCAACACTCACCTGCAAAAACAAAACCAACTTATTATCGACGCGCTCAAACGCCGCCAAAAACTGCTGGAAGCCGGGGCGCGCGTCAGCCACGAAATCACCTCCATTTTGGATTTAGATGAGCTCCTTCGCTCAACGGTTGGCATTATTTGTTCGGAATTTGGCGTTCATTATTCGGGCATTTTTCTGTTCTCCGAGGATGGTCAGCGCCTGGAACTGCACGCCGGACACGGCCCCGCCGGAGCCGAAATGCTGAAAAACAAGTTCTGGCTTCCGGCGGATGTTAATTCGATGTCGGGGCGCGCCATTCTGGAGCAAAAAGCCCAAATTGCGCTCGACGCAGAAGGTCAGGTTGACCGTTTCAGGAACCCCTATTTACCCGAAACCCGCTCAGAAGTGGCCCTGCCGCTGGTGTTCAAAGGCCGTGCTTTGGGCGTTCTGACAGTCCAAAGCGTGGAATTAAACGCCTTCGCCGAAGAAGACATCACTGCCCTGCAATCGCTGGCTGACCAGATTGCCAATGCCATCCACAATGCGCAATTGCTGAAACAGTTAGAAGCCGCCAACCGTGAACTTGTCCGCAGTAAAACGTTCGAGGCCATTGCCACCGCCACGGGCGAGGCCATTCATTGGGTGGGCAACAAGGCCGCGCCTGTGCCGGGCAGTGTGAAACGGGTGCGTGAGGACCTGCTGAATCTCCTGGCGGCGTTCCAGGCCATTTTAACGGCGACAAAGGAGTCAGCGGAGGAAAATCCACTCTTTGGGGTGGCCGAAAATGCCTTTGAGGAAGCCCAGGCTTCAGGCGTTGATTTAAGCGCGTTGGCCGAGAATCTCCAAAAAAAATCGCCCAAACAGTTGCTGGCGCTGGTCAGTCTGGAATCGATGCTCGAAGATTTGCAAATTATCGAAAACAGCGCCCAGACGATTCTGTCCATCAAAGAAGACCTGATTGGCCCGGCGCGTCAGCGCAACCCGAAAGTTTTCTCGCTGACCGATGAATTGGAGCGCATGGTGAGCAATATGGCGCTGCCAAAGGGCGTGGTGACAACCGAGTTTGCGCCCGGCCTGCCGAATGTCTTTGGCGACCCGCGTCAGTTGGAGCAGGTTTTCAACAACCTGGTTAAGAACGCCTGGGAAGCGATGGACGGCCAGCCTGACCCACACATTCTCATTTCCATGAAGCGCGATTCCAACCCAGATTTTTTGCTGGCCTGCGTGCGCGATAACGGCCCCGGCATTCCGCCCGAAATTCAGGAGAAAATCTGGATGACGTTTTTTACCACCAAAAGCGGCAAGGGCGGCACCGGCCTGGGACTTTCGGCCTGCATGGAGATGGTGCGCCAGAACGAAGGTAAAATTTGGCTCGAAAGCGAACCGGGCAAAGGCGCGGCGTTTTTTGTGTTGCTGCCAGTGGCAAAATAGGGTTTATCCACAGATTTCGCAGATTTTTCTGCGGAATCTGCAAAATCTGTGGACTTTAGTTTTTCAAGGAGACCAATGACGTATGACCACCATCCTGCTTGTCGATGACGAAAAGCTCGTCCAGCGCAGCCTGGAAAAGACCCTGCTGCGCGCCGGGTATGATGTGCTGACCGCTAATGACTGCGCCAGCGGACTGGCGACCTTCGAGGCCAATGCGGCGGCGATAGACCTGGCCGTCTTTGACCTGAACATGCCCGATTTCACCGGTCTGCACAAGCCCGGCGCCGGGTTGGATTTGCTCCAGAAGGTGATTGCAGCCAAACCGGGCCTGCCAACGGTGGTGTTGACGGCTTATGACGAGGTTGGCAAGGCCAAAGAAGCCATGACCATCGGCGCGCGAGCTTATTTCGTCAAGGGCCGCGAGCAGGGGTTGGTCGAACTGATCCAGGGCATCCTGGGCAAAAGCGAATAAAAGCACCATGTTTGGGCGTCGAATGACGCAAATTTCTCGAAAATATTCGGGCCATTCGCGTTATTCGATGCTTCAACGAAATTGCGCATTATCTAAAATGAGTCTACTGAAAAAACTCACCGCAGAGCACGCCGAGAGCGCAGAGTTGTTCATTACTAAATCTCTGCGCTCTCGGCGGTAAAATGACTTTTTTGCAGTGGAGTCTAAAATTCAAAAGGAGAAATTATGAAAGCATCCAAATCCACCGGCGCCGAGCGCCAGGCTGCGCTGTTACAGGCTTCGGCGCGGGTTTCACGCAACATTGCCTCCATTTTAGACCTGAACCTGCTGTTCAACCGCACCGTTGATATCATCTGCGATGAATTCGGCTTCTACTACGCGGGCGTTTTTCTCATCGATGAGAGTAACGAATGGGCTGTGCTTAAAGCCGGACGCGGCGAGGCCGGGCGCGCCATGCTGGCCGAGCGGCACAAACTCAAAATTGGCGGCAACTCGATGATTGGCGCGGCCATCGAAAGCCGCAGCGGGCGGATTGCGCTTGATGTGGGCAAAGAAGCGGTCTTCTTCCGCAATCCTTTCCTGCCCAAAACCCGCTCCGAGATGGCTCTGCCGCTTATCGCCGGAGATGAAGTCATCGGCGCGCTGACCGTTCAGAGCGAGGTCGAAGCCGCCTTCAAAGACGAAGACATCGCCGCGCTCCAAACAATGGCCGACCAACTGGCGGTCGCTATCTCTAATGCCCGCCTTCATCGCCAGAACGCGGAACTGCTGCGCCAGGCCGAGCGCCGCACCCGTCTGCTCCACGCTGCCAATAAAGTTGGCAAGGAGGTGACTTCGCTGCTCAGCCTCGATGAATTGCTGCCAAAGATGGTTGATACCATTGTCGAAGCCTATGGCCTGTATTATGCGGGCGTTTTCCTGGTCGATGCAAGCGGCCAATGGGCGCACTTGCGCGCCGGGTATGGCGAGGCTGGCAAAGCCATGCTGGCCGAAGGACACAAACTGGAGGTGGGCGGCAACTCGATGATTGGCACCTGCATTCACCTGAACGAAGCCCGCATCGCGCTCGATGTCGGCGAGGAACGTGTCCACTTCAAAAATCCGCACCTGCCGCGCACCCGCTCCGAAATGGCGCTGCCGCTGCCCTTTGGAAACAAAGTGCTTGGCGCAGTCACCATCCAAAGTGTGGAAGAACGCGCTTTCAACGAAGATGACATCACCAGCCTGCAAACCATGGCCGACCACCTGGCAGTTGCCATCAACAACGCTTACACCCTCGAAGCGCTGAATGCCGCTCATGCCGAAATCTTGCGCACAAAAGTTTACGAAGCCCTCACCGCCGCCACTACCGAAGCCATTCATTGGATTGGCAACAAGGCCCTGCCCATCAGCATGACGATTGCCCGCCTGAAGGAAGACCTGGACAGCGGTCAGCCCGACCTCGAATCGCTGGGCGAAGACCTGGACCTGATTGCCGAAGCATCTGAGATGATTGTGCAGGTGAAGGAACAACTGATTGGTCAGGCCCGCGAACAAAAACCGCGCCCCGTTCTGCTGGCCGATGTGTTGCAGGCCGCCACCCATGCGCGTCAAATCTCCGGCGTGGAGACGCAAATTGCGCCCGAGGCCGCGTATGTGATGGCCGACAGCACCCAACTGGCGCGCGCGCTGGGCAACCTGTTGCAGAATGCTGCCGAAGCGGAAGCCAAATCCATTTCCGTAACCGCTTCTGCCGAAAAGGGCCAGGTTCAGATTATTATTCGCGACGATGGCGCGGGCATTCCCGCCGATGAACTCGCCCAGGTTTGGACGCCCTTCTACTCGACCAAACCGAACCATCATGGCCTGGGCCTGCCCGCCGCGCTGCACGTCATCACCCAACTGCAAGGACAAATCCAGCTCCAGAGCCAGCCGGGGCAGGGCACAACCATCCTGGTCACGCTCCCGGCCGGTCGGCCTGCCGCCGCCAAGCTCGAGAGCGCGCCCTCCATCCTGCTCCTCGACGATGATGATGACTGGGCCAAATTCTTCCTGGCCGCCGTTCCCGGCGCCAAACTCAGCCGCAAGCCCGGCGCGGTTGTGGAGCAGGGTCGAGTCGCCGCTGACCTGATTCTGGTTGACCAGCAACTCAACGCTGATTTCGACACCGCCATCGCTGCGATTCAAAAAGCTGGTCTGGCCGATAAAACCATCGTCCTGACCGCCGCCATGGATGTCGATAAAATGACACCCCTGCTGCGTTCCGGCGTTCGTGATGTGCGCCTGAAGCCTTATAGCCCGGCAGAAATCCCAGCGTTATGGCAGGAGTAAAAGGGCGGCTCAACGCGCCAATTTTTACGAAGATACGAGAAGGCATTATGGCGTAAACAGCGCGCGAAAGTTTGCGCCGATGAGCGAATTATGACAAAACGGTTTTCGGCAAGAAAGCCGTTTTGTTTTGCCATTGGGCCAACCCGCGCCGATTTCAAAACTGAATAGCGCGCAAGGTTGTGACATCAGATGTTAAGTCGTAAAATTGACCCGTCCGATATCCTGGAGAAAGGAGGAAACCATGTCAAAAGAAGGCGACCGTTCCGGCTCTGCAGACAGCCAGCCTCCCAGTGCTGGTGATGTGCATTTAATGGCGGGCGCCTTGAAGCGCCCTCCGCAACCATCTTAAAAACAAGGAGAAGCGCTTATGCTGACTTTTATCAAAAGCACCGAACAAGGTTTGCAGCGTCTGGAGTCATTTGTCAATGGCTGCTGGGTCAATGTCATCGACCCCACTCCCGAAGAAATCAATCAACTCGAAGAATGGGGCGTATACCCGGATTACGTCCAGTACTCTCTGGATATTGACGAGATGGCACGCGCCGAACGGGATGAAGATTACACTTTTATTCTGTTGCGCATCCCCTTCGACAATGGCGCCGCTGCCGATATTCCTTACATCACCATCCCGCTTGGGATTATCCTGCTCAACAACTGCGTTGTCACCATCTGTAAACAAGAGAATGAAGTAATCCGCCTGCTGCACAATGGCAAATATCGCGGTTTAAAAACCGCCAAGCGTTACCGCTTTGCGCTGTACATTCTGCTTGAAACGGCTACCCGCTACCTTTCCCTGCTGCGGCAAATTAACAAAACCACCGAAATCATTGAAGACCGGCTCGAAAAATCCACCCGCAACCGTGAAGTGCTTGAACTGCTCAAATACCAGAAATGCCTGACTTACTTTGCCACGGCTTTGCGCTCCAACGAAGTGATGATGGAACGCCTGCGCCGAATGCAAACCTTTAACCAATATGAAGAAGACCAGGACCTGCTCGAGGATGTTCTCACCGAAAACCAGCAGGCCATCCAAATGGTCAACATCGCTACCGAAATTCTGGCGGGGCTGATGGACGCCTTCGCCAGCATCATTTCGAACAATCTGAACAGCGTCATGAAGGCCCTGGCCGCGCTGACCATTGCGCTCAACATGCCAACCATTGTCGCATCTTTTTATGGCATGAACGTCAACCTGCCCGCGCAAGGCAGCCCGGTAGCCTTCTTGTACGTCATCGGTATTTCGGTCGCATTGACCGCATTGGCCTTATATATTTTCTACAAGCGCGATTGGCTCTAATGAAACTCTCTGCCCCCCAACTCCTGCTCAATGCCCAGGCCGGGCTGGGCGAAGGCCCCTCCTGGGATTCCGCCCGCAACCGGCTGACCTGGGTTGATATCTATGCCGGGCATTTGCACATCTACGACCCTCAAACCAATGTGGATGAGAAAATCGAAGTAGATGCTCCGCTTGGATGCGCTGCCCCAACCCGGGGCGGGAATCTCATCCTTGGCCTTCGTAACAGCATCGCGTCACTCAACCTTGCCACCCTTAAACTGACCATTCTCGCATCCCCCGAATCTCACCTGCCTGGCAATCGCTTTAACGATGGCAAATGCGGCCCCGATGGGCGCTTCCTGGCCGGAACCATGGATAACAGCGAGAAAGAAGCCTCTGGCGCGCTCTATTCCTGCTCGCCCGATGGCACGCTCAAGACCCTCCTCCGCGGCGTGCGCATTTCCAATGGCCTGGCCTGGAGCCGCGACTACAAGACAATGTACTACATTGATACGCCCACTTTCAACGTCATGGCCTACGACTACGACCTCGCCAGCGGTGGAATCGACAACCCGCGCGTGGCTGTTTCCATCCCGCCCCGGCTTGGCTTCCCCGATGGCATGACTTCTGATACCGCCGGGCGGCTGTGGATTGCGCTGTGGGGCGGCGCGGCGGTATCAGTCTGGAACCCGGCCAACGGACAACTGTTGGAGAATATCCCCCTCCCTGCCAAAAATGTCACCGCCTGTGTTTTTGGCGGCCCCAATGGGAGCGACCTGTTCGTCACCTCGGCCCGCAAAGGCCTGCCCCCCGCCGATTTGACGGAATACCCGCTCACCGGTGGGCTGTTCCGCATTCAGACCGATGTCGAAGGCATGCCGACCTTCGCGTTTGGGGATGCCTAATTCGATATTCAAGAAATGGATATTCGCTGCGCGACCCCTTTGCGCAATCTCTTCCCATGTACTCAATCTGAAATTCAAAAATCCGATAATCGGACCCTTTTACAAATCCCATGAAACGTCTCCCCTACATTGACATAGCCAAAGGCATTGGCATTTTGCTCGTGGCGTTGGCCCACAACGGCACCGCGGCTTATGCGCCCTTCCTCCATCATTGGATTTACTCCTTCCACATGCCTTTGTTCTTCTTCCTTTCGGGCATGTTCTTCAAGCCCGATATTTCTTTCTTGGACCTTTTGCGCCGCCGTTTTGACAGCCTGCTGAAGCCTTTCTTCTTTGGCATCTTTCTGATTTACTTTGGAGCAGTCTTCTTTGAAAAGATGGGTCTATCGATTGCCTGGGGCCGCATTGTTAAGGCCATGTACGCCAATGGCTACTACCTCGACTGGGTGGCGATGTGGTTCCTGCCTGCCCTGTTCACCGTCAACCTGTTCGCCTTTTTGTTTTACCTGGCATTTCGCCCTGCCAAACATCCCTGGCCGCGTTGGATTGGGCTATTGGTCGTCCTGGCGATTGGCGCATGGACGGTTGGCTGGTTTAATCCCCTCGAACTTCATCTGTTTGGGCGCAGCCTGACCCTCAAGGGTTTACCCTGGAGCCTTGACCTGGCTCTGCTGGCGGGGTTCTACTTTATCCTGGGGCGCGAAATCTTTCAAAACATGCCCCAACAATGGTTTTTATCACCCCTTATGCTGGTTGGGACGGGGGCCATCAACCTGGCCTTGACCCTGTTCTTCCCCGAAACGATGGATTTCAACACCCGCGCTTACGGTTTGCCGGTCGTTTTTACGCTGGAAGCCGTAACGGGCATCCTGTTCATCCTGGCCCTTTCGCGCCAACTGGAGCGCGGCCCCGGCTGGCTTTCGGGCTTTTTCTCGTACATGGGTCGTATTTCCGTTCTCATTCTTATTTTCCACAACCCGGTGCAATCTTACCTGACTCCCAAACTGGAGTACGTCCTCCACACCGGCATCTACACCCCGCTGATTGTATATCCCTTTTCGATTGCCGTCCCCGCGCTGATTTATGAGTTGGGCGTGAGGCCCAACCCGGTTGTAACGAAATTATTTGGCATGAAGGAAAAATAACCGCCATCGTTCATCCCCAAAAAGGCAACCTCCCTTGCCCAAGGCAAGGGAGGTTGCCTTTTTGATTCAAATTTTTTTCATTAGTTCCTGCGCAACATATCGCGGATATCGCCCAGGATGCGGTAGATGAACGAAAACACAAATCCCAGCACCACAGTAATGATGACCAGGTTTACGCAACACAGAGAATATTCGATAATCTCGCTGCCGTCCAATGTTGAGCCACCACCCAGGAAAGATTGTAATACACCATTATAGCCGCAGCGCGCAGATTAATGACATAGGAATTTAGTATCAGATTGTACTTCGGACGCCGAATTTATTCCGCGATCTGCAACCGGGCGGCAAATTTATCGTCCACCCAATCGGGGCGGTAACTGAGCGATTGGTGGCGGAAGTAGGTGTTATACAACTCGGCATAATGCCCGCCCTGGGCCAGCAACCTCTGGTGATTGCCCTGCTCGATGATTGTGCCTTGCTTCATCACCACAATCCGGTTGGCGGCCTTCACCGTTGAAAGGCGATGCGCAATCAGGATGCTGGTGGATTGATGCAGGATAAGGTCGAGCGCCTGCTGAATTTGCCATTCGGTAAACGGGTCTATGCTGGCGGTGGCTTCATCGAGAATGAAGATGGCCGGTTTTTGAATGAGAACCCGCATGAGGGCAACGAGTTGACGCTGCCCCATGCTCAGGCGCGCGCCGCGCTCGCCGACTTGTGTATCCAGGCCGTTCGGCAGTGTTTCCAGCCATTCGCCATCGCCAATTTGGCGCGCCACGGTCAGAATTTCAGCCCGCCCGGTGCAGTTGGGGCAGGCATAGCGGATGTTGTCTTCTACTGTGCCGGAGAATAGGAAGGGTACTTGCGAGACGATTCCCAACTGGCGGCGATATTGCTGAAGGTCGAAGGTGCGGATGTCGTGACCATCAATGAGCAGCCGCCCGCCCTGGAATTCGTAGAAGCGGGCAATCAATTTGGCAATGGAGGATTTGCCTGCCCCCGTATGACCCACCAGCGCGAGATTTTCTCCGGGTTGGATGAGCAGGTTGAAGCCGGTCAGGATGGGCTCTTTGTCCGTGTAGCGGAAATCCAATTCTTCAAAGCGAATCTCTCCCTTAAGCGGCGGCACATTCCGCTTTTCAATCTGACGGACGTTGGGGTCGGCGTCGATGAGCGCGAAGGCGCGTTCCGCCGCCGAAAGTCCTGATTGAATTTGCGCCCAGAAGGAGGTCAGGTTGAGCAGGGGGAACATGAAATAATCGAGTGAGTTGATGAACAGGTACCACGCCCCAACGGTGATGATGCCCGCCGCTGCGCTGAAGCCGCCCGCATAGACCAGGATGCCTACGAAAATACCAGTGACGGCGTTGAGGACGGGGAAAACCAGCGAAAGAACGAACCCGCGCCGCACATTGACCCGGTACGATTGCTGGTTGGCGGCGTCGAAGGTCTCAAAAATGCTTTGTTCTTGCCGGAAGTTCTTGGCAATCGCAATCCCGCTCACCGTTTCTTTGATGGTGGCGTTGACATCGGCCATGGCCTGCATTCCGCGCCGGGTGACGATGCGCGCCAGGCTGCGAAAACCCATGGCAATGGCAAACACCAGCGGCATGAAGGCCAGCATGACCAGGAAGAGCCGCCATTCGACACGGATGAGGACGATGCCCAGGATAACCGTCTGAACAAGTTGTGAGGCTACATCGGTAACGATGACCACCAGTTGCCCGAAATCGTTGGTATCGCTGGTGATGCGGCTGACAATCCGCCCGCTGGAAAACTGGTCGTAAAACGAGAGGTCATGCTCGGCAGCAGCGGCGAAGGATTTGGTGCGCAGTTCCAGCACCACATCGCCTACCGCGCGGACGGTCAGACTGCGCCGCAGCCAGTTCAGGCCCCAGTTCAGAAAGGCAATCAGGGTCATGCCTAGCCCAACCAGCCCAATGGCCTGTGGGGTGGGCTGGCTTTCGAGCAAGTCCATGATGCGGCTGACGATGACCGGCAGAGCCGCTCCCAACCCGGCCATGACCACCACGAGGGCGATAATCGCCGCCATGCGTCCTTTTTGCGGGGCAAAATAGCCAAGGATGCGCCGCGCAAGTTCATGGTCGGCGTATTGGCGGTCATATTTTTCTGCGTTTAGTCCGGCAAAGAAGCCCATAGGTCAGTATCCAGTCATCAGTGTTCAGGCCCTGAGCGAAACGGAGTGAAGTCGAAGGGCCGTTTTATGGTAGATGAAGTCCACAGTTTCCCGTTTGGAGACGTTGGCGGCATCTACTCTCGAAAGATTCGGCTGTATGCTTCCGAAGTCTTCATCAGTTCATCATGCGTACCAATTGCCGCCACCTTTCCCTTTCGAAGCACGATAATCAGGTCGGCCCAGCGAATCTGGCTCAGACGATGGGTGATGAGCAGGGTGGTACGTCCTTGCGCGGCGGCAAAAATGGCGCGCTGGATTTTATCTTCGGTGGCCGAATCAATCGCGCTGGTTGAGTCATCCAGGATGAGAATGCGCGGGTCGGTCAGGAAGGCGCGCGCCAGCGCCAGGCGTTGGCGCTGCCCGCCAGAGAGCGTCACGCCGCGCTCTCCAACGACCGTGTCGTAGCCTTTCTCAAACGTTTGAATAAAATCGTGCGCTTGCGCGGCGCGGGCGGCGGCTTCAATTTCCTCCCGCGTGGCGCCGGGCTTGCCAAAGGCGATATTTTCGGCGATGGTGCGTGAAAAGAGGAAGATATCCTGTTCAATCATCGAAATTTGCGAACGCAGGGCGGCCAGGTTCCAGTCGCGCGTGTCCAGGTTGTCTATCAAAATCTGACCGCTGGTGATGTCGTAGGTGCGGTTGACCAGTTTGACGAGCGACGTCTTGCCCGCCCCGGTCTGCCCGACAATGGCAACCGTTTGACCGGGTTTGACCCTGAAAGAGATGTTTTCCAGCACGGCTGCGCCATTTGGATAGGCGAAGGTCACATTGCGGAACTCAATTTCGCCGCGCATTTGGCCGCTGTAACCGGCGGCGTTCTGGTCGAGGTCGCTCTGGCGGTTGATGAGTTCGAGGATGCGCCGCGCCCCGGCCAGCCCCATCGAGACCTGGGTATAAGCCCAGGTGGAGGTAAAGGTTGGGAAGTCGAGCATGCGCAGCAGGCCAAAGTAGCCAATCACCTGCCCGGTATTGAGCAACCCATTGCGGAACAGGATGAGCGCATGGGTCAACCCGGCAGCAATGGCAACTCCGTAAAGCAGGAACGCGACAAAGCGCGCTTCCATATCTCCTTGCTTCACAAAGGCCTCCCGCACGCGCCTGGCATTGATGACGAACTTTTCTACTTCGGCATCTTCCTGCGCCGCGCCTTTGACTGTCTCCACGCCATCCAGCGATTCGGATAAATGGGTATTCATCTCTCCAAAAGAAGCACGCACCTCGTCTGAAATTGGTGCCAGGCTCTTGAGGTAGAACGCCAGCACAATGAAATACGCAATCATGAACACGATGGGCGTGATGACCAGGGAGGGATGGTAACGAGGTGCGGCGGCGATGGGCATGATGAGGAAAAAGAATGAGCCAATGACCAGGTTGATGCCGGGGTTGAACATCAGATTCACTTCACGCACGTCATTGGTGGCGCGCGCCATCGTATCGCCAACCGGCTGCAGGTTGTGAAAGGTCATGCTCTTGCCCAGCAGGGAGATGTATAGTTCGTCGCGGGTTTCGCGTTCCAGCCGCTGGCCCAGCAATTCCGCGCCAAAGTTGCGTCCCAATTGCAATACGCCACGCAAGACCTGCGTGCCGCCAATCAACAAAGCCAGCGGCAGTAAGACGCCCGTATCAGGAGCAGGCTGGAGCATGGCATTAAAAGCATCGCCGACCAGCACCGGCACCACTGCTGCCAGCGCGGCATTGCCGAGCGCGCCAATGAACACCAGGACAATAATGCCCCAGTGACGGGCGACATGCGAGAGTACCCAGCGGATTGCGCTGGCGCGAATGTAGGTGGGGCGCTGCAGGGTAAATTCTGCGGGGGAAGGGGAGGTGGCGGCAGTCATAGGAGGAGTCTGGTTAGACAAACGTCTAATTTACCACAGAAATCGGAAACCCTGAAGGTGCAAAACAGAAAAAAGCCGCTTTTGGGCGGCTTTGTTTGTTTTGTCGGTGTTTGAGGCTGGGTTTTTGTTTTCGGCGAGAGATAATCGTCAGGCAGTCTCCTGCCATGCGGTCGCTTCGTTCAGGATTTTCATTTCTGTTTCAGACAGGTGAACCTCCAGCGCCCCCAGGTTATCGGTCAACTGCTCCAATTTGTTTGGCCCGATGATGGGACTGCTGATGAGCGGGTCGGCCAGCAGCCAGGCCAGGGCGACTTGCGAGACGGATGCGCCATGCGCCTGGGCAATGCCGTCCATCTGGTCGAGCAGGGCAAAGTTCTTTTCGGTGCAGGCATGTTGCAAGCCTTTGGCGCGCACTGAATCAGGATGGGTGTTCTCGCGGCGGTATTTACCGGTCAGGAATCCGCCTGCCAGCGGGCTGTAGGGGATGACGCCAATGCCGTAGGTTTTGCAGACCGCTGCCAGTTCGCGCTCGAATTCCGCGCGATGAAGCAGGTTGTAGTGCGGCTGGATGCAGTCGTAGTGCGCCAGGTTGTGTTTGTCCGAAGTCCACAGGGCTTGCATTAACTGCCAGGCCGGGTAGTTGGATGCGCCGAGATAGCGCGCTTTGCCCTGCCGTACCAGGTCATCCAGCGCGCGCAGGGTTTCTTCGATGGGGGTTTGTTCGTCGGGCCAGTGAGTTTGGTACAGGTCAATGTAATCGGTTTGCAGGCGCCGCAGCGACGCTTCTACCGCCTGCATGATGTGAGCGCGGGAGAGTCCCTCATCGTTGGGGCCATCGCCCATGCGCCCGCGCACTTTGGTGGCAATGACCAGCTTCTCGCGTGGAATTCCTGCCGATTTCATCCAGCGCCCGATAATTTCTTCGGATACGCCGCCCGGGTTGCCTGGAACCCAGCGTGAGTAGATATCGGCGGTGTCTAAAAAGTTGATGCCCGCCTCGTAAGCGGCGGAGAGAATGCGGTGCGAGAGGGCTTCATCCGCCGACCAGCCGAATTGCATCGTCCCCATGCAGAGCGGCGAAACCTTAAGACCGGTTTTTCCCAGATTGCGATATTCCATGCTGAACTCCTTTCAGGCAAAATAAAACAGGGGCGAGGTTTCGCCCCTGTCGATGGTGAATTACTTCTTCTCCGGTACATCCAGAACCTGGTCCACCAGACCATATTCCACCGCTTGCTTCGCATCCATGTAAAAATCCCGGTCGGTATCGTGTTCAATGACTTCGAGCGGCTGGCCGGTGTGCTTTGCCATAATGTTGTTGAGCAAGGCTTTCAGGCGCAAAATCTGGCGCGCGGCGATTTCGATGTCGGTGGCCTGGCCTTGCGCGCCGCCCAGCGGCTGGTGCATGTGGATGGTGGCGTGCGGCAGGGCGTAGCGGCGGCCTTTTGTCCCGGCGGTCAGCAGCACGGTGCCGAAGGAGGCGGTCACGCCCACCGCGACGGTGCTGATGGGGTTGGAAATCATCTGCATCGTGTCGTAAATTGCCAGCCCGGCATAAATGACGCCGCCAGGCGAATTGATGTACATCTGGATTTCTTTTTCCGGGTCTTCGTGGTTCAGGTGCAACAACTGCGCTACGATGATGTTGGCGACCTGGTCATCAATGCCCGTGCCGAGAAAGATAATACGTTCCTTGAGCAAGCGGGTGAAGACATCATACGAGCGTTCGCCGTAATTGGACGATTCGATGACATACGGGGTGACATTTTTGAAATTGGGAATCATGCGGGTTTCTCCTGAAATATTGCTTCGCGTTTCTTGCGGCGTGGCAATTCTGTCGTGGTCAGGCTGCGGAACGAATTCCGCGTCACGAATAGGGCAATGATACTCTGATTTTGTTGGAATTGTGTTAAATCGTTATTCGATATTGGATATTCGGTCATCGAATATTCAATGTCAAACATGATTTTGTGGTTAAATTGCCCCAGGAGCCTTTGCCGATGGACAAACCCTATTCCGATTTCCTGCAAAAATATCCCTCTTACGAATCCACCCGCAACATAGACGCGCTGCGCGCCAGTGATTACAGCCGCCTCGACCGAACCGGGCAGGTCTATCTCGATTACACTGGCGGCGGGTTGTACGCCGATTCGCAGGTGCGCAGGCATCAGGAAATCCTGCTTTCCGGCGTGTTTGGCAACCCGCATTCCTCCAACCCGACCTCAATGGCTGCCACCCGGCTGGTAGAAGGCGCGCGCGAAGCGGTGCTGCGCTTCTTCCATGCCGACCCCGACGAATACGATGTGGCGTTTACGCCCAACGCCAGCGGCGCGCTTAAACTGGTCGGCGAATCGTACCCTTTTGCCCCCGGCGGCCGTTATCTGCTGACCTTCGACAACCACAACTCCGTCAACGGCATCCGCGAATTTGCCCATGCGCGCGGCGCGACTGTGACATACATTCCGGTTATTTTGCCCGATTTGCGGGTGGATGAGACCCAATTGCAGGAGTTTCTGACCCTGGCGCAGCCTGGCGCGAACAATTTATTCGCGTATCCCGCGCAATCCAACTTTTCTTCGGTCAAGCACTCGCTCGAATGGATTGAAAAAGCGCGCGAGAAAGGATGGGACGTACTGCTCGACGCTGCCGCGTTTGCTCCAACCAACCGGCTCGACCTGTCCCGTTGGAAACCGGACTTCATCCCGCTCTCGTTTTACAAGATGTTCGGCTACCCGACAGGCATTGGCGCGCTGATTGCCCGGCGCGATAAACTACACAAATTACAGCGTCCCTGGTTCGCGGGCGGGACGATTACCGTCGCGTCTGTTCAGGGCGATAAATATTATCTGGCCGAGGGTCACGCCGCTTTTGAGGATGGCACGGTAGATTACCTGAACATCCCGGCGGTGGAAATTGGCCTGCGGCATATCGAATCTATCGGCATTGAGACCATCCACGAGCGGGTGCGCTGTCTTACTGGTTGGCTGCTCGATAATTTAACGGCCATGCGTCACAGCACCGGCGTCCCGCTCGTCAGGGTGTATGGCCCTACGAATACGGAAGCGCGCGGCGGCGCAGTGACCGTCAACTTTTTTGACCAGGAAGGCCGCGCCATTGACCATCGTTCTATCGAAGAGCAGGCCAACCGCGTCAACATCTCGCTGCGCACGGGCTGTTTTTGCAACCCTGGCGCGGGCGAGGTGGCGCTGGGCATTTCGCGCGTTGAGCTGGATGTGTGCTTCAACGGCCCCGGCCACGAACATCGCCTGACACTGGATGACTTCCGCCTGTGCATTGATGGCAAGTCGAGCGGCGCGGTGCGCATTTCGGTTGGCATGGTCAGCAATTTTGAGGATATTCAAAAATTCCTGAACTTTTGCAAAGGATTGTTGAGGTAACGATGATTCGTCAACTTGCCCATCTCAATTTTGTGACCAACGACCTGCCCGCTATCATTGACTTTTACGTTGAGAAATTGGGCATGCAGGTCAAATTCACCCTGAACAACGAAGAAGGCGTGCCGTTTGGCTATTATTTTGGCTGCGGCAATGCGACCTTCCTCGAATTTTTCGACCAGACCCTGGCCGTGAAGCAGTGGGGCGGGCAGGTTCAGGCGCTCACTCCCGGTACGCGCTATAAGCACTTCTGTCTTGAAGTCGTTGGGCTGGACGAATATCGCCAAAAACTGCTCGAAAAAGGCGTGACCGTGACCGAAATCACGCTCGGCATGGACAATTCCCGCCAGGCGTGGGTAACTGACCCTGACGGCAACGCCATTGAACTGATGGAATATGGCCCGCGCAGTTTACAACTGACCGGTGGATGATGGGTTGGAAATCTTCAACATGGTCGAAGTCCGTGACCCCCTTGCCCCTGCCCCCAGGCGCAATGTCGCTGGCCTCCTGCTGACGATTCTCCTTGTTTTTCTGTGCCTCGCGTTGGTTGGCGGCCTGTTCCTCGGATGGACGCTGCTCGAACGCGGAAAATGCGGCACAGGCGACCATACCCTGCGTGATGAATTGCGCGTGAAAACCTTTGCGTTGGGCGTGTTTGGCGCGCCCGATTGGAAGGAAACCTATTCCACCGAGCCGTATCATGTCATGCGCTCCTGGCTGTCAGAAACCTACAATGCGGTTGTGTTTGTAGATTACCTGCTATACAATTGCGGCCATACGCCAACGGACGTGGCGACATTTTTCAGCGACGAATCATTCCGAACCCAAATCATGGCAAATTACCAGGATTTAGAGCAGGTCGTCGTCTGCTCGAAGGGAGAGACCACTCTGTACGTTTACTCCGCCCGTCTGAATGAACATGATTACCTGACCTACACATGGGCCGTGCGGGACGGAAAATATCGCATCCTGCAAGCGTTTATGGCCTTCCCCGTTGAAAGACAGGAGATGATGAGCCAATATGCCAGTCGGCTGTTTCCCAACCTGTCTTCCTGCCCCTGACTGGTATGACATTCAGCATCCATGATGAACTTGCCCTGCTGGCGGATAACTTTAGCCACAGTTACCCGCATGAAATCATCGCCTGGGCGCGTCACCGCTTTGGCGATGGGTTGGTGATGGCAACCGGTTTCGGGCCAGAAGGCATTGTCATCCTGCACATTGTCCAGCAGGTTGCGCCTGGCACGCAGGTTTTTTATATCGACACCGATTTGCTCTTCCCCGAAACCTACCAGCTGCGTGACCAGTTGGAAGCCCGCTTTGGAATCCGCTTTACGCGGGTTTCCACCACTTTGAGCGTATCCGAACAAAACGAGCAAATTGCCCCTCAATTATGGGCCAGCCAGCCCGACCAGTGCTGTCGAATCCGCAAAGTGGAGCCGCTGCGTGCCTTCCTGAAAGATAAAAAAGCCTGGATAACCGGCATCCGCCGCGACCAGACCAGCCACCGCGCCCATGCACAGCCGATTGAATGGGATAAAACCAATGGGTTGGTTAAGGTCAATCCACTGCTCCATTGGACGCAAGAACAGGTCTGGACGTATCTTCACCTGTTTGAGTTACCCTACAACATCTTACACACGCGCGGCTACCCCAGCATTGGCTGCGCTCCCTGCACCCGCCCGGTGATGGAAGGCGCCGACCCGCGCTCTGGCCGCTGGGTGGGACATAAAAAAGTGGAGTGCGGCATTCATTTGCAGGATTGAGGCGTTTTGTTTATCTGTGATGACCATGTCAGGAACCAGTTGTCAATCGCGCATTGCTTTTGCCAGCAAAACTGCCCCCAGAGCGGGTTCGGGAACTGGCTGAATGGCAGAAAAACATAGCCCCAGGGTTTGGCAGGCCTGGTGAAATTGGGCGGCCAGGCGCGCGCTGTTCAAGATGACGCCGCCGGTGAGCGCCAGAGGAACGGGGAGATTGCCAAGTTTGCGATAGACCGCCTGAGTCATTTCGGCCAGTTCGCGGGCGGCCTCGTTGAGCAGGGCAAGAGCCTCCGGGTCATTTTGGCGGGCGGCCTGTTCTACCAGGTCAGAGAGGGAGGCAATTTCGGCGCGAGGAGACTCTGCCCCATAAATGCTTTTGACCAGCCCCTGCGGGTCAGTCAGCCCCTGGCGCTGGAGCACCAGGTCGGTCAGCAGGGTGGCGGGTCCCCGCCCATCGTGCGCGCGCATCACGGCTCGCAGCGCTGCGGCGCCGAGGGCAAAGCCGCTGCCTTCATCGCCAAACAGATAGCCCCAGCCGCCTGCGCGCAGAAGTTCGCCGTTCTGTTTCCGCCCGTAAACGATGGAGCCAGTGCCGCAAATGAGGGCCAGGGCCGGGCCAGTGGGCGCCCCAGCCGCCAGCAGGATTTCGGCATCGCTCACCACCTGAATTTTGGCCCCAGGGAAGCGCCCGGCGGCCCAGGCCTGAAAGCGGGGGCGGTCGTTGGGGCGGCCAGCGCCAGCCAGCCCGAGGCAGAGGCTGATAATGGATGGGGAAGCGGATGCGCGGATGGGGTCAACCGATGGAGGAGCGGAGAAACGGATGTTTTCAGCGGAGGGGGACGCGAAGGATAGCGCCTGGGTGATGGCAGATTCGATGGCAACGCAGGCGGCCTCGAAGCCAACAGCGTTGTAGTTGGAGGGGCCGCCCAGCCCGCGCGCAAGGATATTTCCGTTTTCATCTGCGAGCAGGGCCAGGGTTTTTGTGCCGCCGCCGTCGAGTCCGAGGATATAGTTGGTCATGAAAACCTTTTGGGGAAACAAGTAGACAGGTAGACAAGCCCCTGTTTCCTTGTTTACCTGTTTACCTATTGACGCTCGACCGCTTTCCGAACATACCCGCCCGTTTCGCGCAGACGTTTCCGTGCCATTTCTGGCGAAATTCCGGCCAGTTGCGCCACAATTGCAGTTTTGACTTCGCCTTTGCAGGCTCGCAACAACGCAGCCGCTTGTTTCAGGTTGAGTCCGGTGGCAGATGCGACGATTCGCAGGGCGCGCTGGCGGAGTTTGCTGTTGGTGGGTTGAACATCCACCATCAGGTTGGAATAGGTTTTGCCAAGTTTAATCATCACCGCCGTGGAAAGCATGTTGAGGACCATTTTTTGGGCGGTGCCTGCTTTCAGCCGGGTGGAGCCGGAGATGACTTCCGCGCCGACAATCGGGGCAATGCCGAGGTCGGCCAGTTCTTCGAGGGGCGAAGGGCGGTTGCAGGTCAGGCTGATGGTGAGGGCGCCGCGGCGCTTGGCTTCTTGCAGGCCGCCGATGGCGTAAGGGGTGCGTCCGCTGGCGGCAATGCCAACCACGCAATCGTTGGGGTTGATGTCCAACTCAGCGATTTCCGCCGCGCCGCCCGCGCGGTCGTCTTCGGCATTTTCGATGGCTTCGGTCAGGGCGGCAGGGCCTCCGGCGATGAGTCCTACTACCAGTTCGGGGAGCGTGCCAAAGGTGGGCGGACATTCTGAAGCGTCCAGGACGCCCAGGCGGCCCGAAGTGCCTGCGCCAATGTAAACCAGTCGTCCGCCGCGCTGCATACGCTCGGTGATAGCATCCACAGCGGCGGCAATGTGGGGCAGTTCCGCGCGCACTGCCAGCGCCACTTTTTGGTCTTCGGCGTTGATGAGGCTGAGCATTTCGAAGGTGGAAAGGGTATCTATGTTGGTGGTGAGAGGGTTGCGTTCTTCGGTTAAGGTTTGTTCCATGAAGGCTCCAGGGCAAGTAAGCAGGTAGATACGTAAGCAAGTAGAACTGTCAGACAAGTCCACCTGTTTTCGTGTTTACTCTTGCCTGCTTCAATATGTGACATTCCCCAGCACAACCGGCTTGCTTGCTCCTGTGACGGCGGGCAGGTTGGCGGGGCGTTTGTGCCAGGTTTCGTACGCCAGAACCGCAAAGGCCAGGGCTTCTTTGGCCGCAGAGGGAATGCCCAGGTCGTCTGAAATCAGCAGATGGGCCGGGGCCAGCCGTTCGGTCAGCATTCGTTTGAGGGTGGCGTTGCAGGCCCCGCCGCCAGAGAGGATGATTTCGTCTGGAAAAACCGGCAAAAATTTGTGGTAGGCATGGGCAATGCTTTCGGCAGTGAACGCCGTGAGCGTGGCAAGGATATCTGGCGCGGAAAGACCCGCCGATACGGCTTCCTCCCAAATTCGCGCGCCGAACTGCGCGCCAAAGCGTTCGCGCCCGGTGCTTTTGGGCGGCGGGGCCGAAAAATAGGGGTCGGCGAGCAGCTTTTGCAGCAGGGCGGCGTTGATTTGGCCGCGTGCGGCGATTTCGCCATCCCGGTCATATTCCCATGCGCCGTCGGTGGCGCGGCGGGCGGCGTCATCTATCAGCATGTTGCCGGGGCCGGTGTCGAAGGCAAAAACACCCTCGCGCCTGGCGTCTCTCCCAGCGGGAGAGGGGGGAAGATAAGTTACATTCGCAATTCCGCCGATGTTTTGGACGGCGCGAATTTTGACCGGGTCGGAGAGCAGCAACCAGTCTACCAACGGAACGAGGGGCGCGCCCTGGCCTCCGGCGGCCATATCGCGGGCGCGAAAGTTGCTGACCACCGGCAGGCCGGTGCGTTCGGCGATAACCGCCGCTTCGCCGAGTTGCAAGGTGGAGGGGGTCTCGCTTCCGCCGGGGGGGATGTGCCAGACGGTTTGTCCATGACTGCCGATTAAATCCACATTGGCCGGGGATAGCCCGGCGGCGGCAATCACTTGCAGCGCGGCGGCGGCAAAGGCTTCGCCCAGGTCAAAGTTCAGGCGGCACAGGTGGTCAACGGTGGCGCTTTTGGGCCGGAAAGCGGCAAAAATAGCGGCGCGCAGTTGCGGCGGGTGTGGGCGGTGAATGTGCCGGAGCAGTTCCCATTCGAGGCGCGGCGGCGCGCCGTTCAAACGGACGGCGGCGGCGTCTATTCCATCTGCCGAAGTGCCAGACATCAGGCCAATGACAATCATACGCTATCCACGCTTTCGACAATGGCCTGGTGAATTTGCACGCGCAAATCGGCGATGCCGCGCCCCTGCCGCCCGCCGTAAACGTCGTTGGTCAGCAGGGCGACCACCAGGTTTCTTTGAGGGTCAACCCACAGGCAGGTGCCGGTAAAACCGGTGTGGCCAAAAGTTTGTGGGCTAAAGGGGTGGCTGCTGGCCTGCGGGTCGGGGCTCCACAGGGCAAAGCCAATTCCGCGCCGCGTGGCTTCAAATTCGGCTTGCGGACGGGTCATTTCGGTGATGGTTTCTGGCTGAAGAAGCGAGGCCTCGAGAAAACTTTGCCCAAAGGCAGCCACTTCGGTGGCATTGGAGAACAGCCCGGCGTGTCCGGCCACTCCGCCGAGCCGCCAGGCATTTTCATCATGCACTTCGCCCACCATGCGCCGCCCGCGCCAGGGGCAAAATTCGGTGGGGGCAATGTTTTCGGCAGGATGAGATTGGGAAATGGGCCGGAAGCGGGTAGATTCCAGCCCCAGAGGGCGGGTGACGCGCTGATAAATGGTCTCATCGAGCGGGCTACCCGTCAGCCTTTCTACCGCCAAACCCAGCAAAATCAACCCGACATCGCTGTACACCACCCGTTCGCCGGGCGGGTAGGAGAAAAACGTCTCCAGTGCCAGACGCAGGGCAGACTGGCGGTCGGGCTGGTCTTTGAAGGGACGCCAGGCGGGCAGGCCGGAGGTATGCGTGAGCAGTTGGCGGAAGGTGGTTTTTCCGGCGTCCACCTCGGCCAGGGGGTTGTTTTGTTCCGAAACGCTAACGAGTTTGCCCCAATCGAGCGGGTTTTCGTAAGGCCGGATGGGTCGCAGACCGTTAAATTCGGGCAAAACCGCGCAGACCGGGGTATCCAGTGTGACTTTGCCCTGCTCCACCAAACGCATGAAGGCGGTGGTGGTGTAGAGTTTGGTCACGGAGGCCAGGTCGAAGAGCGTTTCGGAGTTGGCCGGATGGGAGCGGGTTTCGGGGTCGAGAAAACCCATCGAAACCGCGTGAACAACCCTGCCGCAATGCTGGATGACCAGTTGCGCCGCCGGGGTGACTGCGCCGATGGCGCCAGAGAGGATGAGGTCTGCCTGGGAGAAGTTCATACGGTTATGGATGAGCAGTGATAAGCGGTTTGAAGAGACTGATGTATTGGTTGTACACGGTAAACCCGAATTTGCCGTAGAAATCAACCAGCGTAGTCCAGTCAATGACGCAGCCTGCCACACCAAGCGATTGCAGATGTAAGGCGGCGGCGTCAATCAGGATGCCGCCCAGGCCGCGCCCGCGCATGGCTTTGGAGATGCCCAGCGGGCCAAACTGCCCCCAGGGTGGAGGCAAACGTTGCGGGTAGAAGCGTTCGATGGGGCGTTCGGAGTCCGCGAGGGTCAGGCGGCAGAAGCCCTCGACCCGTGATTCGACCCACAGCAGCAGATAGTCACCAGACCGGCCACCGTTGCGCACAAATTCGCGGGCTTCAAATTCCCAGCGGCCAGGGTACTCACGGGCAAGAAACTCTAGCAAGTCAGATTCCTGACCGGGCTGCATGGGGGCAACGGACGGGGAAGCGGATAAACGGATGGCGGACGAGTTGTAAAGGGAGAGCGTTTGAGGGTAGAGGGGCTGATAGTCCGTCAGGCTGCGGGCGATGTCGTATTCGTAAGGCTGGCTGGCAGGGGATTGAAAGCCCCGTTTCTCGAAAAACGGAAGGTTTTCTTTGAGGGAAACCGGCAAGCCGGGGAAAAAGGGGCGCAGGTTGCCGCCCAGCCGTACTCGCTGGCAGCCGTGTTCTTTGAGCCAGGCTTCGGCCCATTTCAGCAGATGTGAGCCAATCCCCTGACGCTGGCAGACGGGATGAACCGCCAGGGCGCTCACCCATCCCAGCGGGTTGTTTTCGGCCACGCTCGCCAGGATAAGCCCCACCGCCTGGCCGTTCTGGATGGCGAGTTGTCCGGCGAGGATTTCGCCAGCGCAGGGGGTCAGGTTGTAAGCCAGAAACCGTTCGTTGAGCGGATATTCTGGCGGCATGGCGGCCTGCCAGACTTCCAGAATGCGGGCGCGATGGGCAGGGGTGACGGGGATGAAGTCTGTCATAGCGCCTGTCAGGGCAGCGTTACCGGCAGCAGGCCGCCGGGTTGGGCCTTTCCGGTCAGGATATCTGCCAGGGCAGCGCGCGCCGGTGGGTTGAAGCCATAGGTGATGAGAACCGTCACGTTTTCGGGCAGGTGGGCGGCATCGAAGGGGTTGCGGTAGGCCAGCGCAATGACCGGGGCGCCTGCCTGGGTCAGTTGTTCAATCAGTTCCAGTTGGGTGGGATTGCGGTGAAGGTCGTTGACCGGCACAATCACCACCCGCCCGTTGGCGGCGGCATGAAGCACATCGGCCATTTGGGATTGGGTCGGTTGGGTTTCGACTTGCAAAATGGCGGCGTTGACCTGTTCGAGGCGGGTCAGGCCGCGTAACGCGGCGGTTTCAACCAGGAGCGGCGCCGGGCCGCCAGGCAGGAGCGGCAGCAGGCCTTGCGGGTCGCGCAGCAGGGTGATGGATTTTTGAGCGAGTTCACGGGAAAGCGCGAGGTGTTCGGCGGTTTTAACGCTGGAAGCGGCAGATTCAACCTCCACCGGGGCCGGGTTCAACAGCCCAAAGGCTTGTTTGGCCTGCAAAATGCGCCGCACCGAATCATCCACCTGCTGCTGGGAGATTTTGCCATCTCTGACGGCCTGTATCAGATTGGCAAAGGCCTCGCGGTGCATGGCGTGGTCACGGTTGAAGAGCAACAGGTCGGCGCCCGCGGCCAGGGCTAACGGCGCGCCGTTTTCGGGCGGGTATCCAGATTCGATGAGAGCGCCCATTTCGAGTGAGTCGGTCACAATCAGGCCGTTGTAGCCCAATTCTTCGCGTAACAAACCAGTCAGGGTTGGGCGCGAGAGGGTGGCGGGCAGACCGGGCGTGGGGTCGATGGCCGGGAAGGTGATGTGGGCGGTCATTATCCCGGCGTACTGAGCCTGCGCAAAGGCGCGGAAGGGGACCAGTTCAATCTGGTCGAGGCGGGCGCGGTCGTGCGGGACGAGCGGCAAATCAATATGCGAGTCGACGCCGGTATCACCGTGACCGGGGAAGTGTTTGCCGAAGGCCAGCACGCCATTGTCCTGCAAGCCTTTGGAAAAGGCCAGTCCGTATTCGGCCACTTTGGCCGGGTCGGAACTGAAGGAGCGGATGCCAATGACCGGGTTGGCCGGGTTGTTGTTAACGTCGAGGTCGGGGGCAAAGTCAATGTTGATGCCTATGGCGCGCATTTCGGCGGCCATCGCGGCGGCCATGCGGTAAGCGTTTTGCGGGTCTCCGGTGGCGGTGATGGCCATGGCCGAGGGGAATTCGGTGAAACCTTTGTCCTCGGTCAGGCGGGCTACGGGCCCGCCCTCCTGGTCAATGGCGATGAACAGGCCGGGGTGTCCGCTTTCGAGGGCGATGGTTTGCAGTTCGTTGGTCAGTGCGGCCACCTGGCGGGGCGATTCGACATTGCGGGCAAATAAAATCACGCCGCCGATGTGGTAATCGGTAATCATGCGGCGCAGGTCGGGGTCAACGGTGGGGCCGTCGAAGCCGATAATCATCAACTGACCGATTTTTTGTTCAAGGGTCATGGATGGTTCGGGGGTGGGGGTTGAAGAAGCAGTGTGAGGCATGGGAGTTATCCAAAAGGGTGTGACCGAAGGGATGGGCGAGGCGGACGCGCCTGGGGTGGCGACCGGTTGCTTAAGCGGGAGGCAGGCTGCGGGGAGAATGAAGAGGGATAAGAGCAAAAGCGTGAAAAATCTTCGGAGCACGGCAGTCATGTCCCCTCCGGGTCCTCCCCCAAATCCTCGGAAAGAGAATTTGGGGGAGGCAAAATGTGCGGTTTTAGCGCAGGGTGTAGCTTTCGGCAACCGCCGGGACGTAGGAGGCGTCAGCCCACATGTAGTAGAACAGAGGCGGGTACATGACGTTGTAGGACGGGTTGCCCGCGCCTTGCATCAGGCTGGTGGAGGTGAAGTAGTTCAGGTCGTAGTTCGGCGGCTGGGGGTAGGGGTAAACGGTGTGGAAGGTGCCATCGCCAGTGGGCGAAACTTTCAGTTCGCCTTCGAGCAGTTGAATGGCGATGTAGAGGTCGGCCTGGTTGTTCTGGTAGATGGGGTCGCTGAAGTCGCGCCAGCCGGTAATGCGGGTGTCTTTGTTGATGACATCGGTGGCGTAGCGCTCGAACATGCCGAGAACGGGCAGTTCTTCGTTGACCAGCAAGGCCAGTTTTTGAATGGCGGGCTTGTGGGCTTCAAAATCAAAGCCGGAGGAGGCTTCTTTGAGCAGGTCGGCGATGTTGACGGTTTCGCCTTCCACGGTTTGCTCCATGGGGAAGCCCATGCCGGGGGTTTCGGTGCCGGGGGCGTTGCGCGGAGCGCTGAGGTAGTAGTTGAAGGAGGTGAAGGGGTGCGGCGGGTTGTAGTAGATGCTCAGGTCAACCAGAATCTGGTATTTGCCTTCTTTTTGGGTGGTGGCGCGCTCGGAGGAGGGGTAGCCGCGCACAACCGCGTCGATGCCGAAGGCCTGCAACTGCTGGGCGGCGTTTTCAGCCGAGGCCAGCCAGTCGAGGAAGTCGGAGGGGACGGAGAGTTCCACTTTGAAGGGTTCGCCGGTGTCGGTCAGCCATTTGCCGTTGGCGTCTTTCTTGAAGCCGACGCTGGTGAGCAGTTCTTCAGCCTTGGCCCAGTCCTTCTGGTAGGGGTTGAGTTTGGCAATGGTTTCATCGGTCAACCAGGCTTTGACCTGCAAATCGGTGAAACCGGCTTCGTATTCGATGCCTTTGCCCGCTTCGCCCATGGCGACTTTGGCGTTTTCGGCGCGGTCAATGATGTAGGCGAAGGCCTGGCGCACTTCCTTTTTGGCGACAGGGGCATAGGCCTGGTTGAACCACAGGCCGGGGCCGGTGCCGGTGGGGCCGCTGAGGATGCTCAGGTTCGGGATGGCTTTGATGGATTCGACATCGGAGGGGGTGTAGGCGTGGGTGCTGTAATCCACGTCGTTGGAGAGCACATAGGGCAGCGACACGGAAGTCTCGCCGTAGTACACCAACAGTTTCTGGATGTCGATTTTTTCGGCGTTGTAGCCGGTGTCGTTCTTGACCAGTTCCATCTGGGCTTCGGTGACGGTGGCCGGGTCAATGATGAAGGGTCCGTAGGCCACGATGGTTTCGGGCTTGAAGGCGTACAGGTCATCGAGGAAGGCTTTGACTTCATCGCCCTTGACATCTTTGCCGTCTTTGCGCATCTGGGCGGCCTGGTCCATCCACTTGCCGTATTGCGAGTAGGGGGCGGGCTGATAGGCGCGCAAAATCAGGCGCAGGGCGCGCGGGGCGGGGTTGCTAATCCAGAATTCGACGGTGTAGTCATCCACCGCGACCACGTCCTTAAGATAGGACCAGGTGGCGTTCTGTTGGGCCCAGTAAATGTTGTAGGTGCCGACCAGGTCTTTGGCGGTCAGGTCGGTGCCGTCGCTCCATTTCAGGCCCTGGCGCAGTTTGATGGTCAGGATGTTGGCAACGCCTTCGGGCAGGGGTTGGGGTTCCGCCGTGGCGGTGGGAGCCGGGGCTTCGGTGGGAACAGCGGTCGGCTCGGCGGGCGCCTCGGTGGGAACAGCGGTTGGCTCAACCGGGGCGGGGGCTTCGGTGGCGGGCGCGCCGCAGGCGGCCAATGCCAGAGCCAGAAGCACAAACAGAGATACGAGCTTGTAAGTACGCATTTCTTCTCCTTGAGTTATTAGAGGGTGAATGGAAATTGGTTAGTCTCTGAAAACTGTTTGCGGAAGGCAACCACCTCCTTTGGGCTACTGATTAGATAATTTGACGATGACCGCCACAATCGCGAGCATCACGAATCCCACAATCAGGGCCAGTATGGCCACAAAGAATTCCGCCGTGCCGCGCTGAATAAACAGCAGGCTGACAAGCGACATCAGCACCAGGAAGGTGCCCAGCCGAAACCAAGCCTGTCCGGCATCGGGACTCATGCGGCCTCCGGCTGGTAACCAACCAGCGGCCCGCGCGTTTTACGCATCAAAATCTCATCGCAGCCGCTCACCAGGTAATCTTTCAGCACGCCAATTTCGGTGTAACCCAATCGCCGGTAAAATTTTTGCGCACCCGTGTTGAAGGATGAAACGCACAGGAAAACATTTGGCGACTGCCGAAAAATGAACTCCTCGGCAAAAGACATCAATCTTTCGCCGAAGCCTCGGTTCCGCCATAGCGGCGCAACGCACACCGATTGGATGTACCCGTTAAACGCGCCCTGCAGGTTAATCAGCACCACCCCGGCAATTTCGGCCTCCGATTTGGCGAGGAAGGCCTCCCGCGCCGGGTTCTGGAGGGCCTTCAGCAGCGCCTCAGAGCCGCGCCCCAAAGTCAGCCAGGGTTCCGAAGCGGCCATCATCCGGGCGCAAAACTCGGCTTCGGCGAGGGTTTCCAGGCGTGAAATGCGTAATTCGGTCATGGTTTAAGCCTGAAGTTCAGCCGCGCGCTGTTTTTGAACCGGATGACAGGCCACCGCCGAGCCATCTGTGAAGTAGGTCAGCTCAGGGATGACTTTTTCGCACATCTCGCCCTCAAAAAACGGACAGCGTGGGTGGAAGGCGCAGCCGGTGGGCAGGCGCAACAGGCTGGGCACATCCATGCTGCGCAGTTCAATGCGCTGTTTGTGGCGGGTGCGTTCCGGGTCGGCTTCGGGAATGGCCGAGAGCAGGACTTTAGTGTAGGGGTGCTGGGGCGCTTCCACCAGTTGACGGGCGGGGGCCACTTCTACCAGTTTGCCCAGGTACATCACACCCACCCGGCCTTCCCAGGCGAAATATTTTGCCAGCGCCAGGTCGTGGGTGATGAACAGCACGGCCAGCCCCATCTTTTCTTTGAGTTTGAGCAGGGTGTTGAGCAGGCTGATGCGGATGGAGACATCTACCATCGAAACGGCTTCATCGGCCACAATGAAGGACGGATTGACCGTCAGGGCGCGCGCCACCGAAACGCGCTGACGCTGCCCGCCGCTGAGCTGGTGCGGGAATTTATCGAGAAAGTCATCCACAGGGGTCAGGTCCACCATTTCGAGCAGTTGGCGCACCCGATGCCTGGCGGCGGTTTCATTTTCGACGTAGCGGTGATGCCGCAGCGGGGCCGAAATGATGTCGTAGATGGTATGCGAGGGATTGAGCGAGGCATACGGGTCCTGATGCACCATCTGCACCCCAAGACGATACTGCTCCCAGGCTTTGCCTTGCAGGCTGGTGACATCCATGCCGTTATACAGAATGCGCCCGCTGCTTGGTTTGAGCAGCCCGGCTATCATTTTGCCGGTGGTGGTTTTGCCGCAGCCCGATTCTCCTACCAGGCAGACGATTTCGCCCTCGTGGATGGTCAGTGAAACATCGCTGACGGCGGTGATGAAAACGTTGCGCTTGACCTGGAAGCGGCGCGAAAGATGCTCGAGTTCAATCAGGGGTTTGCTCATCGTTCGCTCCTACTTGGGGTTGGGCATTAACGTTTGCTTGGCTTCTGGCCAGCGCCAGCAGGCCGCCAGATGTTCAGGCCCGGTGGTGGGCGACAGGGTTGGCTCTTCGCAGACGCATTTTTCAATTGCCAGCGGACAGCGCGGGTGAAATTTGCAGCCGGTGGGCAGGTCAATCAAGTCGGGCGGCGAGCCGGGGATGGAACTGACGTTATCGCGGTGGGTGGTAAGGGTGGGGACGGCGCTCATCAGGCCGATGGTGTAGGGGTGCTGGGGGTTCTGGAAGGTGTCGTAAACGTTGCCCAGTTCAACAATCCGCCCGGCATACACCGTAGCAACCCGGTCGGCCAGTTCGGCGGCCAGCGAAAGGTCGTGCGAGATGAAAATGAGCGAAAAACGCAGCTTATCGCGCAAGTCTTTCAAGACATCCATGATGTTGCGCTGGGTCAGGATGTCGAGCGCGGTGGTGGGTTCGTCGAGAATCAGCATGGGCGGGTCGAGCAACAGGCCCAGCGCAATCAGCACACGCTGGCGCATTCCGCCCGAAAGTTCATGCGGGTACGAATTCCAAACCCGTTCCGGGTCGAGGCGTACCAGGTCAAAGAGTTCGCAGGCGCGTTTGCGCAGGGCCTCGCCTTGCAGGTAGCCGTGCGCCCTGGCGGTATCGGCAAATTGGGCGCTGATTTTTAGTACCGGGTTGAAGGCGTTGAGCGCGGCCTGAAAGACCATGGCGCAATCTTTCCAGCGGAAGGCGCGCATTTCGCCGGGCGAGAGTTTCAGTACGTCGAATTCTTTGATGACCTGGCCGGTTTTATCGAAACGGCGGAAAATCATTTCGCCGGAGGTGATTTTGGCCGTCGAAACCAGCAAGCGGACGATGCCCAGGCCGATGGTGGTCTTGCCGGAGCCGCTTTCGCCAATCAGCGCCAGGGCTTCGCTGCGGCGCACATCCAGGTTGAGATTGCGCACGGCCTGCACCGCGCCACGTTTGGCCTGGTATTCAATGGTCAGGTTGCGAATGGAAAGGGTATCGGCGCTCATGGTTACACTCCGGTGCGCAGGCGGGGGTTGAAAATCTCTTCGAGCGAACGTGAGAACATAATCAGCGAGAGTTGCAGCAGCACAATGCCGCCCATCGGCACCAGCAGGCTCCACATTGCATTGGGGTTGTAGATGGCGTTTTTGGCATACGCCAGGCTGAATAAAACGCCCCAGTTGTTGCCAAACGGCACCAGCCCCAGAAAAACGAGATACGTCTGCGAGTAAATAGCGCCGGTCATCGATTCCACCAGGGCAATCAGGATGTAGCTCATCATGTTGGGCAGCATCTCGCGGAAAATGATGTGCGGCGTGCCGAGGTTGAGCAATTGGGCGGCTTCTACATACTCCCGTTTTTTGAGCGAAAGGAACTGCGAACGCACCTGCCGCGCCAGCGAAGGCCAGCCAAACACCGCTAAAAACAGCGCCAGCGCCCAAACATCCTCCAGCGAGATAAAGAAGGCCGTCACCACCAGTAAAATGCCGCGCGGCAGCGCCAGCCAGACATCGGTGACGGTCATAATCAACTCATCGGCGCGCCCGCCCAAAAAGGCGCTAAACGCCCCCACCACAACCGCAATGATGGTCGTCAGCAGCCCGGCCAGGAAGGCCACCGAAATGACCTCCGCGCCGCCATGCACCAGCATCACCCAGTTTTCGCGTCCCTGAAAATCGGTTCCCAGCGGGTGTTCACGCGAGGGGGTTTTATAAATTTGGGTTGTATCGGCGCGCGTCTCCGGCGGTACTATGAGCGGCCCAACATAAGACATCAACACCAGAGAAACCAGCAGCAGAAATCCCAAAAATCCTATTTTGTTGCGCGCAATCAACTTAAGGGTTTTGACTGTCTCGCGCCAAAAACCAGCGAGTGAATGGGTCAGGATGGTCATGGGCCTACTCCTGTTCCCCGCGAATGCGGATGCGCGGGTCGAGCCAACCATAGAGCAGGTCGGCAATGGCGGTTGAAATAATGACGGTGATGGTCGTCACCAGCAAAATGCCCTGCATCACCGGGTAATCACGTTTGGCAATGGCCTGGCTCATCAACAGCCCCACGCCCTGATAGACGAAAATGAACTCAATCACGGTCGAGCCGCCCAGCAGAAAACCGATGGAAATTGCCAGGGCTGTCACCAGCGGCAGGCTGGCATTGCGGCCCACATAGGCCGTGATGATGCGAAAATCGGGCAGGCCGCGCGCCCGCGCCACCGTCACATAATCATCGCCCAGCACGCTGACTGTGCTGGAGCGCATCGCCAGCATCCAGCCGCCCAGGGTGGTCAGCACATAGACCATGCCTGGCACCAACCAGTGCTTCAGTACGTCTCCAATGAACGCAAGCGTAAACCCTGGTTGAACGCCCGGCGAAACCGAACCGCGCATCATATTGAGCGGCACTATCTTCCAAACCACGCCCAGCAGCAATACCAGGATGATGGCCCAAAGCGTATTTGGCACCGCGCCCACCATGGCGCTCAGGTTGGTCAGAGTTTGGTCGAGCAGTGAATTGCGCCGGTAGGCAGCCAGCATTCCCAAAAACATGCCCAGCGTAAAACTGATGAGCAGCGAAGTGCCAACGCTGAACAACGTCCAGGGCAGGCGCTGAAAAACAATTTCCGCCACCGGTTTGCCGCGCGCCAGCACATACGAATCGCCCAGGTCGCCGCGCAGCAGGTTGCCCAGGAAGTCGAAATACTGCTCGTGCAGGGGCGCGTCCAGGTCCAGGCGCAGCAGGCTGGCGGCGCGGGTGCGGGCCTCGTCTTCCGAAATCCCCTGGCTGTCCATCAGGTTCAGCACCATAATATCCACCGGGTTGCCGGGCAGGCCGCGCACAATCAGGAACGAAAGCGTCACCACCACCCAAACAATCAGCACTTTCTTGGCAATCGTCTGCAAGGCATAATTTTTCAGAATGCGTTCAGCCAGCGGCTTTTCTTGGCTCACAGGGGCCTCCCACTCAATACAACAAATATTTTTCTCTTTGATGGACAAACCCGGAGATGGATTCGGCCCAGCGGGCTACAATCTCGCCCACGCCGGTTTCCGTTTCCGAAAGAGCCGGGGCGCGTTCTAGGGCAGACCGAACCCAGCCGGAGCCTGCCAGCCGCTCGAAGTGCGGCTTCCACGCCCAGGCCTTCCCCGACAACTTTCGCGTCACATTCAGCAAATGCAGGCCCATCGTCACCGGGCGGAAGGCTTCCCGGTCGGTGACATGCGCCTGAACGCCCTGGCATTCCTGCCCGGCATGGTTGGAGGCTGAGGGAACGAACGTGATGGGGCGGAAGCGTACCCCTGGCAGGTTGAGCGCATTCATCTCTTCCGCCAGGGCATAGCCATCGAGCCAGGGCGCGCCGCAGACTTCAAAGGGCAGGCTGGTGCCGCGCCCCAGCGAGAGATTGCTTCCTTCCAGCAGACACATGCCCGGATACAGGATGGCGGTTGAAAGATGCGGCATGGCGGGGGAGGTGGGCGCCCAGGGCAGGCCGGTTTGGTCGAACCACATTCCGCGCCGCCAGTTTTTCATTGCAACGATGCGCACTTCTGCTCCGAGCGCATGTTCCGCATTCAGGAAGTTTGCCAGCTCCCCAAGCGTCAGGCCGTGCCGGATGGGGAGATTCACCACTCCCACGAAAGACTCGAACCCTGGCTCAATGCCGCCGCCTTCGAGGATGTTTCCGGTAATGGGGTTGGGCCGGTCGAGCAGGTAAACGGGTTTTTGGGCTTGCCCGGCGGCCTTTAGCACATAAAACAGCGTGCTTAAGTAGGTGTAAAAGCGCACGCCCACATCCTGCATGTCAAAAACCAGCGCGTCCACCAGCGCCAGGGCCGCTTTGGTGGGTTTTTTGGCCGTTCCATACAGGCTGAAGACGGGCAGGCCGGTGCGCCGGTCGGTGGTATCTCCCACATGCGCGCCGTCGGCGGCTGCGCCGCCAAAGCCGTGTTCGGGGCCAAACAGGGCGGTCAGCTGGTATCCGGCTTTGCGGAGCGCGTCCACCGCGCCGGTCAGGTCTGGCAAAATGGCGGCGGGGTGCGAAACCAGCCCCAGGCGCAGTTTCTTCAGTGCGGGGTCAGGGTTGTTCACCCACTGTTCGAGGCCGGTTTGGACGATTGGAGACATTTTTTTCAGGTTATTGCAGCGTTAAATGGAATTTATAGCGGTCGCCGCGATAGGCCGAAACGACGTATTCGAGCAGGGTGTCGTTCTGATTGTAGGTGAGCCGCTCAATGCGCAGCACCGAGGCCGGGGCAGTCATGCGCAGCAGTTCCAACTCGCGCGCATCGGCCAGCCCGGCTTCCATAGTCTGCTCAGCGCGCGCCAGGCGGTGGCCGTAATCGCGGGTGAACACCCGGTAGAGCGATTCGCGGCTGAAATCGTTGTTGAGGATGTTGGGGCAAAGATAGTGGGGAATGTGGGCTACTTCGATGCAGAGCGGAAGTTCATTGGAAAGCCGCAGGCGCGACAGTTCAACCACTTCGGCGCCCTGCAGCAATTTGAGAATAGATGCCAGATGGGCATTGGCTGGCACCACCTGCGCCGAAAGCACAATGCTCGAAGGGCGCGCGCCGCGATTGCTGATGTCCTGGCTGAAGCCGGTCAGGTTGCTCAATTGCTGGTCAATTTTGGGTTCGCTGACGAAGGTGCCTTTGCCCACCCGCGAAAACACCAGGCCATCGCGTTCCAACTCTTTTAAGGCCTGGCGGGCTGTCATGCGGCTGATGCCGAACGTTTCGCACAATTCACGCTCAGAGGGCAGCCGCTCATCCACGCCATACTTTCCATCCCTGATTTCGGCCTCGAGGGTGTTTTTCACTTGCAGGTAAAGCGGAATTGAAGCGTTTTTGCTGAGCGCGTCCATGCCTAGACCTGTCATTAGTGGTATATACCAATTATAGCAGGATGCGCAGGCCTGTCAAGCATCTGTTTGGGGCGTCCTGCTAAGCGGTCGGGCAAGAATCGTCAGAAGCCTTTACGCGTTTTGGTTCTCTGCCGCTCTATTGGTTCGCGGATTTCCAACCTCTCATAAAGAAAAGAAATTGGTCAATGCATACTGGAATGACCCACCTGATAAAATGCCGCAAAGAAATGGCCCAGGTCAGCGCTTTCAGAGCCAGCGCTGTGCTGGGCCATAACCTGCGGCGAGGTGACTGAAGCGATGGCGACGCGCCGCAGGTTGCTGGGCTAGACGGCGGCAGCCAGTTGACAGACAGGTGAGCAGCAAGAGCCGTCCGACTCTTATTCCTTGTGGTCTTCGATGGCCTTCCACGCCCAGGAAAGGGCGGCCATCATCGTCGGGAAGCCGAGCGTGTTGATGCCGAGCGTCAGGGCGTGTTCGATTTCGGCGGGAGGAGCGCCGGCCTCCAACGCGCGGTGGACGTGCGACTGTACGGCGCTTTCGGAGCCGGGCGCCGCCGCCATGCCGAGTTTGATGAGTTCGCGCGTTTTCTCATCCAGCGGGCCGCTTTCGGCAGCCGTCTTGCCAAGGGCTTCGTAGGCGGCATAGACTTCGGGATGCTTTTTGCGGAAGGCACGGTAGCCTCTGGGAAGGTTGGACATAGGAGCCTCCTTTTGAAGTTGAAAGGATACACCACTACCCGCTTCGGTTCAGGTCATTCTTTGCGGGAGGCGCGTTGCGCTTCGATGAACTCCGCCATCTTTTCGAGCGGCGCAGAAAGGCCCTCGGCGGGCAGACAGACGCAGTCATCGCGGAAACAGTAATACAGTTTCTCCCAAATTTTCAGACGTTCTTCGTATTGGCGTTTCATCCGCTCGTTGGCCTGGCGCATGGAGACGAATTCGCGCTGATAACGCTCAAACTGACGACGATACGCCTTCTCTGCCTGTTTTTTCCGCTTGCGCGCCTGCCAGCGCGCCGCTTCTTCGCGCAGGGCAACGGGCAGGTTCAGCAGGGCAACGAAGGAGACCATGCTCACGAGACAGGACAGCGTGCCGCATCCGTAACTGACCAGGACATCCTCGGAGCGAACAAACAGCCAGCCGAACAACACGCTCAGCGCGAAAAAGAGAACGCTGGCCAGGGCCGAATCTGCCGTTCGGGAAAGCGGCGGAATGTCCACGCGTTCCGGCCTGGGAGGAGTCAGGTCGTAGTATTGCGGTTCTTTCAGCATCAAGCGAGAAATCAAGTCGCGGTTCTGGCCGACGCCCCCCTGCGTCACCAGGGCGCTGACGCGCACCAGGCGGTCGTTTTCACCGCAAAGCGGACAAAGCACCCACGAACCGCTTTTGACCTGCCGGGCCAGGTCGGGCGGCAGGGCCTGGCTCGTTCCACAGTAGGGACACTTGACCGTCAGCGCGCTGCCGCGCAGTTCGATGGGCGCGCCGCATTGAGAGCAGTTGAGGGTAAGCATAGGGACATCCCTGCCAGCGATACAAGCAAAGACTCGCGCTACACCTTGACCGCCTGAAAGACGCGGATGTGCAGGCAATCCCAGGGCGCGAGTTTGACCAGGCGGCGGTCGAAGCGGAGCAACTCCGCGCCGATGAACACGTCCTGGTCGGCAATGGCCGAGGGGATTTCGTTCTCACCGCGCGGCACATAGCCCAGATGATGCCCCTGCTGGGTGTACACCGCAATCGCCAGCTCGTCGTAGGGATTTTCCGGCTCGCGCACCAGCGCCAGGTCAAGCGGCGGAACGAGCAGGTCGGCGACTTCCGGCTTCATGCCGTCGTGATACTGAAAGCCGGCGCCGCGCATCTCGAAGAGATAGACGCGCTTGACATTGGGATTCTCTCTGGCATATTGGGCAAAGAACAACCCCGGTTCCGGCGGAAGAAAGCAGTTTGAGGAAATCGCGGTGGGAAAGCGTGTTCAGAAAGCCTGTTTGTCACAACGGAAGGTATTTCAAAACATTATCCGCATCATATCCTGCGCCAAAATAACCGGGCCAGGAAAGGTCTTGCGGGCCTCGCCTGCCGGGTTGCCCTGTAAAAACCTGCCGGTGGGGTGATGAACCAGATACAGCGTCTTCGCCCCGGCTTCGGCGGCCACCTCCCCGGCCTGCGCGGCGGAGGTATGCCCCTGAAACGGCCCGCTCGCTTCGTGCAGGAGCGTATCTACCCCCCGCGCCAGGCGGATAACCGCCGGGCAGGGTTGAGTATCACAGGAATAGGCTGCCGATTGGTTCTCTGGCTTAAACTCGAACCGCAAGCCAATGTTGGGCAAGAGATGTTCGACCGGGGAGGAAAAAATCCGCAGTTCGGGCGTTTCGAGCAAAAGGTTCATTTCCTGTTCGGGAACGTGGCGAAATTCAACCGGAAAAAAGTTGGGCCACTCCTCCCAGCCGAACAACCCCATCATCTGCTCGGCGCGGTCGAGGGTATAAGATAACCCATGAATCACGAGCGGCGATTTGCGCCCCAGAAGCCACATGTCCATCAGGAACAAGGGCAGACCACCGGCATGGTCTGGGTGAAAATGGGTCAGGATGAGGTCTGAAACCGCGTTGAAATCTAACCCGGCGCGTTCCAGCCGCGTGAGCGGGTTGGGGCCGCAATCGACCAGAATCACCCGTTCCCCGGCGCAAACCGCAAGGTGAGTGTTTTCCGATTCCGGCGTGGAGACGGCATTGGATGCGCCGAGGATAATCAGTTCTGCCATGTTTCAACCGTTGCAATAATATTATCAGGGAGTTAACTCGATGGAGCGCCCCAACACGGCCAGTAAGATGCGCGGGGTCAGGTTGGCTTCAATGTACCCCGCCAGCAGCAAGAGCGGGACGCACACCGCCAGGAAGACTTTCAAGACATCGGCCATGGTCACAATCATCGTTTCGCTAATCGATTTATCCTCCAGCGGCGTGACAAGCCGCACGCCCAGGTAGAGGATGGATGCCGCCGCCAGAATCACCGAAGGCAATTCGATGATTCCATGCGGCAAGATGCCTGCCATGAAAACCATTAACGGAGAAAGGCCAACCAGTTTGGTGACGGCGAGCACTCCGCCTACCAGCGAGAAATTCCCCAAAAACAAGAGCAAGCCCAAAACGCCAAAAGAGAAAATGCCTGCCGCCATCATCAGTAACTCGGCGCGGACGTTGTGCCAGAATAGCGTTCCGGAGGAAATTCCACCCATGTCATCTTCCATTAGCACGGCACGGATGGTACGCATGGCATCTTTGACCGTTTCCTCTGGCAAGGCGGTGGTAGATGGCAGGTTGGCATCCACATACCCGTAGGCCAGTATGGCTGCTAAAACCCCCATGCCAAGCGTCAGCAGGGTGGCAGCGCGCATCCTGCGAAGAGTCGCCCAGACTTCTATGCGATACCAGCGCAGGAGGCCGCTCAGGTCGAGCCACAGGGCCGAAGATAGGGAGAGCAGTTCAGCCTGCTCGCCACGCGAACGTTTCCAGACGGAACGCAGATACCGGGTGAGCGCGGCGGGTTCGTTGGAGCCAGTAAAAGCCCGCCGAAAAGTCTCCCCCACCCAGGCCAGGTTAAGCATGTCAATTTCCCGTCCCAGCAGATTTTCGCGTTTGAAATGCACCAATCCAAGCCGAATCAGGAGCGCGCTCATAATCGAAACGCCAATCACGGCTACCCACAAGACGTCGTTCGTTCCCCAGAACATGAGCGCGCTTTCGCCCTGAATGAGTAATGCAACCGGAATGACGATGAAGGAGGCCAGCAGGTTGGCGGCGCGTACCGAGGTGGATTGGGTGGAAATGACAATCGCCGCGCTCACCATTAAAACCGTCTGAACAGCGGTCAACGCCAGGGTCTGAATGATGAAATTCCAGGCCGGCCACTTAATGCCCTGCCACCACAGGCCGAACATGTAAATTGAAATCCCAATGTAACTGACCGTGAGCGGCACAATCGTTCCGGCCAGAAGTTTGCCAATGTAGAGATGCCAATCTTCGAGCGGGCTGGAAAGCAGCGGCTCGATGGTGCCGCGTTCTTTTTCGCCCACAAAGGCTTCTAACGCCACCACCAGCGAAACTGTGACCGGAAAGAAGCCAACCACGAGAATCAGGAATGGCAACAGGCGTTCGGCAATCAGGTCAGCGCCAAACTGATTGACGTAATTGATGGTATAGCGGGCTGCTACGTTCATCAGGTACGGGAAGAACAGGGTCAGGATAATCATCGGCAGCAAAATGCGCCAGTCGCGCATCTGGTCAACCAGTTCGCGTTTTGCCACCATCCAGGCCAGGTCGAACCGTTTCATTGCGCCCCCTCCGTTACCTGCGCCATCGCTTTGAGATAGAGCATTTCCAGCGTTCGCGGCGTTTCCTGCATTGAAACCACCTGTAAATTCCTTTCGATTAACTGCCGGAGGATGAGCGGGTTCGACACTTCAGGACTTTCCACCTGAAAGCGGATTTCCCCTTCTCTGGCGTGGAGCAGACGCACTCCATCCGGCCACCGGAATTCATCGGGCCGCCAGCCGCCTGAAAATTTGACCTGATATTCCGCCGGGCCAAGCAGCCTGCGGCGTAATTCGTCCAGCGTTCCCTGAATGAGAATGCGGCCCTGGTAGATAATCGCAATCTGGTCAGCGAGCATTTCGGCCTCGGCCAGGTTGTGAGTGCAGATGATGATGCTGCGCTGCGAGGAGCGCAAGCGGGCGATTTCATGGCGCACCAGTTGGGCGCTTTCCGGGTCCATGGCGGAAGTTGGCTCATCGAGCAGCAACACGGGCGGCTCATGGATGAGAGCGCGCGCCAGGGCCAATTTCTGTCGCATCCCTTTGGAATATTCCCCAGAACGGCGATGCGCGGCATAAGTCAGGCCAAAATAGTCCAGCAGCTGGTCGGCGCGCTGCTTGCGGCGGGCCGGGTCGAGGTCATAGACCTGTCCAAAGAAATCGAGGTACTCGTGAGCGGTCATGCGCCCATACAGTCCGTGCATTTCGGTCAATACGCCCACCGAAGCGCGCACCTCGCTGGGGTGCCGCGCAACGTCGAAACCGGCCACTCTGGCCCAGCCGCGAGTCGGAGTCAGCACCGAAGTCAACATGCGGACGGTGGTGGTTTTGCCTGCGCCGTTTTGTCCTAATAAAGCCAGCACCTGGCCGGGGTGGACCTTAAGCGTCACCCCTTCCACCGCTTTGAAAGTATCGAAATGTTTGGTCAGGTCTTCGCATTCAATCATATTTGTTCTTAGATACCTGTAATTCGATGTTGGTCATTGGGGGCAGGAAACGATTGCAATACGCGTTTACGCGTTACGTGTTACGTTTCGATGCCGCCATAAAAGCGCCGCTGCCGCGCAGAGCAAGACGATGAGCATAAACGTCTGATTGGCATTGACTCCGGCAACTTGAGACGAGTCAAGGCGGAGAAACTCCAACAGGAAGCGCCCCAGCGGGTAAACGACCAGATAGGCCAGGAAAATATCGCCGGTTTTCAGCCTGTTCGCAAAACGCCGCCCCAGCCAGAGCAGAAAGAACAGATTTCCCAGGTTCCAAAGCGATTCATACAGGAAGAGTGGATGGTAATACTCGACATCCAAAAATCCGGGCAGGCGATGCTGAGGGTCAATGAAGAGTTTCCAGGGCAGGTTGGTGGGCGCGCCATAGAGTTCCTGGTTGAAATAATTTCCCCAGCGGCCAATGGCCTGCCCCAGCGCCAGAGATGGAGCGGCGATGTCGGCCCACTCGACAAAACTCAACTTGCGCTTGCGGGTGAACAGGTAAAGCGCAATGGCCCCACCGATGACCGCGCCAGGGATGCCCAGTCCGCCTTTGCGCAAGTTAATCAGGTCGAAGGGATGTGTCAGGTAGTATATCGTATCCACGCCCTGCGCCACCAGTGAACGCGAGGGAGTGAAGACGTGCCACAGCCGCGCGCCAATGATGCCGCCAATCACCAGCCAGATGAGCAGGTCCCAGACGACTTCGGGATTATGGCCGCGCCGGGCGGCTTCGCGGGCGGCCAGCCAGCCGCCCGCCAGCGCGCCGGTCATGATAATGACGCCATAGTAATACAGGGTAAATTCAAAGCCAAATAAAAAGAGATGAATGCCGTCAAACTGAAAACTCATTCCAGATTCTCCTTATCGGCTGCGATGCGCCTGCGTGCGCACTTTCCAAATGCGCTGAAGGGCAGTGACATTTGCCAGCGCAGCCACAATCCAGACTGCAATCACCGGCTGGTTCAGCACCAGGAGCGGGGCAATGACCAGGTAGCGTTCCATGCGCGTCAAAATGCCGGTATTTGCGTCGAACTTCAGAGAATCGGCGCGGGCTTTTACATAAGACACCAGCACCGACCCGGCGGCGGCAAGATATACCGCCATTACCGAAAGGTGGTCGTTGACTTGCAGAAAATGGTAAAGCAGGCCGCCCAGAATAAACAATTCGGAATAGCGGTCGGTGACCGAATCAACAAAGGCGCCAAAATCGCTGGCCTCGCCGCGCAGGCGCGCCATCGTGCCATCCAGCGCATCGAAGGGCGTGCAAATCAGAACAAATACCCCGCCCAGGAGCATGTTCCCCTGGGCCAGAAACCAGGCCCCGGCCACGTTGCCGAGCAGCCCCAGCATGGTCATCATGTTCGGGGTGATTCCCAATCGGTTCAGAAAGCCGCCAATAGGGTCGAGGATGCCTTTGAACAGACTGCGCATGACATCAGTCAAGGTTTTGGGTTTGGTCGTTTGAACAGTTTTTTCCATGCGAAATAAGATGTCCTTTCTCTCAATTCTAACCCCGCTGGTTAAGCGCGAGATTACAAACGGACTACAGATTACTCTTCTTCGTCGTCAGGAGAACCGTCTTCTTCCCTATCGAGCAGCACTTCGCGCTCGCGTCCGCCGCCCTGCGAGGGGCCAACCACGCCCATCTCTTCCAACTGGTCGAGCAGGCGCGCGGCGCGCGGGTAGCCGATTTTCAGGCGGCGCTGTAACAGCGAAGCGCTGGCGCGCTGGGTGGAACGCACAATCTGAATGGCCTGTTCTACCAGTGAATCTTCGCCCTCTTCGGGTTCGGTCAGCAGGGTTTCCCAGGGAGGCGTATCGGCGGCTGCGGGCGACATCTTTTGCCAGAAGGCAATCACCCGCTCAATTTCCTGGTCGGTGACCATCGCGCCTTGCGCCCGGATAGGATTGCCCACTTCCGGGTTTAAGAACAACAGGTCGCCGCGCCCCAGCAGGGATTCGGCGCCAGGAGTGTCGAGGATAACCCGGCTGTCTATGCCGGACGCCACTGCAAATGCCAGCCGCGCCGGGAAGTTGGCCTTAATCAGACCAGTCACCACATCGGTACTGGGGCGCTGGGTGGCAACCACCAGGTGAATGCCGGTGGCGCGCGCCATCTGCGCCAGGCGCACCAGGTTGTGTTCGGTCTGGTCGGGGGCCGACATCATCAGGTCGGCCAGTTCGTCAATGATGACCACAATGCGGGGGATGGGGCTTTTGGCTTTGCGGTTGTAAGCGGCAATATCGCGGGCATGGAGGCCTTCCAGCAGGCGGTAGCGGTGTTCCATTTCGACGACCAGCCAGCGCAAAACGCCCAGGATGCGCTGTACGTCGGTCTCCACCTTGCCCAGCAGGTGCGGCAGGCCGTTGAAACGAATCAACTCGACCATTTTGGCGTCAATCATCACCAGGCGCAGGTCTTCGGGGGCGTTGTTCATTGCCAGGCAGGTGGCAATGGCGGCAATGGCCACCGATTTGCCCGAACCGGTTTGCCCGGCAACCAGCATGTGCGGCATTCGGGCAAGGTCGGCCACCAGCGGCTGACCGGAAACATCGCGCCCCAGCGCCATTGCCAGCGGGGCGCTCATTTTGTGGAAGGCTTCGCTCTCCAGGATGGGCCGCAGGCGGACGATGCTGGAACGTTGGTTGGGAACTTCAATGCCAACATAGGCGCGCCCTGGCACAGGGGCTTCGATGCGCAATCGCTCGGCGGAAAGCGCCAGGGCCAGGTCTTTTTGCAGGGCGGCAATTTGCGCCACGCGGACTTTCATCAATTGCGCTTCTTCTTCATCGGTTGCGCCAGGTTTTTTGATAAACCCCGGCTGAACGGCGAATTGCGTCACCGTCGGGCCGATTCGGAATCCGGTGACTTTGGCGGGGATGCCAAACTCAGAGAGCGTTTTCTCAATCAGTCCGGCAGTCTGGTTGATGTGACGCTCATCGGGGCGGGCAGACTGCTCGGCAAAGAGCAGATTAAGGGGCGGCAGGCGCTCGCCGCGGGGCAGGGGCGCAGCGGGTTTTTCGTCCTGTTTTTCGGGGACTTTGAAGTTTTTGCGGAATTGGGGCGGGAGGGAAACCGGTTTTTTGGGTGACGAAACAGGCGGCGGCGCGGCTGGTTGCGGTTCTACGACCGGGTGAATCACTTCATCAGAAGAAATGGGGTGGATGTCGTCGGGTGGAGTCTCTCCGGCTATCTGCCATAAACGCTTTTCGAGATGGGGCAGCAGGTTGAAGCCCAACAACAGGGAAATAAAAAGAATGAGAAGAACCAGCGGTGTGCGCAAGAAGGTATTGCCAAAGAGATTGGTCAGCAGGATGCCGACAAATTCCGCCAGCGCCCAGCCAATATAGCCGCCATCTTCCCCCTGCGCGGCGCGTTCAATAGAAACGCCACCCAGGATGGCGAACAGGGATAAGGCGCTGAAGGCGGCTATTTCAAGCGCCATGACCCGTCCCCAGTGAATGCGAACATCGCCTTCGACCCGTTTGCGCAGGAGAGATAAACCAGCCAGGCCCGATGCAACGACCACAAAGGCGCTGCCCCAGCCCAGCCACTTCCATAAAAGGTTTGCCCAGGCAGTCAGCAGCAAGCCGCCGGTTAAATCAATTAATGCCAGCAGGGTCATTAAGGAAAATGCGAGCAAAATGACCCCTGCTGCGTCGAAAGTGAAACGGCCAAAATGAGATTGCGCGCGTTCCAGCCAGTCGAACCAATCGGCAGGGGGGGGCTGTTCGGCTTGGTGCTTGTCCTGAGCCTGGGCGAAGGAAGTATGTTCGCGTGGCATTCGGTTAATTTCCGTCCAGCTTCAGGCTCAGGCCCAGTCGTTGGTGAGAAGGGTCGATATGCAGGATGCGGACATTGAGTTTTTGTCCATCTTTAAAGGCTTCCCGCACCGAGAGCGTGCCGAGGCTCATCTCAGAGATGTGAACCAGGCCCTCCAATCCTTCTTCTAATCGGGCAAAGATTCCGTAAGAAACGACGGTGGTGACGGTGGCCGGGACGATGTCATTGACGGCGTAACGGAGATGGACGGTTTCCCAGGGGTTTGGCTGAAGCCGCTTCAGGCTGAGGGCTATCCGGCAACGTTCTGGCAGGATGTCTAGCACCTGTACTTCAAGGCGTTGCCCCAATTGGACAATGTGCGCGGGGTGAATCACCCGTCCCCACGAGAGTTCAGAGATGTGGATAAGACCTTCCACGCCGCCCAGGTCAATGAACACGCCAAAATCAGTGATGTTGGTGACTTCACCGCTGATAACTGCTCCCGGTCGGAGGTGGGAGAACAACTGGGCGCGGCGGCCAGCCCCAGCGCGGGCAGCGCGTTCTGAAAACACAACCCGGCCTTCATCGGGGACGCATTCGATGACTTTCAGGCTCAGTTCTTTTCCAACATAAGCGGCCAGGAAGTTTTCGCGTTCCACATCGGTCTGGCAGGTCATATCGACCAGGTGTGAGTATGGAACGAAGCCCGAAAGTTTGGCGCCTTCCACCAGCAAGCCGCCCCGGTTATAGCCAGATACAGATAGTCGAACGACCTGGTCTTGTTTGTAGACGGTTTCTGCGTAATCCCAATCAACTTCCGGGCGGGCGGATTCTGTTTCGGCTGCCGATTGACTCTTGGGCTGAGTGGCCGATTGGGAGTGATGGATGTTTTCCAGGACCTGCTCCCCCCGGAGCCGCTGAACCGATGAAAAGCGTTCTTCATCAGAGAGAACAGATTCCCACCACCCCTCGTCGCGGGTTTCCTCGGGCAACTCAATACGGGTTTTGGTTGCAAATACCATTAATTTTTAACCTCCTTCTGTGGAGTTTATTTGGGATTCCATTTCAAGGATGGCTTTGGCCACGACTTCGACGGCAACGCGTTGTTTGCGATACAAATCGGCTTCCGACATGGCGAGGCGGCTGGCGACCTCGCGTACTTTTCGGCCTTCGATAAATTTCAGGTCAAGGATGTTGTATAAAATCCACTCGGTGGTAAAGCGGCGCTCGCCTTCAGGGCGCACTTGTTCAACGGCTTTTTTGAGGATGGCGCGCAAGGCATTGGGCATGTTGCCGTCGTATTCCTCGCGGGCGGTTTCCTGTACAATGCGCAGGTTCATCAACGGGGATTCGGTCAGTTTGGGGCCGCCCCAATAGTGGTTGAGGGCTTCGCGCACCCATTCGGCTACATCGGGCGAGGCAGGGAAATCTTCGTTCAGGGCGGTGGCCGCGTCAAAGCGTCCCATAGCGCGAATGCGCTGAATCATTTCGACCTGCGGCTCCATTTCTTCGAGGGAGCGGAAGATGCGTTGTTGCAACTGCCGGTCTTCAAGGGCCAGTGCTGCCCGGTCAGCCAGCAGCCAGAGTGCCTGGCGCTGGTCGGTTTCGAGAACTTTTTGACCGGGGGCGCGCGCTACGCCCAGTAGGCCTATCACTGGCGGGTTCTGGTCTAAATCCATATCACGCGTGCGGCGGGCGCGCAAGGGTAAAATCCAGTAATCGTTCCACAGGAATTCGTTTCGTCCGGTAGTTTCTTTGACCACTTCCATTGCCTGAGACAGGTTGCCTCGCTCCATGAAAGGCCGCCCGGCCGTAATCAGCAGGGATAATTCCATGCCGTCAAGGGCTGCAATAATGGCAGATGGCGACTGCATGTGGTCACGCACGGCGGCCAGGATGGCTTCCAGGAACTGGCGCAGGTCACCCTGCGTTAACAGCCGCTCTTCGATGTTTTGCAGGAAACTTAGTTCGGCCTTGTCGCCGCCAAAAAACAAGGCTCGCTCCCAAAGTGGGGAAAGAATGGTGATGAGGTGTTCCATCAGGAGGACTGTTGCAACAACCGCTACGGGGACGAAGGCGTTGTAAATGAAGCCGAAGAGTTCGCCGCCGCGCCGCACCAGAGTCAGAACGGCCAGGGTCAGCGATGCAGTGGCTGGGCCACGCATTATCCACTTGAACAGGCGGCTTTTTACAACCCGGTCAGGCCAGGAAACACCAAAAAATGCCACCGCATAGGCCATGACGACAATTAAGATGCCGACTGCCATGTTAATCAGCGTAGAAATGCCCCAAAAGGCGAGTGGGTACTGCTCTGCCAGGTTATAGCCAAATAACATATAAGGGTAAGAGCCGAGCGCAGGCGCGGTTGCGCCAGCCATTAAATAGAACATGCGGCGGCGGCCAGAGCGGGTCAGCATGCGCTGATATGCGCGGATGAAATTAAACCCGGCCACTAGCATGGCAAGCAGGTAATAGAAGGTGAAAATCTCTGTCCAAATGGTGCGGCTCAGGTAGGGAGCGGTACGACCAGTGACGACAATGGGGCCAACCAATTCGCCCATCATCAATAGCACCAGGAAGGTGGTCGAAACCAGATACAACGCGCGCACGGCAAGCCGCCGTCGGCCACGCGAGGGTCGGCCAGCCGTGACCAGAAGGGCATCTGATAAATGAATATAAGCCGCTGGCAGAAAGACAATTCCCAGCCATTCCATGCGCAGAAACACTTCCACCAGCTCAGTGACTTCAACCGCGCTCTGGATGGCTTCCGCAGTAAAAACCACCACCACGGAAAGCAGGATGATGGCAAACGAGCGAGCTACCCGGTCGCGCAGATTGAAGGTTAATGCGTAGATAAGCAAAGAAAAAGCGGTGATAGCAATCCCCGCTGTGAGAATCTGGTTCAGTGTTTTTACCCCTGCCAGAAAACCATCCAGCCAACCGCTAAGCATCTCGACCTTCCAGATAATGAAGTTCTAAAGCGAACGCGCGAAGAAGAGCGCTACATCTCTGGTGAAATAGTATTGGTCATTATACCCGCAGAATTCAAATCCGAGTTTGTGGACCATGCGAATTGCAGGCGCATTTTTAGATTGTGTTTCGATGATGACGCGTTGCAATCCGCGTTGGATGCCCCAGGTTTCTACCGCGGCAATTAATTTGCGCGCCAATCCTTGCCGCCTTAAAGGACGCCCTACCACAATGTCGGTAATCCAAACCGCGTGCGGTACGAATTCTTCGGTGAACCGAATATATGCCACTGCCTCCATGCCATTCATGGCGCTGAACATCGGTCGGAGGTGCCAGGTGTCGGGCAATTCTTTGGCTGGGCGTGGATGTTCGAGCCGGATGGTGCGAGGCAAGCGCACCTCGCGCAAAAGGGCATCTACCTGGCCTGGTTCACGGTGCAAGTCCAATTGCCAGACGTAATCCGTTTCGATGGAGTGGTCTAAGGCTGCAAGACGGGGCAGGTCGGTCGATACAGTGTTACGAATTTCAAATTCGGCCATAGTCTTTTATGGAGATGCAAGCACGCGGACAGGGATAATGCAAGGCGGGAGGGCTTCTCCCAGGTTATTGGTGGCTACCAGTCGCAGCTGGTAGTCTCCAGGAGTCAGGCTGGTCGTATCCCAGGGGTTGAGTTCTCCATCAATTTTTATTTCATTTCCTGCGGCAATGGTCATCCACTCCTCGCTGCCCACCGTGGCATATTCGTACTTAAAAAAGCCCAGGTCGGGGAAGTTGATGGTAGCGCGCAGCGTTATTTTACCGCTCACCTCGTCCCCGGCCTGGGGCGAGGTAAACATCAACTGGTTGGGAGTGCAGCCAACGCTGCCGGGCGCGGGCATGGGGGGGGCGATTGTATTTGCAGAGGGCGTCCCAGCCTGTGAAAGGGTGTTCACCGTTTGGGTCAGGTTCAGGGTGGGCGTTGCAAGAAATGCGGAGGCAGGCAGGTACGGAACAACGAATGTTACCAGGCAAAACTGGGAAAGCCCAATCAAGAGGAAGAGAATGAGGAAGGAGCCAGAAATTCGCACTCGCTGGAAAATTAATTCCTTCTCCAACCCGAAAACCGCCAATCGCCATTCGGACCAGGCCGTGAGCAAGATGCGCAACGAAAAAAATGCCCCCATCCCCAAAATCAGGTAGATGACTGTCTCATATTCGGTAAAGAATTGTAGCAGGGCATTCACATTGCGACCAGGTTATTGGTTTTGATTTATCGCCGACAGGCTTTGTAAAACGCCGCGAATGATGGCTTCCAGTTTGGGAACCATCATTTTGCCGGCTTCGAGCACTTCTTCATGAGAGGTGGGGGTATTACCATCCAGGTTGGCTTTGTTGCTGATGCCCGAAATACCCAACACGCGCATACCGCCATGCCGCGCGACAATGACCTCAGGCACAGTGGACATTCCAACCGCGTCGGCGCCAACCGCGCGCAGGAAGCGCAAATCGGCAGGGCTTTCGAATGAGGGGCCGCTTAGCCCGGCATAAACGCCTTCATGGAGCCGAATATTTTTGCCACGCGCAGACTGACGGGCCAGCTCTAACAAACCCCGGTCATACGTCTGGCTCATATCTGGAAAACGCGCGCCTAATTCGTCAAGATTTGGGCCGACCAGGGGATTGAAGCCCATCATGCCAATCAGATTCAGGTTATCGGTAATCAGCATCAAATCGCCAGGGGTGTAATCCGGATTGATAGCTCCAGCGGCGTTGGTCACAATCAATATCTCAATCCCCAGGCGTTGCAGAACGCGTACCGGGAATGTGACCTGAGACATGGAGTATCCTTCATAAAAATGGGCTCTGCCTTGCATCACCAACACGCCCTGGTTTTCCAACTCGCCAATGACCAGGCGGCCGGCGTGTCCCCATACGGTGGAGGTCGGCCAGTGCGGCAAGTCTGGGTATGGGATAATGTCTGCATCTTTTATCGAATCGGCTAACCCGCCCAATCCGGAACCGAGAATGAGAGCAATTTTGGGGTGGTACTTTGTATAATTGCGAATTGCTTTCGCGGCAGCGTCCATTTGTTCGAGCGTCATAAAAGGCTGGTTGTTCATCATTGTGTATCCATTCGCGTGGTTTATGGGAGGGCTTACGGAGAGGTTGCTCAAAAATTATAACCCATCGCATGAGAAATGACATAATCTACAGGTTCTATGGTATGCGCCATCGAATACGTCCTCATTTCAATTTCTTGCCAGCAGTGTATACCTATGCTATCCTTTACAGCGATGAAATTAAGAAAAAATTATTCCCTGGTGACAAGCAGCCTGTTTTTGTTAGCATTTGCCGCTCAATTCCTGTTGCTTGCGCCTTATGAAAAAGAAGGTTTTTTTGCCGCTATGCCGGACCTGATGACCAATCTGCTCGGCGCGGCATTTTTTTTACACAGCCTCTTGCTCTTATCGTCAATATTATTGGCCTCTCCTCCTGCCACAAAATCGATGTTCAATTTGGTCGCGGCAATCATGCTGGCGCTGATTGCCTGGGGGTATTTCCAGTTTGACCTGTTCATCGAAGGCGGTACGCTGGTTACCCTCAGTCTGGCTTTGACGTTATGCAACTGGTTCGGTCTGAAGCGCGACTGGCTGGTGGTGGTGATGCAATGGGTCAATCTGGCGGTTGGGATTGGTCTGCTATGGCAGCCCACGCTCCTGCTGGTTGCGCCAGTATATGATTTTCTACCCGGCCTCCCCATCATTTTGGGGATACTTTTTATATTAAGCGCCCTGGTGAGCCTGGCTATGGGCGTTTTTCCGGCTTTCTACCAGGGCAAAGCTGGCCGTTTTCTGGCCTTGCCCTGGCTGGCCTGGACCTTACCTTTTATTCCATCGCTGGCACTGCCCCACCTGGGTGTTGCGCTGAGCATTGGCATGGGTTTGGCGCTTAATGAATTTATCCCCTGGAAACGGGTGATTATGCGCCGGGCGGTAGATATCGGCAGGCGATTTTTTCGCCTGGCGGCCCTATCGCAAATTGCATTGCTGGCGCTGATGGTTTGGATAATTCGCTACATCGAAACCATCTTAAACATTACGCCTGATGTTTCGCAGCCAATTCGTCTGATGATGTTGATTTCTTTCAATTTCATCGCTTTAATGAGCATTTTAATGGTCGCGTGGGTGAATTTATCTATGAATGGCGCGTTTTCAGGATTGGCTGGTTCGAAAAATATGCCCCAGCCCCTTCAGGCCAGGCCAGCAGGATTTTGGAGGCGTTTTGCCCACAGTCTCCTGGAGCCGTTTGAAACGTCCCAGGGTTACATCAGCGAAATTATAGAGACGCGCCGGGATTATGAAAGTCTGCTGGCCCGCCAACTTGCGGCAGAAAAACGGCGGGTTACGCAATTAAGCCTGCTTCACGATTTGAACCGCAGCCTGGAAGTTGTTCTCGATGCGCCTGTGGCTGCGCAGTTAACCGCCAACGCCATCCACAATACGCTGGGGGGCTGCCTGACAGCCGTGATGCTTTATGACGAAGCGCGCGAAGAAATGGTCGTGTTAGCAGCCAGTGGACCGAACGCTGTCGAAATTCCGCCTGGCTACCGGCAACCCATTACGGTTGGCATCATCGGGCGCGCCGCCCGGTTGCGAAGGACGCAAATTGCATCTGACACGCGCCTGGACCCGGATTATCTTCACCTGGAGAACAATGATGCGCGCTCCGAACTGGTTGTACCGCTCTTACACAACAATCGCCTGCGGGGGGTTATCATCGTTGACCACACGGAAGTCAATTATTTCGATGATAGCGATATGCGTACGCTCGAAACAGTTGCTATCCAGCTCATCACATCCTGGATTCGCAGCGAACATGACCAGCACCTGACCAGTTTGATTAATGCTGGTATTACCCTTTCTACAACGCTGGATGTTGAAGGGGTCATCAAGCAAATTGCTCAGGTGGCGCAAAAGACCCTGGATGCGCATTTTACCTTTGTTGCCCTGGTTGACCAGGACGGCGGTTTTACCCGCACCGCACATGTCGGCTATGCTCCCACTCTGCTGGCAATACTGGGGACCGACCCAGGCGGGAATACGCTCATCCAATCTGTGCTTAATAGTACATCGGCGGTCAGGATAAGAGATGTACGCAAAAAGTTCAGCAATACTCCCACTGGCAGCAATGAGTTGCGCAGCCTGCTGGCCGTTCCCATCCGCCTGCGACAGTCTTCCATTGGGGCTATTCTGGCGTTTGGCAAACAGGGCAATAGTCTGTTCTCAGAAAATGATGAAGGATTGATAAGCCTGCTGGCGACTCAATCTGCGGCTGCAATTGAAACAACCTGGCTATATCAGGAGTTGCGCTCGATGTTGGCAACCGCCACGCAACTCTATCAGTTAAGCACCAAAGTCCTGCTCTCTGAACATCTTTCAGATGCCGCCAGCGCCATCGCCGAGACGGCGTTCCAACTGAGCAAAGGTACGGTTGCTGGGATTGTGCTGCTTTCTCCTGAGAGAGAGGTAGATGTGCGGGTGCAAATTGACGCCAGTGGCTTGCATCCTGGCTCGCAACATCCAATGTCTCTGATTGGTGATGCTCTGGAGCACGGTCAGACCATTATCACATCCGCAAAAAATAATACAGAAAGAATCTGTCTCCCTTTGCAAACTCCACGCCGTCAGTATGGCGCGCTCTGGGTGGAAGTGGATGAAAACCAGACCTCCAATAGCAGATTTTTAGATACGATGCGTTCCCTGGCAAATCAGGCCGCTATCGCTCTCGAACGCGGCATTCTGCTGGTTGAAACCCGTAAACAAGCCGAACAAATCGAGGCAGCATACCGTGAATTGGAAATTACCTACGACCAAACCCTGGGCGCGCTCTCATCGGCGCTCGATGCCCGCGATAGGGAGACAGAAGGCCATAGCATACGCGTATCACGCCTATCGACCGAGTTGGCAAAGCGACTGGGGTTCACGCCTGAACAGGCGAAGGTAATGGAACGCGGCGCTATCCTGCACGACATTGGCAAAATTGGCATCAGTGATACCATCCTGCTCAAGCCTGGCCCGCTCACCCCTGCTGAGTGGGAAATTATGCGCCTGCATCCCGACATCGGCGCGCGAATTATTGAGGGCATCCCTTTCCTCAAAGACGCTCTGCCGGTCATCCGCTATCATCAGGAGCGTTGGGATGGCACCGGCTATCCGATTGGGCTGAAAGGGCATGATATTCCTTTCATGGCGCGTATCTTTGCCGTCGTAGATGCCTTCGATGCCCTCATCTCCGAGCGACCCTATCGCAAGCCTATGCCGGTTATCGAGGCAGTGAATTACCTGCGCGAGAAGGCAGATATCTTGTTCGACCCAGACATTGTAGAAGAATTTGCAAAAATGGCTGAAGACGGAACGTTAGAAGACTTAATCAGCTAATCATGCTCCGGCGACTTTCTTCCCCCAAAGACCTGACAGAACAGGAAATTCAAAGCATCATTCGACCTTCCTTGTTGGGCGTGCTTGTTTTGAGCCTGTTATTGGGCGGATTTGCGCTTGTAGGAATTTCTAAAGGCGAACAACAAAACCGGGTTTTATTCATCGCCTGCCTGGGGCTGACCTATGGCAGTTTTATCTTATTCGTTTTAATTCGATATCGCCCCTCTTTTGAATATACAACCGCAACGCGGATTAGTATGATTCTCATCCATGCCGGGCTATCCGTTTTCGCGGTTATTGTTGTCCCTGCCAGCCTTCTTATCTTTCCAGCGGCCAGCATTCTGCTGGCAATTCTTCTGACCAGTATTTTATGGGGCCGTCAGGCCGCGTATTCATATGTTATTCTGGTTCTTTTGGGTCTCATCTTGTTGAGCAGATACCAGGAAAATCTTTACAACATTTTGCCTGGTATCTTATCCGTCGCAGTTTTGACCGTTTCAATCGTAGAATTTATCCGTGGTTTGTTGAAGGTCAACTTGCAGCACATTGAAGGATTGAAAACCGTTAATGACTTTGCGCGTCGCATTAATTCGACCATCGAACAAGAAGAAGTTTTGAAAATCCTGGTAGAAGCCATTAGCCGCGCCATCAAAAAAGTAGATACCTGTTTTTTGGCAATTCAAGTTAATCAGGAAAAACTATATCTGCATTTGACATACGACGGAGGCGAATACTTCCCTCCGCAAGAAAAAGATATGGAAGGCACGCTCTCTGGCTGGGTCATTCGCAATCAGCGTTCGCTTTTTATCGCTGATTTGCAAAAAGATGTTAATCTGGATGGGGTGCAAGTGGTTCTGACTGGCAATAATCGCAACAGTGCCAGCTGGATGGGCGTTCCCATTCAACTGGGCCAGTCTCGGGGCGTACTGGCTGTTGCTTCCTACATGCCCAATGCCTTCGACAGTACCGACCTGGAATTGCTGGAAAACCTGGCCCAGCACACCGCCCTGGCGATTGACAATGCCAATCATCATAGCCAGGTAGAAGCGCAGGCGCGGTTAGATAGCCTGACGGGTGCCTACAATCACGGCCACATCGTCCAGATGCTGGAACAGGAATTAAAAAAAGCCCGCCTAACTGGCAAGCAGATGAGCATCATTATGCTCGATGTTGATTATTTCAAACAATACAATGACACGTTTGGTCATAAGATTGGGGATGAAGTACTGGTTAATCTGGCACAGGCTATCAAGCAAAATATCAAATCGACCGATGCGGTTGGTCGCTGGGGCGGCGAGGAATTTACCATTGTGTTACCGAATACAAATGGGGCGCAGGCTACGAAAGTTGCATTGCGCTTGCAAGAGACGGTGCGGCGCCTGTCGCTTCACCCAAAAAACGAAAAAACCTTACCCTTTCCCACCATCAGCCAGGGAGTTGCGGTTTTTCCAACAGAAGCCGCAGACAGCGACACGCTTATCCAACTGGCAGACCGGCGACTGTATATTGCCAAACAGCGAGGCCGAAACCAGGTGGAGCCAGCAATCGAACATTGGGAAACAGCGCAAAACACAACGAAAAATGGGCCGTGAGCGAATACATCGCTCACGGCCCATCTTACCAGCGATGATTAAGACAGCACTGCTTTGAATGCGTCGATAGTCTTCTCGACAGCTGTATCATCAATCCAATAATGCGTCACCAGCCTGAAGCGGCGTTTACCCGTTGCATGGACAAGGATGCCACGCTCTTGCATCCGCGCTTCAATTTGTTCCGCCGTTAACGTGACCGAATCGGTCAGATTGAAAAAGACCATGTTCGTTGGCGGGATTCCATCCAATTGAATGCAAGCGATTTCACGCAACCCTGTGGCCAGGTTCCGTGCCCGGGCATGGTCTTCGGACAATCGCTCTACCATGTTCTCCAGCGCGACTATCCCTGCCGCGGCAATGATTCCCGCCTGGCGCATGCCGCCGCCCAGGTGTTTGCGGATGTGCCGCGCCCGCTTGATGAATGGCTTCGACCCGCACAAGACCGACCCAACCGGCGCGCACAACCCTTTCGACAGGCAGAACGTAACCGAATCGACCGCACTGGTCAACTTTCGCGCGTCTACGCCCTGGGCAACCGCCGCGTTGAACAGGCGCGCTCCGTCCATGTGGACGACCAATCCGCGCGCGTGGGCAAACTCCGCCAATGAGCGGAGATATTCCGGGGTCTGGAATGTCCCGCCGCAGCGATTGTGGGTATTTTCGATGGAAATCAGGCGTGTCGGAGGCTGGTGAACATCCTCCGGGCGAATCAGAGCTTCGAGGTCTTCCAAAGCCAGCGAGCCGTCTGACCGCTCCATCACCTGCCGCGAGTGAATGCCACCCAGGGATGAAATGCCGCCGCCTTCGTAGAGAACCGTATGCGCTCGCGCGCCCAAAATGGCCTCGTCGCCGCGCCCGCAGTGGACGAGCAGGGCAATCAGATTGCCCATCGTGCCAGACGGGACGAACAGCCCGGCCTCTTTGCCAACCTTTTCGGCGGCCATTTCCTGCAGCCGATGGACCGTTGGGTCGTCATCAAATACGTCATCGCCCACTGCGGCAGCGGCCATCGCAGCGCGCATTTCTGGCGTGGGTTGGGTAACGGTATCAGAACGCAGGTCAATGGTTTCCATTTTTTGTTAAAACCCTTCCAGCTTGCTCAAATCCACAATCCCGGCAGGCAGGTCAGCGACCTGTCTGACCAGGGCCAGGCGGTTTCTGCGAATCACCTCGTCTTTATCCATCACCAGCACCTTGTCGAAAAATTCGGTGATGGCGGCGAGCAGGGCTTCCACGGTGGTCAGAAATTCGTCGACCGATGACGGACGATGAACCACGGAGGATAGCGCGGCATGCAATCCGCGTTCGGCTGGCTCAACCAGTTTGCTGGCGTCCACTGTTGCCGGCATCTCCTCCTTTGCGGAACGAATAATTCGGACGCAGCGGGCATACCCATCCAAAAGGAGCGACCAGTTTGGGCGTTTGACCCATTCCATTAACGCTTGCGCGGCTGTGGCGGATGCCGCCGGATTGTAGAATTGGGCTGCCAAAACTGCCTCGACCACATCATAGCGGAGGCCCGTTTCGGTCAGCAGGACGCGCGTGCGGCCGGCCAGGAACTCTATCACCTGAGCCTTGACCTCCGCCGGAACGGGAATCGGTTGGAGCGCGGCAGACATATCCACAGCCTGGCGCAAGTCGAAATCGAGATGATGTTCAATGAGTGGTTGGACGGTTCCGATGGCAGCGCGGCGCAACCCAAAGGGGTCTTTGGCCCCGGTGGGGGCCAGCCCGGCGGCGAACAGGCCAACCAGCGAGTCAATTCTGTCGGCCAGAGCAACCACCACTCCAATCTTGCTTTGCGGTACGGGCAGATATTGTTCCCCAATGGCCTCTGCCACTTCGGCGCTTTCGCCTGCGCGAAGGGCATACTCGCGCCCGATGATGCCTTGCAGCGAGGTCATTTCCGTCACCATTTGGGTGGTCAGGTCGGCTTTGGCCAGGAAGGTTGCTCGTTGAACGCTGGAACGCGCAACGTCATCCAGACCGAGCATTTCGGAAATTTTGTCGGCCAGTTTTAACATCCGTTCCGACTTATCATACATTGAGCCAAGCCTGGTCTGGAAAACCAGTTTCTTGAGGCCATCGCGGTAATGTTCCAGCGGAATTTTGATATCCTCGCGCACGAAGAAATTGGCATCGGCAAAGCGCGCGCCGAGGACGTGTTCGTTGCCCTGGCGGACGACATCCAGGTGTTCCGAGTTGCCGTTGCGGATGGCGATGAAGTAAGGCAATAGTGTGGTGTCATGTTTTTGGGTGTCAGGTGTCAGGTTTGACTTGACACCTGACACTGGAACACCTGACCCTTTCTGTACCGGAAAGTAGCGCTGATGCTTTTTCATGGTCCCAATCAAGACATCGCGGGGCAGTTGGAGAAATTGGGGGTTGAACCCGCCCAGCACGGCGGTCGGCTTTTCGATGAGATTGGCGACTTCAGCCAGCAATCCGGGCTCGAGGATGGCCTCGCCGTCGACCGATTTTGCCGCGGCTTTGACCTGCTCTATGATAGATGCCTTGCGCTCTTCGATGTCGAGGATGATGCCCGCCTGGCGGATGGCGTCGAAATAAGAATCGGCGGATGTGATGGTGATTTCCGGCGAGTCGTAAGGGCGCAGGCCGCGCGAGATTTTGCCAGATTGCACGCCCGCATAAGAGAATGGAATCACTGCTGAACCAAACAGCGCAACCAGCCAGCGAATTGGGCGAGAGAATGCCACTCCGCTTTCATTCCAGCGCATGGTTTTGACGAAGGAGATATCTGCTATCAACCCTGGAAGGGCTCCAGCCAACACTTTGGGAGTGGCGCGGCCTTTGGATTGGACGACCGCCGTGACGTATTTGCCGCCGTCCATCTCGCGGATTTGCAAATCGGCCACGTCTACGCCATTCTTTCTGGCAAAGCCCTGGGCGGCAGGGGTCGGGTTTCCGGCAGGGTCGAAAGCCCGGTCGGCGGGCGGGCCTTTGACCAGTTCTTCGCGGTCAGGTTGAGAGGGGGCGAGATTTGCTATGAAAACGGCCAACCGGCGCGGGGTGGCATGAACCGTCACAGGGCCGTGTTCCAGCCGCAGTTCATTCAGCCAGGAGGGGACTTTTTCTCGCAGTTGGGATAAAGCCGCGTCTACATCTGCCGCGGGGAGTTCTTCAACGCCGATTTCCAGAACGAATGATGAAGGCTGAGTGATGAAGGCTGAATTTTCGATTTCCACTTCTGCATTTTTTGTTCTAATTTCTGCACTTTTAAGGAGTGGATACCCCAGTTCCTTGCGCTGCTCTAAATACGCCAGTGCCACGCGGCGGGCCAGCTCGCGCATTTTGCCAAAACTGGCCTGGCGCTCGGTGAGGCTGACCGCGCCACGCGCGTCTAAGATGTTGAAGGTGTGCGAGGACTTCAGAACGTAGTCGTGCGCAGGCAAGACAAGGCCAGCCGCAAGGCAGGCTTCGCATTCGGCCAGGTAGAGTTCGTACATCTGACGGGCGCGGTCTACGTCGGCGATTTCGTAATAGTATTTGGAATGTTCAAACTCCTCACGGCGGCGAATTTCGCCATAAGAAATTTGTTCGTTCCAGGGTTCATTCCAAATGCCGCTGGCATTGTTGAGCGCAATCAGGATGCGGTCGAGGCCGTAGGTCAGTTCGACGGCGACCGGGTCGAGAGCCACGCCTCCAACCTGCTGGAAGTAGGTAAACTGGGTGATTTCCTGGCCATCCAGCCAGACTTCCCACCCCAACCCCCAGGCCGAGATGGCAGGCTGTTCCCAGTTGTCTTCCACAAAGCGGATGTCGTGCTGACGCGGGTCAATGCCGATGGCTTTGAGCGAATCGAGGTAGAGTTCCTGCGGCCCCAGCGAGCCTGGTTGAGACGCGGGGTCGGGCTTGAGAATCACCTGATATTGATAGTGCATTTGCAGGCGGTTGGGGTTTTCGCCATAACGACCATCGTCGGGTCGGACGGAGGGTTCAACGTAGGCGACGTTCCAGGGTTCGGGGCCAAGTACGCGCAGGAAGGTGGCCGGGTTCATCGTCCCTGCGCCGACCTGGGTGTAGTAGGGCTGCCAGATGAGACACCCGTGCGAGGCCCAGAATTCTTGTAGTTTAATGATGATGGATTGGAAGGTGTGGGTCATTTTGTGATTTCCAAATTTTGGATTTATAGTTGGGATGATTGCGGGAGGATTATACCGTGAAAACAAAACACTCCCCGCGCGGAAACCCGCCGGGGAGTGTTCATCATTCTTCCTCTCTCTAATGATCCCCACCCCTTGCCAGGGCCAAAATTTCCTCGCGTGTTTCATAGACTCGCACCAGTTTGCCATCCCGCATTTGCAACACGCGGTCAACATATTGGCACATGCGCAGGTCGTGCGTGACCATAATGCCGGCGCGGTTGTTCTCATGTATGAGGGCAGCAAAGGTCTGAACGACCTGAAAGGCGCGTTCAGTGTCGAGGCTGGCGGTCGGTTCGTCGGCCAGTACCACCGTTGGGGCGTGAATCAGGGCCCGGGCAATCGCCACGCGTTGCTGCTGCCCGCCCGACATCTGGCTGGGGAGGTTGCGCAAACGTTCTCCCAGCCCCAGGCGGGCCAGCAGTTCGGCGGAGCGCATCCGTCCGGCTTTGTCGAGCCGGTTGTTCAGACGCAGCATCAACTCAACGTTCTCCACCGCATTCAGGAACGGAATCAGGTTGTTGGATTGAAAGGTGAAGCCGATTTTCTCGCGCCGCAAACGCACGCGCTGAACTTCGTTCATTTTCGCCAAATCCTGACCATCAATCAAGACCTGTCCGCTGGTAGGCGTGAGCAAAGCGGCCAGGATGGAGAGCATGGTTGTCTTGCCGGAGCCACTCGGCCCAACCAGCGCGACAAACTCGCCCTGTCGCACGGTAAACGAAACGTCATCCACGGCGTTAATCGGGCCAGTGTCGGTGGCAAAGGTTTTGACGACGTTGCGGACTTCCAGAGCAACAGCATTGTTTTCGTTGATTTGACCTGCCGTGACGCTGCGGACAGGCATGTTGACCAATACGCTCATTTTTATTTCCTATGTGGAGTAAATTTCATTCATCATTTGTCGAATAAATTCCGCATTACGATAATCGCAAGGCTTTGAGCGGTTCAATACGTACCGCGTAAATGACCGAAACCAGACCGCCCAGGGGGCCAATCAGGAGCAGGGCGACCAGCGCCAGCGCGGACGCTGTCCCGTTGAAGAACAACGGTACGGTGGGGGGGAAGCCGAGCGAAAACAGCCAGGTCAGCACTCCACCAATCGCCACGCCAAAAGCTGTTACCAGCGAAATCTGGATGACCGCTGCCGCGCCCACTACCGGGTTCGATGCGCCAATGGCCTTCAGCACCCCAATTTGCGGGACTTTTTGCAAAATCTGAATCTGGAAAAAGCCGCCAATTACGAGAATGCCTATGAGCAGCGTGAAGCCGCCCTGAGTTTGCACCGTGCCTTGCTGGGCAGTGTAGCCAGGGATGTTGTTAATGGTGGTCTGAATATCGGCCACTTCGATTTTGTTGATGCTTTTTAACAGGTTGTCTTTGACCTGTGCGACCCGCGCCGGGTCTTGTACCCGAACGACAATGATGTTGATGGCCGGAACGGTGTTGCCCAGTTCCGCGTCAGACTTGGGCCGCACCTTTTCCCAAACCGAGGGCGAGACGAAAATCGTCGGCTGGAAGAAAAAGGCCTGCCCGCTGGTCGTGCCGATGACTTTCAGGTCGAAAAACTCATCTTCCACCCCCTGCGTGGAGCGGATGGTGATGGTATCGCCAATCTGGATGTCGGTTCGGTCCAGCACACGCTGGTCCACAATCACCTCGCGGGCGGTGGCCGAAAGGAAAGCGCGTCCGGCAGTCAACTGTGGAAAACCGGGGCGACCGGTTTCCACGCCAAGCAGGGAGACTTTCAGCACTTCGTTTTCACTTCCTGGCGGCAACAGGATGGCGGTATTGGAAGTTGAAACCGGTCCGGCGTCATCCACGCCCTCCACGCGGCGAACCGTCCGCAGGGTAGCCTGCCGCAGTCGGCTGGCGCTGATGATGTAATCAGATTTTTCCAGGAAAACTACCAGTTGACCATCCAGTTTTGAGATGTACTCGCGGTTGTTCGTTCCCAGTCCTTCGCCAAGCGCGGCGATGAACAGAACCAGCAGTGTAATCAGCGCAATCACCAGGCTGACGAGGAAAAAGCGGCCTTTGTTGCGCCAGATTTCTTTAAAAGCAAGATAGAAAGCCAATCCCATGCTTACTCCGTCCCTCCAACAATCGGCGAATCGAGCGGCGCGGCCCAATTCATGCCCATTACGCCCCGCAGAAGCAATTCCACTGGCGGGTGGTCGGCAATGTCATCGTAATAATACGGCAGGCGGATTTTGCCATCCGGGCCGATGATGAATGTTCCCGACATTTGCATTGCATCCTGACCGGGGGGCGGCAATTCGGGTTTCCAACCTTTCTCGCGCGCCAGGCGCCGGTTCGAGCGCATTACTCGCAGCGAGAGAAGGGACTGCCAGAGCGAAGCCCGCGCCAAGCCATAAGCGCGGTAAGCAACTCGCTGCGGGTCCGAAAGGCAGGTCGCGCCCGGCGCGCGCTCAGCGCAGAAGGCTTTGGCGGCTTCGGGCGTTCCCTGCGTCACGATGGCCAGCGAAAGTCCTTTGGCGGCCATCTCCGGTTTGTAATGGATGAGGGTATCTACCATCTCTTTGCATTGCGGGCAGCCAAAATGACGGGTGAACGCCAGCACCAGCACCTTGCCGGCCCATAACGCAGAGAGCCGGATGGGCTGTCCTTCTACCGTCAGCAGTTCAACATCCGGCGCGGAATCATTAAATTTTAGATGCGCTATCTTTGACATGCATATGATTGTAATCCCAAGCGGTGTCAAAGTCTATCAGAAGAATTTATAATCGTTTGAGCGCCATGAGCGTAATGTCATCGAACGGCGCAGTCTCCCCAATATGCGCTTTGAGGGCGGTTTCAATGGCATTCACCAGTCCCGCCGCCGATTTTTCCCGGTGGATGCTGACCAGTTCGCGCAGGCGGGCATCTCCAAATTCCTGCCCGGCCTCGTTCAGGGCATCCGGCACGCCATCGGTATAGAGCAGAATGCAGTCTCCTGCTTCGAGCGTGACCACGCGCTGAACGAACCGGGCGGAGGGGTCAACGCCCAGCGACATGCCGGTACGAGTGAGCAGTTCCAGTTCCCCGCCCCCACCGCGCGCCAGGAGAGGCGGATTATGCCCGGCATTGACATAGGTCACGACTCCATCCAGGTTGTTAATCTGGGCATAGAACAGAGTCACGAACATGCCATCGTGCGCATCGCCGCAAACCAGTTGATTGACATGCGTCAGTCCGTGCATCGGCGAAGCGGCCTCGAACATGCTGGCGCGCAGGGTGGCGCGGGTGTTGACCATAAAGAGCGCAGCCGGGGTACCCTTATCGGCCACATCCGCAATCACCAGGCCGAATTTCTGAGCCTGGTTAGGGGGCATTTCGAGGGGGAAAGTTCCCGAAACGGAGTGGAGAGGAATGAAATCGTAGTAATCCCCGGCCACCTCGCGGGCGGGGAGCCAGGCTGCGGCCAGGTCCCAGCCTGGCAGGTCTGGCACTCCCTGAGGCAGCAGGCTGACTTGCACCTGCCGCGCTACCTGCAGCTCACGTTCCAGACGGCCTTTTTCGACCGCTACCTGGTACAGGCGGGCATTTTCGATGGCAAAGGCCGCGCTGGAGGCAAAAGTGGCGAGTAACTCCTGGTCGGCCAGGCTGAACCCGCCCGATTTGTTGAAAACCTCGATGACCCCTATTGCCCGGTCATTAACTATCAGCGGGACGGCTATCAGATTTCGGGTGACGAAACCGGTCTTTTTGTCAAGCGTGCCGAAAAAGCGCGGGTCGTTCTGCACGTCATCCACCATCACCGGCTGTTTGTGTTCCACCACCCAACCGGCAATTCCTTGCCCCAACGGCACGCGGAACGGTTTGATTTGCGCTGAGGATTGGCCGGTTGCCACCTGGAAGGTCAGCGCATCGCCATCCACAGTCAGGATGGATGCGGTCGAGCCGCCGAGCAATTCTTTCACGGCCAGCGTAGTCGTATACAGCACCCGCTCCAGGTCAAGCGTGGAGGTGATTTCCTGGCTGATGTGATGCAGCAGGTCGAGAGTTTTCAGGCGGGATTCGGTTTCGCGGAACAGGTGAACATTATCCAGCGCCGAAGCCGCACTGGCGGCAACCACCGAGAGCAATTCCAGGTCGGTTCGGGAAAATGCCCCGCGATGGGCGCGGCTGACATAAATTGCGCCGAGAACGCTGCTTTTCGAGTTCATCGGTACGCACAACCAGTTTAGATTCTGAATGACAGGGACTGCGTCCGCGTCGAAATGGGCAGAATCGCCGGAGGAAAGCGATTCCCCGCTCTCAATCACCCGGTTGACAATCGCGCGCGAGAGCGTATATTCCTGCGCATTCAGAACGCCCCGCTCAGCGCCATGCGCCGCCAGGCGGACATGCTTTCCGCCAGGCTGCCGGTTGGCTAATAAAACAAAACCCCGCTCGGCCTCGGTGATGGTAATGACATCATCCATCGTGCGCTCGAGGACCGCATCGGGGTCAAGGGCGGCGTTGAAATCCTGGGCGAGGCGGTAAAGCAACATCAGATGTTGGTTGGCATCCTGGACAGGCTGCATTTGTTTGCCTCCGGTGGGTACCAATATTGTATCCCCAAGCATGGGGTTTGGCGTAACGAATTTAGATAATTTATGTGGAATTAAAAATGGGCTGTCCAAAAAGCCCATCAAAGTAGAAGATTTGCCGGTCGCCGTTTTTATCTACCGCTAGATGTGTGGCGAAATATTTCGCCACACTTTTTAGACAGCCTCTTGACGCTTAACACCTGACCGCATAGCCCTTTTTTTGAATCGCGTCTACTATCTCAATCTCGCTGACCACTTGCTCATCGAACTCGACCATTAACTGCCCTTTTTTATAACTGGCGCTGATTGCGCGGATGCCGGGCAGTTGGTCTTCGATGGATTCAAGAATCATGGCGCAGTTGGGACATTCCATGTTGGTGATGATATAGGTTTTCTTTTGCATATCATTTGAACTCAATCAAGCCTGTATACATGCCCATCGAGCAAGTAAAACGCATCTTTGTTCCGGCGGGCTGGGGTGGGATTTGAACTGTCTCTGTCCCAGTAACGGGCAATAGAACGTAATATTTTATGGCCGGAATGACGAAATCGCGGGCGCAGGAGGTGGTGTTCTCGGTGACGATGTTCAACGTCACCGGTGTATTTGCCTGGGCGGCCAATCGGGCTGGATTGTAGCCGTCGTTTTCAGCCCGCAGGGTGAGATTGTGGGATGCTTCTACTTCGGGCGGGGCAGCGGCCGGTTGCGTGGTAAACAGACCAGATACCGATGGCGCGCCAAGCAGGTTGAGGGCGTTATCGAACGTGACAAACCCCAGGAGCAGGACAACAATCGCCACAAAACGCATGAAGTGTTTTTCAAGCGCAGCCCCAATTTGGGTGGCGAAGTACGCCACGCCGAAAAAGACCGGGCTGGTGCCAAGCGTAAACGCAAACATCAGCAAGGCAGCGTTGAGTGGGTTACCCAGGCCCAGCGCAGCGGCCATCATGGCCTGCGTCACGCCACATGGGATGAATACCGTCAACGCGCCGAGAAAGAGCGGGGTTGCCGCATCGGTTCCTTTGGCAGCGCGGCGGATGGCGCGGGTGATAAATTTGGGCGGCTCGATGACGAAATTCCGAAAAACCGGGTGGACGTTGAGCATCCGCAGGCCGTTTCCTACCATGAAAATGGCAATCAGAACCATCAATGCGGCGCGGAGAACCGGGTCAAAGGTCAGGAAAGAGCCAAGCCAGCCCAAAAGCAAACCGAGCAGGGTGTAGGCGACCAGCTTGGCGGCCAGGAAAAGCAGGATGGGCTGGGCGGCGTTGGGGCGCGCCGGGCGGGTGGGACGTTTGCCCGGTTTAGGGGACGCGGGCGGGGCATTCAACAGGTCGCGCTCCAACTGGCTTGCCAGCGAGGAGGCCAGCAGCCCGCCCTGCACTGCCAGGCACGAGAGCCCGCCGGTAGTCAGGCCGGTGATAAACGCAATGAGGTATTGTTCCATAAAACTCCAGTGAGCAGTTATCAGCGACCAGTCATCAGTTATCTCACTTATATCAGTGGATACTGATGACTGAGCACTATCTCTTCCCGCCATCCCAAACAACGAATGGCATGTTGACCACCACGCCGGGGACTTCTACTATGATTTCGCCCGCAGATTCCGCTGCTTCAACCTCCGCCGCCGATTTCAGCAGGCGCGCCTGGGAGGGGTCTTTCCACTTGACCAGGTGAATACTGCGCAGCGGGGTGTAGCCGGGCGAGCCAGGCGGATTGTCAAACACATCCTCCTGGAAGCCGAACGGGCCTTTGCCCTGCAACCCGTTCTGGAACACGTACACCCGTCCCAGTGACTCCGCCGGGACATTCGCCAGTGAGGGGACGTGCAGGACGGGCGAGTTCATCATATTGGTCAGGGTTTCGGCCACGTTGGGGTCAGATGCTTCGGTGTGAATGAAGTAGATTTCCTTGCCTTCGGCATAAGCCAGACCGGCAGGCAATTCCGCTTTGGCCGGGCCGCTTCCGGCAGGGGCGCAGGCGGAAAGAGCAGTCATCAGTAAGACAGTTATCAGTAACCAGGAAAGAGGTTTCACGATAAAAAGTTCCTTTTCATTGGGTGATTTGGCGATTGACAAAAGCCGCTCAATTCTCGAATCCAAACTCATGAAATGCGTTTTCCGCGCAGACGCAAGGAGTTGGAGACAACGAAAACGCTGCTAAAGGCCATTGCCCCTGCCGCCAGCATGGGGTTGAGCAGCCCCAGAAAAGCCGCCGGGATGAGCAAAACATTGTAAAAAAAGGCCCAAAACAGGTTTTGCTTAATCGTGCCAAGCGTCTGACGCGAGAGCGCGATGGCGCGCGCCACGCCGCGCAGGTCGCCGCTCATCAACGTCACCGGGGCGGCGGCCATTGCCACATCGGTTCCTGTGCCAATCGCCAGACCAACATCCGCCTGCGCCAGGGCCGGGGCGTCGTTGACGCCGTCGCCAACCATCGCAACGACATTTTGGCCTTGGGAGTTTCCATGTTCGATTGCGCCCTGCAACCGTTTGATTTCTGCTGCTTTGCCATCTGGGAGGACTTCCGCAATCACATCGTCAATGCCGGCCTGCCTGGCAATCGCTTCGGCGGTTTTCTGGTTATCGCCAGTCAGCATCACCACTCGCAACCCCATGCGGCGCAATTCGGCAATCGCTTCCACTGAACCATCTTTGATGGTGTCGGCAACGGCAATGACGCCAACGACCTGCCCATCCACCGCCACCAGCATGGCGGTTTTGGCCTCCGCTTGCAAGCGGGAGACTTCTTTTTCGAGACCATTGAGCGGGTAGCCGCGTTTTTCCATCATCCGCAGGTTGCCGACCGCCACCCGATGGCCTTCCACTTGTGCTTCAACGCCATGCCCGGCTTCAGCCTGGAATCCGTCGGGTTCAACGAGAGCCAGCCCCCGCGTGGTGGCTTCGGCCCAAATGGCCTCGCCCAGCGGATGTTCGGAGCCTTTTTCCACCGAAGCGGCGAAAGCCAGTAGCCAGTTATCAGTTATCAGTGAATCAGTACCAGTACCTGATAACTGATGACTGATGACTATGTCCGTCACCGCTGGCTGCCCCTTCGTCACCGTGCCGGTTTTATCCAATACCACCACCGAGACCTTGCCCGCCCGCTCCAGCGCTTCGCTATTTCGGAACAAAATTCCCATTTCGGCGCCTTTGCCCGTGCCGACCATGATGGCAGTTGGCGTGGCGAGACCCAACGCGCAAGGACAGGCAATGACCAGCACGGCCACCATGTTAATCAATGCGCGGGTAAACATGGTCGTATCGGCGTTAATGGGCAGTTGCGGCCCAAAGAAATACCAGCCGATGAAGGTCAGGAAGGCAATTCCAATGACGACGGGGACGAAAATGCTCGAAACCTGGTCGGCCAGTTTTTGAATGGGCGCTTTGCTGCCCTGGGCTTCTTCTACCAGGCGGATAATTTGCGCCAGGGCAGTCTCTTTGCCGACTTTGGTGGCCTCGAATTTGAGCAAGCCCTGCTTGTTGATGGTTGCGCCAATCAGCGGGTCGCCGGGCTTTTTCTCCACTGGCAGCGATTCGCCGGTTAGCATCGATTCATCCACCGTCGAGCGGCCTTCAACGACCACGCCATCCACCGGGATTTTCTCGCCCGGACGCGCCAGCACCACATCTCCCACGCGCACCTCGTCCACTGCTATTTCGGTCTCGATTCCATCCCGAACAACGCGCGCGGTTTTGGCGCGCAGTCCCATCAGTTTTTTGATGGCTTCGCTGGTGCGGCCTTTGGCGCGGGCTTCAAGGAACTTTCCCAGTTTGATGAGCGTGATGATGACGGCAGCCGTCTCGAAATAGACATGTCCATCCAGCCAGCCAAAGGTAATCGGCAGCGAGTAGATGTAGGCGGCTGAAGAACCCATCGCTATCAACACATCCATATTGGCCGAACCGTTGCGCAGGGCTTTGTATGCGCCGACGTAATACTGCCAGCCGACGTAAAATTGCACCGGGGTTGCCAGGGCCAGCATCAACCAGTTGAACCACCACGCGCCCGGATACATGCCCATCATCCGGTACATCTTCTGATAATCCGGCGCGTAGAAAAAGGCAGGCAGCAGGCCAAAATCTTTGCCCATCGAAAGCAGAAAAAGTGGAACGGTGAAAAGCAAGCCTGTCAAGAGCAATCGCCGCTGCGTGGAGATTTCTCTCTCTCGGGCGAGCGCTTCTGCGTCTTCGGCCTCGCCGCCCAATTCAAGCGGCTCGAACCCGGCGGCGCTTACCGCCCGGCGAATTTCGGCCTGGCTGATGATGGTGGGGATATACCGGACGCGCGCTTTCTCGCTGGCATAGGTTACGCTGGCCTCCAGTACGCCTTCCAGTTTGGCGAGGGCTTTCTCCAGCCGCCGGGCATCATTGTCGTCTGAAAGACGCTTGATAACCAACTCCGCCTCGCCGGTGGCGACTCCGTAGCCAGCGCGCTGCACCCGCCCAATCAGTTCGGTCAGCCCCAGTTTTGCCGAATCGAATTCAACGGTGGCGCGTTCGGACGAGAGATTGACAACCGCGCTAGAAACGCCATCCAGCTTTTTCAAGTTTCGTTCCACCGCAGCCACGCAGTTGGCGCAGGTCATACCGGTAATAGGTAACGTAAGTTGCCGGGAGGTGGACATAGGGTTATTTACTTAACGAAACAGGTATACAGGGAAACAGGGAGATGTTGGTCTACTCGTCTACCTGTCTACTTGTCTACTACAGCGCCAGCCCTGCAACCGGATAATTGATTTCGGCCAGCAATGCCTTAATTTTCTCTTCATTGGCCGGAGCCTCGAAGGTGACGGCTACACTCTTTGTCTCTGCGCTGGCGCGCACGTCTTTCACACCTTCCAGTTCAACCAGTTCGGTTTGAATGGTATGGACGCAATGCCCACAGGAAATATTGGGAACGGAAAACTTTACGGTGGTCATACAAACTCCTTTTTATTTTGTGATTGTCTGATTTTGCGATTTGTAGATTTGGCGGCCTGGCGGTCGACACTCACACAATCACCGAATATCGAAATCATCAAGTCGCTAAACTTTGTTCGCCATCTCGAACACTTCCGCAATCTCTTTTAGCACGCGCTCACGCTCTTTGGGGTCTTCGCCTTGAATGGCAGTGATGACGCATGAATTGAGGTGGTCTTCGAGAATTTGGGAACTGACTTTGTTGAGGGCGGCCTCGACTGCCTGAATCTGGCGAATCAGGTCAATACAATATGCGCCCTCCTCTGCCATGCGCACAATTCCGCGCACATGCCCTTCAATGGTTTTCAGTCGCCGTACGGCTGTTTCACTTGCCATATACGCCTTCTTTCTTACCCTACCCCCCTGGGGGGCGGATATATATATTAACTGAATAGTACAATATTTGTCAAGGATAGTTACCCCGTCCACACCTTGCCCGCCGGGACAATCTGCCGGGCCGGGACATCTGCCAGCAACACCGCGCCATTGCCCACCCGCGCGCCGTCGCCGATTTTCAGGCCAATGATTGTCGTCACCCCCATTCCTATCAGGGCGCGCTCGCCAACATGGACGTGACCAGCCAGCAGGCAGCCCGGCGCGATGTGGGTATAGCGGCCAATCTCGCAGTCGTGCGAGACAATTGCCCCGGTGTTGACCATGCATTTTTCGCGCAAAACAGCCGAAGAACCGACGTAGGCGTTGGCAAAGACCTGCACGCCGTCTTCGAGCTGCGCCGAAGGCTCGACGGTGGCGCGCGGATGGCGCAGAATAGGAAAGGCAAAACCGTAGCCAGCCAGCAACTCGAACAATTTGACGCGAATTTCGATGTTGATAATTCCCCCCACCCCGTTGGCGGCCAAAAGCACCCCTTGCTCCAGCAACCCAGGCAGCGCCTGGCGTGTTCCCAGCACGGAGACGCCCAAAACAGAAGAACCGGTTAATGCCGGGTTGTCATCCACGATGCCCGCCACGCGAAATGCTCCAATGGCCTGAATCATCTCCAGCACTGCTTTGGCGTGTCCACCCGCGCCATAAAGCAGGATTTGGGCATTTGGTGATTTGGTGCTTGCGAGATTGTATGATTGCGTGATGGATGGATTTTGTGATTGTGTGATTTGGCGAATGAAGGATTCGGTAATCAGGCGGTCGGTGGGCAGGGAAGAAAGGTCGAGGCCGAGCGATTCGGCCAGGGCGCGCGCCGCTTTGGTAATGCGGAGATTCGCCGGTGATTGTTCGGCAATGACTGGCGGTTTATCGCCACCGGATATGGATAACTGATTACTGATTTCCAGCGGCTCATCGGCTGTTTCTGTGATATAGGCCAGCGCCTCGCCCACTGCAAGGGTGGCGCCTTCAGCCGCTGCCAGCCGCGCAAAACCACTTTCAGGGGCCTCAACATCGCTGGCTGCCTTGGTTGTCTCAATCGTAAAAAGCAGGTCGCCTTTTTGAACAATCTGACCATCCTTGATGTGGATTTGCACCAGCCGGGCTTCCGGCTCGTTGGCGTTCAAGAGCGGCACAAGAACGGGGATTTGCGGCATATTTTTCCTATTCCTTAACAGAAATGGCTTGCAATTTTGTATAGTTTAACCCTATAATGAGACATCAACAATAATCCTTGGAGGAGAATGATATGGAATTCGGTCGCGCTTTTACATACATCACACAAGACCCTGACTGGCTCAAAAAAGTCGGCATTGCTGCTGGGGTAATGCTCATCCCCGTGCTGGGATGGATTGTCGTGGGTGGTTGGGGGCTGGAAATTACCCGCCGGGTGATTCAGGACGACCCAAATCCCCTGCCTGATTGGTCTGACTTCGGTAATTTTGCCATGCTGGGCATCAAAGGGCTTGTGGTTGGCCTGGTTTTTAACCTGCCTGGCGGTCTGGTCAATGGTTGCCAAAGTACAATCACTGCGCTGACCAGCAATCCCGACATTCTCAGCGAGTTGGGGAGCGACGCAGCCGCCGTGTTGGCTTCGGCAGGCGGCATTGTGGCCTTGTGTTGTGGGTGTATCGGCATTTTGTTAAGCCTGGCTGCCACATTCATCACCCCCGTAGCCCTGGGCAACATGATGGCGAACAATGCCGAGCTGGGCGCGGCCTTTCGCTTTAGCGAAATTTTTGGCATGGTGCGCAGCGCCGCTGGCCCTTACCTGATGGTTTTGCTTGGAACTCTGGTGGTGGGGTTCATCGTCCCATTTGGCTTGATTGCCTGTATCATTGGCGTTTTTGTCACCGCCGCCTGGGGCAGCACGGTTCTCTATCACCTGTATGGGCAGGCCTATAAAGCCGCCAAAGCCAGCGCCCCGGCTCTTTAGCATTGTTTTTTGGCCCTGGCCCCAAAGGTTCCACTTTGGGGCTTTTTTATTTTCGGATGAGTTCCAAGGCTGCGTTTTGGATGGTCTCCTGAGATGGCAGGATGGCGTCTTCGAGTGATTTAGAGTTGGCGATTGGTAAATCGAGCGCGGCTACGCGGCAGATTCTCAGGTCACGAACCTGCTCGCTGCTACGAGCCGCAATTTCCGCACCCCAACCGAGCGTCAGCGTTCCCTCCTCCACGGTCAGCAGGCGACGGGTTTTGGCAACGGATGTGGACAACGGATGAAGCGGAGAATTGGATTCGGGAACGGATGGCCTGCGGCGAAGCGGAGAAACGGATGTAGACAGCGGAGAAAACGGAGAAGCAGAGGATGAAACGGAGGGGAAGGGGCTTAACTGGCTGAACAGGACGATTTCGGGGAAAATTTCGTACTCGTACATCAACTCGCGCGCGGCGGCCAGGACGAGTTCGAAGTTGTAGCCGTAGGTGGCGATGGTGATATTCGATGATTCGATATTCGGAACGCGGAGCGTAAAAACGGGGTAGGGGTCGCCCCAGCGGCTGATTTCCCAGTCAACCAATTCTCCGCTGCCAGGCTGGAGCAAGGTTCGGGGGTAGAGAAGTTTATGCTCGATGAACAAGACCGGGTCGTCATCGGCAATGGCCGCCAGGAGCAGTTCGCCGGGGCCGCCGAGGGTGTTGGGAGCGACTACTTTGAGGCCGGGGATGCCCAGGAACAGTTTTTCGAGTGACTGCGAATGAGTTGGCCCGTAGCCGCGCCGCCCCCCCATGGGGGCGCGCAGCACGAGCGGCACGCGGACGTTATCGTTGTACATCCAGCGGAATTTGGCGGCGTGATTGACAATCTGGTCGGCGGTGAGGGTGACGAAATCGCCAAACATTACTTCGGCCACCGGGCGCATTCCGCGCAGGGCCAGTCCGCTCGAAATGCCAACGATGGCCGCTTCGGAGATGGGCGTGGTCAACACCCGGTCGGGATATTTGGTTGAGAGGCCGCGCGTGACCTTGAAGGCGCCGCCGTAGGGGTCGAGGATGTCTTCGCCCAGGATGTAAACGCGCGAGTCGTTTGCGAGAGCGGTGTGGAGGGCGGCATTGAGAGAGTCTAATACGGTGGTCATCAGTATCCAGTAATCAGTAATCAGTAATCAGTTTTCAGTTCAGGAAAAGGATCATTTGCGGCGCGGGTGAAGGCGTCTTCAATTAGGGCAGAAACTTCAGATTCCGCGTGCGCGAGTTCTGTGGCAGAAAGCCGCGGGGCGTGGATGGTGAGCGGGTCGAACTCGGCGCGGATTTTTGCAATCAACTCGCGGGGGCGGGTGTCGTCGCCTTTGCTGTGGGCGGAGAAGCGGTGCGTGTGCAGGATTAAGGCTCCGGGGCGTCCGTTTCGCACGGTATCAACTGCCTCGCGGGCAACATCGCGAATGGTCAGGACATCGCTCGTAGCCGCCTCCCACGTCTCAATTCCAAAAGCCTTAAAGCGCGCGGGGATGGAACCGGCCACTGCCTGTTCAACCGGCGTGGTTTGGGCGATTCGGTTGTTTTCCACCACATACAGAACGGGCAGTTGCCAGAGCGCGGCCAGGTTCAGGCTTTCGTAAAGCGCGCCTTCGCCGAGCGTGCCATCGCCAATGAAGGCCAGGACGATGTTGCCGGTTTTTTGCGCTTTTTCGGCCAGCGCCATTCCGGCGGCAATGGGCGTGAAACCGCCCTGGATGCCGTTGGAATAAAAGTTGCGCCACTGAATGTGCTGGCTGCCGCCGCGCCCGCCAACCAGGCCGGTCGATTTTCCCATCAGTTCGGCGGCCAGGCGGTAGGGACTTCCGCCATAGGCGAGAAAGTGACCATGACAGCGGTGATTGCTCCAGACGATATCATCGGGGCTGGCAAGCGAGAAAATGGCAGCGGCGTTGGCTTCCTGTCCAATGTAGGCATGGGTGGTGCCGAATAGTTTGCCGGTGGAAAATTCGGCCAGGGCGCGTTCCTCGAAGCGCCGGATGAGGAGCATAGTCTGATAGAGTTGCAGGTGATTGGTCATCGAGGGGGATTATATCAAAGCGGAGATGGTATAATCTTTTTTCGTATGAGTCCTGAAACATCCACATCAACTACGAAAATCTGTCCAACCTGTGGCACGCGGCTGGCTGAAAGCGCTACGCGTTGTCTGGTATGTGGCACCGAATTAAGCCTGACGGTTGAACCCAAGAAATCCGCCGGGATTTCTGCCAGCCGGATGCCCGAAATTACCCTGAGCCTGCCTGTCGCGCTGGGGCTATTGGTTTTGCTGTTGGTTATTGGCGCGGTGTTGGTTTTTGTCGTGATGCGTGTGACAGGGGCGGCGGGGTTACCTGCTGCGCAAGCAGACGGCCCGACTGCAACGCTGACGCCGACCCCAACCGTTACGTTTACGCCGACTATTGAACTCACCAATACCCCAGTGCCGACCGATACACCGCTGCCGCCTTTTGATTACACCGTTGGAGCTGGTGATACCTGTACTTCGATTGCGGTGCAATTTGGCGTGTCAATTAACAGCATTCTCATTTTGAACAATCTCTCAACCGCTTGCATTCTGTCAGTCGGGCAAACCATCAAGGTCCCGTATCCCACGCCTACCCCGCTGCCGGCGGCCACATCTACGCTGGAACCTGCGCAGGCCACCCTGCAAGCCTGCGAGAAGGTGGTGATTACTGTGCAACAAAACGATACGCTTTCGAGCATTTCGGCCAACTACAATGTGCCGCCGGATGCGATTAAGTCGTATAACAGCCTGAGCACCGATACGGTCTTTTTGGGGATGAAACTGATTATTCCACTCTGCGAGCGCGCGCCTACCCCTGGGCCAACGCCTACCGCCACGGTTCCGCCGCCTTATCCGGCGGTCAACCTGCTCCTTCCGCCGGATGGAGCGTCGTTCACCCTGGCAAATGACAGCATCACGCTCCAGTGGGCTTCCATTGGAACCCTGCGTGAGAACGAAGCCTATATCATTACTATTGAAGATGTGACCGAGGGCGAAGGCCGCCGCCTGGTTGATTATGTCAAAGATACCAAGTACATTGTGCCGGTTTCCTTCCGTCCGAAAGATGCGCTTCCACATATCTTCCGCTGGTGGGTGAGTACGGTGCGCCAAACCGGCAGCGATGACCAGGGCCAGCCGATTTGGGCCAGCGCGGGAGCCAATTCGCTGCAACGGGTTTTCTCGTGGCAGGGCGTGGCGCCTGAGGGCACGCCGCAGCCCTGAGTTGGAATAGATTCCGCGCCGCCAATATTATTTTATTTTTGCAGACTAAACAGCCCGGAGAGTTAAGTCCGGGCTGTTTTTTGGGCCTTTTCAGGCGGCCTGGGCTATAATCTTGGAGACAAGGAGTGCTTATGACGACCCAACATCCCGTTATCGGCGTCAAAAAGCGAATTGCGCTGGTGGCGCACGATAACAAAAAACAAGATTTATTGGAATGGGCGCGTTTCAACCGCCTCACGCTCTCACGGCATCATCTGTTCGGCACCGGTACCACCGGCGGCCTGCTTGAACGGGAACTCGACCTGCCGATTACGCAGTTCAAGAGCGGCCCGCTGGGTGGCGACCAGCAAATCGGCGCCAAGATTTGCGAAGGCGAGATTGACTTTCTCATCTTTTTTTGGGACCCGCTCGAGCAGCAGCCGCACGACCCGGATATCAAGGCTCTGTTGCGGTTGGCCGTGCTATACAACATTCCCACTGCCTCCAACCGCGCCACTGCTGACTTCATCATCTCCTCGCCACTGATGACGATGGAGTATGAACATCCCGCGCCCGATTTGGAACGCTACCAGCGAAATCGGCCTGGAAAGTAAGCCAACCTGGAGACCCTCTGCCCCCCGCCCCCCAACGCCTGTACGCAGTTACCCAGCACGGCCAGGGCCGTTATGACGTGTTTGAAAGATGGATGTGAGTCAGCGGCGTGGTTTTCGGCGCGCTTTTGCGGATAGGACAAATGAACGTTTCTCTCGATGTACGAATTCTGGTAAGATGACAAAAATCGCTATTAGCTTCGGAGGAAGGAATATGAACAAAAATTTGTCCCGGGTTTTCCTGGCAGTCAGTCTGCTTGTATTGGCTTCGCTGGCCTGCCAGGCAATCAGTGGCAGCCGCCCCACGGCGACCGAACCCGCCGCAACCGAATTGCCGCCAGCCACCGAGCCTGCCACGCTTGAGCCAACCGCCCTCCCTGAACCAACCCAGCCCCCTCCGCAACCACCTGAAGTCTCTTCGCAAGGCCCTGGCATGGCGTGCGTGGGAACAAGAGACCAGGGCGTGGCCTGCCTGGATGAAAACGGCTGGAAACTCTACAACAAAAGCAATTCTCAACTCGCCAACGACTTCATCAGCGCGGTAGCGGCCTGCCCAGATGGCCGCATTGCCTTTGCCCATTTCAATGGCATCAGCCTGTTCGATGGCAAAGAATGGAGCAGTTATGCCAGGGGCGACTACTCGACCGTGAACGCATTGGCCTGCGGCGAAGGCGGCGTCTTATGGGTGGCGCATTTTCAGGGCGTCAGCCGGTATGACGGTCAATGGACCAGATTTGGCGCCGACCTGCTTGCCACCGGCGATGCCGCTTCTGAACTCGTATATGATGTCGCGATTGCCCCAAATGGTACAGTGTGGGTCACCACCCCAAACAGCGTTGCATCATTCGATGAAAACGATTGGACGATATACCAGGAAGGACAGGGATTCGACCAAAAATTCTTCTTCAAGTCTCTGGCTTTCGATAACCTTGGCAATACGCTTGTCTCTCACGGGAATGGCATTGCGGTCTTTGAAGATGGGAAATGGACTATCAGGAACAGTCCCGATTTCATCTCATCGATGGAGGACATGGTGGTAGACACGCGTGGGCGCATTTGGTTAGGAACGCTCATTGATGGCGTTTACACCGTTGAGAATGGCGCGTGGAACAACCAGACCTTCACAAACTCCGGCTTGAGCAGCGACAATATCAACGCGCTGGCGGCAGATACCGGCGGGCGGATATGGGTTGCCACCGAATATGGCTTGAGCGTATTCGCAGAAGACGCGTGGACGGTCTTCCGCATGGATAACAGCGACTTGCCCGTCAACGATATTCGCGGCGTGGCAGTGGTTGCCGACGGCCCATCCCTCCCGGCTGCCCTCGAAAAATCGACCGGTTCTCTCACAGGCCAGGTAAAAAACGCCGACGGCTCGCCAGTCGCCAATTCCGATGTCGAGATTTGCGTTCAGATATTAGGAAGTCAATTCTTTGGAGCCACCCCCTGCTCCGACCAGCCCTTCTTCTTGACCGGCAAAACCGACTCAGAAGGCAAGTTTACTTTCGAAAACGTCCCAACCGGCTATTACACTCTGGTCATGAAAGTTGGCGATGGCTGGGCGCAACTGACCGGAGACATTGGCAGCATCTCAGAACAGGTGCTGGTCAAACCAGGTGAAACCACCGATGTCGGCGACATTACGATGAAAGAATAAACCTCTGGCCCAGTTCATACGATGGAGTGCAGGTGATAGCCATCCGTTGCGTGGCTGTCACCTGTTTTATTTGTCACCATTTTGTGACATCGCCGTCACGGGTTGGAAACAGAGACCAGGTATAAATAACATGGCAATCGATGAGGAAGGCAAATGTTTATGGAAACGTCATTCATCATTCAATCCGCCCAAAGCGGCAACCTGAACTCCTTCAACGAAATCGTCCTGAAATATCAGAACCGCCTGTTCAATCTGGCGCTGCGCATGTTGGGAAGCGAAGACTGCGCCGAAGATGCCGTCCAGAACGCGTTCATTCTGGCGTTTCGCAGCCTGGCGTGTTACCGGGGCGGATCATTCGATTTCTGGCTGTTGCGCATCTTAAAGAACATCTGTTACGATGAATTGCGCCGTCAGAAACGCCAGCCTACCTGCCCGTTGGAGCCCTGGCTGCACGATGACGAAGAAGTGGAGACGCCCGCCTGGTTGACCGACCCAACCCAAAACCCAACCGGTGATGTAGAAATGGCTGAATTGGAGCAGGCCATACAGAATGGACTGCGCAGTTTACCCCCAGAATACTGCATCCTCATCACCCTGATTGACATAGACGGCCTGAACTACGCCGAAGCCGCCCACATTCTCGCCCTGCCCCTCGGCACGGTCAAGAGCCGCCTGGCGCGCGCCCGTCTGAAACTGCGCGCCATCCTTCTCAGACAGCCCGGACTTCTGCCAAACGACTACTCTCGCCCTGGGCCGCGCCTGGCGCGCTCACTGATATTCGCCGGATAAACACTGCAGGCGCCGCGTACCAGGGGAATTTTCCACAGCCTGGTCTGCAAAAGCGGTAGAATGCCACCATACCCCACATTCTCTTCTGGAGTCTGCCATGAATACGCGGTTGGCAATTTTAACCTTCTTCCTCTTTCTGGTTTTCCCGGCTTGTGGTGTATTGGAAGTCGGTTTTGAAGAACCCCCCTCCCGCCCAACGGCCAGCCCGTCCCCCAGCCTCACGCTTCTCCCCACCGTCACCATCCCGCCCACTGATTTCGACCCGCTCCAGCCCGGCCAGAAAATCCGCCTGATTTCGATTCGCATGTTGGATAAGATGACGGGATGGGGAGTGGGGCAAATCGAAGGACAGCCAACCGACTACCTCCTGGTCACAAGCGATGGAGGCCGCACCTGGCGGAATCGCACCCCGCGCATGGCCCACCAAAACCCACCTCCACAGGGACTCAGCGCGACCGCTTTTTTTGGCCCTGGCGGCCTGGCCTGGGCGATATTCACTGACCGCGCTCCCGAAGCCTATCCTCCCTCTGGTCAGGTCGTCTGGCGTACCACAGACTACGGCCAGACCTGGCAGGCGAGCGCGGAATTGTCCCTCCAGGGACTTCCCACGCAGCACTTCATTCCAGACCATTTGCGATTTTTAGACGACAGAACCGGCTGGCTGATGGCCCACCTTGGCGCGGGAATGAGTCATGATTACATTGCCATCTTCCTGACCAACGATGGTGGACAAACCTGGCGGCGAGTGGTGGACCCGGAACGAACCCCCACGCTGATGTCCTGCCCAAAAACCGGCCTGGCGTTTTCAGACCTTCAAAATGGCTGGCTGATGGGCGATTGTCCCGGCCTGATGCCCGGTCTGTTTCTTTATTCCACCGCGAATGGCGGCGAGGACTGGAACCCGGTCAACCTGCCTGTTCCGGTTGGTCAGCCTGCCGACCTGTTCGGCGGCGAAAAAGCAGGCTGCGGCGTTCCTGGTCTGGCTTATCTTGGCGCAGATGCGGTGATGTTTTCGGTGCGATGCAGCTCATATAACGGGGGCAGGCCATCTGCCTGGTTGTATGCTGCAAAAGCAGGAGAAGCTTTCTCTGCCCGCGTTTTGCCCCAGCCGTATGGCAATCTCCAATTCTTGAATTTGCAAGAAGGCTGGTTCATTGGCGCGGCAAGCAGTGACCCGACAACGCCTGGCGAAATCTACCACACCACCGATGGTGGCTTGACCTGGAGGCTGGTGTTGGCAACCGGCTGGCAGGGAACCCCCCACTTCATCGATTCCAGCATCGGCTGGGTGATTGCCCAATCTGGTGAAGAATTGGCGCTGGTCTACACCGTTAATGGTGGCGCTATGTGGGAAGAAATCAACGCCATGATTGGAAAGGACTAATCCTGTCTTCTACTTGCATCAACAACCTTTCATAAACCTGCTTCAGCAAGCATGGTTTGGATTGGGAAACAGGCAAGCGCTTCAGGCGGTTTGCAAACGCCAGATTGCGCAATTACCACGAAGAAGGCCCAGATTTACGATAATTTCGTGCCAGGAGTTTCAAGTCTAGCAAATTGATGACCTGGTCGCTATTCAAATCGGCTGATTCCGGGAAGGCGGTGTTGTAACCCATTCCAATGCTCAAGGCGTCAAACTGGTCAATAACCTGATTGCCATCAATATCCCCTGCCAATAGAGCCAGCGAGGGTAGCTCGAAAGTCTGTCCAGGGAGAACGTTGATGTCACCCTGGGCGCTCAGAAAGCCGTTCGCTGTTATCCTGAGCAGATAGTTACCAGGGGGAACTTCCAAAAAGAATGCGCTGTTATGGTTAACTGTTTGAGATTGCCACAACGTGTTGTCCGGTCTATAAAATTCCAGCGTGACGGGTTTACTGGCATTCACCTGGCCTGTAAATAAGCCCGTAGAGGATGGCGTGTTGGTTATTGTAGGAAGAGCATCGAGAGTGGGTGTAATGGTAGGTTCAGGAATGATGGTAGGCTCGGAGGTGGGTAAAGAGGCATGTTCCCCAATCGTTAGCAGCGTGCTTTGGGAAGGCAGGCTGGTAAGGACATCCTCTTCTTTTGAAACGCGCAACTTGCATTCAACGTTGGTTTGCCCGGTTTGCAATCCTTTGGCGCGGAGCGTGAAAACCGTGCCATCGGCCATCGCCTTCTGGTTTAAGCTGCCTGCAACGGCCACAATAAACATGCCATTTTGTGGGTCATGAATTGCCACCACCGGGTCATTGCCAAACAGGTTGGTCACAAGCACATCGCTTATTTCAATCAAACCGGGAGTATAGGAACATGCAAATTCGGCCCCAGAATATCCATCAGAAGGTACATTTGCCAAACCAACTGTAACCTGAGCGGTTTCGTTCAATTGGATATCCGATGGCATGACTTGTACATAGCCATACGAATCACTCGGAATTTCGGTCAAGACAGGGGTGGGGGCGAGCGTGTTGGTTGGCATGGAAGTTGGTATCAGGGTTGCTGAAGGTATGGTTGGGCTGGGCGTCATTGCAGTTTGAGTGGGAGGAGTTACCGGGAGGGGTTCAGGCCTGGAAGAGAATACGCGCACATAATCTACAAACATGTCTGCCGGAAACACAGTTTCGGCGTCGGGCGCGCCGGGCCAATCGCCTCCCACAGCAAGATTAAGCAGTATGTACATTTTCTCTGCCGGAACGCCACTCCCGGTATACCGGCAGCGTTCCGCGCCATCCAGATACCAGGCAATATAACCTGCTTGCCAATCAACCCCATAGGTGTGAAAATCTTTGGATAAATCGATGCCCTCGTAGACGCATCCAAAATTTTTACCAGTTTGGGGATGGAAATTCATGTGGAGTTGGCGAGGCGTGTCGCCCAAAATTTCCATAATATCAATTTCAGGCAAGGAATTGTATGTGGTGGGCAAGAGCCAGAATGCGGGCCAGAGCCCTTTGCCGGATGGAATTTTTATGCGCGCCTCAACATACCCGTACTGGAAGGTGAACAGCGGTTCGGTGCCAAAGTTATTTCCTCCAGTCATTGCCATGCCGCTGGTATACGGATAGTCACGGCAATATTTTCCGCACCATGTAATTGCCGGGTCCTGAACGCGCGATTGGAACTTGAGAGTTCCATTTTCGAGCGAAACATTATTGGCAGTGTACAGTTCTAATTCATGATTTGTTTCTATCGTACAGTTTTGGTTAGACCACCAGAAACATCGCGCCCAGCGGGTATCTAATGCGCTTCCCTCAAACTCGTCCGCCCAAAGCAATAAAGGCGTTTGCTGTTCTGTGGCGGCTTTCGCGCTGACATAAGTTCCTATCATCAAAAAAATAGATATAACAATAATAAGGGAAATACCACGTCTTTTCTGGTACATTTCAACTTCCTTTCGTATTCATTCATCGCCGGTCGAGCAAACTCCAGCGGTTTGATGAATTCATGATGGAAATCTGGCCTGGATGAAAAAAGGGAAGATTTCCAGGAATTCATATTCGGCAAAGTGTTATTTTGGCACCATGTCTGGGTGCAATTTGTGGTTGCGATAACCAGAAATAGTGAAAAACTCAAATTGCCTGAATACGAATCAGGAAGTGGATAGGATTGTGTGAGCGACAAAAAAGGGTTCGACGAGGGCTTGCCTGGCAACGCTCTTGCTGGGGCAACGGTGAGCGCTGTTTGAGTTGGGGCGTCCAGTTTCGAACGTTGAGAAAACGTGTCTTTCCTGGACGATTTCATTATGGAAGAGGAACAGGCAATCGAGAATAGGCCTATGGTACTGAATCAACATTGCACTTTCATAAAAAAGATATGCGCAAAAACAACCTGGAAAGAATCTTCATGAAATGTTCCCCTTGCAAGATTCGCGCCCTATCTTCAGTTTTGCAACGCTCCAGCGCAAAAAGTGATGTTCATTGCAGAAATCAGTGGGATTTCAACCCGCCACCCAGGAGATGCTGTTTTTTTTGTTTCCAGGCGGCACCCCCAGCATGACTACGGTGATGTTATCATGTCCCCCGCGTGAATTTGCCAGCTCGATGAGCGCGTCAGCAGCCTGTGAAAGCGTGCGCCCGTTAAGCGCATCACGGATTTCGGAATTATCCACCAGGTCGGTCAGGCCATCGGTACAGAGAAATACAACATCTCCTGGCTCGAGAGTCAGGCCCTGGTTTGATTTGGCTTTCGAATCGCTATCATTGGGAGAGAGAAACAGTCTCAGGTCGGGTTCGGGAGGGTCGCTGGAACCCAGATAACGGCGGATGACATGCAAGTTGGGATGACTTTTCAGCCCCTCGTTGTCGATAATCCCTTTTTCGAGCGCTTCTTGCACCCAGGTATGGTCCCGCGAAAGTTGTAAAATAGTCTTGCCGCGAATCAAGTAAATTCGCGAGTCACCAGCATAGGCGATGTACAATTGCAAACCGATAACCCAGGCGCATGCGGCGGTAGCCCCCATTCCTTTGCGGGAGACATCCTCTTCTGCTTTCTCAAAGATGGCTTCGCTAACTCTGTAGAAACTGTTCTGGAACACTGCCAGCGGGTGACCGCCTTCGCGTTTTTCGACTGCCTCGCTAATCAGATTCACCACCAGTTCCGAGGCGACTTCTCCGGCGCGATGCCCGCCGATGCCATCAGAGACAATTGCAAAGACCGACGGAGTCGGGTTCATCTTACTGACAAGATACGCCGAAACCGCAAAGTTGTCTTCGTTATTCTTTCCGCTCATCCCGGGGTGGGACCTGGCGGCTACATAGAGGTGGGAACGGTCAGTACGAATCATCCGCTGAGAACGGGGTTATAACAGGTTTTTGTGGGGCAGGTGGTTTTGTAAAAATAAATCGATACGTTAATTGCCCGAAGTGTATCACATCACCATGTTTGAGTACACATCCCTCTTTTGGGGCAGGTTCGTAATTGACCCAGGTTCCGGCGATTGAATTTTGGTCTAGCACAATAAAATTTCCGTGTTCGTCCTGGCGCAGGCGCGCATGAAGCGATGAAAGAGAAGGATGGTCAAAGACATTGGTGGCTTGAGTCGGGTCTGTGCCGAAGGTTAACTCTCGCCCTGTCAGGGGAATGGGGTCGCCGGATGCGGGCTGTCCATCGATGGTCAGTTTCACAAAATATGCAGTGGGTGGCGGTGCTTTGCGACGCAGCCACGGGAAAGGGTTGGCGCGCGAACCAGTCTTTTCTGATTCAATTTTTACTGGCTGGGTCAACGGGTCGAAACGCATGGCGCGCGCCCGGCGGCGTTCGGCCAGCGCCATCATCGTTTTGCGTCCCCCAAAGAACAGGATTCCCAGCAGGACCAGCCCAGCCGCAACGATAACGGAAATGGTTACTGCTGCGCGGTTGCGCAAAATCAACCCGGTCAGGCCGCCAGGTGGTTGAATGACAATGACCTGCACCGGCACGGCTGCGCTCATTTTGGACAATCCCAGCGCATCCACTGCTTCTACTTGAAGGGTATGTTCGCCGGTGACCAGGTAATTCTCCAGGTTCCAGGTGAATTGGTCAAAAGGCGGCGTGGTGTTTTCGTCCACAATCTCCCCATCGACATACAGCGTGGTGCGCGCCAGAGAACGTTTGATATGGTCGGTAAACTCGATGATGATGGCAATTTCCTGCGTTTTGGGAAGTGAGTTTTCTATATCAAACTGGTCTACCAGGTTTTGACGGACAATTTGAATGGGCGGAGAGAGCAAAACCGGGTTGGGCGGTTCGATTTCGACCTGGAACGAGACCGGGCTGCTGGTGAGCGTCAGCCCGCGCGCATTGAGCAAAACGCTAAAGGTATGTACGCCGGTTTCGCGAACCGTAGACTCATAGCTTATGCGATATACATACCTCAGTGAATCGACCCATTCTTCCGGGTCAGGCAGGGTTTCCGTGCCGCTGAAGGTTGTGTATCGTCCGCCCGTTTGTTCCGCCAAATTGGCCAGGGCTTGCGCCCCCGGATGATTGAAATAATCGCTTGAATCGCCCATCCATACAAAGATGCGGATGTTGGCCTGTTGGGCGCGATTGAGCAGGTCGGGCAGGGCGTTCAGGTCACGGGTGTCAAGGTGGGGGGAGATGAACAGGATGGCCTTTTTGCCTCCTGGTGGGGAGGGGGCCTGCTGAGCGACATCAATGGCAAAGGCCAGAGAAGTCAGCCCGGCAGCCGAATTTCGCAAAGCAGGGTCGAATGTCTCAAATCGTGCCAGCCAGTTTGCCGGGCTGAGTTGTGATGCAATAATGCCACCGTTCCAGACCAGCGCAAAAGTATCCGGGCGGTTGGCTGGCTGAGCAGCGGCCCAATTCTTCAATACGGCGGTCATTTTATCGTAGCGAGAGAATCCCAATCCGTCACGTACTGCCAGGGCTGGGCCGGAGTTTATCGCCACCACCACATTTAAGGGCTGCTCCAACTGCTCGAAGGTCGAAGGTGCTCCGAGAGTTTGTCCGTTCTCCAAAACAGACAGGTCGGCGGTGGTCAGGCCGGTGATAAACTTCCCCTGCTCATCGAATACATCCACCAGGGCGGTGATGGTCGGGAATTGAGCGGAATCTGGCTGAAACACCGTCACCGAGGCCGTCCCTTGGGCGCGGACAAAGCCCAAAGGGATGAACAGGCTGATGATGAGCAGGAGGCGATGGAATTTGCGCAGATTAAGCAGCATTCACCCTATTTTACTGTGAATCTTAAACAAAAAGGCAGGCTCGTGCCTGCCACGGTCAAACCTGCGTCTCTCACCCGGAAAGCGGCGGCGCGTCTTTATCATAGACCTGCACCTGAATGTCGAATCCGTCATTGTTCAGAAATTCCATGGCCGGCATGAATGTCGCGTCTTTGATAGGCTGGATATCCCCGGCGGGGGCCAGGACGGTGATGCGCGCTTCTTCTTCAGACATTTTGACGACCTTCATTTGCGCGCCTGCGCTTATGTTGGTGATTTTGGCCTGCATCTCTTTAATCGCATCGTCGATGGACATAGGCTGCTCCTGAAATCATGCTTGTAGCAAAATTATAGCGCATTACGGCGTGTTTGGTAATTCTGTGTGATAAGATTCGCCTATGGATTTTTCGCAGATTACCAACGACCTGTTGATTGGGTCGATGCCCGCTGCCGCCGATTATGACCTGCTTCACTGCCTGGGTGTGCGGCTGGTCTTAAACATGCGCTTTGCGCGCCGCCTGCCCGCTGGTTTGTTTCATCCGCCGGTGCAGGTTCTCTGGCTGCGGTCGCTTGACAACCCTCTGTTCCCCATTCCGCTCAAATTCTTGATGCTGGGAACGCGCGCTGCGCTATCGACCATTGCCGAAGGCGGGAAGGTGTATACGCACTGTGCCTATGGCCGGCACCGCAGCGTGGCGATGGGCGCAGCCATCTTAATTGGGCAGGGATACACGCCCCAAGAGGCGATGTCGCTCATCAAGGAAAAGCGCCCGCAGGCCGACCCCGATGCGTTTTATATTAAAAGCCGAATCCTGGCCTTTGCGAAACGTTGGAAAGGCTGAAAAGAATTGTGATACACTACCTGAAATTTCGAAAATTTCCTGCGGAGGATAAAACATGCCTGAACAAGAATTTTACACGGTCGAAGTAGCCGGTCTTAAACGCAATTTGCGCCTGTTCCAGGTTGCCCCTGGATTGCGGATAGCCATTCTGAACATCCTCGGCGATACTGAACTTGTACAAGCCTGCGCGCGTGAATTGGCGAAGAGGCTTGCCGCGGTTGAATATGACGTGTTGGTTACTGCTGAGGCCAAATCGATTCCGCTGGCTTATGCGCTCGCAGTTGAAACCAAAAAACCTTATGTTGTGCTGCGTAAGGCTTACAAGCCTTACATGGGTGATGCACTCAAAGCCGAGACGCTTTCCATCACGACTGGTCAACCGCAGGTTCTGATTCTTGACGAAAAAGACCGCGACCTGGTTCGGGGCAAGAAAGTGGTGATTGTAGATGATGTCATCAGTACCGGTTCCACCCTTCAGGGGATGCGCATGATTCTGGATAAAGCCGGGGCAACCGTCGCCGCCGAAACGGCCATCTTTACCGAGGGCGAGAAGTCTAAATGGCTGCATATCATTGCGCTGGGACATTTGCCCTTGTTTACGGATTAAATTTTTACCCGGGCGCGGTTACTGCGCCCCGCAATTTTAACAATGTGCCTCGTAACATTCTACCCCCTGCGCGCCGACTGTCGCACTGTGCAATGTACCGGCAGGCAGGTCCAGCCGGTCGCCAGACTGGAGTGTGACGGATTGGCCAGTTTGGGGCAAATAAAAGGTGATGCTGCCTTGAGAGACGTATAACACCTTGTTGTAAGGGTGAGTGTGGGCGGAATATGTATCCAGCGGGGCGTTGCCCCAAGTGTAATAAGTCAACCCTTCGCCATCCAGCAAACGGCGGATGGCGTTTTTGGTTGGGGCTTCGGGAGAGTTCCAGGGGATGAAACGGACTCCATTCATGGCTAATCCTCCGCAGCGCGCGCCATTTCTTCTGGCTCGAAAACAACTTCTTCTTTGCCGGTCAACTTTTCCTCGACTTTGCGCGCCACCAGGCTGAGATGCCCGGCATGGGCAACGTAGTTCAAATCATCGGTGGGAATGGTCAGAACCGGGCAAAGCGTAAAGCAAGAAATCCACTTTTCGTAGAGTTTGTTTAGCCCGACCAGGTAATCGGCAGAGATGGAGCGTTCATAGTCGCGCCCGCGCTGGGCAATGCGCGTGAGCAGGGTTGGCACCGAGGCGCGCAGGTAAATAACCAGGTCGGGCGGCGGCAGGAACTGTACCAGCGTTTCGTACAAATCGCGGTAGGTCTCGTAATCGCGTGGGTGGATGTAACCCTGCAAAAATAGATTCTGGGCAAAAATTTCGGCGTCCTCATACACGCTTCGGTCCTGGAATACCGAGGTCGGATGTTGCGAAATCTTGTAATGAATGCGCAGACGATGAGTCAGGAAAAAGACCTGGGAGTGAAAAGCCCAGGCTTCCATATCATTGTAGAAATCAGCCAGATAGGGGTTTTCTGTGACCGGTTCGTAAAATGGCTGCCAGTCTGGGCCTAGTTTTTTACACAATAAACTGACCAGGGTCGATTTCCCTACCCCGATATTGCCTGCCACGGCCACGAACTTTTTCATGCCAGCCTTCTCCCGTTCATGAGAACCTTACTGCCCAGCCAGTTCCTGTTCAATGACTTGCTGGAAGACCTCGTAAGGCTGCGCGCCAACAATGGCAATTCCGTTGACAAAAAAGGTGGGCGTGGAACTGACCCCAATCGAAAGGCCATAGCGCAAATCCGCTTCTACTTTACCCGCAAAGCGTTGTTCTTCCAGGCAGGTTTCGAAAGATTGGGCATCCAGCCCGAGCGCGTTGGCATAAGTCAGGTAGGCTTCGCGTCCCAACTCATACTGATAACTGAACAAGGCATCGTGAAAAGGGAAATATGCGCCTTGTTCTCCGGCGCAATGGGCGGCCATGGCCGCCGGGATTGCATTGGCATGAATGCTGGTGAGCGGAAAATCGCGGTAAACGAAGCGGATTTTTCCCTCGTATTCCTGCATCAGGCGTTTATATACCTGCTGATGCCATTGCGCGCAGTAGGGGCATTCGTAATCGCTGAATTCGACGATGGTGACCGGAGCATTGGCTGGGCCCAGGGTGGGACTATCCTCAATGGAGACCTCAATGCGTCGGACGGGAGCCGCGGGTTCGTTCCCCTGCTGCGCCGCCGTAGGTGAGTCTGCGCCCCATAGCAGCCAGCCCAAGCCCAGGCCGAGAAGAAAAACGACCGGCAAAAAACCTGCCAGCATGGTTTCGCGGCTTTTCCGCCGAAATAGCGCGGCGCGCACCAGGCGGGTTTGTTTGGGAGATAAATCGGGGGAAGTTGATGTGTCCATTTTGGCATTATACCCAGTTCTGCATCTTTTTCGGCAATTTGGCGTATTTTAATAGTGGAATGAATTCCGCCTACAGAAAGGAGCGCGTGATGGCAACTGCTGAAAAACGAAACATCCCCTGGTACCTGTGGCCGTTTTGGGCTATCTGGATGCTGGTTGCGACAATTGTAGAAATGGTCGGACGCTTTATTGCTATTGTGATTGGGCTGGTCTTTATCCTGGTCGGCGTGCTGGTCAGCCTGACCATCATCGGCGCGATTGTTGGTATTCCACTGGCGATTATCGGATTCCTGCTGGTGGTGCGCGGGATTTTCTAAAAGCCCACGATAGAAATAGAAGGCTGCTGACCATGCCCGGTCGGCGGCTTATGGATTCAGCGAGGAAGAGGTCTCTTTAACGGGAGGCAGCCATTGAGCGCGCAACCGAGTCCAGGCCCGTTTGACGGGACTTAACCGCAGGAGCAGCAACAAGCCGATGATAACGGCGAAAATCAAAGGCTGAAGTACATCCCCCGAAAGAGAGAGAAAGTTGCCTTTGCGCGCCATGAAGAAGTGCAAAACCACCAGCGGCGCAATCAGATAGACCAGACGATGCAGGCGTTTCCAGTTCTTTCCAAGACGTTTCATCCAGTAGTTGAAGGAAGTGACGGCGAGCGGAACAAGCAGCAGGAAGGCGGTTGCGCCAATGAGAATGTATTGCTTGTTTCCCACATCGCGCAGGATTGCATTCAGATTAAAGCCGTAATCAACGGCCACAAATACGGTGACGTGGAGGGCTGCGTAGAGAAAGCCGTAATTTCCGAGGGCTTTACGGCGCTGGGTCAGTTCCTTCCAGCCCAAAAAGGCCAGCGGGGTGCAGGCCAGCGAGAGCGCCAGGAAAACCAGCGCGGTGTAACCCGTGCGCTGTTCGATGGCCTGAATGGGGTTGGCGGTCAGGTTGTCACGGGACAGGTCGAAAACCAGCACGACCAGCGGAATCCATCCGGCCAGGTGGACGAGGAGTTGCAACGGGGTGAAGTGGGGCTTTGTCATCAATAATTGATTCTCAAGTCCATGCCCTCGTACAGGCTTGCTACTTGCTCGGCGTAGCCGTTGAACATGAGCGTGGGACGGCGGGCAATTTCGCCAATGCGCCGCTCGGTGGCCTGACTCCAGCGTGGATGGTCAACGTTGGGGTTGACGTTGGCGTAGAAGCCATATTCGTTGGGTTGGATAGCCTTCCAAAGTGCGAATGGTTCTTCGGCGGTCAGTTCGATTTTGACGACGGCCTTGATGGATTTGAACCCATACTTCCAGGGGACGACCAGCCGAATGCCGCCGCCGTTTTGCGGGGGCAGTTCGCCGCCATAGAGGCCGGTCGCAAGGATGGTCAGGTCGTGCATGGCTTCGTCCAGACGCAGGCCTTCGCGGTAGGGCCAGGGATACCAGGGCTGTTTCAGCCCGGGCATGTCATCGGGCGCGAAAATTGTCTCGAAACTGACGTATCTGGCGTCGGAGGTGGGTTCTACATCCTGGAGCAATTTCCAGAGCGGGAAACCGACCCAGGGGATGACCATGCTCCAGGCTTCGACGCAGCGCAGGCGGTAGATGCGTTCTTCGGGCTGGTATTTCTTAATCAGGTCTTCTACGCCAAATTTGGCGGGGTTCTTAACCAGCCCGCCGATTTGCACATCCCAGGGCGAGGTGGGAAAATCTTTTGCCAGTTGCGCCACGCCCTGTTTGTCGGTGGTGAATTCGTAGTAGTTGTTGTAGTTGGTGATGTCTTTGAACGAATTGACCGGGTCGCCGAGTTCATCGGTTTTTTCGGCAATAGAAGGGTCGGCGGCGGTTGGGGCGGGCGCAGAGTCGGCCTCGAGCGCATTCGGCGCGCACGCAGATAACGCCATGCTCCCGGCAAGCAATCCGGCGGCCTTGATGAAGTCACGCCGCGAAAGGTAGACATGCTTGGGGGTGATTTCTGAGGATTGAACCGGTACCGATTTGAAGGGTGAATCCATGGCTTGCTCCTGAATATGAAAAGAATACCAAACTTGTCTAAATTTTGCGTTAATTTATTGGTAGAGAAGGGCAGAACGCCATCGAAATTTGCGGATTTTTACAAGGACTGATATGATACAGCGCATGTCGCTGTTACCAGGAGAAGAATCTACATGATTTTGCGCACCGGCGTTGACCTTTGTGAAATTTCTCGCTTGCGCGAGGCGGTCGAACGGCAGGGAGAGCGTTTGTTGGCGCGCGTTTTTACGGCGGCAGAGCGTGAGCAATGCGGCCAGAATTATGCCTCGCTGGCGGCGCGCTTTGCAGCCAAGGAGGCGGTCGGCAAAGCGTTGGGGACGGGGCTGGGGCCGGTCGCATTTACGGATATTGAAATTGTTCGCGGGGAGAGCCGCGAACCGGTCCTGCGCTTGCATGGTAAAGCGTTAGCCAGGGCGAACGAATTGAACCTGACCGAATGGGCTATCAGCCTGAGCCATGCGCAGGAATACGCTCTTGCTTCCGTCGTGGCGCTGGGTGGAGATTAGGGATTCTGCCGCGAGGTTCTTGTTCTTTGGGCAGTTCTGTTCACGATGATTTTTCATGCCAGTCATTCATGGCGGCGGTGGGTGATTCCGCCAAAGGCGTGTTCCCAGGCCAGCATGGCGTAATAACGCCAGGCAAACGGGGCGGTATAAGCGAACGGCTGACTGCCTCGCGTGCTGCTCCTGTTTTTGAGATTCGCTTCAAGGAAGCGCAGCATTTGATTCCAGGCCTGGGCCTGCGCGCCACCCGCGCGGATGGATGCCATGTCGGTCACGAAGGCGTGCGGCTGTCCGTCGTAGATGCTGATTTCGTGCGGAATCCCGGCCTGCTGTAGACCGGATTCGAACGCGCGAACTTCTTCCAGCGGAATGGACGAATCGGCCCCGCCGAAGATTCCAAGCACCGGGCCGGGCAGGTTCTTCAATACTTCGGGGTCGGTTTCGGAGGAGCCATAGAAAATCACCGTGGCGGCGATGCGGTGATTGTGCAGGCTGTAAAGGAGCGAGACGCGGCCCCCGTAGCAGAATCCGGCAATGCCGGTTCGTTTGATGTCCACATCGGGTTGGGATTCGAGCCAGGCAAAGACCGAATCGAGGTCGGTATTAACCTGCGCCTGGTCGGTGCTGATGGATTGGTAAATGGCGCGTGGAATCCAGCTGGTGGTTTGACCCCGCATGGTGTCGGGAGCGATAACGAGATAACCTTCTTCGGCCAGCCCGTTGGCTTTGCCGACGATGCTCTCGTTCAGGCCGAAGAATTCGTGAATCATGATGACAGCAGGGAAGGGGCCCTCGCCGGTTGGCCGGGCAACATAGGCGCGGACCTCCGGGCTGCCATTGTTGCCGGGAATGACCGTGTTCGTTAGAGCGGCGATACGCGCTTGGCTGCCAAGCCCGGCAATGGGGATGGAGAGAATAAGGAGAGTCATCAGCCCAATCAACGTGAGCAAGAGTCCAGGCAGGGTGCGTTTAACGATTTTCCACATCAGGGTTACCTCCGGTGCATATTTGATGCGGAGATTTTACGAGAAAAGCCATCCAAAAACTCTCAATTTTGACGTTTTGCAGCCCTGGCATGGCGGGAAACTCAATCCTGGCTTTAATATTCCTGAAGAAGGAATTTAAAAAATAAAAATAATTATTGACAAATATTAAATTTTATGTACAATTGTTTTGTAATTATTAAGTCGGTTTTGGTTCTGCGGAGAATTGAATGAATATTTCCACAATTAGCAGCGAGGAGTTCCAATCCCGCTGGAAGCCCAAATTCTTTACCATTTTTGCCGGTCAGGCGCTTTCGTTGTTTGGCTCTTCGCTGGTACAGTTTGCGCTGGTCTGGTATCTCACCCAGCAAACTGGTTCGGCGACCATTCTGGCGACCGCAACTCTGGTGGCGATGTTGCCCCAGATTCTGCTTGGCCCCTTTGTGGGCGCGCTGGTGGACCGCTGGAATCGGCGCATGGTGATGATGGTTGCCGACGGATTGATTGCGCTTGCCACGCTGGGATTGGCCGGGTTGTTCTGGGCCGGGTTGGCGCAGGTCTGGCACATCTACGTTATCCTGCTCATCCGCTCGTTGGGTGGGGCGTTCCACTGGCCGGCCATGTCGGCCTCGACGGCTCTGATGGTGCCAAAAGGCCAGCTCTCGCGCGTGGCCGGGATGCAGCAAACCCTGCAAGGGCTGGTGAGCATGGTTGCGCCGCCGACCGGCGCCGTTTTGCTCGGTCTGATGACGACCCAGGGTGTGTTGGCAGTGGACGTTGTTACCGCGCTGGTTGCCATCCTGCCGCTGGTTTTCATCTCCATTCCACAGCCGGCGCGCGAACAAACCGCCAGGGGCGAACATAAAACTTCTTACTGGCAGGATGTGAAAGAAGGCTTTGCCTACGTTGCTGCCTGGCCGGGCTTGCTGGCCATCCTGGTGATGGCCGTTCTGATTAACTTTCTGCTGACCCCGGCGGGTTCGCTGATGCCCCTGCTCGTGACCAAACACTTCGGCCTGGGCGCGCTCGAACTCGGCTTTACCGATACGCTATGGGGCGTGGGCATGATTGCGGGCGGGTCGCTGCTGGGCATTTGGGGCGGGTTCAAACGGCGGATTGTGACCTCAATGCTGGGAATTATTGGCCTGGGAATTGGCGTGCTAATGACCGGGTTTGCGCCTGCTCGCATGTTTTGGCTGGCGTTGGCAGGCATGGCCGTGATGGGTTTCATGAGTCCAATCACCAATGGCCCGCTGCATGCCATCCTGCAGGCCACCGTTAAACCCGAAATGCAGGGGCGAGTAATGTCGCTTATCAACAGCGCCGCTACTGCCATGACGCCACTCTCTCTGGCGGTGGCTGGCCCCGTCTCAGACGCCATTGGCATTCGCGCCTGGTTCGTCTTTGGCGGCGTGGTCTGCCTGTTGATGGGCCTTGGCGGGTTCCTTGTTCCGGCGATTATGAACGTGGAAAGCAATCACTCGTCCACCAAAACGGTTGAATCTGCCCGGTCGGTTTCCTCTGCTGCTGATTAATTTGCGCATGCCCGGCGGGGGGAAATGCCGGTTTTTGTAACATGTGTGCGACTCCTCCCTGAAAGAAAATAGCGGTCACAAGCCGCTATTTTCTTTTCACCTTCCACTTCCACACGAAAACAAAACAGGACTGTTTCCACAGTCCTGTCATTCATTGAGAAGGATGGTGCTTATTTCAACGGCACAACATTGGCCGCCTGGGCTCCTTTTGGCCCCATTTCAATCGAAAATTCGACCTTCTGCTCTGGTTCGAGGCGTTTGTAGCCCTCCATATTGATGGCCGAGAAGTGAACGAACACATCCTCGCCACCTTCGTAGCCAATGAAGCCATAGCCTTTGGTGGCGTTGAACCACTTGACTGTTCCAATGATTCTTTCTGACATTTTCTTTCTCCTGCATAGAATAGTTTGCCAGATTTGCCTGGCCCGGCAAGATTATCACGCCGGGAAGGATATTGTCAAGATAAAGAGCGTTACAGCAGCGTTCAAATGGTTTAAAATTCCAATTGACGGATTGTCTCTATGCGGGTACAATCACGTCCATTATGAAACTGATTGCGTCTTTGCATCATCATCATTCTACTTACCCCCTGCCTGACCAGAGAGCAGGTTAGTTTCGTTTACTAACCCAACGTATTTCCAAAGCCCTCGGTCAGTGACCGGGGGCTTTTGTTTATCCCGCGAGGTCTTATGTCCCGTTCACTTCGTCTTTCCCTTCCATCCAAGGGCCGCCTGGCCGAAGAATCAGTCAGCTTTCTAAAAGAATGCGGCTTTAACATCTACAAACCCAACCCGCGTCAGTACGAGGCCACCATTCCTACGCTGCCGGGCCTCAGCGTTCTGTTTCAGCGCCCCACGGATATCGTAATTTCCGTGCGGAACGGCTCGGTGGATTTCGGCATCACCGGGCTGGATGTGCTGACCGAACACGGCGGCCCCAACGGGGCGATTCTCCCGATTCATACCGCGCTCGGTTTTGGCGCGTGTACTCTGAACGTCATCGTCCCCGAAGCGTGGAGCGATGTGAGCGTGATGAGCGACCTGAAACGTAAGCAAGCCGAAGCCGGGCGTCCGCTGCGCGTGGCGACCAAATTCCCCAACGCCGCCGCGCCTTTCTTTGCCCGGCACGGTCTTTCTGAAGTCGTCTTCATCGAAGCCGAAGGCACGCTGGAGATTGCGCCCACCATTGGCTACGCCGACCTGATTACTGATTTGGTTTCCAGCGGCCAAACCCTGCGCGACAACCGGCTGAAACTGCTCGCCGATGGGAAAATTCTCGCCTCGCAAGCCGTTCTCATTGCCAACAAAGCCGCGCTCAAAGAAAACCCCGCCGCCCTGGCCGTTGCCCGCCAGCTTTTGGAGTTCATCGAAGCCTATCAGCGCGCTCAAAACAACGTCTCCATTTTTGCCAACATGCGCGGTGAAAGCGAGGCCGCCATTGCGGAGCGCGTCTTCTCGCAAAAGACTGTCGGCGGATTGAACGGCCCCACCATCAGCGGCATCATTCGCAAAGATAACGAACCTGGCTGGTATGCCCTGCACATTGTGGTTCACCGTGACGAACTGTTTGCTGCCATTAACGAATTGCGCGCCATCGGCGGCAGCGGGGTGGTGGTTGCGCCCGTAACGTATATCTTCGAGGAAGAGCCGCCAAGGTATAAGGCGATGCTGGAAGCGCTGAATTCAGTGAACAGCGAACAGTAATCAGTGAACAGTGAACAGGATAACTAATCACTGTTCACGGCTCACTGCCCCATAGGAGGCCCCATGTTAAAAATCTACGATGTCCCCACTGCCAAACAAACCATCCTCAAACGTATCCCCCCCGATGAAACTGCCGTTCCCCCGGCGGTATTAGACCGCATCGAATCCACCTTCGGCGAGCGGATTTCTGCCGAAGAAGCTGTGCGCCGCATTTTGCGTGATGTCCGCGCGCGAGGCGATGCCGCGCTCTACGAGTGGAGCGGCAAACTGGACGGTTTCCCCGCCAACGCGCCAATTCGCGTCTCCGCCGAAGCCCTCTCCGCCGCCCTCGCGGCCCTCGACCCCCAGGTGCGCGCCGCCCTCGAAGTCGCCGCCGAAAGAATCCGCGAGTTTTACCGCCGCCAGCCGCTCACCAGTTGGTTCACCAACGACCTGGGCGGCACGCTCGGCCAGTTTATCCGCCCGCACGCCCGCGTTGGTCTCTACGTTCCCGGCGGCACCGCCCCCCTGCCCTCCTCCGTGCTGATGTCCGCCATCCCGGCGCAAGTTGCGGGCGTCAAAGACATTGTAGTTGTCACCCCACCCTTGCGCCAGACTAACCCACTGAACACTGGTCACGGGTCACTGATTTCCCCCGTCATTCTCGCTGCCTGCGCCCTGTGCAATGTCACCGAAGTCTACGCCCTCGGCGGGGCGCAAGCGATTGCCGCGCTGGCGTACGGCACCGAATCGGTTCCCGCAGTGGATAAAATCTTCGGCCCCGGCAACCTGTTTGTCACCCTTGCCAAACGCCAGGTTTTTGGCGCGGTCGGCATCGATGGGCTGGCTGGCCCGACTGAAACGGTGGTCATCGCCGATGACTCTGCCAACCCCGCCTGGGTGGCCGCTGACCTGCTGGCCCAGGCTGAACACGACGTGCTGGCCTCCGCCATTCTGCTGACCCCCTCCCGCGACCTCGCCGAAAAAGTCCAGGTCGAAGTCGCCCGCCAAACGGAAACCCTGCCTCGCGCCGACATTCTGGCCCAATCCCTGCCCGGGCAAAGCGGAATTGTCCTCACCCGCGACCTGGACGAAGCCGCCGAACTGAACAACGCCTACGCCCCCGAACACCTTTGCCTGGCTGTGCGCGACCCCTGGGCGCTGAGCGAAAAAATCACCAACGCGGGCGGAATCTTCATGGGCGAACACTCGTTTGAAGTCCTCGGCGATTATATCGCCGGGCCAAGTCACGTCATGCCCACCGGCGGCAGCGCGCGCTTTGCCTCCCCGCTCAACGTCTGGGATTTTGTCCACATCATCAGCCTGATTGCGCTCAACCCGGCCACCACCGCCCAAATCGCCCCGCTCGCCGCCACCATCGCCCGCGCCGAAGGTCTCGAAGCCCACGCCCGCTCAGCGGATTGTCGAGTAGAAAGCGGGAAGTAGAAAACCCCCTCTCTATTTCCTATGTCGCCTATGAACCCGATTCCCCTGCCAACCCACATCACCTCCCTGCCCCCCTACACGCCCATCGAGCCGTTCGAGGTGCTTTCGGCGCGGGTCGGGCGCAAGCCGGAAGACATCATCAAACTCGACGCCAACGAGAACCCTTACGGCATGTCGCCGCGCGCCCGTGAAGCCCTCGCCAGCCTGGCCTACGGCCACATCTACCCCGACCCCGAAAGCCGCGCCCTGCGAGCCGCCCTCAGCCGCTTCACCGGCGTGCCTGCCGAAAATCTGCTGGCCGGGGCAGGCGCGGACGAATTGATTGACCTCATCATGCGCGTCACGCTTTCGCCGGGCGATTTTATCCTCAACTGCCCGCCCACCTTTGGCATGTACGCCTTCGACGCCGACCTGAACAACGCCAAAGTCATCAACGTGCCGCGCAAAGCCGATTTTTCGGTGGATGTGGACGGGATTCTGGAGGCCGCTGAGAAGTTTTCTCCTAAAATCATCTTCCTCGCCTCCCCAAATAACCCCGACGGCTCGCTCCTCCCGCCGCCTGTTTTGCAAAAACTATTAACATTACCCGCCCTCATCGTCCTCGATGAAGCCTACATCGAATTCTCCGGCCAAAAATCCGCCATCCACCTCACACCTGACACCTGGAACCTGATTACCCTGCGCACCTTCAGCAAACTCGCCGGGCTGGCAGGGCTGCGCGTGGGATACGGCGCCTTCCCCTCCTGGCTCATGCCGACCTTGTGGAAAGCCAAACAGCCCTACAACATCAACGTAGCCGCCAGCGCCGCCGCCATCGCCTCGCTCGAAGACCCCGATTACCTCGATTGGACGGTCAAAACCCTCGTTGCCGAAAGAAACCGCCTCGCCGAATCACTTTCTACCTTCAACTTTCTAAACATCTACCCCTCGTCCGCCAACTTCATCCTGTGCCGCGTCTCGCCCGAAATCAACGCCGCTCAACTCAAAGCGGATTTGGCCCAAAAGCACGGCATCTTCATCCGCTACTTCAACAAACCCGGCCTGACGGATTGCATCCGCATCAGTGTGGGCAAACCAGAGCAGACGAACAAACTATTGGCTGCATTACGCGATTTAGCGATTGGGTGATTGAATCTCAATCAGTAAATCACCCAATCACAAAGCACCAAATGGAGAATTATGCGCACCGCCAAACTTTCACGCTCCACATCTGAAACCCAAATCGAGATTGAACTCAACCTCGACGGCTCCGGCCAGCACGACATCGCCACCGGAATCGGCTTTCTCAACCACATGCTCACACACCTGGCTGTGCATGGACTCTTCGACCTGACCGTCAAAGCGACCGGCGACCTGCACATTGACGTTCATCACACCGTCGAAGACGTGGCCCTCACCCTCGGCGCGGCCTTCGACCAGGCTTTGGGCGACCGCAAGAGCATTACCCGCATGGCAAGTTTTTACGCCCCAATGGATGAAACCCTGGCCTTCGTTGCGCTCGACCTTTCGGGGCGTCCCTACAGCGTGATAGATGCCGCATGGGGCAGCGCACCGGTTGGGCAGATTCCCACCAGTCTCTTCCCGCATTTCTTCGAGAGTTTTGCCGTCACCGCCCGCTGCAACCTGCACGCCAGAGTCCTCTACGGGCGCGACGACCACCACAAAGCCGAGGCGCTTTTCAAAGCCCTGGCCCGCGCCCTCGATGCCGCCACTGCCATAGACGGCAGACGGCAGACCGTTCCCTCAACCAAAGGCACACTGACAAGTTGAAAACTGATAACTGATGACTGATTACCCCTTCACCATCTTTCCCGCCATTGACCTGCGCAACGGCCAAATCGTCCGCCTTGCCCAGGGCGACCCCAACCGCCAGACCACCTACGGAAACAACCCGCGTAAACAAGCCCAACAATTTAAAGACGAGGGCGCGGAGTGGGTTCATGTCATCAACTTGAGCGGCGCGTTTGGCGAGGAAGCCTCGGCCAACTTAAAAGCCCTCGAGGCGATCCTCACTGTCGGCTTAAAAGTGGAATTTGGCGGCGGCATCCGGGACGAAGAATCCGTCAAAATCCCGCTCGAAATGGGCGTGGAGCGCGTCTTTCTCGGCACGGCGGCCATCCAAAACCCGGCGCTTGTGGATTGGGCGCTGGCCCACTACGGCGCAGAGCGGATTGCCGCCGATATTGGCGCGCGCGATGGGCTGGTGATGGTGCGCGGCTGGCAGGAAGCCACTCCCCTCACTTTGCTCGAAGCGGGGCGGCGTTTTAAAACGCAAGGGCTGGAATGGTGCGTTTTAACGGATGTCCGCCGGGATGGGGTCGGGAGCGGCGTCAGTGTGGACTCTGCCGTTGAATTGCAAACCGCCACCGGCCTGAAGGTCGTTGCTTCGGGCGGCGTCTCCAGCCTGCAGGATGTTCGGCGCGTCAGAAATGCCGGTTTGGCAGGCGTCATCATTGGCCGGGCGCTGTATGAGGAAGGACTTTCTCTGCGCGAAGTGCTCGACCGGGTAAAGGAGAAAAACAAGTGAAAACTGCCAACTTTCTGTTTCTGCTCGCTGCGTTGGTCTTGCTCTTCGGCCTGGGTCTGATTTGTTCAAGCACCGTACTGGACCCATTCAGCCTGCCTTTTCAGGACTACGACCAGATGCCCCCCGAAACCCAACAGGCCTACCAGACGCAATCGGCATTCCTGCAAAGCCTTCGGCTGGCCGGATGTGGAATTTCGCTCCTGGCGCTGATAAGCCTGCCCGTCCTCTGGCTGGTCAGCCGCAAAAAACAAAACGGAGGGACTGCATGATTACACTGGTGGACTACAACGCCGGAAACCTGACCTCTGTCCGACGAGCGTTGACTCACCTCGGCATTCCCTGCCAAATCTCTGCCGACCCCGAGTCGGTTCGCCGCGCCGACAAAATTATCTTCCCCGGGGTTGGGGCCGCTGGCGCGGCCATGCAAACCCTGCGTCAGCGCGGGCTGGATTCGGCACTGAAAGAGTCTTTTGCCAAAGGCACGCCCATTTTGGGCATCTGCATTGGCTGTCAAATCATTCTGGAGCATTCCGAGGAGGATGACGCCGAATGCCTGGGCTTGCTAGCCGGAAAAACCATCCGCTTTGGGCGTGGCCCGGGATGGAATCCCGCGTTACTCAAGATTCCGCACATGGGCTGGAACGCCGTCAGCGTCACCCAACCGCATCCCCTGCTGGCGCATCTGCGCCCCGGAGACGAGTTTTACTTCGTCCACTCCTACTATCCTCAGCCTGCCGACCCCGGCCAAATCTACGCTGTCAGCGACTACGGCGGCGAATTCCCGGTGGCGATTGGCAAAGACAACCTGTTCGCCGTGCAATTTCACACGGAAAAAAGCGGCCCGGCGGGGCTGCGGGTCTTGGAAAATTTTATTCATTGGTAAACAAGTAGACAGGCAAACAGGTACTTGTAGACTTGTTTCCTTGTTTACTCTGAAGGAGTAACCATGTTATCCAAACGCATCATCTCCTGCCTCGATGTGCGCAACGGCAAACTGGCGAAATCGGTCAAATTTGTTGATACCCAGGACATCGGCGACCCGGTGGCGAAGGCCAAAGAGTATTACGAGCAGGGCCTCGATGAACTGGTCTTTTACGACATTACCGCATCCAGCGATAATCGCGGCATTATGCTGGAGGTCGTCAGCCGCGTGGCGGAGCAGGTCTTCATCCCCTTTTCCGTAGGCGGCGGCTTGCGGACGGTGGAAGACTGCCACCGCGTGCTGCTGGCCGGGGCGGAAAAAGTCAACGTAAACAGCGCGGCGGTCAAAAATCCGGGCCTGATTGCCGAAGCATCGAAAGCGTTCGGGGCGCAGGCAGTCGTCCTCTCGATGGACGTGCTGCGCGTCCCGCCCTCCCCCTCCATTCCCAGCGGGTACGAAATTGTCATCAACGGCGGGCGGACGCGCATGGGTCTGGATGCCATCCAATGGGCGCGGCGCGGCGAAGACCTCGGCGCGGGCGAGATGGTGGTCAATTCGATTGACGCCGATGGCACGAAAGAAGGCTACGAACTGACCCTGACGCGTCTCATCGCTGAAGCCGTCTCCGTGCCGGTCATCGCCTCCGGCGGCGGCGGGAAGCCCGAACACCTGTACGATGTGCTGACTGAAGGCAAAGCCGATGCTGCCCTGATAGCCTCCATGCTGCATTACGGCGAGTATACCGTCGGTCAGATTAAGGACTACCTGGCCGGGCGGGGCTTAAAGGTAAGACAGGTAAGCAGGTAAGAGAAGTAAACAGGTAAACAGGTACATATTTCCTTGTCTACTTGACTACTTATCTACTTGTCTACGTATTCACAAAGGACTGGATATGCAAAACCTGAAATTTGACCTCAACGGCCTGATTCCCGCCATCGTGCAGGATGCCCAAACCCTGCAAGTGTTGACTCTGGCCTACATGAACGCCGAATCGCTGGCGAAAACCCTCGAAACAGGCGAAACCTGGTTCTGGAGCCGTTCACGGGGAGAGTTGTGGCACAAAGGCGGCACCAGCGGCAACACCCAAAAGGTTGTTGAAATCCGCTACGATTGCGATGCCGATGCCCTGCTCGTGCTTACGCAACCCGCCGGGCCGGCCTGCCATACCGGCGCAGTGAGCTGTTTCTATCGAACACTGGAAAACCAAATCACCGGATAACTGGATAACCAATGAACTTAACCGACCTTTACGCCCTCATCCTTGACCGCCAAACCAACCCCAGGCCTGGCTCCTATACCAATTCGCTCTTCGACTCCGGCCTGCCACGCATCGCCCAAAAAGTGGGCGAAGAAGCCACCGAAGTCATCGTGGCCGCCCTTGCGCAGGAAAACGCCCGCCTGACCGAAGAAATTGCCGATTTGGTCTATCACACCCTCGTGCTGATGGCCGCCAAAGGTCTCACCCCGCAGAATATTCTCGACGAGCTGACCCGCCGCCACCGTTAAGCGTCTTTAGCGCTGTTTCAGCCGGTTTATCTCCTCCGGGCGCAGAATCCGCCATTGCCCTGGGGTCAGACCCTCCAGCGTAAGCGGGCCAATGGCTGCGCGTACCAGCCGCAGGGTGAACAGCCCTACGGCGGCGGTCATGTGCCGAATCTGGCGCTTTTTGCCCTCACGCAAACGGATTTCCAGCCAGGCGGTTGGCCCATGCGGGGTGACGGGTTTACTGCGCGGGGGCAGGTCTGGCCCGGCAATTATGCGCGCCTGCGCAGGGCGGGTGACATACTCTCCCTTAATTCGCACTCCCCGCCGCAGGGCTTCCAGTTTCTCTTCGGTGGGTTCGCCTTCCACCAGCACCCAATACGTCTTTTCGACATGGCGGCGCGGGTGAGTCAGGTCGTGCGCCAATTGGCCGTCATCCGTCAGCAACAATAACCCTTCGCTGTCGCGGTCCAGCCGCCCGGCGGCATACACGTTGGGGAAGGGAATATACTCCCGCAGGGTGGGGTGTCCGGTTCCCTCATCGGTGAACTGCGAAAGAACGCCGTAGGGTTTATAGAACAAGAGCGTGGGCATGCTTACGCTACGCGATACAAACTGGCAATGCTCTTCTTCAACGTCTGCGCGGAGGCCTCCAGCGCAGACTGTTCATCGGAGGAAAGTTTTGTTTCCACAATCCGCTTCACCCCGCTGCTGCCCACAATGGCTGGAATACCCAGGCACACATCTCGCAGGCCATATTCGCCCGTAAGCAGAGTGGAGACGGTCAGCACGCTGTTCTGGTCTTGCAAAATTGTGCCAACGATGCGCGTCAGCGACATGCCGATGCCAAAATAAGTGGCGCCTTTGTAATTGATGATGTGATAGGCCGAATCGCGCACTTCTTTCACAATTCGCTCGCGCTGAACCTGCCAATCGGCGCAACTGCCGCAGGCCGGGCAGTACTCCTCCATGGACACCCCAGCCACATGCGTCATTGACCAGGCCGCCACTTCGCTATCGCCGTGTTCGCCCAGGATGTACGCGTGAACGTTGGTCACATCTACATTACAATGCTGGCTGATGAGATAACGGAAGCGCGCGCTATCCAGCACCGTGCCAGAGCCGAGAACCCGCCCTTTGGGCCAGCCAGAACGTTTCAGGGCAACATAAGTCAGCACATCCACCGGGTTGGTTGCCAGCACCAGCACCGCCTGCGACTTTTGAGCAATCATCTCATCCACGATGGATTCGACCATCGCGGCATTCTTCTGCAAAAGATTGAGACGCGATTCCCCCGGCGACTGCTTCGCCCCTGCCGTCACCACCACCACCTGGGCATCGGCATAGTCGCTGTTTTCTCCTAATCGAATCTGCACCGAGGGATAAAAAGGCAGACCATGCGCCAAATCCAGCACCTGCCCGGCGGCAAAATCGCGGTTAACATCTGTCAGGCAAATTTCATCGGCCACGCCGCGCTGGGCCAGGGCATAGGCAAAGGTCGAACCCACCGCCCCCGCGCCCACAATCACCACTTTTCGAGACTTCCATAACGTATCCATCGCCTGTTCCTTTTTGGTTTATTTACGATAAGATTGGTCTGATTTTACCCCACTTTGTGAAATTTGGGACAATTCTCATCAAATTATTAAATGTGGAGTCTCAAAGTTTCCGCTTCTGGCCTTCAAAAATCGTTTCCGGGCTGGGGCGGGTTTATGTTGAGCAATTGTCAAAAATCGCATAAAATCACAACCTATGGAAATTTCGGCGCATTTGCAAGGCATCCTCAACACCCTGCCCGCCAAACCCGGCTGTTATCTTATGAAAAACAGCCAGGGGACGATTATTTATGTCGGCAAAGCAATCAATCTCAAAAATCGGGTGCGTTCCTATTTCCATGCTGATTCCAGTCACGATACCAAAACCCGCCGCCTGGTGCGCGAAATCAGTGACCTCGAATGGATTGTTGTTGGCTCGGAACTGGAAGCGCTCATCCTGGAAATGAATCTCATCAAGCGGCATCGGCCAAAATACAATGTCCGGCTGAAAGATGACAAGCGCTACCCCTACATCAAAGTTCACTGGAACGAAGCCTACCCCAAAGTGACCGTCACCCGTCAGATGGTGGAAGACGGCTCGCGTTATTTCGGCCCGTACACTTCGGCCTGGGCGGTTTACCAAACCCTCGATGTGCTGCGGAAAGTCTTTCCTTATCTCACCTGCGACCGCCAGATTACCGGGCAGGATAAGCGCGCCTGCCTCTATTACGACATCAAACTGTGCGGCGGGCCGTGCATTGGCGCCATGGACCAGGCCGCCTACCGTCAGATGATAAGCGACCTGATGTCGTTCCTGAGCGGCCATAGCGAAGAAATCGTCATCCGGCTGACAGGCGAAATGGAAAAAGCCGCCGAGGAACTACGCTTCGAAAAAGCCGCCGCCCTGCGCGACCAGTTAAAAGCCATTCACAACATCATTGAGCGTCAAAAAGTGGTTTTTGCTTCGGATTACAAAGATTCAGACGTGGTGGCAATGGCGCGCGCTGACGGCGAAGCCTGCGTGCAAATTTTCTTCATTCGCGGCGGCAAACTGATTGGGCGTGAGTATTTCGTGCTGGAAGGAACAGAAGACGCCGCCGACGCGGAAGTGATGTCTGGATTCTTGAAGCAGTTCTATACCGAAGCAGCCAATATTCCACAGCAGGTGCTTCTGCCCCAGGAAATCGAAGAAGCCCGCATCATCCAGGAATGGCTGCGCTCGCGGCGCGGCGGCGAAAAAGTGGAGATGTTCGTCCCCAAAGACGGCCAACCCCAAGAACTGGTGCAAATGGCCTCCGAAAACGCCGCCGAAACGCTGCAATCGCTGCGCGCCCAATGGCAGGCCGATACTCACAAGCAAGAACTGGCCCTGGCCGAACTGCAATCGGCCCTGGGATTGTCCCAGCCGCCCAACCGCATTGAGTGCTACGACGTTTCACACACCCAGGGCATTGCCACTGTTGGCGCAATGGTGGTCTTTGAGCAGGGCGTCCCGGCCAAACGGCTATACCGCAAATTCAACATCGACTCCACCTCCATTGGCAACCCCGATGACTTTGCCAGCATGGAAGAAATGCTGACGCGCCGCTTTCGCAGGTGGCAATCTGCCGCCGAAACGGCAACCCAGTCCCCGGGCGCAAAGGTGGACGAATCATTCTCCCGCCTGCCCGATTTAATCATCATCGACGGCGGCAAGGGCCAGTTGGGGCGCGTCGTCCAGGTTCTTCATGCATACGGCTTATTCGAGAAAGTCCCAGTTGTGGGTCTGGCCAAGCGCGAGGAGGAGATTTTCTTCCCCGGCAAATCGGAACCGCTTCTGTTGCCGCGCCATTCACAGGGACTCTACCTCATCCAGCGCATCCGCGATGAAGCCCATCGCTACGGCATCACCGCGCACCGCGCGCGCCGCTCTAAACAGGGCATGGCCTCAATTCTAGACTCAATCCCCGGCATTGGCCCGGCTCGTCGAAAGTCCCTCTTGAAACATTTTGGCTCTGTGGATAAGATAAGGGATGCCTCACTGGATGAATTATCCGAAGTGATTCCGCAAGAGGTCGCGGCAAGCGTGAAGGCTTATTTGGAGTAGGGTATTCCACCATGAAACAAGTCTGGATTGTAGACGATGACGAAGAAATGGCAAAAGCCGTCAGCCTCATGCTGAAACTGCTCGATTGCCAATCGCGGCACTTTCTTAATGCCCGCGGCGCGGCCCAGGAACTGTTGGCAGGCAAACGCCCCGACTTGATGATTCTCGATATGAGCATGCCCGAAGTCACCGGTCTGATGATGCTGGAATTCGTCCGCCGCCGCCCGGAATGGAAAAACCTTCCTATTCTCATGCTCTCTTCCGAAGCCGCCGATGTACAGGTGGACCAGGCCATCAGCCTGGGCGCCGATGGCTACATCACCAAACCCGTCAGTCTCGAAGAGCTGGAAGCCGCCCTCCAAACTGCTTTCCAAAAACACGGTAAAATATAGCCCGTTTCATCGGTGGGGCCCCAATTTTCTCATGGGGGCATCCAAAAGTAAACAGAACGAGAAAGGCAAGCAAGAATGGCAAGCAAAGGCAAGAACAGCAAAAAAGAGAACAATGATTATTACGCCCGGCAGGTCAAACGCAACCAGGTCATTTTCACTGTTGTTGCCATCCTGCTCATCCTCGCGATGACTCTTTCGGCGATTGCCGCTTTATAAATACCCTTCCTCAACATATTTCGGGCGCGGCGCACGAAGCCGCGCTTTCTGTCCCATAAAGTGGCGCAAGAGACTATCTTGCGCTACAAAAAGGTTCTTATGCTCGAAAAACTCTCCGGAATAGAAGAACGTTACGAAGAACTTAACCGCCAGCTGATGGAGGTCGGCAACGACTACCAGAAAGCGGCAGACCTGAATAAAGAACGCGCCGAACTCGAACCCATCGTCGAAAAAACGCGCCAATATCGCCAGGCCCTCAAACGCCAGCAAGAAGCCAGGGAACTGCTCGAAGGCGATGACCCCGAAATGCGCGAGCTGGCCGAACTGGAACTGGCCGAACTGGAAGAGCAAATCCCCGCGCTGGAAAAAGAACTCAAGGGAATGCTTGTTCCCAAAGACCCGCGCGATGAGAAAAATGTCATTGTCGAAATCCGCGCCGGGGCGGGCGGAGACGAGGCGGCCTTGTTCGCCGCCGACCTGTTTCGTATGTACACCCGCTATGCCGAACTCAAACGCTGGAAAACCGAAGTCCTTTCGGCCAGCGAAATTGGCATTGGCGGTTACAAAGAAATCATCTTTGAAATTAAGGGCAAAGGCGCGTTTTCCAAGCTTAAATGGGAATCAGGCGTGCACCGTGTTCAGCGCGTGCCAGCCACCGAAGCGCAGGGCCGCATCCACACCTCCACCGTCACTGTTGCCGTGCTGGCCGAAGTGGATGATGTTGAAATCCACATCCCTGAAAGCGATATCGAAATCGAGGTGTATCGCTCGGCAGGCGCGGGCGGCCAAAACGTACAGAAAAACTCCACCGCCGTTCGGCTCTACCACAAACCGACCGGCATGGTCGTCACCTGTCAGGATGAGCGCTCTCAACTGCAAAACAAAATGCGCGCCATGAGCATCCTGCGCGCCCGCCTGTACGAAATCGAAGAAAACAAGCGCCGCGCCGAACTCGAAGCAGAACGCCGTTCACAGGTTGGCAGCGGGGAACGTTCTGAAAAAATTCGCACCTACAATTACCCCCAAAGCCGCGTTACTGACCACCGCATTGGCGTCTCCTCCTACAACCTGCCCGCCGTGATGGAAGGCGATATCGATTTGTTCATAGAAGAACTTGCCACCCGCGACGAAGCCGACCGGCTCTCGGCAGGCGCGGACGATGACGAAGAATAATTCGCGCGCAAATCCACCGAACCACTCCGCAGAGACGCAACCCTCCGAAGCCCCAAACAGCGTGTCTCTGCGGATTTTCTTCCCCAGGGAGAGTTTTACATGGCCAAAAGAAGAGTGCTTGCCCTCGCGGCTATTCTGGTTTTTGCCCTGGCTTTTCTCCTTCGAGAACGCGCCGCAACCTTCCTCCCCAGAGACGCCGACGAAGTCGCCTACCTGAACGCGGCTGGCGCCTTTGCGCTTCTCATCCGACAGGGTCATTGGGGTGGCTTTTTACAAACCAACCCCAATCCTGAGCATCCCCCATTGAACAAAATCCTGTTGGGCCTGGCCGTCGCCAGAACGAACGAGCAATTGCCTTTCTCTAACACTGAGGAAGCAGTCAGCAGTCCATCCGGCGCGGCCGCCCGCCGGATATCTGTCTGGCTGGGCGCGCTGACCGCTGGCTTTCTGGCTCTGGTCAACCCTCTGGGTGGATTCTTCTACGCCGTCCACACCATGACCATTAAATACACCGCTGAAATCATGCTGGAGGGCCTGCCCTCGCTCACCAGCCTGAGCGCTGTTCTGGCTTACCTGCAATTCCAACGCTCCAACAAGAATGGATGGTGGCTGGCTTCGGCGCTTTTTTTGGGTCTCACTGCCGCCGGAAAATACCTCTACGCCCTGGTTGGCTTTGCCATTCTGCTCGACTGGTACTTTAGGCGCTGGTATTGGCCATCTGCCTCGCTTCAACGCGCAAGCACGCTTCCCGTCAGTCTGTTACGGCGAATTGCGCCCCCGCGCGAAATGCTTCTTTGGGGAGTTTTGGCCCTGTTCTCCTTCCTTATCGCCAATCCTTACCTTTGGCCAAACCCCTTGGGCCGCCTGACCGACTCACTCTTTTTCCACTCCACATATTCTACTGGCGCTCCAGAAGTCCTTCAGGCCGCCTTCCCTGTGTATCAGCCGTTCCTGTGGCTGGTCACTTCCGCTGCCGATTGGCATCCGCAAGATGTTTTCCTCTTCTCTATTGACCTTTTCATCATTGGCCTGGCTGTTTTCGGCCTGACACGCCTGTGGAAAAAAGCCCCCGTCTTCGTCTTCTGGCTGGCGGTCGGGATTCTCTTTTTGCTGGCCTGGCCGACCAAATGGCCCCAATATATCCTGGTTCTTGCCGCTCCGCTCTCCCTCGCCGCCGGAGAAGCCCTTCTCATTTTGCTCCAGGCCATCTGGAACGACCTCGCCAGCCCAAAGAAAGAAACCGCATGAACTCGCTTTTTTCCCAACCGGTCGCGCGTCGAACCATCTGGTTCCTCTCTGTTCTGTTGGCCGTTGTGCTCGCCTGGAATCTGCGTTCCTTCGCCCTCGTCACCCTGCCTGTGGATTATGACGAGGACGACTACCTGCGCGCCGCCCAGGAATATGCCGCCGTCTTCCGCTCCGGCGACCTGACCAGGCTAACGCAGTTCAACTACCGTCCCGAACACCCCCCGCTCTCGAAAATCATCTACGGCCTGAGCATCCTCCCCGCGCCACAAACGTCCATTCTTCCCGACCGTCCCACTACCGCCAGCCCCGACCAGACCCTCCCAAAGGACCAACTCCGCAACGCCCGTACCGTTGGCGCCATTTTGGGCACGCTGACTGCCCTCCTCGTAGCCTTGCTCAACCCCCTGGCTGGATTTTTCCTCGCCATCCACAGTTGGACCATCAAATACACCTCCCAGGTCATGCTCGAAGCCCTGCCAGCCCTCACCAGCCTGCTGGCCGTGCTGGCCTACCGCAAATCCGCTCCGCGAAATTCTATTTCGAGTTTGAAATACCCCTGGCTGGCCCTCTCCGCCCTCTTCCTCGGCCTCACTGCCGCCTCCAAATACATCTACTGCCTGGTCGGAATCGCCATCTTGATTGATTGGTTTCTCCAAAACCGGCCAACCAGAAGACTGGTTAACTGGCTCGCCATATTTTTCTGGGGATTTGTCTCTCTGCTCGTCTTTCTGTTCTCTGACCCCTATCTGTGGCCGAACCCGCTTGCCCGTCTCGCCGATTCCGTTTTCTACCACGCCCGCTACTCCACCGGCGCAGCGGAAGTTGCCTCGGCCAACTTCCCGCTCTGGCAGCCCCTCAACTGGCTGGGGATGTCCGTTCCCTGGAACCAGCAGGCCTTCCGCGTCTTGCTTGACCCCTTCATCACCTTGCTGGCAACTTTTGGCCTATCGCGCCTGTGGAAAAAAGAGCGCATTTACGTTCTGTGGCTGGCAACCGCTATTCTCTTCCTGCTGGCCTGGCCCACCAAATGGCCGCAATATATCCTCGTCCTTACCGTTCCGCTCTCCCTGGCCGCTGCAGAAGGCGCAATTGCCTTGCTCGAAAAAATCCGCTTCTCCGTTTCATCCTCCGCTTCTCCGTTTCCTCCGTTGTCCACCTCCGCTTCTCCGTTTCCTCCGTTGTCCACCTCCGCTGCTCCGTCTGCTCCGTTGTCCAGCTCCGCTTCTCCGCCTGCTCCGTTGTCCAGCTCCGCTTCTCCGTCTGCTCCGTTGTCCAGCTCCGCTTCTCCGTCTGCTCCGTTGTCCAGCTCCGCTTCTCCGTCTGCTCTGTTGTCCAGCTCCGCTTCTCCGCCTGCTCCGTTGTCCAGCTCCGCTTCTCCGTTTCCTCCGTTGTCCACCTCCGCTTCTCCGCTTCATCCGTTGTCCACCTCCGCTTCTCCGCTTCATCCGTTGTCCAGCTCCGCTTCTCCGTCTGCTCCGTTGTCCACCTCCGCTTCTCCGCTTCATCCGTTGTCAAAGAGCCTGCCCTGGCTCCTCCCCGGCCTGCTGGCTTTTCTTATCCTGACTATTTTCCCGCTCCTGTTCCAGGTGGGCATGTCGTTCACCAGTCTCAACGCTCAATCGCTGCGTGATGGATTACAGGGCGGTCTCGCCCGTGAATTGTGGGGCGGTCTGACCGGGCAAATCCCCGCCGCCGGGCCGAACGCCAGCCCCAACCAGGTACACTTTATTGGCCTGCACGGTTATGCCCTCGTCTTTGACTACATCACCAGCATTGGCCTGCCCGTTTTCACCATTCTATGGACGGCGCTCTCCGTCTTCCTTCAATGTGTGCTTGGTCTGGGTGCCGCCCTGCTCCTGTGGAATCGGCGTGTTGCTCTGCGCAAAACCTGGCAGGTATTATTCATCCTGCCCTGGGCCATTCCCGAAGCCATCGGCGCGCTCATGTGGCTGAACATCTTCGCGCCCGTCTCCGGCTGGCTCTCGCTGGCTGTCAAAGATTTCGGGGCGCAAAATGTCCCCTTCTCCTTTCTGGTTGGCTGGGAACGCAACCCCAATCAGACCCTTTTCGTTCTCCTGTTGGCTTCGCTCTGGTATGGTTTCCCCTTCCTCATGCTGGCCGCCAGTGCCGGGCTGAAAATGCTCCCAACCGAAGTATTTGATGCCGCCGCCATCGATGGCGCTACCCCCTGGCAAACCTTCCGGCACGTCACCTGGCCGCTGCTCATGCCCTTGCTCGTCCCGGCCATTATCATCCGCGCCATTTTCGCCTTCAACCAGTTCTACCTGTTCCAGATGTTCGTCCAATTTTTCGGCGAACAGCAATACATCCCCGTTACGCTCTCCACCTTTTCATATTACTTACTCTATCGCGGCTCTGAATTTGGCGTCTCGGCCATTCTCAACATCATCACCGTTCTGATGTTAATTGGCTTCGTAATTTTGTTCAACCGCTGGAGCAAGGCTGGTGAAGGACTGACCTATGCGTAAACTTACCCTTTGGGGTCAGGCCTGGCGGCAGTTGGTCTTGTTTGCCATTGGCATCTTTGTCCTCTTTCCCATCTATGGATTACTGCGCATGGCCTTCGACGGCTCGCTCAAAGGCGCGGCTACCGAATTCCACTGGCTGCCCAAACAGTTCAGCGTCCAGCCCATGCTGGCCGTCCTCGACCGTCCTTACCAGTCGGCGCAATTCAGCACCATTTTAGGAAACAGCCTGGTCGTCTCATTCAGCGCAGCCATCCTCGCGCTCGTGCTGGGAGTCAGCCTGGCCTATGCCTTCGCGCGCTTCCGCTTCCCCGGGCGTCAAAGCGGACTTTTCATCATCTTGCTCACCGCCCTGTTGCCGCCCATCGCCTTCACCACCCCGCTCTACATCCTCCTCTCGTGGCTGGGAATCCGCGGCAGTCTGTTGGCCCTTATCCTGGTCTATGCCGCTTTTGCCATGCCCTTCTGTGTTTGGAATCTGCGCGCAGCTTTCCAGGCCATCCCGCGCGAGACCGAAGAAGCCGCTTACCTCGACGGCGCGGGCGACCTGGCAACCTTTGCCTGCATCTCTCTGCCGCTCTCCCTGCCTGCCATCGCCGTCGCCGCGCTCATCGCCTTCCTGACGGCCTACTCCGAGTTTACCATTGGCTGGCTGTTCGTCTCCAAGCCCAATACGGTCACGCTCGCTATGGCCATTTACGCTATCGTCAGCACCGGCGCAGCCCAGCCCTGGAGCCAGCTCGGCTCGCTGGCCTTGCTCATGTCCATCCCGGTCGTGGTGATTTTCCTTCTGCTCCAGCGCGCCCTTTTAGAGCGAATGATGTTCGGAGCCGCCGATGATTGACCGGTTACGGCGCACGCTCGAAGGGCAGGTACTCCTGGCGCACGTCACAGGCAAAAATCGCGCCTGGGTTCTGGCGCACCCCGAAATGCGTCTCACGCCAGAGCAGGAAGCCGCCCTCGAAGCCGCCGGCCGCCAACTCCAGGCCGGAGTCCCGCTGCCGTACATTCTCGGTCACTGGGAATTTTTCGGTTTAGATTTCGATGTCTCGCCCGACGTGCTGATTCCACGCCCGGAGACCGAACTGCTCATCGAAACTGCTCTGGCCTGGGCGCGGACGCATTCCCCGCTGAATCCGGTTTACCGTTTTATAGACATTGGCACTGGCTCCGGCATCATCCCCGTCACCCTGGCCGTTCACCTTCCCTCGGCAGAAATCATCGCCACCGACATTTCTCCCGCCGCCCTCTTGGTAGCCCGTCGAAATGCGGCAAAGCACAGCGTGAATGGGCGCATCCGCTTCCTCGAAGCCGACCTGCTCCCTGAAGATATTCAACGTTCAAAATTCGATGTTCTAACAGCCAACCTGCCCTACATCCCCACCGAAACCCTCCAAACGCTGGAAATCTATGGCCGCGAACCGACCCTCGCCCTGGATGGCGGCCCGGACGGATTGCAACTTATCAGCCGGTTGCTTGACCAGATAACGGCGAGAGCGGTTTCAGCGAGGCTGATTCTGCTCGAAATTGAATACCGGCAAGGGGCGGCGGTCAGCGCCCTGGCGCGGCAGCATTTCCCTACTGCCGAAATCCATATTAAAAAAGATTTGGCCGGGCAAGACCGCCTGGCCGTGATTCTCTTATCAAACATTTAAGTTTGGTTCAGGTTAAATTTAAGCAAATCCGTAAAATAAAAATCAAGCATTCTCCTCATAAACCCCGCGCGGACTTGGGCCAGTCCAGGCGGGGTTTGGGTTTAAGGGACGTAATTTACTCATTCGCGTCCCTGCGAAAGTGGCCAGGTCGGGAGAACATCTATCTCCAGCGCCGAAACCTGCCCCATCTGATAGCGCGCATACCCGGCGGCGGCCACCATGGCTGCGTTATCGGTGCAATACTTGAGCGGCGGGATGTGAACCTTGAACTCGTTCTGCCCTTCAAAGGCGGCGCGCAAGGCCTGGTTGGCTGAAACCCCGCCGCCGATGACAATTTCTCTCACCCCGTATTGCCGCGCGGCCTGCATGGTCTTCGTATAAAGCACGTCTATCACGGCGGCCTGAAAACTGGCCGCCAAATCGGGAACAGGCAAGGGCTGGCCTTCGGCTTCCATGCGGCGCGCTTCGCGCAAGACGGCGGTTTTCAGCCCGCTGAACGAGAAGTTGTACGAACCTTCCAGCCAGGCGCGCGGAAAGTTGAAAGCATGCGGATTTCCTTTGCGGGCTTCTTTTTCAATCATCGGCCCGCCGGGGTAGGGCAGGTTCAGCAGCCGGGCGACTTTATCGAAGGCTTCTCCAGCGGCGTCATCCAGGGTCGCGCCCAGGCGTTGATAATCGAGGTGACCGCGCATCAGGTTCAGTTCGGTATGTCCGCCAGAAACAAGCAACGCCATCAGTGGGAATTGCGGCTCTGGCGGCGGGTTCTGCTCTGCCGAATCATACAGCCAGGCCGAATAGATATGTCCCTCCAGGTGGTTGACGCCAATTAACGGCTTCCCCAGCCCCAGCGCCAGCCCTTTGGCAGCATTCAACCCTACCACCAGTGACCCCGGCAGCCCTGGCCCGCGCGTAACGGCAATCGCTTCCACATCCTTCAGTAGAATTCCCGCCTTTTGGAGCGCCTGCTCGATGACCGGCGTAATGCTCAAAACGTGCTGGCGCGAAGCCACTTCGGGGAACACGCCGCCATAGCGGGCATGGATGTCCATTTGCGAGGCGACAACGGATGTCACCAGCGCGCGCCCGTCTTTCAGAATGGCGCAGGCAGTTTCATCGCAGGAAGTTTCGATGGCAAGAAGAATCATTTCGACCACTTCTTCATCGGCAACACAAAATCATACGGATACTCGGCCAAACGTTCAAATTTCCCATCCGGCCCAACCCAGTAGGTATCTTCGATGCGGAACCCCATGCCCTTTTCGGGATAATACAACCCCGGCTCAATGGTGATAACCACGCCAGGCTTGAGTAAATTGTCATCGCTGGAAGTTAATCCACTCCAGGGGCGCTCGTGGATGTTGAGGCCAACGCCATGCCCCAGCGAGTGAACGTAGCCTTCGAGCGGGGCTTTATCGGTGCGGGGCGTTTTGTGGCCGTCTTTTTCAAATAATTCGCAGGCCAGAGATTGGTAATCTTTGAATTGAGCGTTCAGGTCGAGATTTTCAATCACTTTGTTGTAAACAGCGCGCACCTGCTCGTAGAGTTTCTCGGCTTCGGGGGTGGCATAGCCCAGGCTCCAGGTGCGGGTGAAATCGTAAAAGTAGCCGCCGCCCATTTCGGCGGGATAAATGTCGAAGACAATCGTCTGCCCCAGGCGCAGAACATCGGACGGGTTGCCAGAGGAGTGCGGGATGCCGGCATCACGCCCAATGGCAAAGATGAAGCCCTCGCGCGGCTCCGCGCCGCGCTCTGCCAGCCACAGGTTGATTTTTCCCTTCACATCGCCTACCGTGAGCGGTGAGCCGTCCGCTTTGAGCAACACTTCATCGTCTCGGACGGCGCAATTGGTCAGGTAATCACGGGTCAGGCCGACCACTTCGGTCGTAATTTTTCCCATCCGCCGGATGCGCGCCGCTTCGGATTCGTCTTTCGTCTCCATGGCATACATAAACGCCGAATTTTCACGGGTTTCTCCGACCAACTCGATGGCAGGCATTAATTTTTGGAAATGGGTGATGGTTGCAAACAGGGAACTGAAATCGGTATGACCGTAAATGCCAACCCGGCCGCTTATGCCCAGGTCGGTGAATATCCGTTGCAGGCGCAGGGCGCTCATACGGGCTGTATCGTCGCCTGCTTCTTTGAGGAGTTCTTGCCAGGGATATTCATCATAAAGATGAACTTCCAACCCGCTTTTGGCGGCTTCTTCGCGCTCCATGGCGTTGCAGAACAAAACGGCTTTTTCACCGCGTTTCTTGATGAGCGTCGCGCCGCTAACATGCCCGCCGCCGGTCAGGTAAGTCATAGGCGGGTTGTTTTCCGCCGCGCCAAAGACCAGAATGGCGTCGAAATTGCGTTGTTGCATCAGTGCATCGAGGTCTGATTTCATGAATTCTCCCGAGGTCCGTTCAAGAATCTATTGTTCTTTCTGTCGTTCTATCTTCGCGCCAAGCGAGCGCAGTTTGGCATCAACCGCTTCATAGCCCCGGTCAATTTGACCGACATTGCGGATGACCGAAGTCCCCTGGGCAGCCAGTGCGGCCAGGACGAGCGTCATTCCGGCGCGTATATCGGGGCTTTCCACCTTTTCTCCGTACAATTTCGATGGCCCGGTGACGATACAGCGATGCGGGTCGCACAAGACGATTTGCGCGCCCATGCTCACCAGTTTATCGGTAAAAAACATCCGGCTGGGATACATCCAATCATGGAAAAGAACGCTGCCGCGCGATTGAGTGGCTACCGCGATGGCAATGCTCATCAAATCGGTGGGGAAGGCCGGCCAGATGTTGGTCTTAATTTCTGGAATAGCGTTGCCCAGGTCGGGTTCCACTTCCAGGCGTTGTTCGGCTGGTACGAGGATGTCTTCGCCTTCGACAACCCAATCCACGCCCAGGCGGTTAAACACAATCCGAATCATATCCAGGTATTGCGGCCCGGCGTTGCGAATGCGGATACTGCCCCGCGTCATGACTGCCGCGCCGATAAAACTGACCACTTCGAGATAATCCGCGCCGATGGTGAATTCCGCGCCATGCAGACGGTCCACGCCCTCGATATGAAGCGTGTTCGAGCCGATTCCCTCGATTTTCGCACCCATCGCATTCAGCAGGTGACACAATTCCTGTACGTGCGGCTCAGAAGCAGCATTCCGCAGGATGACTGTCCCCTTCGCCAGCGAAGCGGCCATCACGGCGTTTTCCGTGCCGGTGACGGAGGCTTCATCGAGCAGAATGTCGGCCCCTTTCAGTCGCCCGGCTTTAAACTCAAAGGCGCGGTCGTAGGTCACCTCTGCTCCCATATGGCGCAGCGCCCAAATATGGGTGTCAACACGGCGGCGGCCAATCACATCGCCACCGGGCGGGGGCAGTTTCACGCCGCCAGCGCGGGCGGTCATTGGCCCGGCCAGTAAAATCGAGGCGCGGATGCGGCGTGAGAGGTCGGGGTCGAGGTCGGCGGGGCGCACGTTTTGGGCTGTCACGCGCCAGGTACGGTTTCCCAGGTCGGAAATTTCCACGCCCAAACTTTCCAACATCCGGCGCATGTCGTGGACATCACGAATTTGTGGGACATTGTAGAGAGTAACCGGCTCTTCGGTTAGCAGGCAGGCCGCCAGCAAGGGCAGGGTAGCGTTTTTGTTCCCAGCGGGGGTCATTTCCCCGTGAAGGGGAGTTCCTCCCTGGATAATGAATTTTTCCATTTTTACCAATTCTCCTGAGTTGTAACGAGATTGTAAGCCAACAAGGGGCTTTCGCCAAGCAGAATGATGATTAAGCGCAAACCAACGGGAGTGAGAGTTGGTATAATCTTATTATGGATTTAATTTTTGCCATAATTGTCGGATTTCTCGCCGCAACGCTCGCCAATTACCTGGCGGATACGCTCCCCAGCGGAGAACGCCCAGGGCGGCCCTCGTGTCTACACTGCAAGCGGGAACTCACCTGGGCGAATTATCTCACATTCGCAGCCTGCCCGCACTGCCAGAAGCATCGATCGTGGCGAACCTTTCTAACTCTGGTACTGGGAATTGCTCTTTCGCTCTGGCTGTGGCTCTCGCCGCCCCCAAAACTGGGCTACTGGCTGGGAATGCTGGTGCTGGTCTATTTTGCGGTGGTGGTTATCATTGACTTTGAACACCGCTATATCATGATGACCACAGTGCTGGCAGGAGCAGCGCTGGGCCTGGGAGCTGGCATTTACCTGCATGGCCTGGTCAATACTCTTCTAGGAGGGCTGACCGGCCTGGGCGTGATGGGAATCTTCTATCTGCTCGGTCTGTTGTTTGCCCGCTATCGCGCTCGTAAGCGCGGCCTGGATGACGGCGAGGAAGCGCTTGGCTTGGGCGATGTATATCTTTCCACCGTGCTTGGGTTGCTGCTGGGTTGGCCGCGCATTCTGTTTGGGCTGTTCTTCGGCGTGCTGGCGGGTGGCCTGGTCAGCCTGCTCGTAATCATCGTTCTGGTGCTGACCAAACGCTATCAGAGCATGACTGTCTTTACTGCTTATGGCCCGTATCTGGTCTTGGGCGCTTTCTTACTTCTCTACACGCCACAAACATTAACAATTCTGTCAGGATGGTAGTACCTTAGTACCGAGGTAGGATTGTTAAGATATGTGTTTTCAGTAAACTGAAATAAGGCGAAGTCTGCCTGTTGCTTGGTTTAAGGTATTTATGTTGGAGTTATAAAATGGTTCTTTTGAAGCAAAAAACGATACCAGGAAAGCGAAGCAAAGCCCAGAGTGCAGTAGAGTTGACCCTGGTGCTTTCAATATTGCTTCTTGTTCTGACCACCATGGTGGAATTCGGCGTTTTGCTTAACCAGTACATCGATGTGCAAGATGCGGCCCGCACGGGCGCGCGCGAGGCTTCGGTGGCTGACCCAATTGCAGACCCGGCGTTATTCTTTAATATCGACCATGGTGTTCCGAGCATTGTTATCAACTCACTCAAGCCTATCCAACTTAACACTGCCTGTCCCAGGCCAGCAACTCCGGCTGATGGTCCAGATAACCCATGCGATGATATCGTCATCTCGGTCTATAGCGTCTTGAGTGGAAGCACGCCCACTCGCCTGTATCATGTCAGCGTATATAGCAGCACCAGCAATCGCTCAAGCCGCTTTACTCCGGCGCAAATTGGCGCGCGATTGAATTCTGGCGCTCCCAACACCGGCATTATTGTCATTGAAATTTTCTACAGTTACCCGCAGATGCTGAAGCTGCCTTTCGTAACCGCTGTTGTGCCCGACCCCATTCCGTTGCATATTTTCTCTATTATGCCTCTTTCCGCGGCGGAGCCTACGCCCACGCCCAGGCCATAAGTTGAATCCTATGAAAACTAAAATGAAAATTCTCTTTGCAAAACGTGAAAAGGGCCAGATTCTGGTTTTGATGGGTCTGCTTTTTATCGGTCTGATTGCTGTCGTCGGACTAGCCATTGATATGGGGCTGGTCTTTGTTGCTTATTCGCGCCTGAACCGGGCGGTAGATGCTGCTGCTTTGGCTGCTACTGGTGAGTTTAAGCGCAATTATCAGATTGCCGATATGCGGGCTGCTGCGCGACAGATGCTGGCGCTCAACAATGTCGACCTGACCAATTCAACCAATATTGAAATTAATACCTGTAAAAGCGTGCTTGCAGATACAGGAGTGACTGACCCGGAACTCTGTACGACCCCTCAGCGTAAACTGGTGCGGGTGGTTGTCAATCAAGACGTGCCGCTCTACTTTCTCTCAGTGCTTGGCATTCGCACCGCCCCTATCCAGGTTAAGGCCGTTTCAGAAGCCGCTTCGCTGGATGTGATGCTGGTGTTGGATAATTCTCCCACAATGGCTTTTAATGCCCCGCGCGGACCAACCACTCCGCTGGTCAGAGACCCGATAATATGTAACACGATGGACCCGTATGGCACAAGCACTGCCACTCCTCCTTATGATGGAACTTACACCGGCGGACCAGATGGATTGCCAGGGGAATGTCATCCTTTTGAAGAAGTCAAATGGGCATCCATTAGCTTTGCCAACCGGCTAAACTTTGAGTATGACCGGCTGGGCATTGTAACCTTCAACCGCACCCCCCACATTGGAGAAACGATGTACGGGGTGAGTTATTCAGGGTTGCCGTTGTATGGGAATATTCCAGACAACCCATCTACGCCGGGCAACGAGTCAGAGCTGGCTGCTCAAACGGTCATTGATGCCATCAAAGCAATGGAAGTGTATGAAGGTTCTGGCAAATGTCCGTGGACAACCGCGAACAAAGCAGATTTCCCCAATGATGAAAGCATGGAGCCATGCAGCATTTATCGTATTCATGACGATGGTACTCAATACTACTGGAATGTAGACTGTCCGGCCACCAACCAGCCGCCTTATAACCCTTCGCGTTGCACCCTGACTAATATTGGTGGCGCGCTCTCGCTGGCGCTGGGGTCGTTGCAAGGTGAATTGGGTCCCTATGAGCCATTTGTTCCCTTTGTGCCGACGGTACGCAAAGAATCGGTGTGGGTTATTATTATCCTTTCCGATGGTCGCGCCAATGCCGCTTATAACCCTGACCCCATTTGTCCGTCTTATACATGGGGGCGAACGCCGCAGTGCCGTGACAAAGACCCCTATTTGCGACGTACAGATAGCAATGCCGATTATGATGCCGATGATTTTGCCCGCGATGTCGCCGACGTTGTAGCCAGAAACTCAGTCTTTACCTTTGCAATTGGCTTTGGCGATAATCTGATGTTGCGTGACGACACGCTGCCTTCGGTTGTTTACTCGGCATCTAATTGTATTCCTGCCAGCACAACCTACAATATGGATAATCCTTTGATCATCCCCGCTCCTGTTCCGCCTTGCTCTACCGGTCAAGAACTCATGGGCTACCTGGCAGTTGGAGCGGCTAAAAAAGTTGACTTGCCTACTTTTGCAGGCACGTTCTACAATGTAGGCAATGACCCCGACAAGCTTGAACGCGTGTTCCTGGATATTTACAACAAACTGACCACTAAATTGACCAAGTAAGCAACGAAATGCGCAGGTAAAGTAAACAGTTAAGCGTGGTAACGCCTGAAAGTCAATCCAGATAATTACAGGAAGAGTGCCTTATGAACCAAAATCTATCATTCCCTGCACGCAAACGCATTTTTGACCGGCGTCAAAAATCGCAGGCTGCGGTTGAGTTCGCGCTGACTTTTCCCATCTTCCTGATGATTATCTTCGGGATTATTGATTTTTCTCTGCTGATGGCAGGCTGGTTGAACCTGCAGCACATGACCCGCCAGGCTGTGCGTTATGCTGCTACCTACCAGTACAACCCGGCTCACTGCCCAGACCTGGACGGAAATGGTAACCCTTGTGGCGAAGGTCCTCGTAAAGAAGATGAAATTGACGTTGCCCGTCTGCAATCTGTCAAAGATGAGTTTTACCGGAACGACTACTTGGTATTCAACGATAATGTTCCCTGGACACAACGCGGTTATGTTAAAGTTACCGTCTGCTCGGCGCGTGACCGGGATGGCAACGGCGTTGGTGACTATCTGAAAGTCTCCCCAGTGCAGGGGCGGCTTCCGGTGGGTGACCCGAACGATACAACAAATGGTTATGCTCACTGCACGTTGAATGGTGTTCCTGCGGAAGACCCAGGCGGCCAAAACAATTATGTCTTTGTCATGGCCGATTACAACCATCCCTTCCTCACGCCTTTCATCAACTTCACCTGGCCGTTCTATCATCTGACATCTGAACGGCAGGCAGTCGTGGAATCATTCCGTATTACTCGCCAGTTGTCTTTGCCTCCGCAAGTCTTGGTGCCAACCCTGACACCCAGCCACACGCCCACGCCCACTACCACCGCCACCGCCAGTGCCACACCCACCGTGACCAACACCCCCTTGCCGATTGTGATTGAAATCGTCAACCCGGCGGTTTCAGGAAATGTCGTGGCAGATAACAGTTTTACCCAATTCGAGGCGACTGCCTATAACCCTCCTTATGGCACCAACAATGGTGACGGCATCTTGCGCATCACTTTCTGGTTCGACGGGCCGACCGGTATACCCGGACGAAATGAGGGTCAAAAACGCTATTGCTCGTTTGGAGGTAACGGCCCCTGCAACACCTACGAAGTCGGTACAGGGCTTTCGTTTTATACTCTTACCCCTGGCCTTTACACTATCTATGCCCAAGCCTTAGGTGTTGATGGCCGCACCTCTGTAGTTGTCTCAAAAACTTTCTACATTCTGGCTACGCCCACCCCAACGGTCAGCCCCACGGCCACCCGCACCCCCACCCCCACCATCACCCCCACGCCTGATTGCGCTCAAATGTCCATTGGTCAGTGGACGCGTGATACCACAGGCTTGAGTATTCGAGTAGTCAATAATACCGGACAAGATACCAAACTTGCTTCTATCAACTTCAACTGGGGCTATTATCTGAGCCTCAACTCGACCCAGCGCATTCGCGAATGGACTTTTGGTGCTGGTGGTAAATATGGCATTAATAGCACTGGTAAATGTTGCTCTTCTCCCTATACCTGGACAAGCGCCGAGGGACCCAGCAATCTGCTGGCCGTGAGCGGCCGCACGACTACCTGGAGAATTATCTTTAATAACAGTGACTCCAACTGGGCAAACGTCGACCCGGCTATGTTCGGCTTGACCCTGACCTTTAGCAACAACTGTTCTTTAACCTACGTTCCGGTTGCTACCAATACCCCCACGCCAACTCGCACGCGTACACCTACCCGCACCCCCACGCCCACGCGGACTGTCACGCGCACCCCAACCATCACCCGCACGCCCACCATTTCGCGTACGCCCACTATCACCCGCACACCCACGATTACAAGGACCATCACACGCACGCCGACGATTACCCTGACACCCACCATCACCCGCACACCAACGATTACATTGACGCCCACCATCACCCACACGCCAACGAGAACGTTGACCGTTACGCGCACCCCGACACGGACCAACACACCCACCCGCACCAATACGCCCACCATCACCCGCACCCCAACCGCTTCGGTCACGCCCACACGAACAGCGACCCCAACCTTCACGCTCTTGCCTCCTACGAAAACGCCAACCCGAACCCGCACGCCAACCATTACGCCGACACCTACCGATAGCGAAATTGGCTGATAATGCTCACCATGTTCAATCTCAAAGCAGCGGAGGGAACTTCCTTCCGCTGCTTTTTGTTGGGGTATAATGGTTGAAATTTGGAATCAGGAGGTGAACCGACAGAAGTTTCGTCTTGGGGAAAGACAGCGCATGATCCTGAAATAATCACAAATGATTTGCAGGATGACGAGGATGAGGGTTCTCCATCGCGGGATGGAGTTAACTGCTTCGGTGGAGCGTACGCCTAAAGTCAGGAAACTTTGGCGTCCTTGTCGAAACGGGAAAATCGAATGTTCAGCGGAAGCCCTCCGGGGAGCCAGACCCCGAAACTCTTTCCCTCCAGTATCGAACTCCGGCGCAAGGCTGGCCGGCAACGGCGCAGACAAAAAGCATGGAGAATGGCAAGGACATCTACCCTGTAGGGCGTGATTCCATCCCGCCTTACCCAACAAAACCTGGAGGAACAAAACTATGTGTGGAATCGTTGGTTATGTCGGCCCGCGTGATGCGACGCCGATTATTCTCAATGGCCTGAAACGCCTGGAATATCGCGGCTACGACTCGGCTGGCGTGGCAGTTGTCCAAAATGGTGCAATTGAAATGCGCCGCGATGCAGGCAAACTTTCCAAACTGACCGACCTGGTCAGCCAGCAGCCTATTAGCGGCGCGCCGGGCATCGGTCATACCCGCTGGGCCACGCACGGCGCGCCCAGCGCCCGCAACGCGCACCCGCATCTCGGCAGCACCGGCCGGGTGGTCGTGGTTCATAACGGCATCGTCGAAAACTACCTGGAGCTGAAGGACGAGATGACCGCTGAGGGCGTCACCTTCAACTCAGATACCGACACCGAGACCATCGTCCATCTCGTCGAGCGGTATCAATCAACAGGATTGGACTTCACCGAAGCGGCGCGGGCCACCTTCAAGCAAGTACAAGGTGCCAGCGTCATCCTGCTTATTAACGCCGATGAACCCGATAAAATCGTCTGCGCCCGCATCGGCAATGCCGGGGGCGTGGTCATCGGGCTGGGGGAGGGGGAAAATTTCCTCGCGTCAGACATCCCCGCCATATTGGAACACACCCGCCGGGTGATTTTTCTGGAATCGCGCCAGATGGCAATCGTGACCAAAGACCGAATCAATCTCCAGACCATCGATGGGAATCCGGTCATCCCCCAGGTTCACAGCATTTCCTTCGACCCGGTGGCCGCCGAAAAAGGCGAGTATCGTCACTTCATGCAGAAGGAAATCCACGAACAGGTGCGGGCGCTGACCGATACCCTGGCCGGGCGGGTTGATTTTTCCGCCGGGAAAATCCGCCTGCCAGAATTGAACCTGACCCTCGAAACGGCCAAACGAATCCAGAAAATCTACATCACCGCTTGCGGCACAGCAGCGTATGCCGGTATGGTTGGCAAAATTCTCATCGAAAAGATTGCCCGCATTCCCACCGAAGTCGTCATCGGCTCAGAATTCCGTTACAGCGACCCAATTGTTGATGAAAACACGGTTGTGCTGGCAATTTCACAATCAGGCGAGACCGCTGACACGCTGGCTGCGATGGAGGAAGGCCGCAAGAAAGGTGCTATTCTGTGGAGCATCGTCAACGCAATTGGCTCGCAGGCCATGCGCATTGCCGATGGGGCGGTTTCGATGCAAACCGGGCCGGAAATTGGTGTGGCTTCCACGAAAGCCTTCACCGCTCCGTTGGTGGACCAGTACATGCTGGCCGTTTTGCTGGCAGATTTACGCGGGGCGATTGACGATAAGACTCGCCGCGCGCTGGTGGCCGATTTGCGCCTGATTCCTGACCTGGTGGGGCGCACATTGGAGCGCGAGCCGCAGGTGGAGAAGGCCGCCCAGGCGCTCAAAGACATCCGTGACTGCCTGTACCTGGGTCGCGGCATCAACATGCCGATTGCCTACGAAGGCGCGCTTAAACTGAAGGAAATTTCTTACATCCACGCCGAGGGCTACCCGGCAGGCGAGATGAAACACGGCCCCATTGCGCTCATTGACGAACACATGCCGGTTGTTTGCATTGCGCCCAAAGACCCCTGGCACGAGAAGATGATTAGCCAGATTCAACAGGCCAAAGCGCGCAAAGGGATTGTGGTTGCGGTTGCCACCGACGGCGACGAGTTGGTGGAGGGCATGGCCGATTACGTCCTGTGGATTCCCGAAGCGCCCTGGCTGCTTAGCCCGGTGGTGACGGTGCTGCCGCTGCAATTGCTGGCCTATCACATTGCTACCATTCGGGGGCTGGATGTTGACCAGCCGCGCAACCTGGCAAAGAGCGTGACGGTGGAGTGATTGGGTGATTTAGCGATTTGATGATTTGGTGATTGCTCCAGGCGGACAAAGCAGATTGCGCTGACTCAAAAGGTTAGCGCAATTTTTGTATCAGCCCATGTTTCGACTTTGTGTATAATCTCTCCAAAATGATTGTTGGGAGAATTCTTATGCGTCCGGACTGGGATTCTTACTTCATGAAAATTGCCTACGCCGTTTCGGAACGCTCGACCTGCGACCGGGCCTTTGTGGGCTGCGTGCTGGTGTTGGAGAAACGCATTCTGACGACTGGCTTCAATGGCTCACCCGCCGGTCAGGCGCACTGTGACGAGGCTGGACATCTGATGGTCGATGGTCACTGCGTCCGCACCATCCATGCCGAAACGAACGCCATCATCCAGGCCGCCTTGCACGGCGTTTCAACCAAAGGCGCGACCTGCTATGTCACCCATCTGCCGTGCATCAACTGCACCAAAGTGTTGATTAATGCCGGGATTGCGCGTATTGTTTACAGCGTGGCCTACCGCATGGATGAAAACGCGATGAACTTCCTGAACGCGGCTAATATTGAAGTGGTGCAAAAAGAATTCCAGCCCTGAAAATTATGCCCATCAAGACGCCTGAATTCATGGAGATGAGTGAATGAAAAAAAGACGGAACCCGCTGTGAGTTCCGTCTTTGCTTTTCCTGACCAACATCAACCCATCGAGACCGCCATCACGTCATAATACGTTCCTGCCCCAAAGCCATCGAACAGGACATGGTCTCCCGGCTTGATTTGTTGCAACTGGCGCAGGAAGGCAATGGCGCACGAGGCGGCGCTGACGTTGCCGAAATCATGCAGCAACCAGGGCATGGGGAATTGAATGCCCTCCTTGAGCAGCTGCTTGGCCTTCAGCAGGTTGATTTTGTAATTGGCGTGGTGCGCAATGATGACATCAATATCTTTGCCTGCCTGCCCCAGCTTTTCAAGCATCAGCCGATACTCACGGTAAGCATCCGTTACCACTTCCACGCCGGTGCGGACGAATAGCTTGACCATGCCCATCAGCCCGGCCATCACAATCGGCAGGCCGTTCTCCGGCTCGTGCATCATCCCCGCCACGCGGACGTGGCTGGAGCCTTCTTGCATCACTTCGAGCATGGATTTGCCAGGGGCCATTTCCTTTGAATGCGGGTAATACATGCGCACCTGCAACAGGCCCTCGTCGTCATAGTTTTCGCGGGTCTTGCCGGCCAGCAGTTTCATCGTCTCGCCGGGGATGACGCCAAAGACGCCCATCCCGTTGCCGAATAACTGGAGCGCGTTCTTATCGCGGGCGTGGCTGGTGAAGCGGCTGAGTCCTTCTATGCCGCCGACCAGCACTTTTTTCCCGGCCAATTCCTCGGCCACGTTGACCTGGCCGGGCAGCCCCAAAGCCGGGTTGAGCGCCAGGTTGAGCGCGCCCATTGAGCCATCGCAGGCCTTGTGGACGCTGACTTTCAACACATCCTCGCGCAGCCCGGCGCGGCGGGCAATTTGAGCCAGGTAATCTTCCGAAACCGGTGCGCTCATGCCAATCAGCAGGCCATCCACCTCGGCTGGGTTCCATCCATTGGCAGCAACGGCATCTCGCAGCAGGCGCGCGCCCACTTCCACTTCTACTTCCAGGTGCTGTTCATCGGTCAAATCGGGGAGGTGCATTCGGTGGTGGAAACCCAATTCGCCCAGGTTCATCACTTCGGTCTCAGCCAGCGGCTCGCCCAGGCGGCTGGAGACAAATTCAGGCAGGGTCGCATTATCATAACTATCACCCCAGCCGCCATACGCGCCCGCAATCCCCAGCGCAGGGTTACATACGCGCTCGATGCCAAGCGGAATGCCATTGGCAATCGGCAGGATTTGTTTTTCGACATTCGGGCGGTCATAAAAAGACGGCACAGGGCCGGTTTGGGCAGTTTCATGCTCACTCATGGCGTTCTCCTTACAGGGTATTTGGAAGATACAACACCACACTGGAGGGGAAGGTACTCTCCTTGAGCGGTTTTATGACATAATTCAGCCAACGGAGGTTCTTATGACCACCATTCTTGCCAATACTGTAACTGCTTTTGCTACCATCCTGTCTGGTCTGACCACTCTGGCCTTTTGCGGACTGATTGCGCCCCAACCGTGGCGGTGGCGCATGGCCTACGCCGCCATTTTCGTCACCGGCATTCCAACCGTCTGGTATCACGGCTTTGGCGAAACTTTTTGGCCGGGCGTGGCCGATATTGGCACGAACCTGCTATTGGCCTGGACGCTTCAAGTGGCCGCCCTATGGGATAACTATGCTCCAAAAACGCGCTGGGTGGGAGCAATTGCCTCTGGGTTGGTCAACCTGTTTGCCATTGCCGGGCGCATCAGCATGGGGCCGGGGTCGGCGCGCATTTTCCCGGTCACGTTCGGAGAGTTTGGAGGATTTTCAGTGGTCGAGTTGGTGCTGATTGTGGATTCTTTTCTGGCAATAGGCCTGCTTTACGGAAAACATCAGTACATTCCCGCCCGCGCCAGGCCGCTGCTCTATGTTACAACTGTTTTTTTTCTACTTGGGGCGGTCCTGGCAAGCGCATCCAATCATCGGGTAGATTTTAGCATCCTTGCCTGGCATGCTTCCTGGCATGTGGTTGGCGCATTTGGTTTTTTATTCCTGTGGGCATTCAACCACGTTCGCTTTAACCTGGCAGCCTGAAAATACAATAAATATTCCCTACTTCGGTTTGCTCCAGTTTGGCAATCTGCTCCACATTCATCCCCAATAGCGTTTGTAACAACACTGCATCCATTCGGCATAGTTCCGGGCGGCGTTCGATGATGGCCGCGTAGGGGCAATATCCCAGCACGAGGCGCGGCCCAGCGGGCGTGGCGTCCCAACGAGCCTGATAGCGCAGCCTATTCAGCCGCTCCACGGTCAGCGCCAGGCGGCGCATCAGCGGCGCGGCGGGCTCCGCTGTATGACCAGCCAGGGCGCGTCCCAATGCTTCAAGCGTGAGTTCTACCTGTTCGGGCGGAATCTGACCCAGTAGCGCATCCGCCAACCAGGTCAGATTATCCCCAAAAACGGTCTTACCCAGCCGATAGACCTTCTGCGGCCTGCCACGCTGCCCCTGCGCCCGCAGGCTGGCGGCCTCCACCAAGCCATCCGCCGCCAAATAAGAAAGATGGTGGCGCGCATTGGCAGGCGTCATCCGCAGCGCAGCGGCGATTTCGGCGGCAGTGGCGATGTTTTGTTTCTTGAGAAACGTCAGAATTTTTTGACGAGCAAACATAGAGTCCAAAGCCTCCAGCGTTTGAACGCCGGGACAAGTGTCATGACATTTGTCATCTTATCATCACTTTCATATTTTTGCAAAAATATTTTTTCTTAATTCAATTGACTCATCCTTCGCGCCTCGCTATAATCTTCACAAATGACTGAGCCGCTCAATTGGGAATCTACCTATGCAATTGCGCTGGCGCTCAAATCGGCGCGCCCGCACGAGAACCTGCAAAACGTCTCTCTGCAGATGATTTTTGACTGGACGGTGTCGCTCCCGCAATTCGAGGATGACCCTTCACTTGCCAATGACGGCATTTTGGCGGCCATCTACCAAGACTGGTTCGAGGAGACTATCCATGAAAGATGAAGACCTGCGCGACCTGAACTTGCCGGGCTATGAAATTCCGCCAGAGCTATCGGGACAGTTAGCCATCACCACGCTCGACCGCATCTACAATTTTGGGCGGCGTTCCTCGCTGTGGCCGATGATGTTTGGTTTGGCCTGCTGCGCCATTGAAATGATTTGCGCCCAGGCCGGGCGCTACGATATGGCTCGCTTCGGCATGGAGGTGATGCGCCCTAGCCCGCGCCAGAGCGACGTGATGATTGTAGCCGGAACGGTGACGAAGAAAATGCTGCCCGCCATCATCCGTTTGTATAACCAGATGCCTGAGCCGAAATACGTTGTCTCGATGGGCGCATGCGCTTCAGGCGGCGGCCCTTTCAAAGAAGGCTACAACGTCGTCGCTGGAATTGACAAATTCCTGCCGGTGGATGTTTATATCCCTGGCTGCCCGCCCACTCCGCAGGCATTGGTAGCAGGCATGATTCTGCTCCAGGAAAAAATTGATAAGCAGTCTATTAAGCATGTGCGCTGGTACAAAAAAGGCCCCGATTCCGTCGAAGTCCCCGTGCCGTTTCTTGGCCCGGACCTGATTGACCCCCGCCGCATTCCCGAAATCAAGGCCAAAGCCGCCGAACTGGCCGAGCAGCAGCAAATTGCCCCGGCGCAAGAAGCGTAGGAGGACACCATGGCTACCCCTGCACCTGTTGAGACCCTCGACCTGGCTGCCAAATTCCCTGGCGCCGTTACGGCTGATGCCCGCCCCGGCTACTCTGGCTGGGTGGTAACTCCCGAAAAGTTGCTCGAAGTTGCTGCTTTCCTGCGCGATGAACTCGGCTACGATTACCTCGTCAACCTGTGCGCAGTCGATTATCTGCCCGAAGACCGCATGGAGGTCGTTTACCATGTCTTTAAGACCACTGGCGGGCCAGGGCTGACCTTCAAAACCTGGGCGCCGCGCAAAGACCCCATTGAAATTCCCTCCGTCGTTTCCATCTGGCCTGGCGCCGATTTTCAGGAACGCGAAGCCTGGGACTTGTACGGCGTCAAATTCATTGGACATCCAGACCTGCGCCGCATTCTGATGTGGGAAGGATTCGACGGCCATCCGATGCGCAAGGATTGGCAGGAAGCCTTCTACGATGAAGAAGTCAAGCCCTTCAAGCGCCGCTGGCCGGATGGTAAACATGTCTATGCAGAAAAGCGCTCAACTTTTGGTGATAATATCAAATTCCAGCCAGGGTTTGACCCCGAAAAATGGACCCCCACCGACCCGGAAGAAGCGCTCTACCAATCCTTGAAAAAATACAAAACCGAAACTGCCGACGGCATTGAAACCGACCACATCATCGTCAACATGGGGCCGCAGCACCCCTCCACGCACGGCGTTTTCCGCGCGGTAGTAGTGCTGGATGGCGAAACGGTGGTCAGCCTCAAGCCGGTGATGGGCTACCTGCACCGCAACCACGAAAAAATCGGCGAGCGCAACACCTGGCTGCAAAACATGCCCTACACCGACCGGCTGGATTACTTCAACTCCATGACCAACAACTGGGGCTACGCCCTGGCCGTGGAAAAACTGATGGGCATTCCGGTCGCTGAGCGCGCCGAATACATCCGCGTCATCATGGCCGAGCTCAGCCGCATTCAGAATCACCTGATTCTGATAGGAATGCTGCTCAACGACCTGGGCGCGTATTTTACTCCGGCGCTATACGCCTTCGAGGAACGCGAACTTATCCTGGATATCTTTGAGGCCGTCTCCGGCTCGCGCATGATGTGCAACTACTTCCGTTTTGGCGGGGTTGTGCGTGATATTGACGATGATTCGATGCGCAAAATCAAAGACCTGGTCTTCGACCGCCTGCCGCGCAAAATTGAGGAGTTCGACCGCCTTCTGACGGAGAACGAAATCATCGTTTCTCGTCTAAAAGGCGTTGCGCCGCTCTCCGCCGAAGATGCCATTGCCTACTCAATGGCCGGGCCCATGCTGCGCGCCGCCGGCGTACCGTATGACATTCGCCGCGCCGACCCCTACGGCATCTATAACCGCTTCGACTTCGACGTGGCCGTGCGTTACAACTGCGATATGTACGACCGCTATCTCATCCGGCTGGATGAAATGCACCAATCTATTCGTATTCTTCAACAGGCTGTCAAAGGCATCCCCGAAGGGCCGGTTTCGAGCCAGAAACCAAGTTATATCACCAAGGTCCCACCTGGGGAATCTTACGGGCGCGTAGAAGGTCCCAAAGGTGAACTGGGCTTTTATATTGTCTCCACCGGCAAGCCCAACCCCTGGCGCTATCATGTCCGCACCCCCTCTTTCGTCAACCTGACCGGCCTTGAAAAAATGTGCGTCGGCACAAAGATTGCCGACTTTGTCGCCATCCTGGGCGCGATTGATATTGTACTTGGCGAACTGGACCGCTAACCACCGCAGAGGAGATTATGATGAACGGAAAAGGCATTCTCAAAGGCTTGGGTGTTACTCTGCAACGCTTCGTGGACACCTACCTGGACGACCTCCGCTGGTGGGGCAAACGCTATTACACTCCCGAAGGTATCGCCCATCGCTCCAGCAAAGATACCAAGGGTATTTTCACCGTCCAATATCCCGAAGAAAAACTGCCTGTGCCGGAAGAGTTCCGCTACAAGCCCTTCCTGCTTTACGAAGAAGGCGAAAATGGCGAAAAGAACATCCGCTGCACCTCATGTGGCATCTGCGCCAAAGCCTGCCCGCCGCAGTGCATCTGGATTGTGCGCGGCACCGACCCGCAGACTGGCCGGCCTGTGCCGCAACCCGCCGGGTTTTGGATTGACGCCGATATTTGCATGAGTTGCGGCTTTTGCGCCGAATACTGCCCCTTCGATGCCATCAAGATGGACCACAATTACGAGGTCTCTTCATACACCCGTAACCTGATGGACATCAACGATTTGCTCAAGCCCGTTTCCTACTACGCCAGCATCCGCCCGCTCAACTATGCCCGCGAAGATGAAGCCCGCAAGGCGAAAGAAGCAGCCAAAGCAGCCAAGGGGCAGTAATAAGTGGTCAGTAACCCGTATTCTGCCCGCAACGCAATTTGCGGGCGGAATCTTTTTTGACAAATAAGAAGTGTATTAGCGCGGTTGGCCTGAAAATGGCATTGGCAAGGGTTGCGGGTTATAATCGCGCAATATTTGATTCTAAAACCTCCCTTTTTGGGGTCGAAAATCGCCCGATTTTCGACCCTGCGAACAGGACACAAATGACAACCATCACCCGTGACGCCGTGCTTGCGGCGCTTAGCAAAGTGCAGGAACCCGAACTGCACCAGGACCTGGTCACCCTCGGCATGGTGCGCGACCTGTCTATTGAGGGCAAAGCCGTCCGCTTTACCGTTATGCTCACCACCCCGGCTTGTCCACTGCGTGGACGAATTGAAAAAGAAGCCCGCGAAGCAGTAGAAGCCCTCGGCGCGAGCCCAGTCACTGTCAAACTCGATTCAGATGTTCCCAACGATGGGCGGATGCGTGGGCTGGTCACGGCTCCCGTTAAAAATGCGATTGCCGTCGCATCGGGCAAAGGCGGAGTTGGGAAATCAACCGTTTCCGTGAATCTGGCAGTGGCTCTGGCCCAAAGCGGCGCGCGCGTTGGCCTGATGGACGCCGACATTTACGGGCCGAACCTGCCAACCATGATGGGCGCGCCGCGCATGCCCAACCCGCGCGAAAACCGACTTATCCCCGCCGAGAGTTACGGTGTCAAAATTATGTCCATGGGCTACCTGGTCAAGCCCGGCCAGCCGCTCATCTGGCGCGGCCCCATGCTCAACAGCGCCATCCGCCAATTTTTGGGAGATGTGGAATGGGGCGAACTCGATTATCTGATTATTGACCTGCCGCCTGGCACCGGCGATGCGCCGCTCTCGCTGGCGCAGGCCCTGCCGCTCTCTGGCGTGGTCATCGTTACGCTTCCCCAGCAAGTTTCGCTCGAAGATGCCTCGCGCGGCCTGGAGATGTTCCGACAGTTGGATGTCCCTATTTTAGGCGTCATCGAAAACATGAGTTATCTGACCCTGCCCGACGGCTCGAAAATGGATGTATTCGGCCAGGGCGGGGGAGAAAAAATGGCGCAACACTATGGCGTGCCGTTTTTAGGAGCCATCCCGATGAACCCCAGCGTGCGCGTGGGCGGTGATAATGGCAAACCCATTATCATTGCCGAGCCTCAATCCGATGCCGCGCAGGCCCTCAAAGCCGCCGCCGAAGCCGTTGCCGCCCGCATGAGCGTGTTGGCGCTCACCGGCAACGATGCCCCCACGATTAACATCGTGTAGCATGCCAGTCCAGGCTGGCACTTCCCAATATTCAACCAAAGAGACCGGGCTGCTAAGGTTCGGTCTCTTTATTATTATCTGCGCCATGACGTCATTTGCGAACCCGCAAGCCACATTCACCCAATGCTATAATCCTCCTGGTTGCTCAACGGCTCATTCCTGCAAGGAGAAAACCAGCGTGGATGCATTTCACATGATTTGGAGAACGCTCAAAATCTGGTGGGAGGTTTGGCTGGCGCTTTGGATGTTCGGTCTGGTCTGGGTGCTGTGCTGGGCGACGATTGTGCTGGGGCCGCCTGCCACTTTTGTTTTTTTTCAAGCTGTGCGCCATCTGATGACCAACAGCGAAGTGAAATGGGACGAATCTCTGCGCGCCGCCCGTGAGAGCTTGCTGACCAGTTGGCTGTGGTTTGCGGCCAACCTGCTGATGTTATTTGCCGTATTTGCCAATTACGTTTTTTATGGCAGGCTGGCAAACAGCGCCGGGAGCGTCTTGCAGTTCATGGCGCTGCTGGTGGGTTTCGCGTGGGTGGCTGTGCAATTTTACGCGTTGCCCTACTATGTGCTGTTGGAGAAAAAATCGTTGCTCACCGCCTGGAAGAATGGCCTGTTGACCCTGTTGGCTTCTCCTGTTTTCAGCCTAATTCTGTGGCTCGTGCTTGCTCCGCTGATTGCCCTTCACATCTTCATCGTACCGGTTTTTCTGGCTGTCCCCGGGCTGGTTATTTTACTTGCCAGCATGGCCGTCGAAGACCGGGTACAGAAATTCCGCATCCGCGAGCGGGATGCGCCACAGAACGGCTAGCGTTTTTGCAATCCGTGCTTTTCCGGTGGTAACCTTTTTATCACGACAGGCACAAGAAGAATCGGCCATACCCCGGCAACCCCCGCCCTGCAACGTATTTTGGGGATGTTTTATTACGGCTCGTAACTGATTCTCGGATTTTTCTTTAAGATGATGACTTCGGTGCTGAGCGCCATCTGCGCCCCGCTGGAGGCGGTTTCCAGGCTGATGATGAGCGTGCGCGCCGGGTCGTACAGGCCGATTTCGGCTGCCTGGCAAAGTTCCCTTTCTTCGACATCGAACACCAGACCGGGGGGCGATTGGGTAATCTCATGCGCCAGTCGCCCTGGATGTTCTACCCCTGCATTGTGAAGCAGCTGCTCAAACGGCTTACGCAGGGCGCGCGAAACAGCCAACACGCCCATCTGTTCTTCCTCGTCAGCGCAGTCCATCGCCTCGAGGACTTCGCTGCAGTGTAGATAGGCCGTCTCGCCGCCAGGAAGCAGCCCCGATTGTTGCGCAGCGCGCACGGCGCGCAGGCCTTTTTCGGCTTTCTGGCGCAATACTTCGCGCTGGTAATGGCTATCGGCGCCGATTTTGAGAATTCCCATCCGTCCCGCCAGCCGCCCAACCCGCATTTCCACATCATCCCGCTGATGGTCATCAAACGGCAAGCCGCTCAGGTATGCCTGGAGCGCGCCGATTTGGGCCTGAACTCTTTGCGGGTTGCTTGCGCCACCCGCCACCCGCAGGCGGTCCTCCACTGCTTCGGCGTATTCGGCAAAACCCATATCGGCAGGCTGAATTGTGCGAAGAGAATCTCCGGCCTGTGGGTCGAACAATTTCGCGCCAGTCAGAGCGGCCAAATCCTGTAAATCATGCAGAGCGTTTTCCCCGGCGCGAACCAGGTTGACCAGCGTGAACTCCAGCCCAAACCGCTCACGGTTTTGGACGCAGGTCGCCACCAGCGCGCTGGCGGCCTGTCCATCAATTTTTTGCGCCGCCAGTAAGAGATTTTTTCGTTCGCTCCGCGAGAGCAATTGAATGAGCGGCAAAACGTCTTCGGGCTGGTTCAGGTTTCCGTTGAACAAGACCACGTTACAGTTGCGCGTACACGACCGCCGGTTTAACGGGTCATTGACCAGATGCGGTGAAATCGTCTGGGCTTTCCACAATCCCCCTTCAATATATTCTTTTTCCAGATAGGCCGCCAGATATTCTTCGATTTGCAGATGGGCTTGCGGCCCCAGGCGATAGAGCATTTCGCCCAGCGCCAGGCTCAAATCTGGCTCGTTGGTAGCGGTCAGGGCAATGGCGTTCAGGTCGTTTTGCTCCATGACCGGGCGAGACATTTGCTGAAGCAACTCGGCCGCCCGCCGGGTTGCTTTCTGGATTCCGGCTTGTATTCGCGCCGGATTGGCTCCGGCGGCCACAAAGCGATGCCCCTGCTCCAAAATTGCCTGCGCCAGGACGGCAGTCGTAGCGCAGCCATCACCCACGCGTTGGTGAACGCGCCAGGCCAGGCTGCGGAGGAGCATGGCGCCCACGTCTTCTGCCTGGTCGGGCAGGGCGGTCACGCGCCGCGCAATGGTGGCCGAATCGGTCAATGGCTCGATTTCCTGCTTGCGCGCTTCGTAGTGAAAGACCACGCCGCGCCGGGGGCCAAGCGTGGCCGCCAGCAGGCGCGCCATCTGGTCAAAACCGGCTTTTAAGGCGCTGCGCGTTTGCAAGGAGGGGAGGACGGCAGGGATTGGGCGGGGCATGAAATCTCCTGGCAGAATTTTGAAAGATGCCGTAGAAAAGGGTGCTCCGGGGTTGAGCACCGTTCATCTCTGTTCAAAAATCATGCTTGACTTGCCTTTATTATACCCGTATAATCTCTATTAATTATTCACTTTGAAAAAATAATTGGCCGATATGCCGTTTCAAAGTAGGATGCAGGTGAGCACCGACCAGCCATAGTTTTTATGAAAGATTTTCTGGGCAGTAACATTGTCAATGTAAAAGCGCATAACATGCAGGCCATTCTGCTTAGCCTGCTATCGGCTGATTCGTCGGATGGCGGGCAGCCGATTTCGCGCATTCAACTGGCTCACAAAACCAACCTTTCTTCCACCACCATCACCAACCTGGTGGCTGAACTCATCGAGCAAGGGATTGTCTCTGAAGATAAAAGCCTGCGCGAGGAGGAACTGCTGCGTCCGGTTGGCCGACCGCGCACCGGGCTGCGGCTCATTCCAAATGCGCGCTATGTTGTCGGGGTGCATATCGGCGTTGGCCTGTATCGCTTAGCGGTGATGAACCTGCGGGCAGAAATGGTATGCAGTAAATTCGTTAATTTTCCCATCGAGACCTCCCCGTTTGACGTTTTAGAGGGAATAGGCCGCGATATTCATGAATTATTAGCCAGTTGCGGCGTGGAGCGCCGCCTGATTTTAGGGGTTGGCGTGGGCGCTTCGGGTTTGGTTGATACGCTGAATGGGGTCAATGTTCTGGCCCCCAATCTGGACTGGCATCACATCCCCATTCGTGACATTTTGCAGAGCCAGGTGGGGCTGCCAGTCGTCGTGGAAAATAATGTTCGCGCCATGGCGCTGGGAGAGGCTTATTTTGGGAGTGGACGCGAAGCGCAATCGCTGGCCTTTGTGTATGGACGCACTGGTGTTGGAGCAGGTTTTGTGGTTGAGCATCAGGTATTTCGAGGCAGCAGCACTGGCGCTGGCGAAATCGGTCACATGATTCTCGCGCCGGAAAATGGCGAATTGTGCCGCTGTGGTAATCGTGGCTGCCTGGAAACGCTGGTTTCAGAATCAGTGGTATTGCGTCGCGCGCGGCAAGCTGCCGAAGCCGCGCCGCAGGGCATTCTGGCGCAGTTGTTTTCTCAAGCGAATGAACCGTCTTCGGTGGAAAGCGTTTTTCGGGCTGCCAGGCAGGGCGATTCTGCGGCGGTCGAAATTGTAGAAAGCGTGGGCCATTATCTTGGAATTGCGCTCGCCAATCTGGTCAATATTTTCAATCCCGAACTCATTATCCTGGGCGGGATGTTTGCCCAGGGCCAAGACCTTATTTTGCCAGTCGCCAGCCAGACTCTGCGCCAGGCCGCCTTTGCCGGGTTGGGAGAAAAGGTGCGGCTGGAAACGACTCATTTCGGCTGGCGGGCTGGAGTCACTGGCGCGGCGGCCCTGGCCCTGCTGACTTTCTTCTACCAGCAAACAAGCGCCCTTCAAACGGTGGCTGCTCCCGCCGTCTTGTATGTTCAACCGCCTATCTAACCCCCCTGACCTGCAAATTCAAAATTGAAAATCCCATGTCCCCTTCTTCTTTTCGTATCGCTTTTGCTGCCCTCGCTCGTCCGACCTTTGATGTCCCGCTTGCGCAGGAAGTGACTCAATCTGCCATTGAGCAACTTGAACGCGCCGGTTTTGACCTGCTTCTTCCCGATTCCTTGATTGCCGACCTGAATGGCGCGCAGGCTTACCTGTCCAAATTGGAGGGAAAGGAGGTTGACCTGCTTCTGGTCTTCCAGGCGACCTTTGCCGACAGCACCCTGGTCACTTCGCTGGTGGAGGGACTCAGAACCAGCGGTATTATGCCCCCGGTTTTTCTGTGGGCGGTTCCTGAAGCGCCCACAGGCGGGCGTCTGCGGCTGAATTCGCTGTGCGGCATTAATCTGGCGGGTCACGCCCTCAGTCAGCGCGGGGAGAAATATGAATACGCATATGCCGCGCCTGATGACCCGGCTGTGCTTCAGCAGGTCAAAGCCCTGGCTGGGGCCGGGATGTTGCGCCGCCGTTTGGCCCAGGCCACGCTCGGCGTGGTTGGTGAGCACCCGGCAGGCATGGATTCCTGCCATCTGGACGAATCGCAACTGGGGCAGGTGCTTGGCATTCAGGTCGAGCGCGTGCCGCTGCAACAAGTCTTCTCCATGGCGCGCGCCGCGCCGCCCGAACAGGTTTTGGCAGTTCGTCAGATGCTCGATGAACGCCTCAAGAACCTGGCTGAACTAGACCAGACGCCGCTCAATGGCACGCTGGGCGCTTATCTCTCTCTCCGCGCGGTGGCGCAAGAGAAACAGATAGACGGCCTGGCCGTGCGCTGCTGGCCGGAGTTCTTTACTGATTTGGGGAGCGCGGCTTGCGGGGCAATGTCCATGTTGAGCGATGGCCTGGGCCAGCACAACCCCATCCCGTGCAGTTGCGAGGCCGATGCCAATGGAACCGTGACCCAGTTGATGCTGCATTGGCTGGCTGGCGAACCCTCCTTTGGCACCGACATTGTGGCGATGGACTTCGAGCAGGACTTCATTGCTCTGTGGCATTGTGGCCTGGCCCCGCTCTCCATGGCCAATCCCAAATATCAGCCACGTGGGACGATTCATTCCAACCGCAAAGTGCCGCTGGTCATGGAATTTCCGCTCAAGCCGGGTGTGGTGACGATTGCCCGCCTTAACCGCCACAACGGGCAGTTGCGCCTGGTGCTGGGCCGTGGCGAGATGCTGGACGCCCCCGCGCCGTTCTCTGGCACCTCTGGCCTGTTGCGGCTGGAGATACCCACCCGCCGGTTTTTTGATACGCTGATGCAAGAGGGGATGGAACATCACATCTCCCTCGTCTATGGCGATTATCTTGCGGAGTTGCAAGCCTTTGCTCGCCTGGCTTCGCTGCCGGTGCTGGAATTGTAATTCTGCGGGCAGGTCTCTGCCCTGCCCGCGCAAATCTCCGATTTGCGTCACCCTTTGGGAAAGGAGGTGGTTCTGACCAGAGAGACCCGCATTTCCATCCCTGCTCTCCCACCCATATTGGGAGAAAAGCAAGTTCCCACCCTTTTTTACGTTTTATGGAGGAAAAGATTATGGCAAGTAAAATTTCACGGCGCGACTTCCTGAAGGCAGGCGCTCTTGGTGCGGCCTCCGCCATCGTTGCGGGCTGCACGCCCCCGGCCACGCCCACGCAGGCTCCGGCGGCTCCACCTGCCACTCAGGCCCCCGAAGTCAAACCGACCGACGCGCCCCCCACGCCGGTCCCGCCCAAGAAACCAGTTACTCTGGATTTCCAGGCCTGGGGAGATAACGCCGACCTGCCAGCCTGGGAGCAACTGGTCAAACTCTACCAGGAACGCAACCCGCACGTCACCATCAAATATTCGCCAGTGGCCGAACCAAACGCCAACTTCTACCCCCAGTTGCAAACCTCCATTGCCGGAGGCACGCCGCCCGATGTTTCATCCTTCCAGGGCTGGGAATGGCAGACCTATGCCGATAAAGACCTGCTGGCCCCAATTGATGATTTTGTGAAGCGCGATGGCTTCGAATCGCTGTATCCGCCAGATGTCAAAGGCATTGTTGATACCACCATGCGTAAAGGCGCGACCTATCTGATTCCGCTCCAGGTGGCGACGATGCTGATGTTCTATGCCAAAAAGCCTTTCGATGATGCTGGCATTCCCTACCCGACCGATGACTGGACGTTCGAAGAGTTCATGGAAATTGCCCAAAAACTGACCAACACCAGTGGCGAAACGAAGATGTTCGGCCTGCAGGCCAATGGCAACTGGTTCCGCGACATTGGCTGGATTCGCGGCACGGGCAAACAGGAGTTCGACTCGTTGATTGACCCCAAGAAGGCGCAGTTTAATCAGCCGGAAATCGTCGAAATCGTGCAGAAGATGGCGCAGGATGTCATTTACACGATGGGAATTGCCCCCTCCCCAGCAGATACATCCGGTGGTGCGAACACTTTCCAAACCGGCAACTGCGCCATGAAATACGAAGGCCCCTGGTGGTTCTCGGCCATGAACAGCCCCAAACTGCGCGAAGAAGGCAAGGCAATCCCCTTTGATGTGGTCTTGATGCCTAAGATGAATGATGAAGGCCGTCCGCATCGCGGTTGGGCCGAGGGCGTGGCTTTGCTCAAAGGTGACGCGGTAGAAGAAGCCTGGGGCTTTGCATCTTTCATGGCTTCCGAAGAAGGCGACAAAATCTACTCCGAAACCACCGGGCGCATGCCGAACAATCTGGCCCTTCTGGAAAGCTTCTGGCTTCCGACGGTACAGGAAAAATTCCAGTTCTCCAACGCCAAAGCCTTCATCGAAGCCTTCAAACGCTCCGAGGTGGATGTTGTCGGCGGCGTGCCGCGCAGCAAAATTAATGCCGAAGTTGTCAAACCGCTGGCCTACGACAAACTGGTCAACAATTCGGCCAAAGCCGCCGATGTGCTGCCCGAAGTGGACAAAGCCCTGCAAGCCCTGCTCGATGAGTATTGGGCGAATGCGTAAGGGTAAGTTCTAGTAAAAGCCCCATGTTCTTTATGGGCAGGGCCGGTCTCTTCGTAAAGATTCCGGGCGAAGAGACCGGCCAATCAATGACCAATTTCCAACGCCAATTACTACGATGGAGGCGTGCATGGCCGTAAAAACATTTTCTCTCCCGCCCATTCGCCGTAACCGTCTGCGAGATTGGGCGACAGGCTACCTGTTTGCCGCGCCGTTCATCCTCGGCTTTGTTGCGTTCTTCGCTTACCCGATGGGCTATTCGTTGTGGATGTCTTTCCAGAAGTGGGATTTGCTTTCCCCGCCCAAATTCATTGGCCTGGCGAACTTTACCAAACTGTTGCAAGACCCACTTGCCCGCCTGAGCCTTTATAACAGTTTCTACTATACGGTCATCGCCGTTCCTCTGCAACTGATTCTGGCCTTTGCCCTTGCCCTGGCGCTTACCCAGCCGCTGCGTTTCCGTGACCTGTACCGGGGCGGGTTCTACATGCCCATCCTCATCCCCATCGTGGCCAGCGCAGTGGTCTGGCAGCGGGTGTTTCACCCGGAATACGGCATTCTCAACGAAGTATTGGGCTGGTTCGGCGTGCCGCCGCTCAAATGGCTGTTCGACCCGGCTCTTGCCAAACCCGCTTTCATCATCATGTCGTTCTGGATGATTGGGCGCATGATGGTCATTTTCATTGCCGGGCTTGGCAACATCCCAGTCAGTTTATACGAAGCCGCCAGCCTGGACGGGGCTGGCGCATGGGAGCGGCTGCGCCACATCACCATCCCCATGATGACGCCGCTCATTTTCTACAACATGGTCATTGCCATCATCAATTCCTTCCAAACCTTCATCCCAGCCCAAATCATCACGCAGGGCGGCCCGGAAAACTCCACGTTGTTCGTGGTGCTGAATATTTACCGTCAGGGCTTCGAGTATTTCAACATGGGCTACGCGGCGGCGCTCTCGTGGGAATTCTTCGTCATCATTCTGGGCTTCACCATTGCGCAATTCTACATGTCCAAACGCTGGGTGTTCTACGAGCAATAGGAGCGCGCCATGAGCGAACTTTCTCAACCCCTTGTCCACCGCAAGACGGTGCGGAAGATTCACCTGACATTTCTGCAAATCGTCCTGACCTTGTTCCTCATCACCTTCCTGCTCCCGGCCATCTGGATGGTCTCCTCCTCGCTCAAGGCTTCTACCGAAGTTTTTGCGCACCCCATCGTATGGATTCCCGAACGTCCGCAGTGGAACAACTACGCCCGTATTTTTGAGATTCTGCCGTTTGGCCGTTTTCTGTGGAATACCATCGTCGTCACTGGCCTGGCCGTGCTTGGCACGGTCGTCTCATCCCTGCTGGTGGGCTATAGTTTCGCCCGTCTCAACTGGCCGGGCAAGAATCTCTTCTTTGCGCTGATGATTTCCACCATGTTCCTGCCGGAAATTGTCACGCTCATCCCCCGCTTCATGATTTTCCGCGAACTGAAATGGATAGACACCTTCTACCCGCTGATTGTGCCGCACTGGTTCGCCGTCAACGCGGTGTACATTTTCCTGGTGAACCAATTCTTGCGCGGTCTGCCCATCGAACTGGAAGAAGCCGCGCTGATTGACGGCGCCAACCGCTTCCAGATTCTTACCCAAATCATCATTCCACTCTCCAAACCAGTGATTGCTTCGATTACCGTCTTTGCCTTGCTCCAGCATTACAACTCGTTCATCGAACCGCTCATCTTTCTGCGCTCCATGGACAACTGGACGATGGCGCTTGGCATTCGTGCACTCAACGATACCAACGTCCAAAACTGGGAACTGGTCTTTGCCGCCGGAACGATGATGGTCGCGCCCGTTTTGGTCTTGTTCGTCTTTGCACAGCGCTACTTTGTGCAGGGCATTGCCCTGACCGGTTTTGGAGGCCGCTAATCCATGCTTTTCGACCAGGAAGCCAACAAACTACAAGAAGGCTTCAGCCGTCTGAACTGGCTGGAGTTCAAAGGCGTAGAAAACGGCCTGGCGCGCTTTGAGACGGCCTTTAGGACGCTGGAAGTGAGTGCGCCGGGAAAAAACCTGTTGCGCCTGCGCTGTCTGCGCGCGCCCGCGCCCGATTACGGCATTCTGGTTGACCCGGCTGCGCTCGACCGGGCGGCAGCAGAAGCCGGACTGGAAGTGAAAACCGACGGCCTGCAGTTTCGCGTTTCGGCGGGGGAACTGGAACTCGTCTTGGAGCAGGAGCCGCTGCGCCTGGCGGTCTATCGCGCGGGCAGGTTAATGCTCGAATCGTCCACCGACCGAACCATTGGCGGCGTTTTGCGCCTGCACCCCCTGGCCGCCGATGATGAACGCTGGCTGCTCGCGCTGGCCCTGCCGAGCGAGGAGCCAGTCTTTGGCCTGGGAGAAAAATTTGGCGGGCTGAACAAGCGCGGACAACTGATTGAGAACTGGAACCGCGATGCCACTGGCGTCAACGCCGAAATTTCCTACAAGAACGTGCCGTTTGCCTGGAGTCCGCGCGGCTGGGGACTGTTCATCCACACCGCGGCGCGCGTCACGCACGGCGTAGGCTACTCGCCCTGGTCGCACCGCAGTTACGTCCTCAAACTGGATGACCCCAATCTCGACCTGTTCCTGCTCTTTGCCGATTCTCCGGCGGAGATGTTGTTCCAGTACACCGCTCTCACCGGGCGCGCCGCGCTGCCGCCCACCTGGACCTACGGCGCCTGGTTCTCGCGCGCCATTTACAAAACCGCCGATGAAATCATGGACGTGGCCCGCCAATTGCGCGAACGCCGCATTCCCGCCGATGTACTGACCCTTGATGGCCGCGCCTGGCACAAGCCAGAAACGCGCTACGATTTCTCGTGGGACCCCGACCGCTACCCCGACCCCGCCGGTTTCGTGCGCGGCTTGCGCGCCATGAACTACCGCCTGTGCCTGTGGGAATACTCCTACATGTCGGATTTGAACCCGCTCTTTGCTGAACTGGCCGCAAAAGGATATTTCCTGAAGGACAGGCGCGGCGAGACGTACATCTACCGCTGGCTGCCGCCGCCCAACGACCGCCTGATTCCGCACTTGCAGCCCTCCGGGCTGATAGATTTCACCCACCCCGAAGCGTATGCCTGGTTCCGTGATATGCACCGCAGCCTGTTTGAGATGGGCGTCTCGGTCATGAAGACCGATTACGGCGAAGCCCTGCCCGAAGACGTGGTTGGCCACAACGGCGATACCGGCAAACGCCTGCACAACGCCTATACCTTGCTTTACAACCGCTGCGTGTTCGAGGCCTCGCAAATGTATGGGGAAGGGGCTTGTGCTGAGCCTGGTCGCAGCAATGGCGTGGTTTGGGGGCGTTCCAGTTGGGCGGGCGGACAACGCTACCCCGTCCAGTGGGGCGGCGACCCTCAGGGCGACTGGGAAGGCCTGGCCGGGAGCATTCGCGGCGGCCTTTCATGGGGCATGAGCGGGGGCGCGTTCTACACCCATGACATCGGCGGCTTCTATGGCCCGCAAGAGAGCGGCGGCCTGTTGGGGACGGGCATGCCCGACCCGGAACTGTATATCCGTTGGGCCGAGGCGGCGGTGATGTGTTCGCACACCCGCTTTCACGGCACCAGTCCGCGCGAACCCTGGTTTTTTGGCGCGCAGGCCGAAGAAATCATCCGCAAGTGGCTGGCCTGGCGCTACCAGTTGATTCCGTACCTGCAAGCCTGCGCCCTGCAAGCCAGCCAGACCGGGATGCCGGTGATGCGCTCGATGATGCTGGCTTTCCCCAATGAGCCGCTGGCCTGGGGCTTCGAGCATCAGTACATGCTGGGGCCGTCGCTGCTGGTCGCGCCGGTCATCCAGCCGGGCGGCAAAGTCCGCTTTTACCTGCCCGCCGGGAGATGGTTCGATATTTGGGAGCAGAAATGGGAGCAGGGGCCACATCTGTTTGAGCGCGAAATGCCCCTTGACCAGATTCCCATCTTCGGGCGCGAGGGGACGCTGCTTCCGCTGGGGCCAGCCGCCCAGCACACGGGAGAACTCAAAGCGGGTCTCGACCTGGAGCAGGTTTGGGCCTTTGGCGAGCCGAAGAGCGGAATCACGCTTCCGGGGCTGGTTTTAAATCGGCCGGAGGATGCGCCGGAAGGCGTGAAAGTCATCCGTTATCAGTGAGCAGCCAACAGTGAACAGTTATCAGTCATCTGAAGACAGAAAAAAAGGAGTTCCTATGCAATTCTTTCTGGATAGCGCCATCACAAGTGAAATCGAATATGCGCTCAAATCGTTCAACATTGACGGCGTGACGACCAACCCGCGCCATGTGCAGGCTTCGGGCAAGCCGTTTCTCACCGTTATCCGCGAGATTGCCAAACTGGTGGAAGGCACGGAGAAAACCGTCTCGGTGGAGGTCAACCCGCACTTTATGACCTACGAAGAAATGATGCCCGAAGCCGAAAAACTGGCCGCCATTTCACCCAACTTCGTCATCAAATTGCAGTGCATTGAACCGGCTTTTCGTGTGATGGAAGACCTGGCCAAGAAGGACATTCGCGTCAACTGCACGCTGATTTTTTCGGCCTTTCAGGCGTTGCAGGCCATGCGTTCCGGCGCCTATTACATTTCGCCATTTATCGGCTGGAAGGAGGCTAATGGCGAGGAGACGCGCCAATTCGTGGAGGAGATTGTGACCATCCGCGACAACTACGGCTTCAATTCCGAGATTATCGTCGCCGCGGTGCGCAATTCCCGCCAGATTGTGGATGCGGCAGTGGCCGGGGCCGACATTGTGACCGCCGGGCTGTCGGTCTATCAGGAAGGTTTCCATCATCCCTACACCCGCGAGGGCATCGAAAAGTTCGCCAGTTTTTGGGATAAAACGCCCTACGAATAAAATTCCATCGCCATCTGCCCCCCTTTCTGCGCAAGAAAGCGGGAACGAAATTTAAATTTTCAGGAGACCAACATGAAAAAAGGTATTTTGCTTCACGAAGCCAGCGATGATGTCGGCGTGGCCGCCATGGACATCAAAGCGGGCGAAGAAATTGAGGCCGTGACCCTGGAGGGCGCGCCTGTGATGACCGTCAAAGTCATCGAAGATGTGCCGCTTGGCCACAAAGTGGCCATGCGTGATATGGCCGAAAAGCATCACGTCCAGGAATATGGACGCTCGATTGGGTATGCCGCAATGCCCATCAAATTTGGCGCGCATGTGCATGTCCACAACATCAAAAGCCTGCGCTGGGCTGCCAGTGACGCCAACCTGCTTGAGAAAAAATAGGAGGCAACGATGAGCACCTTCCCCAACATCCCCTTAACTGGCTACCGCCGCGAGAACGGCCGCGTGGGCATCCGCAATCACGTCATCATTTTATCGGTCGATGACATCTCCAACGCCGCTGTGGAGGGCGTTGCCAGCCTGATTCGCGGCACGCGCGCCATCACCCACCCCTACGGACGCCTGCAATTTGGCGATGACCTGCACCTGACCTTCAACACCCTGATTGGCGCGGGACGCAACCCCAACGTGGCCGCCGTGGTCGTCATCGGAATCGAACCGAACTGGACGGATTACGTCGTGAAAGGCATTGCGCAAACCGGCAAGCCGGTGGCGGGCTTCAGCATCGAACGGCACGGCGACCTGAAAACCATCGAAATGGCCGCCCGCAAAGCCAAAGAATTCGTGCAATATGCCACCGAACTGCCGCGCGTGCCGGTGGAATGGAAAGAACTGCTTGTCTCCACCAAATGCGGCGAATCGGATACCACCAGCGGCCTGGCCGCCAACCCCACCGTTGGGCGCGTCTTTGAGCGGCTCGAAAAAGCCGGAAATACGCTCATCTTTGGCGAAACAACCGAAGTCACCGGCGCGGAAGACAAGATTATGGAGAATTGCGTCTCGCCCGAAGTGGCCGCGCAGTTCAAAGCCGCCTTCGATGATTATCAGGCGCTGGTCGAATCGCAGGGCGTCAGCCTGCTCGGCACGCAACCCACCGAAGGTAACATTCGTGGCGGTCTCTCCACCATCGAAGAAAAAGCGCTCGGCAATGTAGAAAAGATGGGACGCTGCAAAGTCGTCGGCTTCCTCAAACCGGCGGAAGAACCCAAAAAACCTGGCCTGCACTTCATGGATTCTTCCAGCGCCGCCGCCGAAATGGTCACGCTGTGCCTGGCAGCGGGCGCGGTGCTGCATCTCTTCCCCACCGGGCAGGGCAACGTCATCGGCAACCCGCTGCTGCCGGTCATCAAACTTTCGGCCAATCCGCTCACGGTCGAAACCATGTCCGAACACATTGATGTGGACTTGAGCGGCCTGCTGCGCTTTGAGTACAACCTGGATGGCGCCGCCGACCGCGCGCTGGAAGTGATGGCGCACACCGTCAATGGCCGCCTCACCAACGCTGAAGTCTTGCGCCACGATGAGTTCGTGCTGACCAAACTGTATCGCAGCGCGTGAAGTTCAGTCATCTGTGCATAGTGAACAGTAATCAGTGAGCTGTGATTAGCAGGTGGAGGGAGGCACGGAAAGTGCGCAAAACCCGAATTGTCCCGTCTCCTCCCTCCCTTGCGCCCATTCATCATTCTTCATTCATTCATTATTCTGCATTCCTTACTCATGTCCTCCCTCAAACGCGAACTCATCTCTTCCTGGCCCGGTCTGTTACTCGTCCTCGCGCTGGCCCTGTTTAGCCGCTTCCTGCATGGATTTATCAGCCAGCCGGTATTGAGCAAATCCATCAGCGAAATTTTGATTGCCGTTTTGCTCGGCCTGCTGGTGGGCAATCTCGCCCGGATGAATGAGTCTTTCCGGGCCGGGGCAAAATTTGCGCTCCACCGCTTGCTGCGGCTGGGCATCATCCTGCTCGGCTTGCGCCTGAGCCTGCAAGACGTAGCCGCCACCGGGCTGACCGCGCTTGTGCTGGTGGTCATCTGCATCAGCGCGGCGCTGGGCATGGCCTGGCTGGCCGGGCGGCTGTTCCGCGTCCCGCCCAAACTGGCTGCGCTGATTGGCGTCGGCACGGCCATTTGCGGCAATACCGCCATTGTTGCCACCGCGCCCGTCCTGCAAGCAGACGAGGAAGAAATGGGCTTTGCCGTCGCCACCATCACCCTGTTTGGCCTGCTGGCGGTCATTTTTTACCCGCTCATCGGCCATGCGCTTGGCCTTTCAGAGCGCGCCTTTGGCCTGTGGGCTGGCACGGCAGTCAACGACACCTCGCAGGTGGTGGCTGTCAGCGCCATCTACAGCCCGCTCTCGCTGGATGTCGCTACGGTCGTCAAACTGACGCGCAATACCCTGATGGCGCCGCTCATCCTGTTGTTTGGGTGGCTCTCCACCCGCGCCTTCAACCGCCCAATGAACGGTTCTGCCGCCCGCTTCGACTGGCGTAAACTCATCCCTGGCTTCGTGCTGGGCTTCCTGGCGATGGCGCTCGTCCGCACACTGGGCGTGGCTGCTGGCGTTCTGCCGCAGAGCCTTTCACAGCCCGGAGCGTTGCAAACCGCCGCTGCTTTCCTGAAAACAGTGGATGAAATTTCCAAATTTCTGATTCTGATGGCGCTCACCGGCGTTGGCCTCCACACCAGCCTCGCCAGCCTGCGCCGCCTGGGGCTGAAGCCGCTCCTGGTTGGCACTTCGGTTGCCCTGCTCCTGGCCGCGCTCAGCCTGGCGCTGATTCTCTATTCGCCGTTGGGCGCGTAAGACAAATCAAAGGTCTGCGCCGCCGGAAACTGCTTATGGAAATCCGCCTCCCTTACGGCAAAACCACCCTCACCGCCCGCATCCCGGACTCATACCCGGTTCACATCATCGAAGCCCCCAATCCATCCCCTGCCCCCAACCCGCGCCGGGCGGTGGAAGACGCGCTCGACCATCTGCTGGGAGACATGAAATGGGACGATTTTTGCGGCGCGCGCTCGGTGGCGATTGCCGTCAACGATAAAACCCGCCCTGTGCCGCACGAATACCTGCTCCCGCCGCTGTTGGAGCGGCTCGCCGCCCTGGGCATTCCCGATTCGGCCATTACCTTCTACATCGCCGTTGGCACGCACCCGCCGATGACGCCGGATGAGTTCCCTGCCATTCTGCCCGCCGAAATTCTCGCCCGCTATCGCGTGGTTTCGCACGATTCGCAGGACGACCGCCTGTTGACCTACCTGGGCGAGACCTCGCGCGGCACGCCGGTGTGGGTCAACCGCGCCTATGCCGAATCGGAGGTCAAAATCGTAGCAGGCAACGTCGAGCCGCATCAGTTCGCCGGTTTTTCGGGCGGGGTCAAAACCGCCGCCATCGGCCTTTCGTGCATGAAGACCATTGCGCCCAACCACGCCATGATGAGCCTGCCCGAAGCGCAACTGGGCGAATACGAGACCAACCCGGTGCGCCAGGACATCGAAGAAATCGGCGCGAAAATCGGCGTGCATCTCGCCCTGAACGCGATTCTCAACCACCAGCGAAAAATTGTCACCGCGCTGGCCGGCGCCCCGCGCCCGGTGGTGCAAACCGGGCTGGAGCATTCGCGCCTCGCCTGTCAGGTAGCCGTGCCGCAGAAATATGCTTTCCTCATCACATCGCCGGGCGGCCACCCCAAAGACATCAATGTGTATCAATCCCAAAAAGCGCTCGGTCACGCCATCCTGATTGCCCGCCCGGGTGGAACGGTCATCATCACTGCTGCCTGCCCCGAAGGCAGCGGCAGCGACCATTACGAAGCCTGGACACTGGGCAAAAAGTCGCTGGCGGAAGTGCGCGAAAAGTTTAAGGCGGAAGGCTTCTGCATTGGGCCGCACAAGGCCTATCAGTTCGCCCGCGATGGCGCAATTGCCAATTACTACCTCTATACCGACATGAATCACGACCTGGCGCGCGCTCTGCTGCTCAACCCGATTTCGGATTTACAGGCCACCATTGACCAGGCGCTGGCAGACTTATCCTCCGGCGAACCGGTGGGCATTTTGCCGCATGCTGTTTCGACGATTCCCTACGTCAGTCATCAGTGAACAGTTAGCAGTTATCAGTGGTTTCTCTTATGTCCAAAATTTTCCTGTTACGCGCCCTGCTCGAACAACACCATGCCAAAGCCATCCTGTTGCGCCGGGTGAGCAGTTTTGCCTGGGCCACCGAAGGCGCGGCTTCTTACGTCAACACCGCCACCACCGAGGGCGCGGCCTCGCTGGTCATCACCCGTGAGAAAGCGCATTTGGCCACCAACAACATCGAAGCCCCGCGCCTGCGCGAAGAAGAACGCCTGGAAGAACAGGGCTGGGAGTTCGTCATCTCCCCCTGGCAAACGCCGCTCAAAGGACTGAACGACCTGCTGGCGGGGAAAACCGTCCTCAGCGATGTGCCGTTTGGCGCGGCGAAGGACGTGAGCGCCGAAATCGCTCGTCTGCGGGCGCGGCTTTCGCCGGAGGAGGGCGAAAGCTTCCGCGCGTTGGGCCGTCTATGCGCGGAAGCCATCAGCGCAACGGCGCAGACAATTGCGCCGGGCATGACGGAATACGAAATTGCGGCAATTCTGGGCGCAGAAGCCCAAAAACGCGGCGTTCAGCCAATTGTCAACCTGGTGGCTACCGATGAGCGCCCCTACCGCCACCCCCTGCCGACTGCAAAGAAGCTGGAACGCTACGCCCTGCTGGTCTTGAGCGGACGCTGGCGGGGGCTGGTCTGTTCGGTCTCGCGCATGGTACACTTTGGGAAAATCCCTGCCGAACTGGAGCGGAAAACCCGCGCAGCGGCGCGCGTTCAGGCGGCGTTCATTGCCCATTCGCGGCCTGGCAAAATGCTCGGTGAACTGCTCCACGTCGGCCAGGCCGCCTACGCCGAAGCCGGGTTCCCCGGCGAATGGCAGCATCATCATCAGGGCGGGGTCACCGGTTACGAGCCGCGCGAGTACCTCGCCACGCCGGGCGGAACGGATGTCCTCGCCGCCGGGCAGGCGCTGGCCTGGAATCCCACCGTGCAGGGCGCGAAGATGGAAGAGACCGTTTTGCTGGGCGAAACCGAAAACGAAATTCTGACCTCCACCCCGCTCTGGCCGGTCGAATCGGTCGAACTGCCCGGCCTCCCGCCCGTGCCGTGCGCCCTCGTTCTGGAACGCTAATTTGATTTGCCAGATGTTATTGTAAAAATAATCGTGAAGATTAAGCGATACAAACACTATGCCCATAGAGAAATCTACATCAGAACGCATCAATCGAATTATTCAGGCCGATTGTCTCAAAGAACTTGCTTTGTTTGACGATAATTCGGTTGACCTGACCGTCTTTTCTCCACCCTATGATGGCATTCGAGACTATAAAAACAACTGGACGTTCGATTTTGTTCAATTAGGCAACCATCTTTTCAGGGTGACGAAGGATGGCGGCGTGGCGGTTGTTGTCATTGGCGATGGAACAAAAAATTTTGCTAAATCGCTTACGTCTTTTCGGTTGGCCGTAAATTGGGTTGATGAAATTGGCTGGAAACTGTTTGAAAGCGTCATCTACAGGCGTGACGGCAACCCCGGCGCATGGTGGAATCAGCGGTTTCGGGTTGACCATGAGTACATTTTGATGTTTTTCAAAGGAAGCCGTCCAAAAACCTTTCACAAGGAACATCTGATGATACCCAGCAAACATGCTGGAAAAATTTATTCGGGAACGGATAGATTGACGAACGGTGGATTCAAAAAAATTGAGCCAAAGGCGGTGAACCCCATGAAATGTCGGGGAACCGTTTGGGAATATTCCACGAGCAATACGGAAGGAAATCGGCTCAAACTTCAACACCCCGCCACGTTTCCCGATAAACTGGCTGCCGACTTGATTTTGTGTTTTTCGGAGCCAGATGATATTGTTCTTGATCCAATGTGTGGGAGTGGCACAACCTGCGTACAGGCAAAGTTAAACAATAGACGATTTATCGGAATTGAAATTAGCCAGGAATACTGCGAAATTGCCCAAAAGCGCCTTCAAACCGAAGCGCAAGCGAATCAGGTCAGTATGTTCTAGGAGCAAAACAGATGTCTTACAACAATGACATAGCAGTTGCCAGGCACTTGTTTGCGAATATGCCAACCCAATGGGACGGCAAAACCAGCATTCTGGAAATGAAAGAAGCGAACTTCAACTGGCGGCAGATGGAATGGTGGGGGTTTTACTTTGAACTGCTATGCCACAGGCGGCTGGCAGGAGAATTTTCCATGCCTGGCGATAAATACGGTTCAGCCGCTACTTCATGCTTTGACTTAAAACGTTTCATCAATTGGGACCTCAAAGCCAAAGCCATCAAATCGGATGACCATCGCTCCATCTTGAATGATACAAAAGCAATGGATTGGAGCATCAAGGAGTATGGCGCTCATGGTTTGATGATTGGGCTGTGTGATGTTGAATACAACGACAATGATAGAACATTTCAACGATGGCATGAAACTTTAAAAGGCGGCAAATCGAAATACCAGTTAGAGAGAGAACAAAGAACCAGCGTATCCCGATACCGAAAAACAAGAGCCGAACTGCAAGAAATTCTGTTCCTGGTCGTGACGCCAGCAAACGTTTCTTTGTTAGGCATCCACCACCAGGGAAGAAATAGCAACGGCAGGCCCCGTCCACCGAAATACATGCTCGATTACGATGAAGAGATATTGAGTGAGTTTCTGGTGGATAGAATTCAATTTTATTAGGATATTTTCAAGCCCTCATGCTCCAGCGCAAGCCACATTCCCTATCACTTTATCAGCGTTGGAGCAAACAGCCTCAGGCGTCAAAAGCTGGCAGACTTTTGACTCTGAAAAGGAGAAAATGATGTACGCAACCACAGCCAAAATCTTGCGCGTAGATTTGACTACCGGACGCATCGAAACCCAAACCCTGAGCGAAGACTTCTACCGCATGTACCCGGGCGGCAAAGCCCTGGCGGGTTACATCCTGCTGACCGAACTGCCGCCGCATACTGACCCCTTCGCGCCGGAAAATGTGCTGGTCTTTGCCAACGGCCTGCTCACCGGCGCGCCCGTCTCCACCGCCACGCGCTACGTCGTCTCGGCGCGCTCGCCGCTGACGGGCGGCTATGGCGAATCGGAAGCCGGCGGGTTCTGGGGGCCGGAACTCAAAATGGCCGGCTGGGAGGCAATTGTCGTCAAAGGCAAAGCCCCAAAGCCGGTGTATCTCTGGGTCAACGGCGACCAGGTGGAAATCCGCTCCGCTGAACACCTGTGGGGCAAGTTCACCGCCGAAGTGCACGAAGAAATCCGCCGTGAGTTGGGCGATGACAAAATCCGCGTGTTGCAAATTGGCCCGGCGGGCGAGAAACTCGTCCGCTTCGCCGGAATTACCAACGAACTGCGGCACTTCAACGGGCGCAACGGACTGGGCGCAGTGATGGGCAGCAAGAATTTGCGCGCCATTGCTGTGCGCGGCAGCCAGCGCTACCAGAACCTGGCGTATGACGCCAAAACGCTGATGGGAATCGGCGGCAAACTTGCCAAGACGGTTAAGGAGAACCCGCTCAGTTGGGATTTGCAGCAACGCGGCACGCCCGGCCTGGTGGAGCCGCTCAACACCGGCGGCATCTTGCCCACGCGCAACTTCTTGCAGGGCGCGTTCGAGAACGTGGACAAGGTCAAGTGGGAAGCCTACGAGCGCGAAATCTTCACCGCCTCGCGCACCTGCTATGCCTGCGCCGTGCGCTGCAAGCGTGAAGTGAAAGTGGATGGGCGCGAATCGCCCTACGGCGGGCCGGAATACGAAACCGTTGGCGCGTTTGGCCCCAACTGCGGCATCAGCGATTTGCAGGCCATTGCGAAAGCCAACGAACTGTGCAACGCCTACATGCTCGACAGCATCTCGTGCGGTGGGACGATTGCCTTTGCGATGGAATGCTTTGAACACGGCCTGCTCACGCTGGAAGATACCGGCGGCATCGAACTGCGCTTTGGCAACGCCGAAGCCATGCTCAAAGTGATTGAATTGATTGGCCGCCGCGAGGGAATCGGCGACTTGCTGGCCGAGGGCAGCAAACGCGCCGCCGAAAAAATCGGCGGGGACGCGCCCTACTTCGCCATGCAGGTCAAGGGGCAGGAACTTGCCATGCACGAGCCGCGCGGCAAATACAACGTGGGCATTGGCTACGCCATCTCCGAAATCGGCGCCGACCACCTGGTGGTGGCGCACGATACCGCCTTTGCCAAACCGGAGGCCATCCAACTCAAATCCGCCGCGCCGCTGGGCATCACCCAAGCCCTGCCGCCGCGCAGTCTGGGCGAAGAGAAGATGGAGATGTTCTACATCCTGGAAAAATGGGGCAGTCTCGAAAAAGTGACCGGCTTCTGCTTCTTCGGCCCGGCCCCGCGCTCCTTCATCCCGCCGGAAGACGTGCTGCAAGCCATGAACGCGGCCACCGGCTGGAATCTGACGATGGACGAAGCCCTGACGATTGGCGAGCGCGCCACCAGCCTGGCGCGGCTCTTCAACGCCCGCGAAGGCTTCACGCGCAAGGATGATACCTTGCCCGAACGCCTGTTCACCGGCCTGGAAAACGGCGCGCTGCAAGGCCAGGCCATGCCGCGTAAAGAGTTCGAAGAAGCCCTGACCATTCTCTACCAGAAAAAAGGCTGGGACCCGCGAACGGGTATCCCAACCCCCGAAAAACTGCGCCAGTTGGGGCTGGAATGGGCGGTTTCAGTGGTCAGTGAGCAGTTATCAGTGAACAGTCAACAGTGAACAAATCGCGGCTCTGGGCGCTGTTTCGTCTAAAAATTCTTGCCCCAACCGATTTCCCTCAACGCTCAATCTGCAATCTACAATCTTCAATCCCTATGAAATTCTACGCCGGTGGGCACCTGACCTTTTACATGCCGGGGCGCAGGCACAGCCTGGAAATTGCCCTGCCGCAACCCGCCCCCCTGCGGGAGGTTTTGACGCAGCTCGGCATTCCCCTGCCTGAAGTGGCGCTGACGGCGGTCAATGGCGAACTGGTCGAGGCGGAAACAGTCATGGTGCGGGATGAAGACGTGGTGAAAGTGTTTTCGGCAGTCAACGGGGGATAGTTCTTTTCTCCTACTGGCGGAATGCTCTTGAGGACGTTCGAAGGACGCTAAACCCTTACAATGAATGTAAGGGTTTTCGTTTTTCCAAGAGAGGAGAGAAATATGAGACCAGCCAATCTATTGTTCCTGTTGAGCCTTGCCCTTTTGCTGACAGCCTGTTCCATTCTGGCAACGCCTTCGGCGCCGACTTCGTTGCCAGCCAATTCCAGCCAGCCCGTGCAGTCACCACCCACTGAAACCATGCCTTCCACTATGCCCCCCACAGAAACGCCCGCGCTGAATCACCAGGCGTTCCCGGTCGCAGCGCTCCAACCGCAACTGTACCCCGATGTGATTTCCAAAGATACCGCGCCCGAAAAACGCGCGCCGTTCGGCGATTCTTACAAAATCAACCGCCTGGAACGCCCCTTCACGCAAGAGATGGTGTACATTCCTGACCTGGACATCTTCGATTTCGGCATCAGCCAGGATGACACCTGGTATTACGTTTCGATACGGCTGGTGGGCGGTAACCCCAACAACGAGATGGGAATCCTGTACGCAGTCGAACTCGACCTCGACCGCGACGGCTTCGGGAACTACCTGATAACGGCTATGCCGCCGTTTTCCGAAACCTGGTCCGCGGAAATTATCAAAATCTACGCCGATACCAACCATGATACGGCTGGAATTTCTTCCAAACAGTCGGATGCGCCTTACAATGGCAACGGGTTCGACAAACTGATTCACAGCCCCGCCGAACGCATCGGCGATGACCCCGACCTGGCCTGGGCGCGCCTTAGCCCGCAGAGTTCCTCGATTGTGGAATTTGCGTTCAAGAAGTCCTGGGCCGGGGTAAGTTTCATGTACGGCGTTCTGGCCGATGGCGGCCTGCAGGATGTAACCAAACTGGACTACGTGGATACCTTTACCGAACGAGAAGCTGGCTCGCCCGATAAGAAAAACCAGTTTTACCCGCTTAAGGCGCTCTTCGCCGTAGATAACACCTGCTATCAGGCGCTTGGTTTTGTTGCCACTGGCTTTGAGCCGAAAATTTGCCCGGTGATTGTTCCCCCAACCCAGACTGCCCAAAAAGAAAAAGCTCCGTCCGGGCCTGTAACTCCCGAAGTAGATTATTGCACTTCCATTGGGCGCCCCAATCCTGGCAATTGCCCTTATGGCTGGGCCGATGCGCCTTACTGCGTGTGCATTCCTGGGTAAGAAGAACGAGTCATTATGCTCGCGGCCTGACGCAAACAGCCCTCTTAACCAGGGAAGGGCTGTTTTGTATTGCCACTGGTGGGCGATATCTTCAAGTCAAGATTTTGCGCATCATCCCCGCCACCGCCAGGTAAACCGGCGACTCGTCTGGCAAATCGACCAGCGGCTTGCCGGTGGCGTCGAAGGCCGAGAGTTCGGCATCTGTCGAAATTGTTCCAAGCAGTGGAATCCCTAATTTATCGATGAAGGCGCTGGTTTCGGGCGGCAACTTCCCGTTGACACGGTTAATCACCAGGTATGATTTCTCGATGCGGATGTCGAGTTCTTTGCTCATCTCCGCTATTCTTTGCGCAGCGACCAGGCCGCGCTGCGAGGGGTCGCTGACGATTATCAGGTGCTGCACATCGCGCGTGGTGCGGCGGCTGAGATGTTCCATCCCGGCCTCGTTATCGATGACGACATAGGCATAATGGCGGCTCAGGCCATCGACCACTTCGCGCAGGTTATGGTTGACGGCGCAATAACAGCCCGGTCCCTCGCCGCGCCCCATGGCAATCAGGTCAAACCGAGAACCTTCGGCCAGCGAGGAGCGGACATGATATTCGAGATATTCCCGTTTCGAGACGCCGCCCGGCAGCCCGCCCATGGCCGCGCCGCCCTGCACCAGCGTCGCTTTGACCTGCTGGAGCATATCCTCGCGGATGTCGCCGACTGTCCAATCCAAATCCAGCCCCAGCACCATGTTCAGGTTGGATGATGGGTCAGCGTCGATGGCGAGGATGCTGCCTGGCTGGTTCTGCGCCAGGTATTTAATCACCATCCCGGCAACGGTAGTCTTTCCCACCCCGCCTTTTCCAGCCAGTGCGATTGTAGTTGTCATAGTCACCTCTAATTGTTATGTCATTGAGAAGGTGGTCGAGTAGGGCGTAGCCCGTATCGAGACCACCGAAGCAATCTCTCGGCGCATAAAAAAGCCGAATATTTTATAAAATGTTTCGGGTTTCAATATGCCCTTTGCAAGAACCGCTCAGGGCTGCTCGACCCTCGATGCTGTCAATTTAATACGTCAGCCCAAACCCAAACGGATAGAGCGGATTCTCCGAATCGTAAGGCAGGTCTTCTTTCTGCTTACGCACCGCCTCCATCGAGGAGGGGATTTCAAAGGGCAGTTTACCGGTTGGGGCGAAGCGGCCAAAGAGGACATCCAGCACAGCCCCATCATTCGCGCCAAAGTTGGCGAGCAGGGCCGCGCACTTCGCGTTAATTTCCGGGATGACCGCCGGGCGCTCAAAGTAGAAATCAACCACCGTTGGGACGGTTTCGAGAATGCCCAAAATACGCTCCTTTTCCGGGCTTTTGAAATCCAGGTCGCCAGCGTGGAACAGGCTATCGAGGAAGCCTTTGCGCTTCTCGTAAGGCGCGGCCAGCCGCAAAATGGCGAAATCGGCCTGGGCCGGGCTGCTGACCACCTCGCCGTATTGCCCGGCGGTTTCGGAGTTCATGTTTTCGATGTAGATTTTCGGCCTGCCGGAAAGAGGCAGCACCGGTTTACCGTTTCCGTTCTTCAGCAAAACGAGCGACTTGCGCTGGGCCAGTTCACCTTTTGCCTTGAAATCGTCCCGCCCGATGGTTTTTTCGGCAAATTCGGGGTCGAGATAGGGATGGTCGAACAACCCCAGGCGGAATTTCTCCCGCAACAAGCGCCGCACCGACTGGTTGATGCGCTCCTCAGATACTTTGCCGCTGCGGACGAGTTCGACAATCAACTCCGGGCAGGTTTCTCCGCCAAACTGGTCTACCCCCGCCTCCAGCGCGACCTGCGCCCGCTCGAGCGGCGTGAGATGTTCCACGCCCCAGGCTTTGGCCTCGATGAGTTCCCGTCCGAACATCTTCAGGCCGTTGAGCAGCAGCCAGTCGGTGCAGACAATGCCATCGAAGCCGTATTTCTCGCGCAGCAGGCCGGTGATGATGGCTTTGTTGAAACTGAAGCCCTTTTCTTCGAACTGCGTCCCGACCGGCATTCCGTAATAGGGCATGATTTGCGAAGTGCCGGCGGCGAAGGCGGCCTCGAAAGGCTTCAGGTGATACTCGAAGTTGCTGCCAGGATAAACCTGCTCTTTGCCATAGGCAAAATGCGCGTCCTCGCCGTTCATTTGCGGGCCGCCGCCGGGGAAGTGCTTGGTCATGCAGGCCACGCTGTCTTTACCAAGCGTTTCGCCCTGGAAGCCACGAATGTAGGCGCTGCCCATCTCTGAAGCCAGGTCGGCGTCCTCGCCAAACGTGCCATTCACGCGACACCAGCGCGGCTCGGTTGCCAAATCGACCATCGGGTGCAGGGCCACGCGAATGCCCGCCGCCAGGTATTCCTGTCGGGCAATATCGCCAAATTCCCGCACCAGGGCCGAGTCGCGGGTGGCGGCCAGGCCGGTTGGCTCTGGCCACTGCGAGAAATGCCCGGCAGGCAGGTTCGCGCCGACGTTGTTCGAGAAGGCATGGCGCGGGTCCGAGGAAATCGTGACCGGGATGCCCAGCCGGGTGCGCTCGGCCAGCTTTTGCAGGCGGTTGTGCCATGCGGCAATTGCACGCGGCTCAAAAACATTCAGGATATTGAAGTGATTCATCAATTTGACGGCAATCACCTCGGAGGTCCTGGTGGGGCCGCCCTCCCGGCTGAAAGATTCAGTCAACGTACCGTCGGGCTGCATTCCAATCATGGCGTGAAACATCAGCCCGGCCTTTTCTTCAAGCGTCATTTGGGAGAGCAGGTCTTCGACGCGCGCTTCGACCGGCTGGCGCGGGTCTTCGTAGATGTCCAGTTTTCCGTTCTTGTTCAAATCGCGGAACTGGAAGCCGTTTTCCGTCAAGATGGGCGCTTCTGGCCCCAGGCGCGCCAGGTTGCGGCGGGTGTAGAGGGCGGGCGCCAATTTCAGCCAGGCGAAAATTCCACCGCCAATGGCAAGCAGGGAGAGAAAAATGTAGGCAATGGGCATGTTGAGTTCTCCATGTGAAAGGTCAGAGACCCGTCTTACGCAAGGCCTGCGAGGATACGCTGCGCGGCTTCTCGCAATTTCGGCACATGGTCATAGACCGGGATGCCCAGCCGGTCGGCTTCCTGCACCAGCAAATCGGCGGGGAGAAAGCCCAGCACGGGCAACCCAGGCGTTTCGGCTTCGACGAATTTCGCTTCATCGTCATTTCGGATTTTGTTCCCGACCAGGTACAGGCGAGTCAGGCCGATGTCGCTGGCAAGTTTTTTGATTTGGGCGGCGGTGCCCAGGCTGCGGCGGGTCGGCTCGACCACGACCAGCATGGCATCCACGAAATCCACCGTGGCGCGGCCCAAATGCTCCACCCCGGCGTACATATCGAGCAGCAGGACTTCATCTTTACGGAACATGAGATGGGTGAACAGGGTTTTGAGCATGGCCGCTTCGGGGCAGATGCAGCCGGAGCCGCCGGTTTCGACTGCGCCCATTTCGAGCAGGCGCACGCCGCGATGAAGGACGCTGAAGCGTTCGGGGATGTCATCGACGCGCGGGTTGATGGTGAAAAAGCCGCCGACCTGGCCCTTTTTGGCGCCAGTGCGCTCCAGAATCAGGTCATCCATCTCAGAGATGGGGCTGAGTTGGGCGCGCAACTCGTCAGGAAAGCCCAATGCCCCGGCCAGGCAGGGCGAGGGGTCGGCATCGACGGCCAAAACTTGTTTGCCCTGGTCAGCATAAACCTGGGCGATTAATGCGGTCAGGGTGGTCTTACCGACCCCGCCTTTTCCGGTGATGGCGAGTTTCATGGTTAACCGTCCTTTGACTTCGTTTCACTCCGCTCAGAACGCAGAGCTTTTAGCAGGCGAGAAGTCAACTGGCTGCCGAGGATGGCGCAGCCATCGATGGGCAGGTAGTGGGTGGCAGATGAATCGAACAGGACTTTGCAGGAGGAGGGGAAATCCTCGTCGCCGAGCCAGAAGGTAATCAGCAGCGGCACGCGCGGCAGGGCCTGAAATGTGAAAGAGGCCGAGCCGATTTCGAGCGGCTGTCCGCCGAGGGCGAGACAGGCAGATTTGAAGGTCTCCAGGGCTACAGAGTGGGGCAATTTGGTAAATTGCCTTACAACTTCATCGCCGGAGTAACCTTGAAAGGCCTGGTTGTATGTGCGCCCGCCGGGCAGGTCGGCGAAGGAGACCCACTGGCCGGTTAACGGCATTCCATCCGCGTTGACAAAGTAATACAGCAAAAGGGCTTGCTGGAAATCGGGCAGTTTGTTACCGGTGGGGGTGAAGAAGGTCAGGTTGGGGAAGGCGCCGATGACGGGTTGGTCGAACAGATTGAAGTGAAATTCTCCCCGTCCTGGGCCAATTTCCAGGTACGAGACCCTGGCCCGGCTGGCGAGGGTTTCGGCGGGAATCTTCTCGATGCTGGCGCGCAGTTCCCCGGCGCGTGATTCAAGCCCTGGCGGGGGTTCTTCCGGTTTCTTGAATGGGAAACGCGAGGGCAGGTTCATGTTTACCTGGTTTGTTTCTATGTTGTAGGTTGAATTCATTATAAACCAGGTCAATCCATTAGCGACATTTGTCAATAGATTGTGTGACATTCAACACAATTAATGTGTATGGCAAAATGCTAGAATGATTTTATAAAGCCAAAGAAGACCCCATTGATGAGGAGTGCGTGAGGAGTTTCTCTCCCGATATTTAATTTTTAAAGTACATCAACCCAAATAAGGAGGTTCACATGCAAACCTCGACGTTTAATACGCCTGCCCTGTACGGCGACCACCATGTCACCGAGGTCAGGCGTCTTTTGTTTGAGGTGCCAGGCGTGACGGATGTGTACGCCAGCTCGGCGTTTCGGGCGGTGCAAATCACATTCGATGAGACGAAAACCAGCCATGATGCGTTAGCCAGGGTGTTGGACTCTGCCGGGTATTTGGGCGAAATCCCGGTGGTGGCCGAGGCCAGTGAAGCGATGGAGGCCAACAGCGCCTTCCGCAACAGCGCCATCTATGAGACGGTGAAGAAAACCGTCAGTTTCCAGCAAAAAGTGCCGTACAGCGGGCGCCCATTGTGGAATTGCCCCGGCATGGGTGTGGTGAGGGCGATGGATGAGTAAAGCGCTGAGCGGAGTGAAACGCAGTCGAAGTGCGGTTGATTGAGATACGGCCTTCGACTTCGCCGCGCAGAACGCGGCTCCGCTCAGGACGGAGGTAACTATGGCTAAAAAACGGGAAATCCAGGAATATACCATTGACACCGCTGCGCAGAAGATGTTGATTCGCGCGGAAGAATTGGGTGTTGGGACGGCTTTTTCGCGGGCTGATAATATGTCGCCCTGCAATATTGGCGGCGCGGGGATGTGCTGCAAGCAGTGCGGCATGGGCCCCTGCCGTTTGACCAAGAGCGGCGATGTAGGCGTGTGCGGCGCGACCATCGAAACCATCCAGGCCCGCAACCTGACCCGCGCCATTGCGGCAGGCGCGGCGGCGCACTCGGACCACGGGCGCGATATGGCCTTCACGCTCAAGGCGGTTGCCAACGGGCAAACCGAAGGCTATTATCTTAAGGATATTGCCAAACTGCGCCGGGTAGCCAGCTATTACGACATTCCAATTGAAAAGCGCTCGCCGGAGGAAATTGCCAACGACCTGGCCGACCTTTATATTTCGCAATTCGGCCAGCAGCGCGGTGAGGTGGTTCCGGTGCGGCGCGCGCCCAGGAAACGCCAGGAACGCTGGAAGCAGTTGGGGGTCATCCCGCGCGGGGTGGACCGCGAGGTGGTGGAGGCTTTGCACCGCACCCACATCGGCGATGACCAGGATTACCAGCACATCCTTCAGCACTCCATAAAAACGGCCATGGCCGATGGCTGGGCCGGGTCGATGATTGCGACTGACATTTCGGACATCCTGTTCGGCACCCCGGCCCCCATTTTAGGACAGGCCAACCTGGGCGTGCTGAAGAAGGATATGGTCAACGTGGTGGTGCATGGTCACGAACCGACCCTGAGCGAGATGATTGTGGCGGCTTCGCAGGACCCGGAAATCATTGCGTATGCTCAAGCGGCGGGGGCGAAGGGCGTGCAATTGAGCGGCATTTGTTGCACCGCCAATGAAATCCTGATGCGCCAGGGCATTCCGGCGGCGGGCAACTTCCTGCAACAGGAACTCTCCATTTTGACCGGCGCGGTGGAAGCGATGGTGGTGGATGTGCAGTGCATTATGCAGGCGCTGGTCAGCCTGGCGAGCCACTTCCACACCAAAATCATCACCACGTCCCCGAAGGTCAAAATCACTGGCGCCACTCACATGGAGTTTGACGAGCATCACGCCCTGACGATTGCCAAGAATATCCTGAAAACCGCCATCGATAACTACAAGAATCGCGGCGAGGTCCATATTCCAGATGAAAAAGAGGACCTGATTCCGGGCTTTTCGCACGAATACATCAACTATATGTTGGGTGGTTCGTACCGGGCTTCTTTCCGCCCGCTCAACGACGCCATCATGGCGGGCCGCATTCGTGGCGTGGCGGCCATTGTCGGCTGCAACAACCCGCGCTCGCAACACGATTATTTGCATACCAAAGTAGTGCGCGAACTGCTTAAAAAGGATGTTTTGGTGGTGCAAACCGGTTGCGGCGCAATTGCCTCGGCCAAGCTGGGTTTGCTGCTCGGCGAAGCGGGCATTGAGCAAGTGGGGGCAGGTTTGCGCGAGGTCTGTGAAACGGTCGGCATCCCGCCCGTGCTGCATCTCGGCTCGTGCGTTGATAACACCCGCATCCTGACCGTGCTGACTCAAATGGTGGAAGAAGGCGGTCTGGGCGACGACATTGACATGATTCCGGCGGTTGGCCTGGCGCCGGAGTGGATGTCTGAGAAGGCGCTGGCGATTGCCACCTACTGCGTGGCTTCGGGCGCGTATGTCATTTTCGGCGGGCAATCGCCAGTTGGCGGCATGCCCGACCGGGTGGAGGATAGCGACAAGGTTCTTAAGTACATCTCCGAAGGTTGGGAGAAGGAGTACGGCGGCAAACTGGAGTTCATTGCCGACCCGGACAAGATGATTGAAGCCACGCTGGCGCACATTGATAAAAAACGCGCCGCGCTCGGCCTGCCCGCCTGGGAGCCGAACAAGTTTGGCCGCTCGGGCGATGCAAAGATGATGGAAGTCGAAGCGCTGCCCCTTGAGCAACGCCGCGCTGCAATCTACGGCCTGGCCGCCGACTAGGAGGATGACATGTCTCGCTATATCGCTACCCGTGCCATTCGCGGCGCAAACGCGTTAGTCACCGAAGCCGAGTTTATGTTGAACAAGGCCCTGGCCGAAAAAGGGCCAGAGACCCCAATTTCATTCCCGAATACGGCCTATTACCTGCCGACCATTTACGGCCTGACCGGCATTGCCGTGGAGAAACTGGGGCAATTGAAGGATGTGCTGAAGCACGCCCGTGAATTGCTGCATCCGGTTCCAGCCGCCAGTAAGTGGACGCCCTACCTGGGCGAGACCCTCGACAGCGGCATGGCAACTCTGTTCGCCGCCGAAACGATTGAGGCCATCCGCTTTGTGTATGGCTTGCAGCCTGAGCCGCGCCCTGGCTTCCAACTGGCAGGGGGGACGGCTTTTACCAGTCCCGATAACGGCGCGGCTGCCGAAGGAGGCTCTCTCTCTGGTCATCTGAATGGGCCCATTGATGACATCCGCTTGCGCTCGTGGGGCATCCAACTGGTGGATGGCCGCATGCCCGGCTTCGCCGCAATTGTGGGCTGCGCCAAAAATAACGCCGTGGCGGTCAAGTTGGTGCGCGAACTGCAAAAGCGCAACATCCTGTGTTTTCTGAGTGGCAATGTCAACGGGCGCAGCATCATTGACCAATTACAGGAAGAAGGCGTGGAACTGGGCTACGACACCTATACCGTGCCTTTCGGCACCGACACCATCTCGGCAATTTACGCGCTTGGTTTTGCCACCCGCTCGGCGCTGACCTTTGGCGGCCTGAAGGCGGGCATGGCCAAAGACATTCTGCTCTACAACAAAGAACGTGTCTTTGCCTTTGTGCTGGCGCTCGGTGAAGTGGATGACCTGAAATACGCCGCCGCCGCCGGGGCCATCAACTACGGCTTCCCGGTCATCGCCGATACCGTCATCCCCGAAATCCTGCCAACCGGCGTGACAACTTATGAGCATGTGGTTTCAATGCCGTTTGACAAAATTGATGGCGCGGACGACATGGAAAAGGCCGAGCGGCTCATCCAGAAGTGCATCGAGGTGCGCGGAGTCAAAATCAAGATGACCGAAGTGCCGATTCCCGTGCCGTATGGCTCAGCCTTCGAGGGCGAAGTCGTTCGCAAGGCCGACTTGCGCGTGGAGTTCGGCGGCAAATACTCCAAGTGTTTCGAATATCTTTATACCGCTCCGTTGGAGGAGGTGGTCGATGGCAAGGTGGAAGTGGTCGGCCCCGATTTTAGCGCCATCCCTCCACAGGGCAATATGAGCGTGGGCGTGGTCGCCAAAGTGGCAGGGCGGCAGATGCAAACCGACTTTGAGCCGGTGCTGGAGCGTCAAATCCATTACTTTGTGAACGGCGCGAGCGGCATCCAGCACGTTGGGCAGCGCGATATTGCCTGGATTCGCATCTCGAATGCCGCAGCAGATAAAGGCTTTGGCCTGGCAGACATTGGCAAAATTTTGCATGCGCGCTTCCACGCCGATTTCGGCGCGATTGTGGACAAAGTGCAGGTCACGATTTACACCGACCCGAAACTGTTCGATGAGTGGCTGGCAAAGGCGCGCGAAGCTTACGATTACCGCAACAAACGCCTGGCCGACCTGACCGATGACAAGGTGGATGAGTTCTACTCCTGCACCCTGTGTCAATCCTTTGCTCCCAATCACGTCTGCGTGGTCAGCCCGCAGCGCCTGGGCTTGTGCGGCGCCTACAACTGGCTGGATTGTAAAGCCTCGTTCAGCATCAACCCGACCGGCCCCAACCAACCCATCAAGCTGGGACGAGTCATCGACCCGGTCAAAGGCTATTGGGAAGGCACCAATGCCTACGCAGCCATCGGTTCGCACGGCGTAGTCAACGAAGTGACCATGTATTCCATTATGGAAAACCCGATGACGGCCTGCGGCTGCTTCGAGTGCATCGTGATGCTCATCCCCGAAGCCAACGGCGTGATGGTCGTCAGCCGCGAAGATACCAGCATGACCCCGGCCGGCATGACCTTCTCGACCCTGGCGGGCATTGCTGGCGGCGGGTTGCAAACCCCGGGCGTAATGGGCGTCGGCAAGTTCTATCTCATCAGCCCCAAGTTCATCTCGGCCGATGGCGGCTTCAAGCGCGTGGTCTGGATGTCGAGCGTGCTTAAAAACACGATGGCCGAGGAGTTCAAGGCTGTCTGCGAACGCGAAGGCGACCCCGACCTGATGGAAAAAATTGCCGATGAGCGTAACGTGACCACCGTGGATGAACTGCTGGCCTGGCTCGAAGCGCACGGTCACCCGGCCATGATGATGGACCCGATGTTTTAAGATATTGCGTGTTGCATGGTGCGTGGGGATTGGGCTGGCAGCCAGTCCCAATCCCCATTACTTTGATTGCAAGACATTTCTATCAAGACCGACGAGCAGAATTCGATGACTGAACACTGATGACTGTTACCCTCATCCGTGACCTGATGACCGTCGGCGTGCCGACCTGCAAAACCACCTCTCTGGTGGTGGATGTGGCGCGTTTCATCCTCGAGAACAATCTCGAAGAGATGGTCGTGCTTGGGACGGAGGGAGAAGGCCTGGGAGTGGTCGGTTACGAAGAATTGATTAGTGTATATGGGCGGGAAAATATCAACGAACTGACCGCCGGGGATGTCATGCGCGAGGGCGTCCCCGAACTGCCCGCCGATATTCCCATTGCCGCCGCCGCGCAGATGATGAAAGACCAGCGCATCCGCGTGGCGTACATGAACCACAACTCCGCCGGAATTATCTACCCCGCCGCGCTGATTTCTTACCGCCACATCTTGCGCGCGCTGGCCGCCAGAGATGAGCAAGAGTTGAAAGACCTGGGCATTGCCGCCGAGCGCAAATTGCCACTTGAGCAGTTCATCCAGCGCAGAGATGAAGCGCGCCGCAAGGCTGGTTTGAAATAACAGGAATCAAGATTCGATATTCGGCAGCAGGTCAAGCTGTACGAATACCGGGTATCGAATATCGAACAACGACTATCGAACACCGGAGGAACTATGCCAATCGAAATACCCAAGGATAAATGGACCGGCAAAGTCCGCGCCATTACACTGGGCGCAACAGCCGCGGAGGGCGGCACGCGCGCCAGCGTCGTCACCGTTGGGGGGGAAACATCCATGCCTTACCTGCACTTCGAGAATCCGATGCCCAACCCGCCGCGCATCGCCGTCGAAATCAAGTCGCGCAAACCTGCCGACTGGTCGCGCCTGCTCGAAGAGACCTGGGGTGAGGCCCTGAACGACCCCGCCAGTTGGGCCAAAGCCGCCGAAGCCGCCGGGGCCGACCTGCTCGTCCTGTGGCTGACGCTTGAAGACAGCCCTGATGATGCCGTTAAGGCTGTCAAAGCCGTGCTGGGCGCCAGCGGCCTTCCGCTGGCTGTGTTCGGCCCTGGTCAGGCCGAAAAAGACAATGATTTGCTGGTCGCTGTGGCCGAAGCCGCCAAGGGCGAACGTCTGCTGCTCGGCATCTGCGAGGATAAAAACTACCGCACCATTGTTGCCACTGCTCTGGCCAACGGACACCTGGTCAGCGCCCGCAGCCCGATGGATGTCAACCTCGCCAAGCAGCTCAACATCCTCATCACCGACATGGGCCTGCCCGCCGACCGCATCATCATGGACCCCACCACCGGCGCGCTCGGCTACGGCATCGAATATGGCTATTCAGTCATGGAACGCCTGCGCCTGGCCGCCCTGCAAGGTGACAGCATGACCCAATTCCCGATGCTGGTCACGGTTGGCTTTGAAGCCTGGAAGGCCAAAGAAGCCAAAGTTGGCGAGGGCGTCCCCGCTGCCTGGGGCGACTGGCAAACCCGCGCCATCAACTGGGAAATTACCACCGCCACCGCGCTGCTCGAATCAGGCGCGGATATCGTCGTCCTGCGGCACCCTGAAAGCGTCAAACGGGTCAAAGCCGCCATTTCCGAACTGATGACGGCCTAGGAGGACACCATGGCACTCTCTGGCATTCAAATCTACAAACTCTTGCCCCAAACCAACTGCAAGGAATGCGGTTTCCCCACCTGCCTGGCCTTCGCCATGAAACTGGCCGCCAAACAGGTCGAACTGAGCGCTTGTCCCTACGTCACCGAAGCCAACAAAGCCCAACTGGCCGAATCATCCGCCCCGCCCATCCGTCTGATTACCCTGAAAGGCGCAGCGGGTGAAGTCAAAGCGGGGAACGAAGTTTGCCTGTTCCGCCACGAAAAAACCTTCTACAACAAACCTGGTCTGTTCGTCCGCGTAAAATCTGCGGCTGGGGTGGCAGAAGCCGACGCCTACAAGGTGAACTACGTCGGCATGGACTTCACGGTGGATGGATTCGCCGTTGAAGCGGACGCTTCGACATCGCTCAGCGCAAGTTCTCCTGCCGCTTATGCCGATACCGTCAAAGCGGTGCGCGCCGCCACCAAACGCCCGCTGATTCTGCTCTCCAAAAACCCAGACGTTTTACAGGCTGGCGTTTCTGCCCTGCCCGGCGAAAAACCGCTCTTGTGCGGCGCAGACGCCTCCAACTGGGAAAAACTCGCCGACCTGGCAAAAGCCTCCGGCTGCCCGCTCGCCGTCAGCGCCGATACGGTGGATGGCCTGGCCGACCTGACCGAGAAAATCAAAGCCAAAGGCGTGGAAGACCTGGTTCTCGACCCAATGACCACCCACCTCGGCAAATCGCTGGCTATCCACACTCAACTGCGGCGGCTGGCGCTCAAGAACACCCGCCCGGTGGGCTACCCGCTGATTGCCTTTCCCTGCAACGCCGCCGATGAACTGATGGCCGCCTCGCAGGCCATCGCCAAATATGCCGGGTTCGTCGTTTTGAGCGAGTTCAAACCCGAGACGATGTACGCCCTGCTTGTCCTGCGCGAAAACATCTACACCGACCCGCAAAAGCCCATTCAGGTGCAGCCGGGAATCTATGAAATCAATGCGCCCAAACCCGAAAGCCCGGTGCTGGTGACTACCAACTTCAGCATCACCTACTTTGCGGTGGCCAACGAAGTCGAAGGCAGCGGCCTGCCAGCCTGGCTGGTGGTCTGCGATGCCGAGGGCATGTCGGTGCTGACGGCCTGGGCGGCGGGCAAATTCGACGCCGAGCGCATTGCCAAAGCCATCAAAGGTTTCAACGTTGCCGAAAAAATCAGCAAAAAGCGCGTCGTCCTGCCGGGTCATGTGGCCGTCCTTTCGGGCGAACTCGAAGCCGAACTGCCCGATTGGGAAATTCGGGTTGGCCCGCGCGAAGCGGTCGATTTACCGGCGTTTATGAAGCAGGCGTTGAATTAGTACACATCCACTTCCACATGAACCACGCCATCACTTTCACCCTCAACGACCAGCAAACCTCCGTCACCGTTCCCACCGGCGCGCTGATTTCGGATGCGGCCCGCCTGGCCGGAATCGAAATCAGCCAGCCGTGCGGTGGACAGGGACGCTGCGGGCGCTGCGCCGTGCAGGTTACGGAAGGCAGCGTCCGGCGGCGTTCCACGCTGCGGCTTTCGCCAGAGGCCGTTGCGCAGGGATTTGCCCTGGCCTGCCAGAGCGTTGTCGAAAGTGATGTTTCCATTCTTGTCCCCGAACAAGAGAAAGTTGAGCGCAAACTGACCACCGACCGCGTGGCCGCCGAGGTGCAGGTCCCCGAAGGCTACCAATTTGAGTGGTCGCAGCCCATCCGGCGCGTCTCAGTCACGCTCAACCCGCCCTCCATGGATGACCAGACCGACGACTGGAGTCGCCTGCAAACCGCTCTGCGCTCTCAGCACAAACTCGAAAACACCACCGCCTCGCTTTCCCTGTTGCGAAGACTGGGAGATGTGTTGCGCGCCAGCGACTGGCAAATCTCCGTCATCTACAACAACATCGGCACCTATGACCTGCCCGTTTACCAACTGCTTGACATTCGCCCGCTGGAAGACCTCGATGACCCGGTTTACGCCGCCGCCATCGACATCGGCACCACCACCGTCAGCCTGTGGCTGGTCGATTTAATCAGCGGAAAGGTGGTGGCGCAGACCGCCGAATATAACGGTCAGATTGCGCGGGGCGAAGATGTCATCAGCCGCATCATCTATGCCAGCAAAAATGGCGGCGGTGCTGATTTGCAGCAGCGCGTGGTCGAGACCATCAACCGGCTGTGTGAAATCGCTTGCAAACGAGTGAAAGCCACGCCGGAGCAGGTCATCAAAGCCACCATCGCCGGGAACTCGACGATGATTCACCTGCTGTTGGGGATTCCCGCCGCCTCCATTCGGCTTTCGCCTTTCATCACCGCTGTTAACCACCCGCCGACTCTGGCCGCGCGCGAAATTGGCTTTAACTTTTGCCCCGATGCAGTCATCGACTGCCTGCCAGGCGTCGCCAGTTACGTCGGCGCGGATATTACCGCGGGCGTCCTCTCCAGCGGTATTGATACTGCCGAAGAGATTACCCTGTTTATCGATATTGGCACCAACGGCGAAATCGTCTTTGGCAGCCGCGACTGGCTTGTGACCTGCGCCTGTTCGGCTGGCCCGGCTTTTGAAGGCGCGGGCGTGGTCGATGGAATGCGCGCCACAACCGGGGCCATTGAGGAAGTCTGGATTAACGGCCAAACCTACGAGCCAGATATCCGCGTGATTGGCGGGGGCAGGCCAAAGGGCATCTGCGGTTCCGGGTTAATTTCGCTCATCGCAGAAATGTTCTTAACCGGAATCCTGGATAAAGCCGGAAATGTCAATCTCGCCCTCCCTACAAAGCGCGTGCGCGAGGGCGAGCATGGCGGCGAGTACGTTGTGGCCTGGGCCAGTGAAACCGAAACCGGGCGCGATATTGTGATTACCCGCGTGGATATTGATAACCTGTTGCGCGCCAAAGCCGCCATCTATGCCGGGTTCACCGTGCTGGCCGAACAGGTCGGCATGACCCTTAACGATGTTCAACAGATGGTCATCGGCGGTTCGTTTGGCAAATACATCAACATCGAAAAGGCCGTCCAAATTGGTCTGCTGCCCGACATGCCCTGGGAGAAGTTCAAATTCCTGGGCAATACCAGCATTAAGGGCGCGTACCTGGCTCTGCTCGATACGCAGCAGCGCGAACGGGTGGCCGATATTGCCCGGCGCATGACCTATATCGAACTTTCGGCAGATAACAGTTTTTACGAAGCGTTCACTTCGGCGCTGTTCCTGCCGCATACGGATTTATTCCGCTTCCCTTCGGTGGAGGCGGCGTTGGAGCGTAGAGAAATAAACACGTAAGCAGGTAGACAGGTAAGCAGGTACTTGTGTCCCTGTTTACAAAATCAGCAAGCCGTTCAAACAAAACGAGGAGTTCCTATGTACATCATCGGCGAAAATATTCACATCATTTCAGAAAAGGTCAAAGAAGCTCTCGCCAACCGCGACGCGGAATTTTTCATGGACCTGGCCGTGCGGCAGGTGGAGGCAGGGGCCAGGGCCGTGGATATCAACCTTGGCCCGCGCAAAAAAGATTATGCCGAAGTCTTTCCCTGGATTGTGCAGGCGATTGAATCGGTGGTGGATGTGCCGCTCTGTATTGACACCACCAATGTCGATGGAATGGAGGCCGCGCTCCAGAAAATCACCAAAGCCCAACCGATTCTCAATTCCACCTCGGCAGAGCCTGAGCGGTTGGAGAAAATCCCCTTGCTGGCCAAGAAATACAACGCCAAAGTGATTGCCCTGACGATGGGCACCAGCGGCATCCCGGTGGAGGCCGATGCGCGCGTGGAAATTGCCGTCGGGACGATTATCCCGCACCTGATGGAAATTGACTTTCCGATGGAGAATCTCATCATCGACCCGCTCGTACTGACCACCAGCGGTTGCCAGCAATATTGCCCGCAGCTCATCGAAGCCGTTCGTATGTTGAAATATGCCTGGGACCCTGCTCCGATGGTCTCGGTGGGCCTGAGCAATGTCTCGAACGCCGTCCCCAACGAAAACCGCCCGCTCATTAACCGCGTTTATCTTGCCATGCTGATGGGCGTTGGGCTGGAAATGATGATTGCCAACCCCTTTGACGAGAAGCAGAACAACGTCATCAAGTGGATTGAAACCAAAGACATCTCCACCCCGTTGGCGCGCGTTTACAACAAAATTGCCGAACGCACCGGCGCAGGCGATGAACCCCAGCCCGAAGATTTCGACATGAGCGACCCCGAGCAGCTCGCCATCTGGAAGACGACCCAAATTTTGCTCAACAAGGTCATCTACGCAGATGCATACCTGGCAAATTAACCCAAAGGAGAACCTATGCCCATCTTTACCCCCGGACGACGCTGGCAACCTGCCTACTCACCGTTCAAGCAAGAATCGTTCGGCAGCCGGTTGATGGAAAATCTCGAATATGCCATCAAAGGGCCGCTCTTTGGCTGCCGAATGTGCGGCAATTGCATGTTACAGGAGACGGCCTTCATCTGCCCGATGGAATGTCCCAAAGGACTGCGCAACGGCCCGTGCGGTGGCTCGACGCCTGAACACTGTTACGTTGACAAAACCCGCCCCTGCATCTGGTACAAAATCTATGAGCGCGCGTTTGCGATGGGCCGCCAGGAAAAACTCATGGAGGTACTGCCACCGCTCGACTGGGAAAAAGTCGGTGAAGAAACCTGGAAGGATGTTGTCACCTGCATCAAAAAGAATGGCGCCGGTAAAGTGCTCAAAAGCCTGGTGTTTGACCAGGGCGAAAAACGCTACAAAACCTGGGATTTGATTTTCCGCACTGTACGCCAGCCCGATTGGTGGCAGGGCGACGACCAATACCACGCTCCGGGCTACACCGAACCAGTCTCCAACCTTGAGAAAGCCTTCAAAGCCGGGCAGTTCGTGGTGGCCTGTGAAATTGCCCCACCGCTGAGTGTTTCGACCAAAAAATTGATTGAGAACATCAACCTGGTCAAACCCTACGTCACTGCCATCAACTTCACCGATAACGCCTCGGCCACCCCGCGCATGACCAGTTGGGCCTGCTCCAAGATCGCCGTCGAAAACGGAGCCGAACCGGTCATGCAGATTGCCGCCCGCGACCGCACCCGCGCCAGCCTGCAAGGTGAAATCCTTGGGGCCGCGGCGATGGGCGTGCGCAACGTGCTCTGCATCACCGGCGACAGCCCGGTGCTGGCCCCCACCCCGCGCGGGCGGATGGACATCAACGACCTGGATGCCATCCAGATGATTTGGATTTTGCGCCGAATGCGCGATGAAGGCCATTATTTAGACGGACGCGAAATCAAATTCCCGCCCAGGTTTTTCCTGGGCGCAGCGGCGGCCCCCTTTGCCTCCGACCCCAAATTCCAGGCCATCCGCGAACACAAAAAAGTCAACGCCGGGGCGCAATTTTTCCAGACCAACCTGGTATATGGCATCGAGCGGATGGAAATCTGGCTAAATGAACTTGCCAAACGGAACATCCTTGACAAAGTCTACATCATGATTGGCATCACCCCGCTGAAGAGCGCCAAGATGACCCGTTACATGACCCAGGTTCCGGGTGTCTTCGTGCCAGAGACCATCATCAAGCGCATGGAGGCCGCTGCCGAAGCCGGGAATGAACAGGCTGAAGGCGTGCAAATTGCCCTGGAACTGATTGAAAAAATCAAAGGCTACGAAAAACAAGGCATTCATGGCCTGCATATTATGCCAGTCGGCTGGGAAGACATTGTCCCGCGCCTGGTGACCGAGGCGGGCCTCCTGCCGCCAGGGTTTGTTGCGCCCCAGCCAGTCTTGGAAAAAGCGGCTCAGTAAGACAGGCCAGAACGCTGCTCGTGCGCCGAGAAGGAGTCAGCAGATGCTTGTTAGAGAAATTGAAAATCACCGCGATGTTGTCACCTTGCGTGACGGAGTGCGTGTTTTGCTTCGTCCAATGGTTAAGGAAGATTATGACCTTCTGGTCGAATACTATTCACACTTTGGCGAAGAAGACCTGCTCTATGTGCGCCATAACGTCAAAGACCCGGCTGTTGTCAAGGAATGGTGTGATACGCTCGATTACAGCAAAGTTCTGCCTGTGTTGGCGGTTGTGCGCGACCGCATTGTAGGCAGTGCATCTCTGCATTTCTACAAAGGCCCCAAACGCCATGTGACCGAATTACGCTTGTTCCTGGCTAAGGACTTTCGTAAACGCGGCCTGGGCATGAAGATGACCCGCGCCATCATTGACATGGCGCGAAAACAGGATGTGCGCATCATTGTGGGTGAAGTCATTGCCGAACAGACCAAAGTGGTGCGGGCCTTCGAGCAGCTGGGCTTCAAGACCCAATGCCTGTTGGAAGACTATTTTATGTTCCCCGACGGCGAAACCTGTGATGTTGCCTTCATGACCCTGCATCTCAAGCCGGGCAGTGAGGAATTCTGACCAGAATGACCCTGCGCCGCATTGTCCAACAGGCCACCGGGCAAGATGTTCATTTATGCCGGGGCTGCCAGGACTGCAACCTGCCTCATACCGAAGAGCAGGATATTCCCCTCGGCAGCCTGGTTCAGATGATACTCTTCGACGATGAAGAAGTGCTTACCTGCCGCACGCTCTGGTCAGACAAAGTGTTGAACGACGCCGCGACCGCCTGCAAACGTAATTTGCAGCTGCGCGCTATTCTAATTGCGTTGCGAGAGGAAGCCAGACAGCGTGGATGGGTGTAAGAAACAGAGGTCCTCAAAAAACTCATCGATTCAAAAGGCCTCGTTACTCACACCCGGCAAAACTACCCGGGTTTGAGTCGATTGTTTTCAGGCAGAAATAGGCCTCCATGGCCAGGCGCACCATTGGGCCTGCCACGCTGGCGCCTTCATCCCCATTATAAGCAAAGGCAACCACTGCAATTTCCGGGTCATCGTATGGCGCATAGGCCACCGTCCATGAATGAGTTGGCCACTCTCCAAACCGGCAGCGATTGGCTGCGCGGGCAATATCGTCACAATATTCCGCGGTACCGGTCTTTCCGGCCACTGCAATGGGGAACGGGCCATTGAAAAGAACGGTTGGATTAACGAAAATCTTGTTCAGCGTGCCGGTTTCATCGGTGACGGCCAGGCGCATCCCTTCCTGAACTTTTTGGATGACAAATGGGTCAACCGTTTTCATATTGCCGGTTTCGGTGCAGTAACTGTTTTCGCAGAAATAGTCCTTGATAATCGGGTCGATGGTCATATCCCACTTGACATGTCCCTGATTGGGGGAAATCTGCCAGCGGTCGGGGCCAGGTTCGAAATATAAGTTTCCATCTGCATCACGCCAGACCGGGATAACCTTGCCGTTGTTATCGGTGATTTCCTTGATGATGGTGGCCTGCATGTGCCGCCCGTTGTTGGCAATCGTTGCCGCGGAGAGAAGAACCTGAAGGGGGGTGGCAAGTACATAACCCTGTCCCACGCTGGCGATGTAGGTATCGCCGGTGGACCAGTTTTCGCCCTGGAAGATGCGTTTCCACTGCGGGTCGGGAATCAGGCCTTCGGCTTCGCCGGGCAGTTCAATTCCGCTGCGCTGGTCATACCCCAGCGCGCGGGCGTATTCTTTCAGGCGCAGAATGCCCAGCCCTTCGCGGACTTCGTCGCGGTAGCCGCCTCCCAACTTGTAAAAGCAGACGTTGCTGGAATAGGCAATGCAGCGCAAGAAGGAAATGGTTCCAAACCCTGTCCGATTCCAATCAACAAAAGCGCGCTCAAAGCCCGGGTCGTTTGGTGAAAACGATTCTCGCAAAACCAGTTCACCGGGCGCTTCGATAATTTGATTGACCGTAACTATGCCCTCGTTCAACGCGCCCAGCGCTGTTGACAGTTTGAACGCCGAACCGGGCGGATATTCCGTCGAAATGGCATAATTCAACAGAGGCTTGCGGGGGTCTTCGGCCAGCTGGTTGTAATAGTAAGCAGGGATGATGCGCGCAAAGCGGTTATTTTCAAAAGTGGGGTGCGTTACCATGGCCAATATCTCGCCCGTTTTAGGATTCATGGCTATCAGCGCGCCGCTTGAAATTCTTTGCTCGCCAGTGCCGCCGTAATAAAACTGGTTCCAGGTATTGATTTCACCCACCAGGGCTGCTTCAATCGCTTTTTGCAGGCGGGTATCGATGGTCAGGTGCAGGTTATAGCCCGAAACGGGGGTGATGGGCGGTTCAATGTTGCGAAGTTCCTGCCCGGCCACGTCCACTTCCACCACGCGGCGGCCTGGTTTGCCAATCAGCAGTTCGTCAAAATACACTTCTACGCCAGCATAGCCCACTTTATCCCGGTTTGGCTGAAATCCTTGCTCGCGATAAAATTGCTCTTGCGAAGCCGGAATGGGGCCAATAAACCCGACAATATTAGCGGTCAAAGACCCGGTTGGGTAACTACGAATTGGTTCGATTTCTACACTAACGCCAGGCCAGTCGACCGCTTTTTCACGCACAATCCGGGCAATCTCCTCGCTTACATTGCATTGGATTTTAACTGCGCTGTAGGGGGCATTGGTGTTTTGCAATTCCACCAGTTGCGCAATACCAGGGCCGGGAACACAGGCTGAGACAAGTTTGGCATCTTCCACCGTTCCACTATTGACCGGCACGCCCGTCAGGGCAGAAAGTTGGCGATAAATGGACTGAATATCACCTTCGCTATCTGGCAGATTGGCTGGTGTAATGACAATGTTATACGAAGCGACATTGCTCGCCAGGATGTACCCGTTGCGGTCATAGATGATTCCGCGCGAAGGCGGAACGCTGATTACGCGCGTTCGATTCTCTTCTGCCTGGCTCAGCCAGGTTTGGTACTCCAAAACTTGTAACACAAACAGGCGGCCTGTCATGAACAAAAAAGCACCGGCCAGGGCCATGTAAACAACCATCGCGCGCCAGGGTTCGAACATGGCGCGAGGAGCAGCAGGAGATGTCATACCAGGTCCTCCACAGGATATACCCATAAAGCCAGGTCACGGATGACAGCGTGAACCGGCAAGATAAACAGCAAATTTAAAAAAATGCCAGGAAGCGTGACCAGAGTCAGGACATCCCCAATTGGTAGAAGAGTCCCATTCAGAAGCAAGCCGATAAAAGTAACCAGATGCATGAGCAGTGTGGCGAAAAAGGTCACGCTAAACAAAGCCAGGATGGGCGCTTGCCAGATTTGCCGCAGGAACAAACGCGCCAGTCCGACGGTCAGGAGATATCCCAGGAGTGGAATATAGGGGGGCAGGCCTGAGGTAAAACCCGCCAGCAGCCCGGCCAACCCGGCCCAGTGCCAGGAGGATTGCACTTGTTCTTGCAACGCCCAGGATACAATAATCAGCAAAACGAGGTCCACCACACCCGAAAGCAGAGTCATGCGGCTCAGAATGGCCATTTGTAAAATGAAGGCCAACCCCAGAACCGGGAAAGCAATCAGGTTTTTCATATCAGGGGATAAGAGGGGTGATGTTTACGGGGCGGAAATCGGTGATGACCAGCACAATCTTCAATTGTGCAAAATCAACCACCGGTTGAATAAAGGCCTGTTGGAACAGGTCTGAGTCGCGTTTGCGCACTGTGTTGACCTGTCCAACGATAAGGTCGCGCGGATAACTTCCGCCCAGGCCTGAGGTCAATACCACGTCGCCAATCTCTAGCGCGATATCTTGCGGAACCAGGTCGAGGGTTAAATCGCCGGCCAGGGTTCCAGTGAGCACGGCTTCCCGGTCGGCTCTTTCCAGGCGGACATTGACCGCCGAGGTAGGGTCAGTAATCAGCTGGACGCGCGCCGCGCTGCCAATTACCGCATCTACCCGCCCGACCAGACCCTGGTCGGTGACAACCGGCATTCCGCGCCGCAGCCCCTGGTTGGAGCCTTTGTCAATGATGATGTATCGGAGGAAGGGGCTGGGGTCGCGCCCGATGACGGTGGCCGCTGTATAGGCGCTTTCGGGATTAGAGCGGGAGAAATTCACCAGCGCAGCCAGGGCTTGCGTATCGGCCACCTGGCTTTGCAATTGCACTACCTGGGCTTGCAGGCGGGCTACTTCGGCTTCCAGCTCGGCGTTGCGTTGGCGCAGGGCCGCCACATCGCGCGGAACGGTCAGGAAATCCTGAATTGCCACAAAACGGGTGGAAATCCAGGTTTGAGTCGAAACCAGGAAGGCGTTAAGGCCGGTAGAAACAAATCCAAGAGAACCGCTCAGTGCTAATGCAAGCACGCCTGCCACGACCAGAAAAATGATGGTCGTCTGCACCGAGCCGGAAAGAGAATTTCGCATGTTCTTAAGCGTACCAGAGAAAGACGGGCGCGTAAAGGCGGCCCGCCCCATACTCACCATTCTCTAAATCTATCGGTGCCGCGTAGACCCGCGCTCCAGGCTGACCAGGTAGCCGCGCATGACGTCGAAATCGCTCAAGATAACTCCCGTACCGCGCACCACGCAGGTGAGCGGGTCTTCGGCCTGCCAGACGCGCAGATTCAATTCATCCGCCAGACGGTCGGCCAGCCCTTGCAAAAGCGCGCCACCGCCTGCCAGGCAGATGCCCGTGTCCATCAGGTCGGCAATCACTTCAGGTGGGACTTCATCCAGCGCGTCGCGGATGGTATCTACAATCACCTGTACTGAGCCGGAGAGCGCATCGCGCACCTCGATGGAAGAAATTTCTATCGACTCAGGCAGTCCATTGACCAGGTTGCGCCCGCGCACCTCGGCGGTCTTTTCCTGTGGTAAGGGGTATGCCGAACCGATTTTCATTTTGACCTGTTCCGCAACGCCCTCGCCAATTAACAGGTTGTACTTGTTGCGAATGTATTGGACGATATCCTGGTCCATCTCATCGCCCGCCACGCGCAGGGAGCGCGAGACGACTACTCCGCCCATCGACATCACGGCGACTTCGGTCGTTCCTCCGCCAATATCGACCACCATCGAACCTTTTACCTCGCCGACCGGCAAACCAGCACCCAGCGCGGCGGCCACCGGCTCCTCCACCAGGTAGGCTTCTCTTGCCCCGGCAGACATGGCCGCATCATAGGCGGCCCGTTTTTCGACCTCGGTCACGCCTGCCGGAATGCCAATCACCACACGCGGGCGCGGCAGCGGCACCACGCTTTGCTCATGCACCTGACCAATGAAGTAGGTCAGCATTTCCTGCGTCACATTGAACTCGGAGATGACCCCATCACGAACAGGACGCACAGCAACGATATTTCCAGCAGTGCGTCCCATCATATCCTTGGCTTTTTGTCCGACAGCCAACGGTTCACGGGTGCGTTTGTCAATCGTAACCCAGGATGGCTCGTTAATGACGATGCCTTTATTTTTGACATAGACCAGCGTATTTGCCGTTCCAAGGTCAATGCCAATATCCAGGGAAAAAAGTCCTAACAGCCAGTTGAGCGGGTTGAAGGCCAAATCAGCGCTCCTCAATGAAAGGCAATGATTGCAAGATTAGGAGAATTATACCATTCCGAATCAGGCGAAAACCGTTTGTTGGTCATTGACCAAGCATCGCTATTTGTCCGGTATCTTATTTACGCCGAACGCATACTGCGCCTGGAAAGCCCTCAAGCGCGGTTTCTTGCGCGCAAGAGGCAAAAGGGGGCCGCTTTCTAAAAAACTGCCTCTTGCAATTTTGTGAAAATTTCGTTACAATCACTTTGTAAATCCAATGGACTAACTAACTAAAGAGAGGCTGCCATGCTCCCTGCCCTGCGGAAAGCCAACCAGCAACAGGCCCGTCTGCACAATCTCAATCTGGTCTTCCGCACCATCTACGAGAGCGGCACCACCAGCCGCATTGAAATTGCTCGCCGCACGCATCTCACGCGCACCACCGTTTCGGATATGGTGGCCGAGTTGATAGAAAGCGGCCTGGTGGAAGAAGTCGGCACGAGCGTCTCCAGTGGCGGCAAGCCGTCTATTTTGCTCCAGATGGCGGCTGATTCGCGTTATCTGATTGGTCTGAACCTGGCCCAGGATAAATTCATTGGAGCCATCACCAACTTGCGGGGCGAAATCAAAGAAACCTGCGAAGTTCCCGCCGAAAACGGCGATGGTCAACTGGCGCTTCGGCGCGTTTACGAACTGCTTGACCCATTGACAAACAGCCGCTGGAAACCACTGCTCGGCATTGGCGTTGGCACCCCTGGCCTGGTCAACACCCGCCAGGGGCTGGTCATCCAGGCGGTCAACCTGTCCTGGAAAAACCTGCCGTTGGGCAATTTGCTTTTTCAGCGCTATGGCCTGCCGGTTTCGGTGCTGAATGACAGCCAGGCGGCTGCCATCGGCGAATTTTCTTACAGCGGTCATCGCGCGCGCCGGAACTTAATTGTGGTTAACGTCAGTGAAGGTGTAGGCGCTGGCATTCTGATTGATGGAAAACTCTTTCAGGGCGATGGCGGCGGGGCAGGCGAAATTGGCCATGTGCCGGTGCGCGGTAATGAGCGGCTATGCCGCTGTGGGCGTGTGGGATGCCTGGAAACTCTCGCCAGCGCCAGGGCGGTTCTTGAACAGATTCATGCCAAACGCCCCGAACCGCGCCTGAGTTTGTCGGCGGTATGTGAAGAATTCAACCGCGGCGATGCTCTGGCGCGGCAGATTGTGCAGGAAGCCGGGCAGGCGATGGGCGAGGCCCTGGGTGGGTTGGTGGCCGCGTTTGATATTCATTGCCTCCTGCTGACGGGTGAGATGACCTGTTTTGGCGAAGTCTGGCTGGAAAGCGTGCGTCAGGCCATGCGCCGCTCGGCCCTGGAGCAGATGACTGAACAGGCCCATGTTGAATTAGGCAAATTTGATAATGATGCCTGTATTTTGGGCGCGGCTGCCCACCTGTTATTGGAAGATTACTCACTCCTTTTTGCAGAGTCTAAGTGACCCCTATGAACCATCTCGAAACCCCTGCTCCCCTCATCACGCCTCCGCTCGACCCTGCTTTCCTCCCTCCGGTGCTGGTCAGCCGTGCCTTTCGCGCGCTGACCCGGCGCGAGAGCACCCCGCTCGTCTTTGGCCTGGAACGCGCCGATGGGCAGATTTCCCGCTTTGAGACGCGCCTCCTGCCTGAATCCCATCCGCTCTTCGAGCATAGTCTGCCGTTTGCCGAGCGCATTCTCAAATTCCTGCTCTGGCAGCGGGGCGCGTTTCGCGTCTATGTCGGCGGCGCGCCTGTCGTTGGCGAATACCTGCGTGAGCAATACCGCATCGGCGGCGCGCGCGAATTCGATGCCCGCTTCATGGGCGAGCAGGTCTATCAGCGTTCTTTCGAGGTCATTCCCTGCCGTCCCGCCGATGTTCCGCCCGCCCGCGAATTTGGTAAAAACCTGGGTCGACATCTGGATGGATGCCGGATCGGGTTTGACCTGGGCGCTTCGGACCGCAAGGTAAGCGCCCTGATGGATGGCGAAGTGGTTTACAGCGAAGAAGTTATCTGGGAACCTAAAAAGCACGCTGACCCGGCTTACCACTATCGTGAAATCCTCACCGCCCTGCGAACTGCGGCTTCTAAACTGCCGCGCATAGATGCGATTGGCGGCAGTTCCGCTGGAATTTACGTCCACAACCGCCCGATGGTGGCTTCGCTCTTCCGCGCCGTGCCACCGGAGCGTTACGAAGAAATTCGCGCTCTTTTTGTGCGCCTGGAGCAAGAGATGGGTGCGCCGCTGGAAGTCATTAATGATGGCGATGTCACCGCCCTGGCGGGTTCGATGTCCATCGAAGAAAACGGCATCCTGGGCATTGCGCTCGGCTCCAGCCTGGCGGCGGGCTACGTGAACCCCGCCGGGCAAATTACCGGCTGGCTGAACGAACTGGCTTTCGTTCCGGTAGATTACCAGCCCGAAGCGCCGGAAGAAGAATGGTCAAAAGACCTCGGTTGTGGCGCCACCTATTTCTCTCAACAGTGCGTCTTTCGCCTCGCCCCGCGCGCCGGAATGGCTCTGCCTGAAGATGTGACCGACGCTGAAAAACTCAAAGCCGTTCAGCAACTTCTGGAAGCCAGACATCGCGGCGCGGAACAAATCTGGCAGACGATGGGAGTCTATTTGGGCTACAGCCTGGCGCATTTTGCCGAATTTTACGAAATTCGCCACCTCTTGGTGTTGGGTCGATGCACTTCGGGGCGGGGCGGTGATTTGCTGCTCGAAGGCGCGCGCGCTGTTTTGCAAGCCGAATTCCCCGACCTTGCCCGCCGCATCACCCTGCACCTGCCCGATGAAAAGATTCGGCGCGTGGGGCAGGCGGTGGCGGCAGCCAGTTTGCCGATTTTGGAAAAACATTCCTCCCGCGCATAGGAGACTCTCCTGCCATGAAATTCCACCTCGAAACCTCCGAACTCTACATCCCCGATGGCCTGCCTGCCAAACAAGCCCTGGCGCGCACCACCCATCTGTGCATTGCTGCCCACCAGGACGACATCGAAATCATGGCCGCCGCGCCCATCCTGGAGTGCTTTCAGCACCCGGAAAAATGGTTCACCGGCGTCGTCGTCACTGATGGACGCGGCTCGCCGCGCAACGGTCTGTATGAACAGTATACCGACGAAGAAATGCGCCTGGTGCGCTTCAAAGAACAGCGCAAAGCAGCCTTTGTGGGCGATTACGCCGCCCAAATCCTGCTCGATTATCCCAGCAAGATGGTCAAAGACCGCGCCCAAACTGCGCCAGTGGAAGACATTCTTCAAATTTTACGACTCACGCGTCCGCAGGTCGTCTATACCCACAACTTTGCCGATAAGCATGATACGCATGTGGCGGTTGCTTCGCGCGTGGTGCAGGCGCTGCGCCTGTTGCCGCCGGAAGAACGCCCGGCGCGGCTGATTGGCTGCGAAGTGTGGCGCGCGTTGGACTGGATGCAGGACGAAGACAAAGTGGCGATGTCCCTTTCGGAACGTGAAAACCTGCAATTCGCTCTCCTGGGCGTCTTTGATTCCCAAATTGCAGGCGGCAAGCGCTACGACCTGGCTTCGATGGGCCGCCGCCGCGCCAACGCCACCTACTTCGAGTCGCACGGCGTAGATGATTCTACCGGACTTTCCTATGGAATGGACATGACCGCCTTGATGAACGACCCAAGTCTCGATTTTTCAACATTCATCACTGCTTTCATCGAGCGTTTTGCGCAAGACGTGCAAAATCGCATTCAGAGAATGAATGCCTGAACGGAAGGAGGTGATTTTTCCTACAAAACATTTGTTTCATGCCTGTCTGTTTGCTGGAAACACCCGTTTCATCTGCCATTTGTTTCAAAAAACCAAGAAGAAGGAGAAGAAACCATGCGTAAGACCCTGTTTGCCCTGTTCTCGGTTCTGGTTCTCGCCAGCCTGCTGCTCTCGGCTTGTGGAACTCCGGCCACCGAAGCGCCTGCTGCCACCGAAGCCCCGGCTGCCACCGAAGCCCCCGCGGCTACCGAGGCCCCGGCGGCTACCGAAGCCCCTGCTGAAAGCAAGGTTCTTAAAATCTACCTGCTCGATTACACTCCCGCCACCATCGAATGGCTGAAAAGTGAAATCAACCCGCAATTCGAAGCCGCGCACCCTGGCGTGCAAGTGGAAATCACCGAAGGCTCGTGGTCTGGCTGGGATACCACCTTTAGCGGTTTCTTCGCTGCCGGGCAGGGCCCCGATATCATCAACCTCGGCTCGGAAATGAACACGCTCTACGGCGAAAACCTGGCCGATATGGACCCCTACCTGAGCGAGGCCGCCTGGCCTGAAATTAAGAACTTTGGCCCGGCGCTGGAAAACGCCAAATACGAAGGCAAACTGCGCGGCTTGCCCATCTTCACCGCTCCGCGCTACGTCTTCTGCCGTACGGACTTGATGGAAGCCGCTGGCTGGACGACCGGAACGCCCAAGAACTTTGCCGAATGGGTGGATTTTGCCAAGAAAGCCACCATCATTGACCCGGCCACCAACTCTCTTACGCAGCAGGCGCTCGTGCCGGTGGATGCTGGTTCGATGGCCGACTGGCAATGGTGGCTGCTCGTGTTCTACTCGCTCGGTGGAGAACTCTACAAGGCCGATGGCTCGCCCAACTTCGACTCTCCCGAAGCGCTGGCTGCTACCCAATTCCTGTATGATATGCGCGTAGCAACCTATGGCCCTGCTGCCAACGCGGTTGGTTCTCTGCCCACCGGCCAGGGTTCGGTCATTGACCAGGATGACGCAAGTGGCAAAAACAATGGCGCGGTCTGTCTGGCGCACTCCGGCTGGGCTGCTCCCGCCTTCGACCGCCCCATTTGGGAAAAAATCTCCATCGAACCCTTCTATGGTGACCCGGCCAACTTCCCCAACAGCAAACCGGTCGTGCTGGCCTTCAACGATTGGCTGGCTGTGCCAGAATACAGCCCCAACAAAGAACTGGCCGCCGATTGGCTGAAACTGGCCTTTAGCAAAGAAGCCAACAACAAGTGGAACGAAACAATGGGTCTCATTCCGGCCCGCAACGATGCGCAATATGGCTTTGTCGCCGAATCGCCGCAGTTGAAACGCGAGGCCGAACTGGCCGCTCAATATGGCGTGGGCTTTGCCGGAATCAAAGAAGCCGCCAAACTCTCTACCATCATGCAAGATGCGCTCGGCAAATTGATTACTGAAGAACTTACTGTTGAAGAAGTCGTTGCCAGGATTCAATCCGAATATAGCGCCGCGCTGCAAAAGTAAATGGTTCGCGCCGGGCGGGAGGGAATCAACATCCCTCCCGCCTTTCGCACTACAGGCTTGCGCCTGTTTTACGCCGGAGAAAGCTCATGCCCCAAAACCCGTACCTGAACGTTTTGCTTATCGCTCTGCTGACCGTTGCCTTTATCCTTGCCAGCAGTTTTCTGTTGGCCGCGCTGGCCTGGCTGGGCACCCGGCTCTTTCGCCGCACAGCGCGCGAACAGCAGAACGCCTTTGCTGGTTATCTCTTTGCCGCACCCTGGATTACCGGCTTCCTGATTTTCGTCCTTGTTCCGCTGGGCTTCTCGCTGTATTGGAGCTTTACCGATTACCGCGTCACTGCCAGCGCGCCGCCGCAGTGGGTGGGATTGGAGAATTACCGCCAACTCTTGCTGGCCGATGATAGTTTCAGGGCTTCTTTGTTGAACACGCTCTACCTGACGGTTCTAGGCCTGCCCTTGCAGATGGCGATTGCGCTTTTATTAGCCGTCCTGCTTAACCAAAAACTACGCGGCGAGCGGCTTTTCCGCATGGCGTTTTACCTGCCGGTCATCTTGGGCTTTAATACCGCCGTCCTGCTCATCTGGCGGCTCATGCTCAACACTGGCACGGGCATCATCAATCAGTTGTGGCGCGCCGCTTACCAGATTCCCGGACTGAGCGAACTCCTGCGCGCGCTCATTTATGTTCAGGAAATCTCCGCCGCATTCTTTTTGGGGCTGAACAACCGCTCATTCAACCTGATGTACAAGGTCATCGAGGCCGGTTTCCCGGAAGTCAACCGCGTGCCATTGTGGGTGCAAAGCCCGTTGTGGTCGAAGATGTCGGTCATCTTGCTCATGGTGTGGGGCTGCGGCGCGATGATGCTCATCTTCATCGCCGGGCTGAACAACATCCCTAAAGAACTGCACGAAGCCGCCGAAGTGGATGGCGCTTCGCCCTGGCAGCGCTTCTGGAAAATCACTCTGCCCCTGCTCACCCCCTACATCTTCTACAACCTGGTGGTGGGGCTGATTAGCACCCTGCAAATCTTTGAGCCGATTTTTGTTCTCTATCGTGATAACCAGCCCCTGCTCTCCTCGGCCATTTCAATGGTGTATTACCTGTGGCAAAAGAGTTTCAGCCATTTTGAAATTGGCTATGGCGCGGCCATTTCGTGGGTCATCCTGGTCATCATCCTCAGCGTCACGCTCGTCCAGTTTGCCCTGCAAAACCGTTGGGTTCACTACGATATTTATTAGGTGAAGTATGCGCGTCAAACACACCCTGCACATCCTCCAGCGATTGACCTTATACCTGTTGCTGACCGCTGCAACGGTGGCCATGAGTTTCCCGCTCTTTTGGATGATTTCCTCTTCATTCAAAACTATCGAAGAAACCAACGCGCCTGGCATTGTGTGGTTTCCCCGTCAGCCAACGCTGGAAGCCTATCTTGGCATTTTTCAAAATGCCAACTTTCTACGTGCCTACTTCAACTCGGTTTTTGTCGTCAGCCTGGCAATAATCGGCACGCTCATCTCGATTGCTGCTGTTGCTTACGCCTTCAGCCGTCTGCAATGGCCGGGGCGCAATCTGGTCTTTTTCCTGATGCTCTCAACAATGATGATTCCGCCCCAGGCGCTGATTGTGCCGCAATACGTTTTCTTCAACAAATTGGGGTGGGTTGGCACGTTTAACCCCATCGTCATCCCCGGCTACTTTGCGGGCGGCGCGGCCATGATTTTTCTCCTTCGGCAGGCGATGGCGCAAATTCCCAAAGAACTCGACGAAGCCGCTTTCATAGACGGTGCAAATCATATCCAAATCTGGTGGGAAGTCATTTTGCCGCTCAGCAAAGCCCCGCTTGCCACCATCGCCACCTTTCTGTTTGTAGGGCTGTGGAATAACCTGCTCACCCCGCTGATGTACCTGCAAACGGTGGATTTATACACCCTGCCCATCTTCACCGCCACGCTTTACAACATCAACCAGACCGTTCAGCCCTGGCCAACCATCATGACCGCCGCTGTGCTGACCACCGTGCCGCTTATCGTCTTGTTCTTCTTTGCCCAGCGCTACATTCTGGATAGCGTGGTCATTTCCGGGTTGAAAGGGTAGGGCATGGAACTCCAGGAAGCCATCGGTCAGCGCCTGCTGCTCGCCTTTGAAGGGAAGTACGCTCTTTCGGAGGCAGCCCACGCCGCGCTGCGCGCTTACCGCCCGGCGGGGGTGACTCTCTTCCGGCATCTGAATATAGAAACGCCGGAGCAAGTGCGCCATCTCACCACCTGCCTGCAACAAGCAGCCGCTGCTTTGGGCCTGCCGCCTTTGCTGATTGCTGCCGACCAGGAAGGAGGCCAGCTGATGGCAATGGGTGAGGGCGTTACGCTCCTGCCCGGCAACATGGCACTTGGCGCCACCCGCTCTCCAGACCTGGCTTTTCGCGCCGGGCAGGTGTTGGGACGCGAACTCTCCGCCCTCGGAATCAATGTCAATTACGCTCCCAGCGTGGATGTGAACATCAACCCGCGCAATCCGGTTATTGGCATTCGCTCTTTTGGAGAAGACCCACTCCTGGTGGCGCAATTGGGCGCAGCCTTCATCCAGGGAATTCAATCTCAAGGCGTGGCGGCTACCGCCAAACATTTCCCTGGTCACGGCGATACAGCTGCTGATTCGCATCATGGCCTGGCCTCCGTGCCGCATCGCCTGGAACGCCTGCAGGCGGTGGAACTGCCGCCTTTTCGCGCCGCGATTGCTGCCGGGGTGCAACTGGTCATGTCGGCGCACCTGGCGCTGCCTGCGCTGGATGGCGAAAACGCGCCCCCGGCCACCCTTTCGCCCAACATTTTGCAAAACTTGTTGCGGCGTGAGCTGGGCTTCGAGGGAGTCATTGTCTCCGATGCGATGAATATGCGTGCTATCCGGCAAGGCAAGTGGCTGGGAGAAGATGCCGTTCGTGCCGCGCAGGCAGGCATAGATTTACTTCTGCTGAGTGATGACCCCGCTGACCAGCAGCGCGTTCATGTTGCGCTTCTCCGCGCCGTCCAGGAAAAGCGGCTTTCCCTCACCGGCCTCCGCGCTTCTGCCGGGCGTGTGCTGGCGCTCAAAACCTGGCTTGCCGGGCAGAAAAACCAACAGCCGCTAGAAGTCGTCGGCTGCGCCGAACACCGCCGCGTGGCTGAAGAAATTGCCGAACGCTCCATCACCCTGGTTCACAACCAGGCCAACCTTTTGCCCTTGCGTCCCCTTCCGAATGAACGGATAGGCATCTTCCTCCCGCGTCCCCTCAACCTGACCCCGGCAGATACCTCCGCTTCGGTTGCGCCTTCTCTGGCGCGTTTCTTGCGTCAGTCATCTCCCAACGTGGAGGAAATTCTCTTTCCCTTTGCGCCTGCCGAAACCGAAATTGTTGCTCTGCGCAAAAAAGCCCGACAATATGATTATCTCATTATCGGCACGCTCAACGCTTTTCAGGAAGCATCTCAACAGGCTCTCGTCCATGCCCTGCTCCAAACGGGTATTCCCGTCATCCTGGTTGCTCTGCGTTTGCCGTATGATGCCAGTCTCTTTCCCACGGCGGCGGCGGTTCTTTGCACCTATAGTCTGCTTGAACCCTCCCTGCAGGCGCTGGCAAAAGTCTTATGCGGTCAAATTCAACCGACCGGGCAACTGCCAGTGTCTCTTTTGCCTGCCACCGAGAGTGAATAGCAGCTTGAGCCTGTCGGATTGTGGATTTTTTCCAATCTACCTGCACTTGCCATTTCCGCATCGTACGTTTTTTCTTTTCCGAATTTTTAGTCATGCGAAGGCAGTTCTATTTCAAAAAGGAGAAGAAACATGAAACGTTCGCTCGGCTATACTCTGCTTGCCCTGCTCCTGACCAGCCTGCTCCTGGTTGGGACGGTTTGCGCCGCGCCCTTGCAAGCGGACCGTGGCGCATGGGCGCCCAACACTTCTTATGCCGTCAATGACACGGTGACGTATGGCGGGACAACTTACAAGTGCCTGCAAGCGCACACGTCGTTGACCGGCTGGGAACCGCCAAACGTGCCGGCGCTCTGGCAGTCGCTCGGCGCGCCCACGCAGGGCGGCCCCACCAGCGCGCCCACGCTCACCAGCACCGCTGCCCCGGCGACTCATACGCCCACCCGCACGCCCACGCAACCTGGGCCAACGGCCACTTCCTCTGGCTCATGCTGGCCGGCCTGGAACGCCAGCACTCCCTACACTGGAGGCGCGCAGGTGAGTTATAACAACGTCAACTATCAGGCTGCTTACTGGACTCAAGGCCAGTGGCCTGACCAGAACAGCGGCCCGGCTGGAAGCGGCCAGCCCTGGGCTCCGCAAGGTAGCTGCGCCAGTAGCGGAGCCACCGCCACCCGCACGCCGACTTCTGTTCCGGCAACTGCAACCCGCACTCCCACCCCCCTGCCCGGCACGACAACCCCCACTATTCCACCGTCTTCAGGAGTTGAAATCGGCGGCTACTTTGCTGAATGGGGCGTCTATGGCCGAAATTACCACGTCAAAAACATCGTGACCAGCGGCTCGGCGGCTAAACTTACCTTCATCAACTATGCCTTTGGCAACGTGCAGAATGGCCGTTGCGTCATTGGCGACTCATATGCAGCCTACGACCGCTTTTACAGCGCAGCAGACAGCGTGGATGGCCTGGCCGATACCTGGGATGCCGGCGCGCTGCGCGGTAACTTTAACCAGTTGCGGAAACTCAAGCAGATGTATCCGCACATCAAAATCATCTACTCGTTTGGTGGATGGACCTGGTCGGGTGGATTTGGGCAAGCCGCTGCCAACCCCGCCGCTTTTGCTGAATCGTGCTACAACCTGATTCACGACCCGCGTTGGGATGGGTTGTTTGATGGCATTGATATTGACTGGGAATATCCTAACGCCTGCGGCCTGTCTTGCGATACCAGCGGCTTTGAGGCCTTCGAGACCCTGATGTCCGCTCTGCGCAGCCGCTTTGGTTCGGAACTGGTCACTGCTGCTGTTCCGGCAGGCTATGCCAACATCAATGCGGCAGATTATGCTGGCGCGGCGCAATATGTGGACTGGTACAATGTGATGACCTATGACTTCTTCGGCGCATGGGAGAACGTCACTGCCCCGCATTCGCCGCTCTTAAGTTATCCTGGCATTCCGATTGCCCAGTTCTATTCCGATTATGCCATTCAACTCTATCGGAGCAAGGGCGTTCCGGCTTCCAAACTTCTGTTAGGCGTGGGGTTTTATGGGCGCGGCTGGACGGGCGTCACTCAATCCGAACCTGGCGGCACAGCCACCGGCGCCGCCAACGGCACCTACGAAAAGGGCATTGAAGACTACAAAGTGTTGAAGAACACCTGTCCTCCTACCGGCGCGGTTGGCGGCACCGCCTATGCCTATTGTGGTAACAACTGGTGGAGTTACGATACCCCTGCCACACTTGCCGGTAAGATGAACTACCTGAAGACACTGGGCCTGCGCGGCGCGTTCTTTTGGGAACTCTCCGGCGATACCAGCAATGGCGAACTCATCCAGGCCCTGTACAACAATCGCTAATCTACAACAAGCGAGCGAGATAGCATCTCGCTCGCTGTGCTTTCGTAACCCTTCCGCCTCGGAAGGGTTTTTTATATAAATTCACTCGGGAGGAACAGCGATGAGAAAGGTTGCAATCGTAACGGACAGTACCGCCTATATTCCAAACGATTTGCGGGAACACTATGCGGTCACAGTCGTGCCGCAGGTCCTCATCTGGGGCGAGAAAACCTACGAAGATGGCGTGGATATTCAGCCGAATGCCTTCTATCAGCAGCTGGCAACGGCTAAAGTCATGCCTACCACCTCGCAGGTTTCCGTGCCGAACATGAAAAACGCCTTCAGCGTTCTGCTGGAGCAAGGCTATGACGTGTTGGGGATTTTCATCTCGTCCAAACTCTCCGGCACCATTCAGTCGGCTATTCAGGGACGCGAACTGCTGGAAAAAGACAAAGACCATGTCGAAATCGTAGATTCGCAAACGACGGCAATGGCCATGGGCTTTCAGGCACTGGCGGTTGCCCGTGCCGCATCGCAGGGCGCTTCTCTGGCCGAATGCAAAGCCCTGGCCGAAAAGAGCCGCGTTCATACCGGCGTCTATTTTGTGGTGGATACGCTGGAATTTCTGCATCGCGGCGGAAGGATTGGCGGCGCGCAACGTTTGCTCGGCACGGCTCTCAACCTCAAGCCGATTCTCACTGTGGCGGAGGGCAAAGTTGAGGCAGTTGAGCGGGTACGCACCAAAACCAAAGCCATCGAACGGCTCATTGAAATCATCACCGAGAAGACCTCCGGGCAAAGCCCTATCCGAATTGCCTCGCTGCACGCCAATGCCGAACCCGAAGCGCGCGAAATGCTCGGAAAATTGCAACAGCGGCTTCAGCCCATCGAAACCATCCCTTCCACCGTTAGCCCGGTCATTGGCACACACATTGGCCCTGGCACGGTGGGCGCCGCCTACATAGCGGGCCTGTAATGCTAAACGTTTCAGACGGTGGGAGAATATCCCGCCGTCTTTTCTTCATAAGGCGGCACGGTCAGCCAGGTTTCCATCCCCGGACGATGGGGGCAATGCTCAATCAGCCATTCTACCGATTCTCAAAATTCAAGCCCTGAATACTGGTGTATAATTCAGGACTTGAATTTTGATTATGGAAAATGCCAACGATTCTACCCACGAGCTGTTGCTCCTTGAAAAAATTGAAAACAACCCCGACGTAACCCAGGCCGACCTGGCAACTCAGCTGGGTGTAGCGGTTGGGACCGTCAACTGGCACTTAAAACGGCTCATCTCCAAAGGCTATGTCAAGGCAATGCGCGCCGAGCGGCGCAAATTGCGCTATATTATCACACCCGAAGGGTTGGCCAAGCGTGCCATGCTGACGGTTGATTATATCGAACAGCAATTCCTGCTTTATCGCCGAATCCGGAATAAGGTGAAGGATGTGCTGAATGTGCTGAAAAAGGAGGGAGTTCATCAGATTCGCATTGCGGGCGAGGGGGACGTGGCCGATATTTGCCGCCTGACCTGTCTGGAGCAGGGCGTAGAAATCGTCAATCAGGGCAGCGTGCCGGTTTTGGAAGTTCACAACTTGAGTGTTTCCCTGCGCATGGAGGATGAATGAGTCAAAGACATATCGTTGTCACCGGTGGGGCGGGCTATATTGGCTCACTGTTGACGGCGCACCTGTTGCGGCAGGGGCATCGCGTAACGGTCATTGACAATCTCTTATTTGGCGGCGAGTCGCTGCTCTCGTTTTTTTCTGACCCCAATTTCCATTTTTCCAAAGCAGATGTCACAGACAGGCGTAGTTTGCGAGACTCCTTGCCGCGCCATGCTCCCAAACCGGATGCGGTCATCCACCTGGCGGGGATTGTCGGCTTCCCGGCTTGTCAGGCCATTGGCAGGCCCGCAACCTGGCATTACAACGTTGAGGCGACCAAAAACGTGTATGAACAGGCAGCCGGGTTGGGCGTGGAACGCTTTTTGTACACGTCCACCTACAGCGTGTATGCGCCCTCGTCCGATGGCAGCCCGGTGAACGAGGATTCGCCTCTCAAGCCCGAGTCGCTTTATGCCGAATCAAAAATTGCTGCTGAACAGTATTTGCTTGCCCAGCGCGGGCCTGCCTCGCTCATTTTTCGTCTGGCAACGGTCTATGGCATTGCGCCGCGCACGCGCTTCGACCTGGTGGTCAACCAGTTTGTGCTGGATGCCTTTACCCGCCGTGAACTGTTAATTTACCAGCGCGGTTACTCCCGTTCGTTCATTCATGTCCTGGATGTGGTACGCGGCCTGACATTGGGGCTGGAGGCTGCGGACGGGCAAGCGCGCGGACAGGTCTATAATCTGGGCAGCGACGATGGCAATTACACCAAAGACCAGATTGTGGCGCTGATTATCAAGCGGCTGCCAGAAGTTATGGTCGAACATAAAGACTTAACCTTTGGTGGCGACAAACGCGATATTACAGTTTCCTTTGATAAAATTCGCCGCGAATTGGGTTTCAAGGCCACCTTGACGGTAGATGACGGCGTACGCGAACTGGTCAGCGCCCTGAAAACCGGATTAATCCGCAATCCGTATGACGAGCGTTATCGGAATGCGCATTTTATCGTCCAGTAATTTGTAATTGATTTCCAAAGGAGAACTTATGGCAAACAATTTTTGGCAAGGCAAACGGGTCATTGTCACCGGTGGAGCGGGGTTTCTCGGCTCGTTCGTTACCGAAAAACTGGCGGCGCGCGGCGCGGCTGAAATTTTGATTCCGCGCATCGAAAACTACAACCTGACGGAGCGCGATGATATTCGGCGGTTGTATGCCGACGCCCTCAAACCTGCTAATGAACTTCCTGCTTATCTTAAATCCGCCTTTTTTCAACCGAGCCACGAGACCACCGTTCGACCAGAAAACCTCATTGTGATTCACCTTGCCGCCAACGTGGGCGGAATTGGCGCCAACCGCGAACACCCGGCAGAATTTTTCTACGACAACCTGATGATGGGCGTCCAACTGATGCACCAGGCCTGGGAGCGTGGCGTGGGCAAGTTCACTGCGATTGGCACGGTGTGCGCTTACCCCAAGTTTACGCCCGTCCCTTTCAAAGAAGACGACCTGTGGATTGGCTACCCCGAAGAAACCAACGCACCTTACGGCCTGGCCAAGAAAATGATGCTGGTGCAATCGCAGGCATACCGCGAACAGTACGGTTTCAACTCAATTTTCCTGCTCCCGGTTAATCTGTATGGCCCCCGCGATAACTTCAACCCGAAATCCTCGCACGTCATCCCGGCCCTCATTCGCAAAGCCGTTGAAGCGCAGGAAAGCGGCGCGAAAGAGATTGTCGCCTGGGGCGATGGCTCACCCACCCGCGAATTTTTGTATGTGGAAGACGCCGCCGATGGCATTGTGACCGCCACCGAGAAGTACAACTCGTCGGACCCCGTCAATCTCGGTTCTGGTTACGAAATTTCCATCAAGGACCTGACCGAGATGATTATCAAGATGGTCGGCTTCGAGGGGAAGCTGGTCTGGGATACCGAAAAACCCAACGGCCAGCCCCGCCGCGGCCTCGACACCTCCCGCGCCTGGGAACGCTTTGGCTGGCGGGCGCAAATGCCCTTTGAAGAAGGCATGAAACGCACCATCGAATGGTTTAAGGCCAATCGAGACAAAATCAGGTAATCAGTGAGCAGTAATCAGTCAAAAGTTGAAGGTCAAAAGTCAATCCGCGACCTTTGACTTTTGACCTTTGTCAGAAAACCATGACCGAAATCGCAAAACACGAACCCACCACCATCTATATCAAACCCGCCACCGGCCTGGCCGCGCTCAACCTGCGCGACCTGTGGATTTACCGTGAGCTGGTCTTCTTCATGATTTGGCGCGACATCAAGGTGCGCTATAAGCAAACAGCGCTTGGCGCGGCCTGGGCCGTGCTTCAGCCGATTCTGACCATGCTGGTGTTCAACTTTCTCTTCGGCAACATCGCTAAAATGCAGACTGACGGCGGCATTCCCTACCCGATTTTCTCCTACACGGCGCTCTTGCCCTGGGGACTGTTCGCCACCGCGCTCAACTCGGCCAGCCGCTCGCTAACCTCCAACCAGAACATGATTACCAAGACCTACTTTCCCCGCCTGGTGTTGCCGATGGCCTCGGTGTTGGGCGGTGTGCTTGATTTTGCGATTGCCTTTGTGGTTTTGATTGGCATGATGGTTTACTACGGCATCACGCCTGGCATTCATGCGCTCTGGGCTGTGCCGCTTTTCATCCTGCTCTCCATCATCACTGCGCTGGGGGTGGCCCTGTGGCTTTCGGCCATCAACGTGCAATATCGTGATGTCGGCTACGCTCTGCCGTTTCTCTCGCAATTCTGGATGTTTGTCACCCCGATTGCCTATTCCTCGAAAGTCATTTCGGAACAGTGGCAGGTGATTTACGCCCTCAACCCGATGGCGGGCGTGGTCAACGGCTTTCGCTGGGCGCTGCTTGGCGTTGGCAACCCGCCCGATTTGCTGATTGGTGTTTCGGCGGTTATCTCGGTTCTGATTCTCATCAGCGGCCTGGTGTATTTCCGCAACATGGAACGCACCTTTGCGGATACGATTTAGCTATGACAATCGCCATCAAAGTAGAAAACATCTCCAAACGCTACAAAATCGGCCTGGCCTCGCAGCGCTTTCAGTATGGAATGCTGCGCGACGTGCTGGTGGACACCGCCAGGGCCCCTTTCCGCTTTGCCGCTTCACTGTTTGGCAAACAACTCGACGACCCCGGCCGCAACGCCGGTTACATCTGGGCGCTCAAAGATGTCTCTTTTGAACTGGAAGAAGGAAAGGTGCTCGGCATTATTGGGCGCAATGGAGCCGGAAAATCAACCCTGCTCAAGGTTTTATCCCGCGTGACCGAACCCACCCGCGGCTCGGTCACGGTGCGCGGGCGAGTCGGTTCCCTGCTCGAAGTCGGCACTGGCTTCCACCCGGAACTGACCGGGCGCGAGAACATTTTCCTGAACGGAGCCATTCTCGGCATGAAACGCGCCGAGATTGCCAGCAAGTTCGATGAAATCGTCGAGTTTTCCGAGGTGGGGCAGTTTATCGATACCCCGGTCAAGCGTTATTCCTCGGGCATGTATTTGCGCCTGGCGTTTGCCGTCGCCGCCCATCTTGAGCCAGAAATCCTGGTCGTGGATGAAGTCCTGGCGGTCGGTGACGCTGAATTCCAGCGCAAATGTTTGGGCAAGATGAATGATGTTGCTCAGCAAGGGCGTACGGTGCTGTTCGTCAGCCATAACATGAGCGCGATTTTGCGCCTGACTCAAGAATCCATCGTCATGCAGAAGGGACAACTCGTCAAACGCGCCCCCACCCCCGAAGCGGTGGATTTTTACCTCGCCTCGGGCCAGGCCCAGGCCGGGGAGCGCGTTTGGGAGGCCGATGAAGTTCCCGCCAGCGCGAGACCGTTTACGCCGCTTTCGCTGCGCGTGAAAGATGCGCGCGGCGCAGTGGCGGATACGCTGCGTTCCACCGAACCCATCACGCTGGAGATGGAATACCGTCTCGATGCGCCGGTGACCGGCCTGCGGGTGGGAATCTACCTCAGCACTGTGCGCGGCGAATACGTGTTCACATCCTTCGATGTGGACGATGCCGCCCTGTACGAAAAGCATTCCACCCGCCAGCCGGGCCATTACCTCAGCAAATGCCAGATTCCTGCCGACTTGCTCAACGAAGGCCGCTACATTTTGGGCGTCAACGCCAGTTCCTTTGGCGTCAAACGCTATTTCATGGACGAAAATGCCCTGGCCTTCAACATCGACCCCATCGGCGCGCCCGGCATTCAGTGGGCCGAACAGCGTCAGGGCCCGGTGCGGCCCAGGCTGGGTTGGGTGATTGAGAATCTGTAAAAGCGATATTCCATTCTCGTTCATCGAACACCAAACGATGACTATCAAAGACCTCCTCGCCAAAATTCCCTATTCCGCCGACCTTTACGATGCCATTCGTCCGGCGCGGCCCAACACGCGCTATAACCTGTCGCAGTTGGAGCATTCATGATTACCATCACTTTTGCAGGCGATGAAGCCGGGGATGTCAGTTTCAACTTTGAAAAAGGCGCCTCGCGTTATTTTGTGATGGCAGTCATCGCTACTTCTGAGCCACAAAAACTGCGCCAAACGCTAGGTGATGTTCGCCAGATTTCGGGTTTACCAGCGGCATATGAGTTCAGTTTTCACTCGCTAGCCTCTGATCAATTACGCCAGCGCGTTTTTCAGGCGCTCCAAAAAGCAGATTTTGAAGCCTGGGCGCTGGTGGTGGACAAAACTACACTAAAAGAGCCGCTCATTTCCATTCGCCGCCTGGATTTTTACCTGTTTTTCATCACTGAGTTGCTCCAAGCCATTCCGGAAACGCAACGCGAGCAGGCCACCCTTATTTTGGATGAATTCGGGGGCGAACCAGATTTGCCGTTGGAGTTTCGCCGTTACATGAAACGCCGCAATATCCCGCGCCACTTTAATCGCGTGTTGACCAAACGCTCAAAAAGCGAGCCGCTCATCCAGATAGCAGACTTGATGGCCGGGGCGGTTTTGCGCCGTGACACCCATCACGACTCTGAAGCCTTCGATATGGTTCAATCGAAATATCGGGCTGTTTTGGAGTACCATCCTTAAAAAGCAACCCACCCTGCTAGCCTTGTCGTCATCACGTCCAGACGGGGCGGGGCCGCCACAAATGGCGACCTTTCGCAGAGTGGGAGAAGTCTTTTGACTTTTACACTTTTATAATAACGATTTTTCGTCTCGAAGTCAAGTTATGACCATCAAAGACATTCTCGGTAAAATTCCTTTTTCCGCCGACCTTTACGATGCCATTCGTCCGGCGCGGCCCAACACGCGCTACAACCTGTCGCAGTTGGAAAAGGCGCTGCCGGCTGCGGTGGAACAGGTGCGTCCCTATGCCGAAAAGAAAAGCAACGGAAAACGGATTGTGCTTTTTGCAACACTCCATTACTGGGTCGAGCAGGCGGCCATCATCGGGCTGGCGCTGCGCGGAATGGGACATCCGGTCACGCTGGCCTATTTGCCCTATGGCGATTGGGACAAGCCGATTAACGCCTTCGACTTGCGCCGCCAGGATTTGTACACGAAGCGAGTGTTGAAGCCGCTCAAGGGGCTGGTGAATGTCGTGTCGCTGCTCCAGCCGGGTCTCGATACGCCGCTCGCTGACGCTCTCGGCTACTCGACCCTCGCAACTCCGCCGATGTCAGGCGGGGCAATGACATGGCTGGATGAAGCCGTCGAGGCCGCCTCCGCTTTCGATACGATGTACACGCTCCAGGTGGAGGATTTCGACCGGGAATCCGACCTTTACCGGCTCCGGCTCGCCCGCAACCGACAGGCTGCTTTGGCGGCGTTCCGCTTATTGACCGAATCCCGCCCCGAAACGGTGCTTGTCCCCAATGGTCTGGTCACCGAATTGGGCATGTTCTACCAGGTGGCGCGGCATCTCAACCTGATGACCGTCACCTACGAATTCAACGACCAGCGCGAGCAAATCTGGCTCTCGCAGAATGACATCGTCATGCGCCAGAATACCGATGCGCTGTGGGCGGCAAAAGGACGCCTCCCGCTGACGGAGGCCGAGCGCGAGAAAATTGCCGCGCTGGAGGATGCCCGCACCAGCGCCAAAAAATATGGCAAGGGGACGCGCTTTTGGCAGGATGTGGCTTCGGTGGGCGGCGAGAAACTGCGTTCCAGCCTGAATCTAGATGAGCGCCCGGTCGTTTTACTGGCCACCAACGTGCTCGGCGACAGCCTGACGCTGGGCCGCAACATCTTTACCGCCTCAATGGCCGAGTGGATTGAGAAAACCGTCCAATATTTTGCGCGGCGCCCCGATGTGCAGCTGGTGGTGCGCGTCCACCCCGGCGAGCGGCTCATGAAAGGCCCGTCGATGGTCGGCGTGATTGAGCGCACCGTGCCAGAGAGGCCGGAACACCTGCACGTGATTGGGCCGAATGAGAAAGTCAACACCTATGACCTGATGGAAATCGCCGGACTGGGGCTGGCTTACACCACCACGGTCGGCATGGAAATGGCGATGCGCGGCGTGCCAGTCATTCTGGCCGGGCAGACGCATTATCGCGGGCGCGGCTTCACCTACGAGCCGACCACTTACGATGAGTATTTTGCCCTGCTTGACCGGCTTTTGACCAATTTACCCGCTTACCGCCTGACCCCTGAACAGGTCGAAACCGCCTGGAACTATGCCTATCGCTTTTTCTTCGATTTTCCCATGGCCTTTCCCTGGCGGCTGATGAAGTTCTGGCAGGATTGGGAGGTCTGGCCCCTGAACCGGGTGCTCTCTGACGAGGGCCGGGCGGAATTTGGCAAGGCGTTCGATTCTCTGGCGGGTGAACCGATGGAATATTAGTATCAGGTGTTGAAGTGTAAGGTGTCAGGTCAACCCTGCTCCAACCTGACACCTGATACCTGACACAGGAAAACCTACATGACCGATACCAAACAAAAAGTACGCGAGTTTTACGATGAAATTGGCTGGCAGCAGGAAGCGGACGGGAACTATCAGAACGCCCGCTACGAAGACCTGCGCCCTGTCTCGGCGGAATATATTCACAAAACGCGGCTGCGCGTCAATGCTGGCTTGATTCCAACCGGCAAATTTCTGCTGGATGCTGGTTCCGGCCCGGTGCAGTATGACGACTACCTGACCTATTCCAAAGGCTACCAGAAGCGCATCTGCCTCGATATTTCCATTCAGGCCCTGCGCGAAGCCCGGCAACGGATTGGCGAACATGGCCTGTTTGTGGTCGGCGACCTGGCGAACCTGCCCTTCAAAGCCGATGCCTTCGACGGCGTCGTCTCTATGCACGCCATCCACCACCTGCCAATCGAGGAACACCCGCGCGCCTATGGCGAACTGCATCGTGTCCTTTCTCCTGGTCGGAGCGGCGTCGTTGTCAACGGATGGTATGACCCCTTGCTCACCCAAATGGCTGTACCGCTCATTAGCCTGTTGCGCCGCTTGACCGGGCGCGGCCCCAAGAAGAAGAAAAAATGGTTGACTGCTCAAAATCCCGAAGGAACGTTCGTCGTCAAGCCCACCCCCGCCTGGCTCAAACGCGAAATCGGGAGCAAGATTCCGCTCGAAATCCGCCCCTGGCGCAGCCTTTCCACCGAAGTCCTGCGCTGGTTTGTGCATCCACAACTGGGCGGCAGACTCTTGCTCAAATTCGTCTTCTGGCTCGAACAGATTTTCCCCCGCTTTTTTGCCGAACATGGGCAATATCCAATGATAGTCCTCCAAAAAAATAAGCAATAAGCCGCCAGGGTTAAACTTTGGTGCGCTTATTGCTATTGGTGTGAATGACTTCGCCGGACATAAATGCGTCGGGGTCGTTCTGGAACTGTTTCAGGCAATCTACGGTGCAGAAAATGACCTGGCGGCCTTGATAAGTGACCATCGGATAGCGCCACGGCACATCGACTTTATCGCCGCAGGCGGTAAAATATTCTTTAGAAGTTGGTTGGAGTGTGTGATTGGGCATGACGGGGGCTTTCAGGGCGGATGAATCTCGTAACGGAATTGTGTTCAGCAGCATCTCTACGGACAGGCAGGCGTTTCCTGCGGCGCATAGACCACAATTCGGTCGGCCGCAAAAGTTTGTTCAGCGCGATAATTGCACAGGATGGGCCGGGCCACAAAACGCACCCAGGCATTGTTTTCCTCGCCCATGGCATAATCTTTACCGAGCATGGTGGTCGTCAGCGGGTCCACCACAATCAGAGCAAAACGCTGGGCGCGCAACTCGGCCTTGAACTGGTCGAGATAGGCCTGGTTGTTTGCCATGGCCATTTCCATCAGTTCCTCGCGCTCATATTCGGGGATTAATTGGACGGATTGGAGCATGTTCATTGAGATGAGATGCCGCTGGGTGATGAAGAGAATCTCGCCGCCCCGGGCGTTGACCGCGTTCACCTGCCGCTGGAGTTCCGTTAAAGTGGCCTGACTCTCCGCCTGATTGTAGGTCACTCTGCTGATTGGGGCGCCTTGCGCAAACCAGACCGGGACCAGCACGAGCAAGGCAACCACTAGCCCGTGCAAGTTCATCTGCCGAGGAATTGCCCGGACATTTTGAGGCTGTTCGACGCCTGCATCTGGCGTGTAGCGGCCAAAGAACAGGTGCGTCGCAATGATGATGAGCGCTATCCCGTAGGCGTCCATGTTGTGAATATCGCCCCCGCCGCCAATTTTCATGCTGACCACAATTCCGCCTGCGAACAGTATCACCAATTCCGCGAGAAGTAGACTTACGCGCAGAGGGTGTAGAGCGCGCCGGGCAAAAGCCACCGCCAGAACCGCCCACATGGGCAGCGAGTATAGCACGATGCCGGGCAAGACCCCAAGCGAGTATGTGGCATTCGGCCAAAGGCGATACCACAGCAGGGTTGAGGTCAGGCTGGTGTAAAAGTCACCGGTTTTTTCGATTCCTGACAAGGCGATGTAGGCTTGCATGGAGAGAAAGGCAGTAAGCGTGCCGGTCAAAAACCAGGATGCAGGTTTAACAAGATACAAGAAGGTGGACGACTGGCGATGGACGATGGTCGGTGGACGATGACCTGCTGTTGGAGAGAGATAAGGTACTTCAAGCAGATACAAGGCTGCCGCAATCATGCCTGGCACGGGATACCAGTTCAGGCGGCTCAGGCCAGCCCAGACCGAGGCCAATAGAACGAAAACCCAGGTGCGGCGCGTGTCTTTGACAGAGAAGCCCCATAGAACCAGCAGAACCGGAGGGGCGAGATGTAAATATAACGGTAAATCAAAGACCGCCAGGAAAATCCATGCTCCGGTGGCGAACCGTAAAGAGGCCGAATCAATCCTCAGCCGTGATAAAAGCGCCGGGGCAAGGCATCCTGCCAGAATGAAGCGGATGAGAATTTGCCAGGCGCGGTGAGCCCACAAGGGAGCGTCCAACCAGTAGGGCGGGACGAGAAGAAGGTGCAGGGTAGGGTGCAAGATAGGCCAGGGCAGGCGCTGACCGTAGATTTGTTCCGAAAGGAAAAGCGAGGGGTAGTAGAACCGGCTTGTTTCAGACCAGCCGAGGGCGAAGGGATAATCGGTCATGCCCATCAGGTAGGCTGTCACGAGATGGGTGATTGCCTGGAGCAGGAGGACGAGACCAAAGGCAGCAGGCCAGCCCATTTTAGGGCGCAAAACGAGCAAAAGCCACGCGCCCCATAAAGCCAGCAGCCAGAAGACCAGGAAACGTACCGCCCCCTCGCCGCGAATCAATTTGCCGTAGTAGGGGTGAAGCAGGAGCAGTGAATAACCCATCAGGGAGAACGCCAACGCAGGCGCGGCGACCAGGCGCAGCGCGTTGGGGATGCGCGTCGTCAGGCCGAAGGATTCGAACCAGTTTTTCCAGGCGGCATAAAAGGTCAGGACGGCCCCGGCAAAGCCTGAAAAGCTAATCAGCCCCAGGCCGCCAAGCAGAGCCAGCCAGGTTTGGCTGGCCTGCACGTTAATGCCGAGCCTGTAGGCCACACCGAACATTTGCCAGGCTGCCAAAACCGCCAGCAGGCCGGTCAGAGCCAGGGTGATTCGCCAAAAGAGGAGACGGGAAGTGGTCATCAGCGTCCAGTAATCAATCATCAGGTCTTAAGCAGAACAGAGTGAAGTGAAAGATGGTGTTCATCTCAGGGAATTGGCAGGGGAATGACTTTGCGCCATTGACCAATCCCTGTTTACTATCCGGGTAAAATCATATCATGGACATTGCTCAACACCAAATCGAAATTCTTGAAAACGAGAAATATTGGCAGCGCAAACCAATTTTGCGCCGGATTTATCGAGAGTTTCACGAGGAAATTGCCAGGCACCTTTCCGCGCTCCAGCCGCCTTTGGTGGTAGAGTTGGGTTCGGGCATTGGCAACATCAAAGAAGTGATTCCCCATGCCTTGCGCACGGACCTGTTTCCTAACCCCTGGCTCGACCAGACTGAAAACGCCTACTCGCTCAGTTTTGGAGATGAGACGGTCAGCGACCTGATTCTCTTCGATGTTTTCCATCACCTTCATTATCCAGGCACAGCGTTAAAGGAATTCTGGCGCGTGTTGCGGCCAGGCGGGCGGGTGCTGGTGTTCGACCCATTCATCAGTCTGTTGGGGCTGGTCGTATATGGGTTGATGCACAAAGAGCCAATCCGCTGGCGGCAGGAAATCGAATGGTACGCGCCTGCAGGCTGGGACCCGGCCCAACCCGATTATTACGCTGCACAGGGCAATGCCACGCGGGTCTTTTTTAGCCGTCTCACGCCCACGCTCTTCAAAAATTGGACGATAGTGACCCGCAAACGCTACGCGGCTTTTTCTTATGTCGCCAGTGGGGGCTATTCTGGGCCGCAACTGTACCCGGATTTTTTGTACCCGCAGGTGCGCGCGCTGGATGGCCTTTTGGACAACCTCCCGGTCCTGTTTGCGACCCGCATTTTGGCAGTTTTAGAGAAGCCTTGTCCTGATGGAGTTCTCCCCTTACAATAAACGCCAATATGCGAGACTGGAATCTCGGCCCTGGCGACCCATTGCAACTGACCATTGCTGCTGATGCGCGGCTGACGACCACCAATTACGTCGATGACCACATTTGGGAATTGGACTTGAGCGGTGGCGACCCTGCGGCGCTGGCGCTTCGCACGACTTATGGCCTGCGCGCGCGCCTGATGCGTTTGTTTCCCCGCTTTACCGAAAATGGGAAAACGGTCAATGACCCGGCCGCCTTTGTTGGCCCGCCGCGCGTGCGCCGTTTTTACCCCAACTTTCTCTCGGTGACGTTTTCTCCCTTTGCTGGAATCGAAGCCACGGCTGATTATTGGGTCGCTGGTTCGCAGGTGGTCAGCGGGCGCTTAAACATCCTCAATCGTGGGGTCACGCCCCGCCTGTTGCGGTTGGAATGGGTGGGGCAGCTTAGCCCGCTGGAGGGCCGCAGCATGGCCGCTGAACAGCGTCAGTCGGTGGTGGTTTTAAAGGGCCAGGTAGATGACTTGTTCCCGGTCTTGTTCCTCACCGGTGGGCCGCAGGCCGGGCCTGGGCCTTATTCTTCGCTGGCGTTAATGCTGGAACTCCTGCCTGGGGCTACCCGTCAGGCGACCTGGGCGCTGGCTTCGCTCAAAGATGCGCAAGAATCGTTCGAACTGGCGCGCCGGACCGCCGCGCGTTCCTTTGAAGCCGAGAAAACGCGCATCGAATTACTCAACGCCAGTCAGGGCATCGATATCATCACCGGCGACCCTGATTGGGATGCGGCTTTTGCTTTCAGCCAGAAGGCGGCTTACGGGTTATTTCATTCTCCTACCGGGCATTTGCCTTATACCAGTTTTGTCTTTTCCCGTCAGCCTGACCAGGGATATTCGCGCCTGGGGAATGGCAGCGATTATCAGTATTTCTGGAGCGGTCAATCGCCTTTTGAGTCTTATTATCTTGCCAGCCTGCTGCCTTGCAATGCCGAACTGACGCGCGAAGTGTTGCGAAATTTTATTGCGGTGCAAGACCCTCACGATGGCGCGATTGACAACAAACCTGGTTTGGCCGGTCAGCGTGAACGCTTCCTGGCCGCCCCCTATCTTGCCAGTCTGGCCTGGAAACTTTCATGCAGCGGGCGCGATGTGGATTTCCTCTCCGCGGTTTACCCGGCGCTGGCTGCGTACTTTTGGAACTGGTTCTCGCCAATCCGTGACCACGACCGGAATGGCCTGCCTGAGTGGCAGCATCAACTTCAGACCGGCTTCGAGGAAAATCCCTTGTTTGAAGGCTGGCATGCCTGGGCGCAGGGTGTAGACATCACCACCGTGCAAAGCCCGGCCCTCTCCGCTGCGCTTTACCGCGAAGCACATTGTCTGATTCAAATTGCCGAACTCCTGGGACGTTCCTCCGACACGATTACGCTTAAAGCCCAGGCTGAAGTGTTGCGCCGCGGCGTCCAATCTTGCTGGGATGCTGATGCGGCGCTCTATCATTACACGGACCGCGATACTCACCTGAGCCTGGCAGGCAAAACCCTGAGCGAGCGGCAGGCCGCTCCTGAAATTGAAATTCAAAAAGAATTCAAACAGCCGGTACGCCTGGTCATTCGCATCTTTGGCCAGGGCGAAGCGCTCAAACGCCCACGCGTGACCATCACTGGCGAGTTAAATGACAGGCCCCAGTTCGAGGTGCTGGATGCGCGTGATTTCGCCTTCAGTGCCAGCGGAGCGGTTGCCACCACCGAAAAAGTATACACTTCGCTGGGAAAATTTGAGTTTGAGGGGCTAAGTCGCCGTGACCGGGTCAGTATCCAGACGGTCGATTTGACCATCGCTGACCATACGCTGTTACTGCCGCTCTGGGCGCGCATCCCCAACCAGCATGAAGCCCATGCGCTGGTCTTTCGCACCATTCTCTCCGCCGAGCATTTCGACCATCCCTACGGTATTCCGGCCTTGCCGCGTCTGTTCATTCGTGATGCCGACCCCGTCAGTTTGGGCGTTCACCTGCCCTGGAATCAGCTGATTGGCGAGGGCCTCCTGGAGTATGGCTATCGCCGCGAGGCCGCCCGCCTGACGGCCCATCTCATGTCGGCAGTCATCCAGAATCTTAAACGCTCGCATGCTTTTTACCGCACTTATCACGCTGAAACGGGCGCCGGACAGGGAGAGCGAAATGCTTTGCACGGCTTGGCCCCCATTGGCCTTTTCCTGCGTACCTTGGGCGTTGAGATTCTTTCGACCACCCAGGTTTTGTTGCGTGGAGAAAACCCTTTCCCCTGGCCGGTTACGGTAAAATATAGAGGCCTGACGGTCACGCGCCAGATGGGCCAGACGGAAATCATCTTTCCCAATGGCCAGCCGGTCATCTTGCAAGACCCCACCGATGCGTTTGTCACCGGAGGGTAAGGAGTGTTTATGCCCGAATCCAGCAAAATCCATGCGCTCATGACGACGGTCATCCAGGAACAGGACATTGACCTGGCGATGCGCACGCTCGGACAACTGAATATACCGATTGTGCATCTCGCCAGCGCAGGAGGTTTCCTGGGGCGTCGTAATGCAACCGTCTTGATTGGCCTGCCTGACGGCATGGAAGAAAAGGTTATCAAAGCCCTTCAGGCATCCTGCCGCCAACGCATTGAGTATCTCGCTATTCCGTTGGAGGGTTCTCCCCTTCCCATGCCCACCCCTGTGCCGGTGACTGTGGGCGGCGCCACTATATTTACCTTGCCAGTTGAGCGTTTTGAGGAGTTTTAGCCATGAAACTTATCATTGCGATTCTGAAAGATGATGACGTAGAAAACGCCGTCCAGTCGCTCACCTCCGAAAGTTTCCGCGTGACGCGCGTGGCATCCACGGGTGGCTTTTTTCGCAAGGGCAGCACCACCCTGTTAATTGGCGTCGATGATGACCATGTGGATGCGGCTATTGCCTTATTGCGCGCTAACACCACCCCCGGCGCCGACCAGAAACGGGCGACGGTGTTTGTGGTACCGGTTTCGCGCTTTGAGCAGGTGTAGCATTCAAACCTGCGAAATTTTCTGCTTTTTGGTTGAAATAAGGTGACTGTCACGCTTAAGGTGATTGTCACCTTATTCCTTGCTTATCACACCCTCATCAATCCGTGAGCAGTTGTTTGGTGAATATCCATGTTGTCATCTTCAGCCTGCGCGAAGAATCGCTGCGCGTATTGCTTGCGCCTGGCGTAACGAAGCGCTGGAGTCTGCCCGGTCAACCGCTCGGCAAAGCCGAATCGCTGGAAGCCTGCGCTCTGCGTGCCTTTCATCAGCAATTAAATCACCCTGAAGTGTACCTGGAACAGTTGTACACCTATAGCGGGGGAAGCGAAGCAGGAAAACAGGCGGTCAGTGTCGTGTATTTCGCGCTCGTCCCTGCTGATGCGCGCCGCGAAGCCAGCGGCGAATTTCGCTGGTTTCGGGTAGATGACCTGCCCCCGCTTGCAGACAACCATGCCGAAATCCTCGCTTATGCCCTGCGGCGGCTTCGCTACAAGCTGGAATACAGCGCGGTGGGCTTCGAACTCCTCTCGGAAGAATTTACCCTCAGCGAATTACAACACACCTACGAAGTCATTCTGGGAGAAACATTGGACAAGCGCAACTTCCGCCGCCGCATCCTGCAAGCCGGAATCATCGAAGAAACCAACCGCCGCCGTATGCGCGGCGAAGGCCGCCCTGCCCGGCTCTACCGTTACCGACCCGATGCAGTGGCCGAGGTCAAAGCCCGGAGACTGTTTCCATGACTTACCTCATCCCTACGGCGGAACCGTTTTTTTTCCCGGGCTCTGCCAAAACCGGCGTCCTGCTCGTTCATGGCTTCACCGGCGCGCCCAAAGAAATGCGCTGGATGGGCGAAGCCCTGAATCGCGAGCATGGATTCTCCTGCCTGGGCATTCGCCTGGCCGGTCATGCCACCCGTCCCGAGGATATGATTCGCGCCAACTACACCGATTGGCTGGCGTCGGTCGAAGATGGCTATGCTCTGCTCTCCGGCGCGGCGGAGCGCATCGTGCTGGCCGGGCTTTCGATGGGCGGCGTGCTTTGCCTGACGATGGCGGCGCAATTGCCTGTGGCAGGCGTAATTGCCATGGCAACCCCCTACGCCCTGCCTCCCGATTGGCGGCTGAACTATACCGAATGGTTGAGCAAATTTCAGCCCTATCTGCCCAAAAGCAGCGACCCTCCTGGCACAGGCTGGTTCGACCAACAGGCCTGGAAAGACCATGTTTCGTATCCGCAAAACCCCCTCCGCTCAATTGGCGAATTGAACAAATTGCTCACTGTAATGCGCGCTGCTCTGCCTCAGGTCACTGTCCCGGCCTTGCTCGTTTACTCCAAAGACGATCTTTACCTGCCGTTGGGCAGTGAAGCCAGCATGGATTACATTTATAATCACCTCGGCTCGAAGCGCAAAGAAAAGCGGCTTATTTCCGGCTCTGGCCATGTCTTGACTCGTGACTCGCAACGCGAGATGGTCTTCCGAGCCGCCGCCGAATTTATTCATAGCCTGCAAGCGTAGCGCAACAGTAAAAGTATCTATCAGGTTTTCCTGCAGGAATGACCATTCTCTGAAATATCCTACTGGAGCAACTCATTGAATCGTAGCCTCTTATTTGTCGCCTCCGCCCTTTTGCTCTGGGGATTTGGCGAAGGAATGTTCTTTAACTTTGTTCCGATTTATCTCGATAACCAGTTTCACCTGACTAAATCGCAAATCGGGCTGGTGCTGGGCATTTTCGGTTTTTCGATGGCGCTCACGCACATTCCTGCCGGACGGCTTTCTGACCGTTTTGGACGCCGTCCGCTGCTCATTGCCGCCTGGCTGGCGGGACTCATCGCCACCGTTCTGATGGGGTTTGGCGTTGCCCTGCCGCTCTTCCTGACCGGGCTGTTTCTCTATGGCCTGACCGCTTTCGTCTCCTCTCCATTGAGTAGTTACGTCACTGCCGCGCGCGGCAAATGGTCGGTTGGAATGGCGCTTTCGTTAACCACCGTTGCCTTCAATGCTGGCATGGTCTTTGGCCCGGTCACCGGAGGCTGGATTGGCGAACAATTCGGGATGCGCGCCAGTTTTCTGGTCGCTGCTGTCCTTTTTTTGGTTTCCACTCTGTTGATTGTCCTGATTTCGACCCAGCCGATTAACCATCATGACCCATCCACTCCTCCGTTGAGTCTGCGCAAAAATCGGCAGTTTCTCGTGTTTCTGCTCGTTTTAGCATTTGCTGTGTTTGCCATGTACCTGGCTGTTCCGCTCACTCCCAATTTTCTGGAGAGCGTGCGCGGTCTTTCCCTCAGCCAAACAGGCATCGTTTTTACGGCAGGCGCGTTTGGCAATGCTTTCATGGCGCTTCTGCTCAGTCGCATCAATCCGCGCCGGGGTTTTCTCGTTGCGCAGGCGCTGGTCGGGCTGTTTGCCATTTCCATTTGGCAGGGTGCCAGCCTGCCAGTTTTTGCGCTTGGCTATGTCTTATTAGGAGGTTTCCGCGCCGCGCGCCCCATGGCGATGGCGCAGGCTCGTGACCTGGTCCATGATTCACAAATGGGATTGACTTACGGTACGATGGAGACGGTCAACGCGATTGTCTTTATTCTGACCCCTCCGCTGGCTGGCCTGCTGTTTGATTGGGCGCCTGACTTTATTTACCCCCTGGCAATTGGGCTGATTCTTGTCTCCATGGTCGTCAGTTATCTGTTTTTGCCTCGAAAGGAAAACCATGCTTGAGATTATTTCCTTCACCCTTGGTCCGGCGCAGACCAATGCATACTTAATCGCCGACCCGCAGACGAGCGAAGCAGCGGTGATTGACCCCTCGTGGGACGGACGTCTTATCCTGGCGGAAGCCCAAAAACGCGGCTGGAGAATTGGACATCTCTGGTACACCCACGCCCACTTCGACCATATCGGCGGGGCCGCGGCCATTGCCGACGCCCTCAACCCATTGCCGCTGGTAGCCCTGCATCCGGCTGACCACGTTCTGTGGCGGGCGGGCGGCGGCGGACGCATGTTTGGCTTCCAGATTGACCCTGGCCCGGAGCCATCCATCGACTTTACGCATGGTCAAAGGCTACAACTTGGCTCTAACATCTTTCAAGTGCGCCACGCCCCTGGTCATACCCCTGGACATGTTGTTTTCTATTGCGCAGCAGAGCGAGTCTGCTTTTGCGGCGACCTGATTTTCGCCGGGGGCGTAGGCCGCACCGACTTTCCTGGAGGCAGTTGGGAGAGCCTGGTTCACAGCATCCGCTCCCAGGTCTACACTCTGCCTGACGAAACGAGACTGCTCTCTGGGCATGGCCCCGAAACCACTGTGGGCGAGGAAAAGGTTTCCAACCCATTCGTCCAGGAGTATTGATAACGTGCGCTGTCTGCCCTGGCCTGTGGAATGGACAACGACAAAAAATGCATCCAGAAGACGCTTGGCGTCTTATCTTGGCGGCTTGCCCTAATAAGACGGTCATAAGACTTTTCTTTTCAAACCGCGTAGAATCTATCATCAAAAATTTAAAGGAGATACAAATGAATAAAACAACGTTGCAGTTCCCCAAATGGCTAATTTCTGCCTTTCTCATCCTGATTGCGCTGGTTGTTTTTTTTATTTTATTGCGCGCATTTTGGTATTTTCAGGTCATCGAAAATGATGAGGTCGGCATAAAAATCAAAGCCGGACAAATTACTGGCATTGCCCAGCCTGGCATTGCTTATGATTTTGGCCTGTTTGTGCAGTTGGTCAAGATTAAGACCAGTGCTGTTGCCATTACTGTTGAAGACCAGGAATTGATTACTTCCGATAAACAACGGATTGGGTTGCAAGTTACTGCCGATGTATTTCGCCCGACCCAGGCTGATATCGTTTCCGCCAATTACTCGCGCTACAAAAGCCTGTACCTTGATGATGATGCGTTGCGCAATAGAATGCAGGCTTTTACCAACCAGGCTATGAAAGTCTGCGTGGGTGATAAGAAGTTTGATGAAGCAGTCATTGGCTCGGCCCGTGATGCATTGCGCACTTGCATTGACGAAGAGATGAGCGCTTTAACGGAACCACTTGGCCTGGAAGTCCGCAATGTGGCAGTGCCACAAGTAATCATTTCACCTGAGGTGCAGGCCGCGCTCGATGCCATTGTGCAAAGCCGGCTGGCGACCGAAAAGGCCAAGCAGGATGTTGAAAAGGCCAAGCAAGAAGCCTCGGCCCAGCAGGCTGTCGAAGAAGGCCGCATTATGGTCGAACAGTCGAAATTACAGGAAGAAGCCCGCCAACAAGTGACGCTCCAACAGCTGAAACAACAGCAGCTTGAAGCCGAGTTGGCGGTTATTGAGCAAGAAAAGATTAACGCTCAGGCGCAATTGGAATTGGCCAAAGTTCAACAGCAAGTGGCGGCTGAGCAAGCCAAAGTTGACCTGGCCAAAGAAATTGCCCTGGCCGATTTATATGCCCAAAACCCACAATATTTGGCTCTGCAAATTGCTCTGGCGAATGCCTCTGCTATCAAAGACACGGACAAACTGATATTCACGCCCGAAGGAGTCTTTCCAAACCTGATTTTCAGCAATGGCATGACGCCCAGCATGACCCTTCCCCAGCCAGAATAAGCAGATTGAAAGGGACGGACAAGAAGGCCAGCGTTTTTTGGACACTGGCCTTCTTGTATTTATCTATTGCTTATTTTCTTGGGTTACTTCGCATAATCTACTGCCCGCGTTTCTCGGATGACCGTCACCTTAATCTGACCAGGGTATTGCATGGTCTCTTCGATTTTCTTGGCAATATCGCGCGCCAGGCGGGTAGAGGCCAGGTCGTCAATTTCCTCGGGGCGAACGATGATGCGCACTTCTCGGCCAGCCTGAATGGCAAAAGCCTGAGAAACGCCCGAGAAGGATGTCGCCATATCTTCCAGTGTGCGGATGCGCTTAATATAGGCTTCCAGGTCTTCGCGTCGCGCGCCAGGACGCGCTCCAGAAATAGCATCCGCAGACTCAGCAATCACTGCCTCAATAGTTTCCTGTTCAACTTCGTGGTGATGAGAAGCAATTGCGTTGACGACTACCGGATGTACTCCATATCGTTTACAAAACTCCGCGCCCAAACTGGCGTGCGTGCCTTCCTGGTTGTGGTCCATTGCTTTGCCAATGTCATGCAAAAAGCCGCCCTGCTTGGCCCATTCCACATTTGCGCCCAGCTCGGCGGCCAGGATTCCGGCCAGTTTTGCCACTTCCACCGCATGAGCCAGTTGATTTTGCCCATACGAAGTGCGAAACTTTAAGCGTCCCATCATGCGCAACACTTCGGGATGCAACCCGGCGATACCAGCATCAAAGGCGGCTTGCTCACCAGCCTCGGCGATGATTTTTTGTACGGCTTTGGTTTCATCTTCAATGATTTTTTCGATGTGCGCAGGGTGGATGCGCCCATCGAGAGTCAGTCGAGTCAAAGCGCGGCGGGCCACCTCGCGGCGAACCGAGTCAAAGCAGGAGATGGTTACTGCTTCGGGGGTATCGTCCACAATCACATCTACTCCGGCGGCCTGTTCAAAGGCGCGAATGTTGCGCCCATTGCGACCTACAATTCGGCCTTTCATTTCCTCATTGGGAAGGGTCACAACAGCGGAAGTTACTTCAGATACATGCTCCGATGCCACGCGTTGAATAGCATCGGCAATCAATTTACGAGCGCGTTTTTCGCCTTCTTCGCGCGCTTCTGCCTCCACCTGTCGGATGATGCGCGCCATATCGCCGCGCGCCTCCTTTTCAACCTCATCCAGTAAGATTTTGCGGGCATCATCCCGGCTCATTTCTGCAATTTCCTGAAGCTTTTCCATCTGCTGGGCGTGAATTTTGTCCACCTCGTTCGCGCGCCGGTCGATGTTGCTTTGTCGTTTGTTCAGGTTTTGCTCACGCTGCTCCAGCCGCTCTGCGCGTCCATCCAGTTCACTGCGGCGGCGGTCAAGCCGTTCTATCTCACGGTTTAGTTCATTGCGCCGTTGGTTGATGTCTTTTTCGCCATCTTGCACAATTTTTAACGCTTTGGCGCGGGCATCCAGTTCGATTTTGTTGGCCTTATCGATTGCTTCCTGGATGATACCCTGGGCTTTTGCCTGCTCTTCGCGTCGTTGTTTTTCAACCCGATAACGGTTGAGGAAATAGCCCGCAGCGAAGCCTGCGCCCAAAGTCAGAACTTCGAGAACGAAAATAATCAGGCCGTCCATTTTTCTTATTCCTCTTTTTCATTTTCAATAGGTTCAATAGGGTTTATCTTGTCTTCTTTGTGCCTCGGGGCAAGATTTGGCCGCATTTCTGCCCATAGGTCGCGCAAAACTGGCGCGATTACATCATTCGAGAAGCCTCGCCGGCCTAGAAATCCACCCAATTTGTTGCGGAAATCAGGCCAATCCAATCCTTGCGCTTTGCGCAGGTATTTCCGGGCTGCCTCACGCGCCAACGAATCTTCATCGACGGTTTGCTCCAGCGTTTGTTGGATAAGTTCGTCCGTGAGACCTTTGTGGCGCAACTCCATTGCCAGCGCGCGACGAGAACGTGGGCGAAAAGTAGCGCGGTTTTCCACCCATGCCTGAGCAAATTCCTGGTCGTTCAACAGGTTAGTCTCCTGAAGGCGCTTGAGCGTCAGTTCAATCACTGCTTCAGGAATTTCGTGTTTTTGCAAATAATTACGGACCTCGCGCACCGAGCGGGCGCGATACCCCAAGAACCGCAAGGCCTTCTGGATGGATATTTCGCGCGTGTCTTCTTGTCGAAGCGCAGCAACTTTTTCTTCGCTCAATTCTTGTCCCACTCTTAACCAGGCAGCTACAATGCGGGACAATCCAAAAGCGAATTTCTCATCCAGGTAAATACTGACCCGGTTTGGATTTTTTTTCTGAACTTCTATTGCCGTAATCTTTGGCATTAAAACACACAACCGTCGACCTGCCTGAGCAAGCCACGGCTGTGAACATATACCTGGAGAGATGTTCTTCCCTCACGGTGTAGATGTGGAGAGAAGAAGGTATACTGAGATGAGTGGCAATGCCACCCCACCAACAGTTATTTTATGAAATCGGTTCCTCGAATATCGTCCCGTCCTGTGAAAAACACTAACAGACCAATGGATGGGTTGACTTCTGAAACGCCCGCAAATCTGGAGCGGGCAGACCTATATCATATCCAGGCAGTACAAACAACGTGGCCGCAAACTGTCAGGCGGCACTCGAATTAACAAGTTTTAATAATTATACTTGGAATGTTAACAAATGACCATCTTTTTTGTTCATCTATTCAAATACAAAATGATTGCAGAGAAGAACTGGCAAGAATCGTAGTATCAGGTGACAAAAAGAACTGTTTTCAAGCTAAAACCTGTGCCATAATGAACCGTAATCAAAATTCAAAGGAGGTTTTTGATGGCTAAATTGACTGTCACGCGTGAAGATGCCCTGGAGTATCACCGTTTAAAGGGCAAACCGGGCAAGGTCGCAATCGTTCCCACCAAGCCAATGGACACCCAGCGCGATTTGAGCCTGGCTTATTCACCGGGGGTAGCACATCCGGTGCTGGAAATCGAAAAAGACCTCGACCTGGCCTACGAATATACCTCGAAAGGAAACCTGGTCGCTGTCATCTCGAACGGCACCGCCATTCTTGGCCTGGGAGACCGGGGCGCGTTGGCCAGCAAGCCGGTGATGGAGGGAAAGGGCGTCTTGTTTAAGAAATTCGCAGATGTAGATGTATTCGATATTGAAGTAAATTCGCATGACCCGGATGAAATCATCAAAGTGGTGGCTGCAATTGCCCCCACGTTTGGCGGTATCAATCTAGAAGATATTAAAGCGCCCGAATGTTTCTACATCGAAGAGACTTTGAAGGGAATGCTTGATATTCCAGTCTTCCATGACGACCAGCATGGAACAGCCATCATCTCCTCGGCCGGGCTGGCGAGTGCGCTCGAACTGGTCGGCAAAAAGCATGACGAAATTCGGGTTGTCATCTCTGGGGCTGGCGCATCCGCCATATCCTGCGCTGAACTCGCCATTCGTTGGGGTGTTAAGCGCGAAAATATCATGCTGTGCGATAGCAAAGGCGTGGTCTACAAAGGCCGCGCGGAGGGAATGAACAAGTATAAAGAGAAACTGGCGGTTGAAGATAAAGGACATCGTACCCTGGCCGATGCTATTCGCGGGGCAGATGTTTTTTATGGGCTTTCTGTCGCGAATGTGCTGACTCCTGAAATGGTCAAAACGATGGCCGAGCGCCCAATTATTTTCGCCATGGCCAATCCTGACCCTGAAATTCGGTATGAAGTCGCTAAAGAGGCCCGTCCAGATTCGATTGTTGCTACTGGCCGCTCTGATTATCCCAATCAGGTTAACAACGTCCTGGGCTTCCCCTTCATTTTCCGCGGCGCGCTGGATGTGCGCGCCAGAGCCATTAACGAGGAAATGAAATTTGCGGCCTCGCAAGCCCTTTACAAACTGACGAAGGAGGATGTTCCCGATTCGGTTTTGCGCGCTTATGGCGTTGAGAGCATGAAATTTGGCGATGACTACATCATTCCCAAGCCGCTTGACCCGCGCGTCTTGCTCTGGGAATCGCCCGCAGTGGCGCAAGCCGCCATAGAAACCGGCGTAGCGCGCCGGAAAATTGACCTGGATGAATACCGCGAACAATTGGCCTTCCGCCAGGGTATGGGACAGCGCGTGCGCTATTTCATCATGAATAAGGCGCGCGCCAGCAAAGCCGCCAAGCGCCTGGTCTTTGGCGAAGGCGAAGAGACCAAGATTATTCGCGCGGCGGCTCAGGTGGTTGACGAAGGCATTGCCCATCCCATCCTTATTGGCCGCCCCGATATTATTAACGAAAAAATTAAGTTGCTCAGTCTGCACTTTACCCCTGAAGTGATAGACCCGGTTCGTCTTGATAAGCAGGAAAAATACGCCCAGGCTTACTACGAATTGCGCCAGCGCAAGGGCCTGACCTTGTCTCAGGCGCGCAAACACATCACCGAGCCAAACATTTTGGGCCCGATGATGGTCAAGATGGGGGATGCAGATGCCTTTGTTTCTGGCCTGACCTATGAATATCCTGAGGTCATCCGCCCGGCGCTACAAATTCATCACACCGCTCCCGGAATTTCCTGTGTTGCCGGGGTCTATATTATGGTCGTGGGCGACAAGACCTATTTGTTTACGGACGCCACGGTTAACATTGACCCCAGCCCCGAAGACCTGGCACAGATTGCCTGTCTGGCCGCCAATTTTGCTCGCCAGCTCGAAATTGAGCCGCGCGTGGCCTTCCTGTCTTTCTCAAATTTTGGCTCCACTTCTCACCCGTTTACGGCCAAAGTGCGTAAAGCCCTGGAACTTACCCGTTCTCGCTGCCCCGACTTCGTATTCGATGGCGAGATGCAAGCCGATACTGCGGTTGTGGCCGACATCATCGAACAACGCTTCCCGTTCAGCGCAGTCAAGGATGCCAACGTGCTGGTCTTTCCCTCGCTTGAAAGCGCTAATATTGCCTACAAATTGTTGGCGCGATTAGGGAACGCCAAAGCCATTGGCCCCATTTTGCTTGGAATGGGGGCTCCCATCCATGTTCTGCAAACGGGTGATGAAGTCAATGACATTGTAGAAGTGGCTGCGATTGCCGTCATGGATGCAATGAATCGCAAGTAATTCCCAAAACGAAAAGGGCGTCCTCCAGCGGGGACGCCCTTTTTTGCGCCTTATTTTTTTATGATGGAACGGGCGGAAGTTGCCAGATGGAGGCGGATAAAAGCCCAAGGGCCGCCAGCGCTTATCCAGCCGCCAAGCAGGGCATAGCGTAAGTAACGCAAAAGGTATGACGCAATGTCTTCGCCGCGTGGAAAAATAGCGCCCAGGCCATACCAAAGAATGGCTACGCCTGCTAGCCCAACGATAAATCGCAGTATGCGTGAAATTATGTTCCCGCCCGCGTTGAACCCGCCTCGCGGTTGTATCCAGGCCAGCCCGGCCAGCAGGCCAAACAGGGTAGCCGATGAAGTGATAACACTGTTGAGGCTGACGGGGTCAGGCGTCTCATGCGCCCCAGCAGCCAGGGCGTTGGCCGTCCAGTCTGGCGGTAGAGCGGTGTTGCGTGCAGCGCCAAAGGCAATTGCCCCGCCAATTAATAGGAACGCTGAAAGCAGGAACGCCATTCCCACTTGTTGGCCGGTCGATTTTGTCTGAACCCACTTGGCGGTTGAGTTCCACAGCCTTAGCACCGCCCAAAGCACCAGCGCGCCAAATAGCCAGCCGAGTAAGACATCATGCAGGAAATGCGCTCCCAAATATAGCCGCGAGATACCAATCATCAGAATGAGAAAGATTGCCACTCCCCAAACCCAGGGACGTCTGACCTGCGCGGCCAGCATTCCCCACAAGCCCGTGGCGACTTGCGCATGGCCTGATGGAACACCAAACGAAGTCTCTGAGACCAGGGCTTTGATTTGTGGATTGACCCAATATGGACGCGGCCCGAAAAATGCCAGTTTCAAAATGCTGTTTAAGGCGCCGTTCAAAAGTAGAATGACTCCCATCCGCAGTCCTATCCGGGCATCAATACACCAGTAGATGATGGGCAAGACCAACAGGAAGAATTCTTCAGAACCAAGAAACGTGACTCCTTTCATGGGGAATTCAAGCCACCCCCCCAGCCCCTGAAACCAGAGGGCAAATGTGATTCCATACTGAATGAGTGCATCCATGGCGTACCTCCTGCGATGTTTGAATTTTTGAATTGACGAGACAGACCCCAATATTGTACACTCAGTAGTAATGAATACAAATCATCTTCGCACCTGGGATTGGTCTGTTGCAGTTCTGGTTGTCCTGTTGGTTTACGTAGCGGCCATGCGGTTGTCCATGACTGGCTGGACCATCGGATTATGGAGCGTGGAAGGCATTTCTGTCCTGGGAACAATCTTGGGGCTTGCGCTTGGGGTCAGCAAATTCCAAAAGTCCGCCATGAACTGGTTGATAGCTGGCTACAGTGTCATGATACTTCCATGGGCCCTGGTCGGATTAATTCAGGGCGAAAAAACCATGATTGGGCAGTTGGCCAGCCTGGTTGGTCGCCTGTTTGCGGCAAATATTGCGGTATGGCGCAGCGAACCGGTCACAGATTCGCTTTTTTTCGTTTCTCTGATGAGTATTTTGTTTTGGTTTATTGGAGTGTTAAGCGGCTATCAAGTCAGCCGGCGATTGAATGTGTTTGGCGCGATTGTTCCCTCAATGCTGCCGTTGCTGGTGGTGCAATACTACGATTCTGCCCAGACCGGGCGTATCTGGATAGTGGGGGTTTTCTTTGCGCTGGCCATGATGCTGGTTGGACGATTGAATTTTATCGAAAACCGTCGACGTTGGCAAAAAAAGCGCATTTTTGCTGGAGACGAGCCTGTCTTTGACATCATGCGTGGTCTGGTTCTGGCCGTAGGGTTGGTTATCTTCCTGGCCTGGTCAGCGCCCACCCCGGCGGCGGCTATCCCAGCCGTGGCGCGTATGTGGAAGGAAATGAACCAGCCCTTTGAGAAAACACGCGGGCGGCTTGATGACCTGCTTGCCTCTTTGCAAGGTGGTACATCGTTTGTTCCTGGCGAGCTCTATGGGAGCACAATGAGCCTGGGGCAAAATGCCCAACAGGGGGATACAGCAATTTTTATGGTCAGGCCATCTGAATTTACCACCGTCAGGCTTTATTGGCGCGTGCGGGTCTATGATACATATCAAAACGGGCGCTGGACGATTTCTGACAGCAAATTGATTCCGTTTTCTCCTGAAAGTGATGAATTGATGGATGCAGGGATTCCTGCCGATGGGACTGTCGATTTTGTTTTCAACTGGCAATCGAGCCCCTCCTCCCTGCTGGCGACGCCGGGCTACCCGTTATGGGTGAGTCGTTCTGGTACCATCCAGGCCAATCCACGTTTTGAGAAAGCGTACGATGTGCTGAGTTGGTCGGCTTCGACCCCTATTGTCAAAGGTGACCAATATCAATTGCGCGCAGCGCTTTCAGACCCCACCATCAAAGAACTTCGCGCTGCGCCGGCGTCTTATCCAGATTGGGTGGTAGAACACTATTTGCAATTGCCCGAAACCCTCTCGGACGATATGCGCCGCCTGGCAGACCGTTTGACCAGCGGTTATGAAAACAATTATGACAAGACCATCGCTATTAATAATTATTTGCGAACTGAAATGGCATACAGTCTGGAAGTTCCTGCCCCGCCTGTTGGAGTGGACCCGGTAGACTGGTTCTTGTTCACCTGGAAAAGCGGATTTTGCAATTATTATGCCAGTGCAGAGGTGCTTTTATTACGCGCGGCAGGCATTCCCGCCCGCATGGTGGTGGGATACGCCGCTGGAGATTATCAATCGGGCGGGTACTACCAGGTGAAGGCAAAAGATGCTCATGCCTGGCCAGAAGTCTATTTCTCCGGCATTGGCTGGGTCGAATTTGAACCTACCACCAGCCTGGATATTATCTACCGGCCGAGCGGTGAAGAACGGGCCGATGTCGAGGATGAAGAATTATTGCGTCTGAGGGATGTTAATAATCACCCTGACCTGGAAGACCCCCTGTTGCCTGTTGACGTTGCGTCACCCCAAGGGGGAAACGAATCCACAAATCCTATATTCCCACTGCAATCGCAGTGGCTGTGGGTTATAATTTTGACGGTTATTTTGTCAGGCGCGGCGGTTGTTACCTGGCGGTTAGAGCGACGCTCGCATTTTTCACAGAGGCTACCGCATGCGATTCAGAAAATCTACATTCGCTATCATCTTAATACGCCGCAATGGCTGGAAAATTGGGTAAGATGGAGTGAAGTGACCGCCGTCGAACGTGCTTTCCACGCCATTAACCAATCTCTGGCTTGGCTGGGTAAGCCGCAGTCGCAGGATGTGACTGCCTTAGAAAGGGCCACTTTGCTCAAGAAATTTATCCCGGATGTTGCGGAAGAAATCGACGTTTTAGTGACGGCGCACGAAAAAACACTTTACACGCCTGAGCCTGTCAATCCGGCAGCAGCCATGCGCGCCGCCTGGGTTATCCGTTATCAGGCCCTGCGCGCGCTTGTACGGCGAAGCTTTACCCATGGAGAACAGCGATTATGAGCGATTCAACCCCTATCAGTGTAGACGTACAAATTAAAGCCCTCAGCCAGACTGCTGGACAAATTCGTTCCTCCATCTTGCCCGTGCGCAACAGCCTGCCGCCTACCACCCTGGAAGACCTGTCGCATCTCGAAAGCCGACTCTACCGGCTGGCGCAAGAGGTCGCGGCCTTTGCTGAAGAGCGCAAAAACCTGTTGGCGCTCACTGAAATTGGACAGGTGATTAATTCCTCGCTTGAACTCGACCAGGTGTTGCGCATTGTGATGGACAACATCATCAAACTGACCGGAGCCGAACGAGGCTTTCTCATGTTACGAGACGATTCCGGGCAGATGTCCACTCGTATTGCGCGCAATTGGGAGCAGGAATCGCTTAACGAGAGCGAATATGCGGTCAGCCGTACGGTCATCCAGCGCGTCATCGATAGCGGCGAAGCCATCCTGACCACCAATGCGCAGGAGGACCCGCGCTTCGGTGGTCAGGAAAGCATCATTGCCTTCAATCTGCGCTCCATTTTGTGCGTTCCACTCAAGGTCAAGAATGAACTGATTGGGGTTATCTATACTGATAATCGTATTCGCACCGGCATTTTCACCGAAACGGAACGCGACCTGCTGGGGGCCTTTGCTAATCAGGCCGCTATCGCCATTGACAACGCTCGTCTGTTTGCATCGCTGCGCCGCACTCTGGCCGAAGTGACCGAGCTAAAGAATATGATGGATAATATTTTCGCATCCATCGCCAGTGGCGTTATCACGGCGGATATCGAAGACAAAGTCATTCTGTGCAACCGTGCCGCTGAAAACATCCTCGGACAAACGATCCCTCAAATTTTGGGACGAAAAATCAACGAAATCCTGCCATCCATTGCCGCCGATCTCATTCCACAGGTAGCCGCTGTTCGCAATACCGATACGCCCATCGCCGATTTGGAAATCAGCCATACCCTGCCGCAACGCGGTCCGGTAGCCTGGCGCTTCAATCTCTCTCCGCTTAAGGACGCTGACCAGACCACCCAGGGCATAGCCATCGTATTAGATGACCTGACCGAACGCAAACGCCTGGAAGCCCAGCGCAAACTCTTCGAGCGCATGGTTTCGCCCGCGGTCATTCAGCAGCTCGACCCCAACAGCCTGGCATTAGGCGGCAAACGCGTCGATATCACGGTCCTGTTTGCTGATATTCGCGGGTTTACCAGCTTTAGTGAAACACTCTCGCCCGAGCAGTTGGTCTCGGTTTTGAACCGCTACCTGGCTGCTGGGGCCGAGACAGTGCTGGATGAGGAAGGCACGGTAGATAAATTCCTCGGTGATGCGGTCATGGCCTGGTTTAACGCTCCCATTCCCCAACCCGACCATACCTTGCGTGCCGTACGCGCCGCGCTTAAACTCCGCGACCGGGTAGCCGAACTGCACGCTACTCTGCCGCCCGAAGCCCACCTGGCCTTTGGGGTCGGAATTCACTATGGAGACGCGGTGTTAGGTCTGATTGGCACTGAAAAACGACTGGAATACACCGCAATTGGCGACAGCGTTAATACCACGAAACGATTGCAGGAAAACGCAGGAAAGAATCAGATTGTCATCAGCCATGATGCCTACCTGCGGGTGAAAGACCAGATTAACGTGCTTCAAATGGAGCCAATGACCGTCAAAGGCAAACGTGAAGCCATCCCGGTGTACGAAGTGTTGGGTCTCAAGTAGCGCAAAAAATCCCCGCCTGATGGGGATTTTTTATTTTGCAACAGAGGACAACCAGAATTCCAAAACCCAAAAAAACATCATTCCGGCTACAATCGTCCAGACCACGTTTTTGGTGAAATAAGCCACCAGCGTTGCAACGATACCTGCCAGTAAGCGCGGGTTTTGTGGAGAAAGAAAGAGCATGTTGTCCAGATAGCCGATTTCTGGGGCGATGATGGCGCTTAGAACGGCGATTGGCACGAAGCGCAGCGCGCGATGGAAAGCAGCAGGCAGGGGAATTCGCTCCAGCAGCGCAAGGAATGACCAACGGGTCAGGAAGGTGAACAGACCGACCACCAACATCACTATCCACAGGTTCATTCGCGCGTTTCCATCCACATCCCGGCGGCAATTGCGAGCGCGGCGGCAGCAATCAACCCGAACTTATAAGGCAGCCCAAAAAACAAGAGCGCGGCCAGGCTGGCCGTGAGGGCTGTTACTATCCCGGCTTTGTCCTTGAGCGCCGGAACGACCAGGGCAATGAAGGTCAGTGGCAGGGTGAAATCGAGCCCCCACGCTTCTGGCACTTGCGCGCCGAGAAAAATCCCGACCGCAGTGCTGACTTGCCATGAAGTCCATAGCGCCAGCCCTGCGCCCAGGAAATACCAGTGCCCAAAACGGGTAACGCCCTCGCGCTGATAGTTGAGCGCGGCCACAGCAAAGGCTTCGTCGGTTAACAGGTACGCCAGCAAGGCCTTCTAGCGGCCAGGAAGGTGCTTGACGTAGGGAGCTATGGTTGCGCTGTAAAGCGCGTGCCGCAGGTTGATGATGAAACCGGTGAGAACGATGACAAGCCAGGGGGTTGCTTCCCGAATCAATTGCACAGTCATAAATTGTGACGACCCGGCAAAAATGACCGCTGACATGGCCTGCGCATCGAGCGGGTTCAAATCAGCGCTCAGCGCCAGAATGCCGTATATCATGCCAAAGGGAACGACCCCAACCAGGATGGGCAGCTCATCTTTAACGCCGAGAAAGAATTGTTGAGATGCGGTTTTTTCCATGACACTGCGTAGCGAAAAATAGCATTCTGCCTGGGTGAAATGGTCTGTTTGGGCAAGCCCTCAGGGATTTTGCCGATTATAGTACAATCGTGCTATATTTGGCGAATTGCGAGTTCCAAAATCTTGCCATCCCACAGGTTTCAATCCTGCTCAAAGTCTCGCCCTTTATTTGTTAATCTTCTACTGCAAGGAGCCACTATGAACTCCTTCTTTGCTCTTTTGCTTACGCTAGCCATTGCCCTTGCCTGGCTGCGCATGATGGATTTCGCCGCCCACCAGGGTTGGATAGAAAGCCGCTTAAGCCGCAAAATCATTCACATCGGCACTGGCCCAATTTTCGTCCTGTGCTGGCTCTTGTTCCCCGGCGCATGGTACGACCGCTACCTGGCTGCTCTCGTGCCGGGGTTGATTACTGCGCAATTTGGGCTGATTGGGCTGGGCATTATCAAGGACGAGGCCTCGGTCAAAGCCATGTCGCGCAGCGGCGACCCAAAAGAAATTTTGCGCGGGCCGCTTTATTACGGCATCATGTTTGTCCTGATGACCGTCCTGTTCTGGAGAAATTCCCCCATCGGAATTGTGGCGCTGATGATGATGTGCGGCGGAGATGGGATTGCCGATATCGTCGGACGGAGTTTTAAGTCGCCCAAATTGTTTCATAGTCCTGCCAAATCGGTGGCTGGCTCATTGGGTGTTTTCTTCGGTGGATGGATTCTCTCGGCCCTGGTGCTGTGGGTTTATGTGACCAGGGGGGGCTTTCCCGGGCCTATGACAATCTATCTGTTGCCGCTGACCATCATTGCAATGATGGCAACGATTATCGAATCGCTCCCACAGCGCGATATCGATAACATCACCGTTACAGTAGCTTCTGCGCTATTGGGCGGGTGGTTGTTCTAAAGGATGTAAACAATGAGCAATCTGCCCATCACCTGTCCACAGTGTGGGGCGCCGCTCCAACGCGCGTTGTGCGAATATTGCGGCACGCTCGGCCTATCTCACCCGAACGTGGATGAACAAAAGCAAGCCCTGGAAGTCTTGCACGGTTTGCTCGCCTCCAAAGATGACAAGGGGCAACTCGCCCTGCTCAAGAACGGATTCTTGCCCGATGACCGTGATGTACTTATCGAAGCCGGTCTGCGCTGCGTACCGCTGATTGGTCATGACAGTACCGGCGAGGTTGAGGAAGCGGCCATTGCTCGCCTGCGGGCCATTGTTGCCAAGTTGAATCTCCTGTCAGATGATAACCTGGCGCGCCAGGCTGCCAGGAACTTTGAGCAGGAAATGGGCCGCTATAAAAAAATCACTTATCGCAACATGATGTTTGGTCTTCTAATTATCGTGCTGCCGGTTTGCCTGGTGGTAAGCCTGATTGCCGTCGTGCTGTATCGGTGGTTGGCAGGCTGAATTGACCTGCATTGCGCCTTTTCGCCTGCCAGAGCCCAGCGGAATTTCTGATAAGATTACGCCCCGACAGGAGATAGGACGATGAATCTGGAAAAATTATGGGTGGAATGGCAGACCGGGCTGGGCGCGCTCTTGCCCAAATTGGCAGTGGCATTGCTCATTTTCCTGGTCAGCCTGTACCTGGCCAAATGGGTGAGCGGAATGCTGTTGCGTGTTCTGGAGCGGCGCAAAGTCAATTCAGGCGCGGAACGCCTGATTTCAGAAACCGTTCGCTGGAGCATTATCGTTTATGGCTCGGTCATGGCGCTGCAACAATTTGCGGATGTGACCGCTTTTCTGGCCGGATTGGGGATTTTGGGCTTTACCGTGGGGTTTGCGCTGCAAGATGTGATGAAAAACTTCGCCGCCGGGGTGCTGCTTCTGTTGCAAAAACCGTTTCGGATTGGCGACAACATTGCAGTTGCCAGTTTTGAGGGCACGGTGACCGCCATTGACTTGCGCTCGACCGAAATTCACACCTTCGATGGGCGTACGGTGATTGTACCGAACGCCGAGGTCCTGAATCATGCCATCATCAACTACACTCGCTCGGTCCACCGCCGCGTGGAACTGTCGGTGGGCGTAGCTTTTGGTTCTGACCTCGAACAGGCGCAGAAACTGACGCTGGATGCCATCAGACAAGTGCCTGCTTTGCTGGATGACCCCGCGCCGCAGGTAGTATTCCAAAACTTTGGCGATTCTTCAATGAGGTTGACGGTGTTTTATTGGGTGGATACCGAAAAAATGAGCCTGCTTGCCGCCCAAGATGCCGGGCTGAAGTTAATCAAGCGGATGTTTGATGAACACCACATTCACATCCCTTACCCCATTCGCACGGTGTTGACGCAGTCCGAAAAATAGGTCGCTATTCGCAGGATTGACTTTGCTCGCGCGGTAGGATGGATTTTATCCGCCGCGCCAAATCACGGCGGGTGAGCAACACGCGATGCCCGCAAGTGCGGCATTCCAGACCAATATCTGCCCCCAGGCGCGTGACAGTCCATTCGTACCCGCCGCAAGGATGTGGCTTGCGCAGTCGAACGACATCGTTAAGCCGCAAATCGGGGAGCATTTCCAAATTATACCGTGAAAAAATTGCCCTGAATGCAACGTGAAAGGCTCTCGCGCATCTAAACAATGCCCCTCATGACGTGAGCATAGTAAAATTGGATGGTCAGCATCAACTTTATCGTCGGGGATAACCCCCGCTTTGAACACAAGGAGAAACTATGTCAGAACAATTCGATGTTGTTGTGATTGGCGCAGGGCCGGGCGGGTATGTAGCCGCTATCCGCGCTTCGCAGCTTGGGATGAAAACCGCCATCGTTGATAAACAATGGCTGGGCGGCGTGTGCCTCAACGTTGGCTGTATTCCCTCCAAGGCGCTGCTGCGAAATGCCGAAATTGCCCACATCCTGCGCGAGCGCGGTAAGGAATTTGGATTTTCATTTGAAAACCTGAAACTCGATTTCAGCGTGGCGGTCAAACGCTCGCGCCAGGTATCCGATAGACTGGTGAAGGGTATCGGCTTCCTGATGAAGAAAAACAACATCACCGTTTTTATGGGGACTGCCAAATTGACCGGGCCGAATGCGGTTGCCGTGACCGATAAAGATGGCAAACAGACAGAACTCGCCGCCAAAAACATCATCGTCGCAACCGGCGCTTCCTCGGCTGTACCGGGCGCGTGGAAGGTGGATGGCGAGAAAGTCGTCACCTATTGGCAAGCGATTTTACAAGAGAAATTACCCAAAAGCGTCATTGTGATTGGCTCTGGCGCAATTGGCGTGGAATTTTCGACCGTCTGGAGTTCCTACGGGGTAGATGTAACCATCGTCGAGATGCTGCCGCGCATAGTGCCGCTCGAAGACGAGGAAATTTCTGCCGAACTGGAGAAAGCCTTCAAGAAGCGTGGCATCAAGGTTTTGGCGGGCCACAAAGTTGAGGCGGTAGAAGCCACCGACAGCGGAGTGCGGGTGACGGTCTCCTCCAACGGTGATGCTTCGACCGGTCTTGGCAAAAAAGTTCTCGAGGCCGAGCAGGCCCTGGTTGCGATTGGCTTCCGCCCCAATTCCAAAGGACTGGGCCTGGAAGAAGTCGGCGTCAAGATTTCGGAGCGCGGCTTTGTCGAAATCAATGAACGAATGCAAACCAGTGTGCCGAACATTTATGCCATTGGCGACGTAACTGGCAAACTGATGCTGGCGCATGTTGGCTCGGCGATGGGCATTTTGGCCGCCGAGGCAATTGCTGGTCACGAAATTCACCCACTTAACTATGAGATGATGCCGCGTGCCACCTACTGCCAACCGCAAATTGCATCATTTGGTCTCACTGAATCCCAGGCCAAAGAACGCGGTTACAGCGTGAAGATTGGGCGCTTCCCCTTCCAGGCCAATGGCAAGGCGCTTGGTTTGGGCGATTACGCCGGATGGGTCAAGTTGGTTGTCGATGAAAAATACGGCGAACTGTTGGGTGCTTCGATGATTGGCCCCGAAGTGACCGAGCTGCTGCCCGAACTTACCCTGGCGCAGATGATGGAACTCACCCCGGCGGAAATTGCTCGCAACGTTCATGCTCATCCGACGATTTCCGAGGCGTTGATGGAAGCCGCGCACGGAGCCGAAGGGCAGGCAATCCATATTTAACCGTAGAAGGGTCTGTTTTTACCCGTTTTTGAACCTGAACGGTTGTCACGCCAAAAACGTGACGACCGTTTTTGATTAACTCGCTATAATCAGTAAGCAAGCCGATTTCCATTTCCCCCTTCACTTTCCCAGGAGAACCGCATGTCCAAGATTGACTGGATTACTCAGGAACTCGACGGCCTTCGGCAGGCCGGATTGTATAACACCATCCGTACCATTGGCTCACCACAAGGCGCATGGCTGGTGGTGGATGGCAAGAAAGTGCTGAATTTTTGCTCCAACAACTATCTTGGGCTGGCGAACCACCCCAATCTTGTAGCCGCCGCCCAAAAAGCAACCCTCGAAATGGGCGTTGGCCCGGCAGCAGTACGCTCCATCGCTGGAACGATGACCCTGCACGTCGAACTGGAAAAGCGACTGGCAGCCTTCAAGGGCGTGGAAGCAGCCATCACCTTTCAGAGCGGGTTCACGGCCAATTTAGCCACCATCCCGGCCCTGGTGGGCAAAGAAGATGTGATTTTCTCCGACCGGCTGAATCATGCCAGCATCATTGACGGCTGCCGCCTTTCGGGGGCGAAAATCATCGCCTATGAACACAACGACGTTCAATCGTTGGAGCAGCAAATTCAGGCCAATCTGCCCGGCTACCGCCGCGCATTGATTGTGACCGACGGCGTCTTCAGTATGGATGGCGACATTGCCCCACTGCCCGACATTTACGCGGTTGCCAAAAAGTATGACATCTTGCTGATGGTGGATGACGCGCACGGCGAGGGCGTACTAGGCAAAGGTGGACGCGGCATCGTCGACCATTTCGGTCTGCATGGCAGGGTCGATGTGGAAGTTGGCACGCTCTCCAAAGCATTTGGCGTGGTGGGTGGGGTGGTGGCCGGGAACGCGACCATCATCGAGTGGCTTCGCCAGCGTGGACGGCCCTTCCTGTTCTCTTCGGCAGTCACCGCGCCAGATGCAGCAGCCTGCCTGGCGGCCATTGACCTGCTCGAAGATTCGACCCAACTGGTCGACCAATTGTGGAGCAACGCCAAATACTTCAAGGCAGAGATGAAAAATCTGGGCTTCGATACGGGCTTTAGCGAGACGCCCATTACGCCGGTCATGCTTGGCGAGGCCCCGCTGGCCCAGCGGTTTAGCCGGGAACTGTTTGATGCAGGAGTATTTGCCATGGCCATTGGCTATCCCACTGTCCCACAGGGCAAAGCCCGCATTCGCGTTATGATTTCGGCAGCGCATACAACGAATGACCTGGATAAAGGGTTGCAGGCTTTCCAGGCGGTTGGGAAGAAACTGGGCGTTATCTAGGCAATCGTCAATCGACCAGCGCCGAGAAAGCATTCTTTTATCCCATACTGCAAGGCAGGCGGCCGTCTATAACGACGGTCGCTTGTTATTTTGCCGATTTTTGTCTGAGGACATCACCCTGCTTGAGCATCTCGCCATTGGGTTGGGGGGCAGGTTCTATAACCTATCGGCTCTTTTGTTTTGAGACAAAATTCCCCGTTGGATTGTGAAATATTTCCCACATTCTCTGTCACCTGTTTCCTTTCGATAATTCCCGGCCTGGCAGATAATACAGTTAGAAACTGGAACTAAGACGATGAACATCATTGTTCAAAAGTCAGCAAACTTGCGAGTTCGTATCCAGCCAGGAGGCCGAAATGAACGAAAACCTGACTATCAAATTCTGGGGCGTACGCGGCAGCCACCCGACACCAGGCAGTGATACCGTCTATTACGGGGGGAATACGGCTTGCGTCGAAGTCAATGCTGGTGGACACGTCATTATTCTCGATGCCGGAACAGGTATCATTCCGTTGGGGCGTGACCTGGTCAAGCGCGCCCGTCAGTCTGGCAAAGCCATCCATGCCACGTTGCTCTTCAGCCATCTGCACCACGACCATACCCAGGGGTTCCCGTTCTTTGCCCCGGCTTATAACCCGGCCACCCGCCTGAACCTGTTTGGCCCAGGCGCATCGGAGCAGGCCCTTGAAGAATTGCTGGCCCGTAACCAGATGCCGCCCGCTTTCCCAATTACCTTGCGAGACATGAATGCGGCCAAAGAAATCCGCTCCTTGAACGAGACGGATGTTATCTGCTTCGAGGCTGATGGCCCTCGCCAGGGAAAAACCGCCGCCGCTGAATTGTCCATCCGCTTAATGAAATCATACGCTCACCCTGGTGGAGTTTACATCTACCGCATCGAGTGGCAGGGGCTAAGCGTGGTCTATGCCACTGATACCGAAGGCTACGTCGGCACTGACCGCCGTCTGACCGCTTTTGCGCGAGGCGCAGACCTGCTCATCCATGATGCGCAATATTCCGAAGAACATTATCGCGGCTTAAGCGGATGGATGTCGACCCAGGGATACGGCCATTCTACGGCGCAAATGGCCTGCGAACTGGCAAACGCGGCGGGTGTAAAGCAACTCGCGCTGTTCCATCACGACCCAAACTATGATGACCAAACAATCCGGCAGATTGAGATGCAGGCGCAAACCCTGTTTTCCAACGCTTTTGCGGCCAGGGAGGGCTTGCAAATCACCTTATCCCCAGAACCCGCCTCTGCGTTCCTGGGCGCAGGCAGAACAGAATTGATGCTGTCTCTTATGAAAAAGGATGTAAAATGATGCTACGTATGGTTGATGTAACGACCGATAGCACGCGCAACATCCTGGGCGCTATTCCGCTGTTTGAAGGTTTGAGCCAAAGCGGCCTGAACTGGCTGGGAGCGCGGGCGCGGCGCCGGGTTTTTGCCGCAGGCACGAATATTATCACCGCGGAGCAGCCGGGCGAGGCAGTCTATGTCATTCTGCATGGCACGGTCAAAATCCATGTTGAACAAGTCGATGGTCGGGATGTGGTGCTGGCAATTTTAGGCAGCGGTGATACTCTGGGGGAGATGAGCCTCATCGACAGCGCTGGGCGCTCGGCGAGTGCCATCACGCTTGAAGATAGCCTGCTGCTTTGGATGGATAAATCTGCATTTCAAGAAGCCCTGAGCCAATTCCCTGCGGTGGCACAAAACCTGGTACGAATTCTCTCGGCCCGGGTGCGTCTGGCGAATGAACTCATCCAGGCCTTGGCGACGATGGATGTTAATGGGCGGGTGGCGCGCCAGTTGCTGGCCTTTGCCGATAAATACGGCTGCGCTGAAGGGGAGTCGGTGCTGATTCCCGTTCACCTGACCCAAAGCGACATCGCCGACCTGGTTGGGGCCTCGCGCAAGCGCGTGAACCAGGTGATGGTGTCGTTTCGCGAGCAAGAGCTGATTTCATCGGATGCTTCAGGTCGAATCATTGTCGTCAATCGGGCTGGATTGATGAAATATTGCCGTTAAGTGAGAAATATTTCTCACCCTGGCTGTCCCATATTTCCTTGCAAAATTTTTAGGTTTGACCATAATTAGCATTGTAATCACTGCATAGGGGGAGCGGGGGATAAATGCTGATTTCTATCGCAGGGATGAAAACCTTTCATCCCTGCGATTTTTAGATGCGGTGGCCTTGGCCCTGTTGTTATCTGTCGTTAACGAGGTAAAATCAGGGCATGCCAGATGCTTCTTCTGACACGCAGAACATTCTCTCTACCATTCCACTTTTCCGCGGTCTTAATCAGGCGGAGTTGGAATGGATTGCCCGTCGAGCGCACCGGCAGTTCTTTCCAGCGGGAACGAATGTCTTGGTGGCCGAGCAGCCCGGGGAAGCAGTCTACATTATCCTCGCCGGTACGGTAAAAATCTACATTGACCAGATTGACAAACAGCCCGTGGTGCTGTCCATCATTGGGGCAGGCGATACTCTGGGTGAAATCAGTCTGCTTGATAGCTCCGGGCATTCGGCCAGTGCAGTTACGCTCGAAGATTCGTTGATGCTATGGATGGACAAGACCTCCTTCCACCAAATGCTTGACGAATTTCCCCGTGTTTCTCGCAACCTGGTTCACATTATGGGCTCGCGTTTACGGATGAACAACGAGCTGATTCAGTCTCTGGCAAGCCTGGATGCCAAAGGCCGCGTAGCACGCCAATTGTTAGCGTTTGCCGACCGCTATGACTCCCATCGTCTGGGCGAACCGGTCATCATTCCCATTACCCTGACTCAAAGCGATATTGCTGACCTGGTGGGGGCTTCGCGCAAGCGTGTAAATCATGTAATGGTTTCTTTTCGTGAACAAGGCTTGATTTCAACTAATCCGGCAGGAAAACTGGTGGTTTTGGACCGCGCGGGGCTGGCGAAATTCTGCCGCTAGCTCGCTTTGAAATAATTTAGCGCAAAATAGAACCGATTTTCAAATGTCGCCGAGATGCACCGCCTTAAATGGGTCCATGAAAAGAGACACCTTGCTAACAAGGTGTCTCTTTTCATGGCGGAATGATGGGTGTATGGCTATTCTTCGATGGGGGAGGCGGTCATCTTGCGTTGGCGGAACGTAATGCGCCCGCGCGTCAGGTCATACGGAGACATTTCCACTTTGACCCGGTCCCCAAGCAGGATTCGAATGTAGAATTTACGCATCTTGCCTGAGAGATAGGCCAAAACCTCATGGCCGTTCTCCAGCCGCACCCGGAACTGGGTGCCTGGCAGGGCTTCGATTACCGTACCTTCTACCACAAGCTTATCATCTTCCTTTGCCATACACACCTCCGGTTCCTTTTATTCAGTGTACTTCACCTGGCGCCGCTTGAGACGGCGGGTTGCTTTCTTCTCATCCATGCGGCGCTGTTCGCTCTTGGAAACAAACCAGCGTTTGCGGCGCACAGTGCTGAGGACACCGCTTTTCACGACCTTCTTGCGAAAGCGCTTGAGCAGTTGGTCCTGCGATTCGTTGTTTCGTAATACCACAATCGTCATGCTATACTCACCTCCCTTCTATGAAGGGATAGATAAAAAATCGGCTGGTTGCAGACTCAGCCGAACACAAGCGCCGTCATGAAAAGGAAAACAACAAGAATCATTGCGCATCAGGTTCTTGGACAACTCCTTTTGACCACCAAAACGGCAATCGAGCGGGGCTGGTCTGCGACCCAAAATTATACTACACAATCATAGGGAAATGAAGGTTATGTTCGCTTTGCGAGTAGTGAATTAGATGTGTTTACAAAATTTATCAACCGCTCATGCTCAATGACCTGTCCGCTCTCGTGAACCTGCAAAAGCAAAAAAATATTGCGCAGGGTACAATAGAAGGCGGAGGACACCATGACTCACAAACGAATTACCATCTCTTTGCTCATCGTTTTTTCTGTCTTGATGGCCTATAGCGCTTTTGGCATTCCGCTCGATTGGCCGCGCCCGCATTTTCTGACCAGCCTGAATACGCTGGTTGGCTTTTCTGCTGCTTTCAGCCATGCCTGGCAGCGTCTGGGATTGAAGCGCACGCTGGTCTTTTGGGCCTCCAGCTTCGTCATCAGCCTGGTCTTCGAGAGTATTGGCGTGGCAACCGGTCTGGTCTATGGCTCCTATCATTACACCGACAAATTAGGGCCCAAATTTTTAGGATTGGTCCCCTATCTCATTCCGATTGCCTGGTTCTTGATGATGTATCCCTCCTATGTCATTGCCGACCGGTTGGCGAGGGGCAAACTCTTCGGCTGGAAGCGTTTCTTGCTGGTGGCGGCCATAGGCGGCCTGGTGATGACAGCCTGGGATGTAGGCATGGACCCGATGATGGTTGCCAATGGTCACTGGGTTTGGGAAGTGAACGGGGCCTACTTTGGCGTGCCACTGCAAAATTACTGGGGCTGGTGGCTGACGGTGTTCATCACCTTTACCGTGTATCTGTTTCTGATGCGCGATTCGCGCTTGCTGGATGACAAGCGATTTGACCGGCTTGCCATTCTGGTCTATATTGCCACCGGGCTGGGTAACTTGCTGCAAGGCCATTTCATTGGGCTGGGGGGCGCAGCCCTGGCTGGTTTCTTTGCCATGGCCCCCTGGGTAATTACTGGCTGGCTGATTACGAGTGATTAAGTTTCTTTCTTGTTTTTACAGCAAGATGACGGTTCCGAACTCAAAGAGCGGCTTGTTCAACAGCCGCTCTTTGGGTTTGCTTCGCTGTTCTTGAAAAGTCCAAATTGCCATGCAGCCAAAACTGAGATATAGTTGCATGTTTTTGTGCTTTGTCCGGATTCGCTTTCGGGAGAATTTTGCATGGCTCGCATCCTGAACCACCCGCTCATCGTCACCTTGCGCGAACTGCGCGGCAACCCGCGCGTCACCGTCCTGACGGAGGTGATGTTTGGCATTCCTTACAATTTGTTCATGCCATTTTTTTCGGTTTACATGCTGGCGCTGGGCGTTACCGACCAGCAAATCGGCAGCATTGCCAGCCTGGGATTACTCATTCAGATTTTCTCGGCCCTGTTGAGTGGAGCCATTGTTGACAAATTTGGCCGCCGTCTCACCCTTCTCCTCTGCGACCTGCTCAGTTGGGCCGTTCCCTGCTTAATATGGGCAACCGCTCAGGATGTGCGCTATTTTGTTGCCGCCGCCGTGCTGAATAGTTTTTGGCGCATCTCGCATACTGCCTGGACCTGCCTGATGGTGGAAGACGCCGAAGAGCGCCACCTCGTCCATATTTGGACCTGGATTATGATTTTCGCTGTCTGCTCGGCCTTTTTTACCCCGCTGGGCGGCTGGTTTGTAGGACGCTTTGGGTTGGTTTCAGCTGTGCGCGGGTTGTTCCTGTTTGGCGCATTGATGCTGGCTGCCAAAGCTGCCGTGCTTTACATTTACTCTCATGAAACAGCACGCGGCATTCAGCGCATGGCCGAAACGAAGGAACAATCGCTGCTTAGTCTGCTGGGAGAATACCGCAACGTCTTCGGTCAAATTCTGCATTCGCGCCCCTTGCTGGCGGCGCTGACGTTGATGGTGATTATCAACATTTACTCCACCATTAGCGGTAGTTTTTGGGGCGTTCTGTTCACCAGCAAACTTGGATTTTCTGATTCAGAAATTTCGATTTACGTCGCCCTGCGCTCAATTGTGATGACAATTTGCTTCTTTTTGCTTGGCCCGCGTCTGACCAATCCTCGCCGATTCCGTCTTCCGTTATGGACGGGGTTCATCGCCTTTTTCATCAGCCAGCTCATTCTGGTACTCATGTCCCCGCGTGCTATTCCGTTGCTCATATTCAGCGTGCTGCTGGAAGCGGTGGCCTCGGCTTTGGTCAACCCGATGACCGAATCACTGCTCTCACTTGCGCTGGAGACAAAAGAACGCGCTCGTATCAGCGCGATGGTGTATGTGGCGCTGATTGTTCTTATCTCTCCCTTCGGCTGGATAGCTGGTCAGCTTTCGGGAATAGACCGCGCTCTGCCGTTCACCCTTAACATGGTCCTCTTTGCGCTGGGGGCGCTGTTTGTATGGGTGATTGGCAGACCAGGCATTTGGCAGCCCCGGCCAGCAGAGTAACTCTTCAGGCTACTCAAACAATGAACGGACGACCGCAATTCCCGCCGAATCGGAGGCCACCAATACCCGGTCGCCCTCCAGCAGCATGATGTCGCCGCGCGGCAGGAACAGGTCTTCGCCACGCTGGATAAGAACAAGCAAGGCTGTATCTGGCAATCCGATTTCAAGGATGCGCCTTCCGCAGGCGGGCGAACCGGATTTGATTTGCATTTCCACCAATTCGCCCTGATATTTGTCTAAAAACGTTTCTGGCAGATTGATGGTTTCTTTGGGTGGTTCAGGGTTGCAAACTTTGAGCAGGCGCGCCACAAAAGGAATACTGCTGCCCTGCGCCAGAACCGATAAGAGAACGACAAAGAAAACGATGTGGAACAAGGTGGAAGACTGTTCCAGCCCGGCCAGCAATGGAAAAGTTGCCAGCACAATCGGGGCTGCGCCGCGCAGTCCTACCCAGGAAATCATCAGTTTCTCACGCAGGTTGAACGTAAATGGCTGCAAGCTGATAAAAACGCTCAACGGGCGGGCCACAAAGGTCAAAAACAGGGCAATGAACAATCCGCCCTGGGCAATTTCAGGGAGTTGGGATGGAAAAACTTGCAGGCCTAACACCAGAAACATGGCAATTTGCATTAACCAGGCCAGGCCATCATGATAGCGGGTGAGACTGCGGCGGTGGACAAAGACACCATTGCCCATAACTATCCCGCTCAGGTACACTGCCAGAAAACCATTGCCGCCCACCGAAGCGGTCACGCTGTAAATAAAAAGGACCAAAGTGGTGGTCACGACTGAATAAAGGCCATCCTCGCGTAACTTAATCGTATTAAGCAGCCAGATTGCCATTTTGCCAAGCAGCAATCCGGCCAGACCGCCTATTCCAAACTGCATCAGGAAAAAGGGAACCAAACTGAGCGCGCTCAGGCCAGGGTCGCTCAACAGGCGTACCAGCCCAATCGTCAGAAAAATCGCCATTGGGTCGTTACTGCCCGATTCGGTTTCCAGGAGTGGTTCCAGGCTGCCTTGCAGGCGGGTATCGCGCGAGCGCAAAATGGAAAAAACCGCAGCCGCATCAGTGGATGAGACAATCGCGCCCAGCAAAAATCCTTCCAGGGGAGAAAAGTCCAGCGCAAAAATGGCAAATCCGCCCACCAGCAGCGAGGTCAGCGCCACGCCAACGGTGGAAAGCAACAGCGCAGGAAGAAAGACCGGGCGCGCAACTGCCCAGCGAGTCTCCAATCCTCCCGCGAAAAGAATGTAAGAGAGCGCAACGGTTCCTACCAGTTGGGTGAACCAGGGATTGTCAAAGTAAACCCCGCCGGGGCCGTCTGACCCCGCCAGCATTCCTAGCGCCAGGAATGCTGCCAGCGCAGGCACGCCCACCTGGCCTGAAGCCTTGCTGGCAAAAATCGCCAGCAGAAGCAGGATGCTGACGCCGAGCAGGAGCAGTTCGATGCTGGCTGGAAACATGCGGTTTTACCCAAGCAGGTATAACATGGTCATTGAGCCAATATACATTGCGAGCAACAGAATGCCATCCCACGAAAGGCGATAAGGCGTTTTGGGTGAAATACGATACATCAGGCTGACGATGACAACGCCAGTCATCATCATAGTCATGATGGCGGCAAAGCCATTGGCCTCCGTGAGGGATGCCCAAAAGTTCGCGCGACCATCGGCAATATCGTATATCGAAAGGATGGCAACATTGAACAGATTTGAACCAAGCACGTTCGCAACCGCCATGTCAATCGCCCCAATCCGTATTGCTGCCAGGCTGGAGGCAATCTCTGGCAGGGATGTCGATGCTGCCAGAAACAGGTTGCCGACAAAACTGGCCGAAAGACTGGTTGTCGCTGCGATTCGGTCGCCGATATACGAGAGCCAGATGCCCAATCCCACGACTGCCAACGCGCTCAGGATGAAAAAGGCGTATGCTTTGGCCGCGCTGATATGGGCATAATCGCCTGCCCTGGCCTCTTCATCTAAAACTTCGACCTGACGCGCCTGTTCAACCACCGAAATCATGCGCGCGCCCAGCGCATAAACTACCAAAATTGAGATGCTAATCAGACTGAAACCGAACACGCCTGCGCCGTGAAACGGCGTTCCCATCAGCACGCCCATTGCCACCAGGCCAAGCAAAAGAATCCCCAGCCCCGAGGATAAGATGTGTCCATCATGCGTCTGGGCAAGCACTCGTCCTGGCTGGTAGGCCAGGTCTATCACCGCAATCAACATGAGGTTGAACAGGCATGAGCCGAGAATTGCCCCAGCAGCAAGGTTGGGCTGTTTGAGCCAGGCAACTGCTGAAATTCCGCTCGCCAATTCGGGCAGGGAGGTAACCCCTGCAATCAGAAGAGCGCCTACCCAGGCGCGTCCCAGCCCGGTTTTGTCTGCCAATACGTCGCCATATTTAGAGAGCAAAGAGCCTGCCCAGATAATCAAGGCGGCGCAAACCACAAATTCGACCCAAACCATACTCATTCTCCTGGAGCAACCGTTTCGTTATTTGTAACATAAAATGACGTGTTGGGGGAGAAATGGGTAAATCCAATAGCGGTATACTATAGCCATTCCTGGGAGCCTGGCTTCCTTGTGCCGCTGGAAGGCGGCGGAATCAATTCTGCGCTAAATCTTCTGATTTTTGTGAGGCTGATTCATGGATTCCACTCAAAAAGTCCTGACTTTGTTCGAGCAAATTTCCGCCATTCCGCGCGGCACCGGGCGTGAGGCGGAACTGCGCGGCTGGCTTTGCGCCTGGGCCGACCGGCGTCAACTCTCCTGGAGCGTGGACAAGGCCGGTAATCTGGTCATCCGCGTTCCGGCCAGTCCTGGCTTTGAGCAGGCCCCGGTCATTGTCTTGCAAGGCCACATGGATATGGTCTGCGAAAAGACGCCCGATTCTCCCCATGACTTTACCCGCGACCCCATTCGATGCATTGTCGAAGGCGAATGGCTTCATGCGGACCGCACGACTTTGGGCGCCGATAACGGCATTGCCATTGCGCTGGCCCTGGCGCTGGTGGAAGATGAATCCGTGGGGCACCCGCCGCTCGAACTCTTGTTCACCGTCGAAGAGGAGGTCGGCATCGGGGGGGCCAACAAACTCCAGCCGGGATTTGTGAAGGGCAAAATTCTGCTCAATCTCGATTCTGAGGAAGAAGGAACATTTATCGTTGGCTGCGCAGGCGGTCAAACCACCCGTATCTTTTTGCCGCTACATTTTGAAAACCTGCCCTCCAAACAGGCGTTCCGGCTCGAAGTGAGCGGTCTGCAGGGCGGGCATTCTGGCGTGGATATTCACAAACATCGCGCCAGCGCCAATAAAGTGCTGGCGCGCGCGCTGGCGCAACTGCAAAAACTGGCCCCTTTGCGCCTGGTTAGCGTGAAGGGCGGCACGGCGCACAACGCCATTGCGCGCGGCGCAGAAGCGGTGATTTTTTTGCCCCCAGCGCAGTTAGACCGGGTTGAGCAGCAATTGCAGAGCTTTCAGGCTCTCCTGCGGAGCGAATACGCCGTCAGCGACCCCGGCATCACCCTGACCCTGGCCCCTGCTGCCGCTGAACAGGCTGTCACCCTTGCCGATAGCGCCTGCGCCATTCAATTGCTCATGGCGTTGCCGCACGGAGTAGCGGAGATGTCGGCCAGCGTGCCAGGATTCGTGGAGACATCGAACAACCTGGCAACAGTGGAAATTGCTGAAGGCGCGCTCAAGGTCGTCACCAGCCAGCGCAGCACGGTCATGTCGCGGCTGGCCGAACTGACCGAACGCATCACAGCCATTGCAACCCTGGCTGGGGCCGAGGTCGCCAGCGGCGAGGCCTACCCTGGCTGGCAGCCCGACCCTGATTCCCATCTGGTTCGGAACAGCGCCGAAATCTATGCCCGCGCCTTTGGAAAAGCCCCCAAAGTGGAGATGATTCACGCCGGGCTGGAATGCGGCGTCATTGGCGCAATTTTCGGCGGCATGGATATGATTTCACTCGGCGCGACCATCCAGAACCCGCATTCCCCCAGCGAACGGCTTCATATCCCTTCAGTCGGGCGGGTCTGGCAATATCTGGTTGCGTTCATGCAGTCTTATCGGTCGTAGCGCACAAGATACAACCTTGCGCTACAAAAGGAGACGATATGCTCGAAAAAGCCTTCCAGGATTACTACCCCGAAAACGTCGCCCATTGTTACGGCTGTGGTCGGCTGAACGAACACGGCCATCAAATCAAGACTTTTTGGGATGGCGAAGAAACGATAACGCGCTTCACCCCCCAGCCTTACCATACTGCCATCCCTGGCTATGTGTACGGTGGGCTGATTGCCTCGCTGATTGATTGCCACTGCACCGGAACCGCTGCCGCGGCCATGTACCGCACTGAGGGACGCGAGATGGATACGGAACCCGCCTTCCGCTTTGTGACCGCCTCGCTGCATGTGGACTATCTCAAGCCGACTCCGCTCGGCGTTGAACTGGTGGTGCGTGGGCGCGTCAAGGAGATTCGCGGGCGCAAAGTGGTGGTTGAGGCCGCTGTTTATGCCGGAGAGGTTATCACCGCGCGCGGCGAGGTGGTGGCGGCCCAAATGCCAGAAAGCTTTGTCAACCGCGCTTCGTAACCTGATATTCGTTATTTGGAAAACGCATGGAACTTTCTACAGAGCGGTTGATGGAGTTTCGGGCGGGAACGTTTCGCTGGAACCAGCGCATTTCCAGCCCAGATGAGGCTCTCTCGTGGGTGAACGAGCGCGGTTTCGTCTATTTCTGGCCGATTAAGGGTATCACCCTGCCCTGTTTGTGGACAGCGGCGGCCGGGGAGCGCCCTGTGGCTGACGAACACGATGACCCCGGTCATGTTACCTGGGGTTGGAAGGATGGCGCTCTGGGCAGGCGCATCTGGTATCCTGCGTCGCAAGGCGACCATCATCTCGCTGGATGTTGCGCCTTATTTCTACGCCCTTTCTGAAAACTACGGCTCGCCTGGAGAAGACCATCTGCTCGCCTACCAGGAAGTCCGCATGACCTCGGCAGCCAGACAAGTGTATGAAGCCCTATTCGATGGCCCGCTCAACACCATTGACCTGCGCAAAGCCGCCCGTCTGACCAGCAAAGCCAGCGATGCTGAGTTCAACCGCGCGTTGGATGTTCTACAGGCCGATTTTAAAAGCCTGCCGGTGGGCGTGGCTCAGGCCGGGTCGTGGAATTATGCTTTCACCTACGCCATCACGGCATATCACTACCCCGACTTGCCCGAAAAGGCCCGAAGCATTGGCGAAACCCAGACGCGCGAGAAATTGTTGACGCTGTATTTCCAATCCATCGGGGCGGCCCAACTGCGAGACGTGGAAAGATTATTTGGGTGGGGGCGCGAGGTCACACAGCAGGCCATCCAGCGCCTGGTCAAAAGTGGCTTCCTCATCAGTGGAGTGAGCCTGCAAAATCAAACAGGAAGTTGGCTGGCATTCTCATCCATATTGGCCTGAGCGCCCGCAACGGTTTGACATCCCCTCAACGGCTTGTGGCAGGCTGCTCTGCGCGCCAAAAATCATCCGATGTGTTTGTATTTACGAGAAAAATTACTGGAAAACTCGCAAAAAGAATGATATAATTGAAAAACAATTTTTTAAATGCCTTTTTTACAAAAAGGCCAGGGGCAATATACATCGCAAAACAGTCATTCAGCCCCGTTGATGTATCTTGCGGGGCTTTTTTATTGTGCGAAGTTATTGTGGGTCATTTGCCAGGGAGGCAACTATGGAACTTGTGGGGAAATCATCAAACGCCGCGCGTGGTCTCGCCAATTTTTTGATTGCACTGACCATCACAACGGCTCTCTTGGTCACTCAATTTGTACCTGTTTTGGCGGGCGCGCCATTTGCGCCTGTTGCTGATACGACCGGTCTGCCCGCATTACCCCGCACGCTGTGGAGCGATACGGATGAACCGGCTAACCCAAACTTCCAGGATGTAGGCGGCCCAATTCAGTTGGGCGTGCGCTTCACTTCCACCGATGACGGCTATGTGACCGGCATTCGCTTCTTTAAGGGTTCGCAGAACACCGGCACGCATACCGGTCAGTTGTATGACCTGGCGGGCAACCTGCTGGCTTCGGCAGTTTTCACGGACGAAACCGCTGCGGGGTGGCAGACGGTCTATTTCAGTACGCCGGTCTTTATCACTGCTGGGCAGATGTATGTTGCCTCTTACCATACATCTTCTGGTTTTTATGCCCGTACGGCAAATTACTTCGCCTCTGCGCGGGTCAACCTGCCTCTTACTGCCCCCGCCGATGATGGCGGCATTACAAACATCAATGGCGTTTATGCCTATTCTGCCGTCCCTGCTTACCCAGACCAGGCTTTTGAGCAAAGCAATTACTGGGTAGATGTCGTCTTCGAGACGCGCGAAATGCCCGCCAATGGCACGCTGAGCGTCTATGTTGGTTCGCGCGTTACTTATCGCTTCCCGACCGCCATGAACCCGGTCACCATCACCCCGGCCACCTTTATCCTCCGCAACCCGGCCAACGAAATTCTGCCCGCCTCGGTCACTTACGATTCCGCTGCGCAAATGGCAATTCTCAGCCCCGCCAGTCAGCTCAACAATCAGACCACCTACACCGTGACGATTCTCGGCGGGGCAGGTGGCGTGCGCGATTCACTGGGCAACCCTCTCCCTGCCGACATTACCTGGACTTTTACCACCGAAGCCGGTTATGCCGATTCCGGTCCCGGCGGGCCGATTCTGGTCATCGGCAGTACCTACGATGGCTTTAGCCGCTATTACCCCGAAATTCTGCGCGCCGAGGGCCTTAACGCCTTCCGCTTCACCGACCTCAGCCGCGTTAGCGCCGCCACGCTGAACAATTACGATGTGGTGATTCTTGCCCATGCCACGCTTTCAGATACGCAGGCCGCCATGTTCACCAACTGGGTGACGAATGGCGGCAACCTGATTGTCATGCGCCCCGACCCGCGCCTGGCCTCCCTGCTCGGAATCACCCCCGCCGGAAGCCCTCCGCTCAGCGAAGGGTACATCCTGGTTCACGGAAGCGGCCCCGGTGCGGGAATCGTCAATCAGACCATTCAATATCATGGCGCGGCAGACCGCTACATCCTGAGCGGCGCGGCCAATCTTGCCACGCTGTATGCTGATGCCTTCACGGCTACGGCCAGTCCGGCGGTTACGTTGATGGACGTCGGGACGAACGGGGGGCAGGCGGCCATGTTCGCCTACGACCTGGCGCGTTCGGTTGTCCTCACTCGCCAGGGCAACCCGCGCTGGTCGGGTGATAACCGCGATGGCATTATCCCTACTCGCTCAGCAGACCTTTTTTATGGCAACAAAATTGGCGACCCGCAGCCCGATTGGGTCAACCTCGATAAAGTCGCCATCCCGCAGGCCGATGAACAGCAACGTCTGCTGGCGAATATGATTCTCTCCATGAACCTGGATAAAAAACCCCTGCCACGCTTTTGGTACTTCCCTCGTGATGAAAAAGCGGTGGTGGTGATGACCTCCGATGACCATGCCGATAACGTCGTCAATAATAGCCTCTATGACGACCGTCTCGACCAGCTTAATTCTTACGACCCGCCTGGCTGTTCGGTGGAAGATTGGGAATGCGTGCGCCAGACAATTTATCTGTTGTTTACGCCGTTGGGTTTTAACACCACCCCAGAAGACAATACAAAAATCCAGGCGTATGTTGCCCAGGGACACGAGATTGCCGTTCACATCGGCACGCAGTGCGCTGATTACACCAATGCCATGCTGCATACCTATTTTACAAATCAACTGGCGAATTTTCATGCCACCCTGCCGTTTTTGCCCAACCCGCAAACTGAGCGTACTCATTGCGTAGCATGGAGCAATTACGTCGAACATCTTAAAGTGCGGCGCAGTTTTGGCATTCGTCTCGATACGAATTTCTATTACCATCCCGCCTCCTGGGTGAACGACCGCCCTGGCATGTTCACCGGCTCTGGCCTGATGATGAAGTTCGCCGACCTGGATGGCAGCGTGATTGATGTGTATCAGGCCGTGACGCACATGACCGACGAAGCCGGGCAGACTTACCCCTACACCATCAATACCCTGCTCGATAACGCGCTCGGTTCTACGGGTTACTATGGGGCCTTTGTCACCAATATTCACTCCGATTCGGGCGCTTTTTCCGACGACAATATTGACATCATCGAATCGGCGCTGGCGCGTGATGTGCCGATTGTGACCGCCCTGCAGATGCTCACCTGGCTGGATGGCCGCAATGGGTCGAGTTTCAGCGCCTTCGACTGGCAGGATGATGTTCTTTCTTTTCGCGTCAATGCAGCGACGGGCGCGCGCGGCTTGCGCGGCATGTTGCCTGTTCAGGGGCCAAACCACGAGTTGACCGCCATCACCCGCAATGGCGTGCAGATTGCTTATCGCACCGAAGTCATCAAAGGCGTGGAATATGCTTTCTTCGATGCGCCCAGTGGCGATTACCAGGCCTTTTATGCACCTGATACCACTCCGCCAGTGATTACGAATGTTCAAGCCACCATCAACGGTGATGGCTCTGTGACCATTACCTGGGATACCGATGAATTCGCCGATTCGCGCGTGGACTATGGCACAAATCCCCTGGCGCTCACCAACAACGCGCAGGATACCAGTCTCACGCTGGCGCATTCCATCACCCTCACCGGCCTCACCCCCAACACCACCTATCACTACCGTGTCACTTCCGCCGATGCGTGGGGGAACAGCGCTACTGAACCACCCGAACCAAATTTACCGCTCTCGTTCACCACGCCTTACAATCCTTTCAGTGATACCACCGTGATTGATTTCAACGCCGGAACGCTCGCCGCATGCTACGTTGGCGCGGGGGGTAATGGCGAACTCCTGCTTGGTCCCACGCTTGGGGAGGAGTTCTCCGGCGCGGGCCTTCCCGCCGGGTGGACGCCTTACGCCTGGGCCGGACATGCCCCAGTGGTGGGGGCAGGCCGTTTGACACTCGATGACGCAGCGGTGTATTCCAACCCGCTCTTTGGCGCCGGTCACTCCATCGAATTTACTGCCACCTTTGGCGCGGACGATTATCAGATGGCAGGTTTTTTGGGAGATGGCGCCTGGAATGAATATTGGGCCGCTTTTGGCACGACCGGTACTACCAGTCAGGTTTATATCACTCTCAGCGGCGGCACGAGCATTCCGGTTGGCGCGCTGGTTGGCGCGCCGCACCGCTACCGCATTGACCGCGTGGGCGATGTTTTTACATTCTATGTAGATGGTGTTCAGGTTGGTTCGCCTGCCGGATACACTCCGCCCGGCGTAGGAGATGTTCGAGTTGGTTTCATCGACGATGAATATGACGGCAATCCCTTGCGGATTGACTGGTTGCGAGTTGCGCCTTACGCCACGCCGTGCGTCTTCACCTCGCGCGTGTTTGATGCCGGTTTGACTTCGGATTGGCTTCTGCTGACCTGGGCTGGCGCGGCCCCAACCGGGGCGACCGCTGCCTTCGAGACCCGTACCGGAAACACTCCTGTTCCCGATGCTTCCTGGTCAGCGTGGGAAGCAGTCAGTGGAACGGACATCGTTAGCCCGGATGGACGTTATGCCCAATACCGTGCCACGCTCACCACAACCGCCCCGTTCTTCTTTACCCCGATTGTCGAATCGGTCAATCTGACGTATGCGGCCATCAACCAGCCGCCCACCGTCACCATTGACCAGTTCATCGCCCAAACCGACCCGACCAATGCCTCGCCCATCCGTTTTACGGTGGTGTTCAGCGAGCCGGTGGGTGGATTTGATGGCAGTGACGTATTGCTCTCTGGCACGGCGGGCGCGACCACAGCCGTTGTAACCGGCAGCGGGGCAACGTACATCGTGGAGGTGAGCGGCATGACCAGCGATGGCACGGTCATTGCCGAAATTCCCGCCAATGCTGTGTTAGATGGAGGCGGGCTGGGTAATCTCACCAGCACCAGCACCGATAACGTGGTCACTTACGATGCCACTGCGCCGACCGTAACAGTGGAGCAGGCTGCCGCTCAGCCCGACCCAACCAACGCCGCGCCGATTTTGTTCACGGTCACCTTCAGCGAGCCGGTCAGCGGCTTCGATGCCTCGGATGTCATCCTCTCTGGCACGGCGGGGGCAACGACCGTCAACGTCACTGGCGCGGGGCCGGTTTTCACCCTGGAAGTGAGCGGCATGACCGCCGATG
>DAOTZC010000002.1:0-227470 GCA_034434535.1 Anaerolineales bacterium | reverse complement strand
AAAAAAGCAACACAAGAGGATATGTTGACGGCGAATACTTCGTAACCGTGAAACCGAGCGGCGGCACGGGCGCAGGTCCCGGACAAGATTTTGTCTTCTCCGATTTTGTTGCGGAATTAGACGCCCGCATTCTGAAAGCGACCGACCCCGGCGGTTGGGGCTTCATTTTTCGAGAACAGCCTTTCCCGCAATCTTTTCGATACCACATTAACTTCAACAGCAGCGGGCTTTCGTTATTTTTGGATACAGGCTCATACACCGGCTTGTTCCATTTGCAAGGCGCGCCTGTTCAGCCCGCGCCAGGGACAAATCACCTGCTGGTGATTGCCAAAGGTCCAAACATCGCCATCTATGTTAATGGCGAGCCGGTGACTGTCGTAAACGATACCACACTGTCCAGCGGAATCGTCTCGCTGGGAATTCATGCAGGGGAACAGGAGACGGAAGTCCGCTTCGATAACTTCAAAATTTGGGATATTTCGGATTTGCCATAACAAAAACCGCAAGGAGCAGACATGAAAAAGATATATGCAATCGCTTTGCTTGGAATGTTATCCGCTTCGCTGCTTGGATGTGCGCCTGCCAGCCCGCCCGCCGCTTTCCTGACGAACACGCCTGTGCCAACCTCCACGCCTGAGAACACCGCCACGCTTGCGTCCACGTCCACCCCCGAAAACACGCCTACCCCTGCGCCAACCGCCACGCTCACCCCAGCGCCAATTCCGGGAATTGACGAACCAATTATCGTCAACGGCATCAAAGTTCAGGTGTTGGCCGCAAAATGGCAAGAGCCGCAAGTGGTCACTGGCTTTCAATTGAAGAAAGGCTATCGCTCGCTGATGCTGACCTTCAAACTACAAAGCGAGACGACAAACAGCGCCGCCGACCTGCTGAACGGAATTGAGTTTCGTCAATTGCGCGTAGTAGATGACCAGGCAAACGAAAACGCAGTCGTCGTTTTCAATTTGCCAGTTTCATCTCTCACGGGAAGCGATTATGCCCGGCTCGATTTGTTTTTCGTCGTATTGGAAACCACGACCCTGCAAATGATTCGATTCGTAGATGGACAAATCATCGAACTCGCCCCCTTATTTTCAGAATAATCCAATGTGCCTTGCCTTACTCGAATTCCAACTCAAAGTCCTCGCCCTCGTTCCATTCCTCAGTTCGTTCGATATGGATTTCCCCAAACAAAGCCTCCTGCCGGGCCAGTACGCGATATCGTTTGACCAGCTCCAACAGCGCCAGAAAGGTGACGACTACTTCCAGACGTGAATTGCCGTTTCCTATCAGTTCCTTGAACCTGGCTTGCTGGCTTTTGCTCAACCGTTCCGAAATATAGGCAATTTTTTGACGGATGGTCACTTTGGGGGCCGCAATGACTGTGCCGAGCGATTGCTTTTCCCGCTCTTGCAAGAAGGAACTCTGAGCCGCCTCAAGCAAATCCATCAGGGTCAGGTTGCTCAAGTCCAGGCGTCCTTCTACTTTGGGCGGGGGAGCCAGCCGCAGATAGGTGCGCAGCCCCTGCGCATCGCGCTGCTCCAGCAGGTTGGCAATTTCCTTAAAACGTTTGTAAACCCGCAATTGGCGGGCCAGGTTTTCGGCGGGGTCTTCCTCGCCGGCCTCGCGGGCCGGAGGCCGCGGCAGCAAGGCTTCAGATTTAATCTGAATCAGTTTGGCTGCAATCACCAGAAAGGCCGAAATCTCCTCGGCGCGGGCTTCCTGCATCTGACGGATGTATTGCAGGTATTGGTCTGTGACCATTGCCAGCGCGATGGCGGTAATATCCAACTCGGCGCGTTCGATTAACTGCAAAAGCAAATCGAGCGGCCCCTCGTACACGGGAATTTGCACCAGGTATTTGCCGGTCTGATGGCTGGCAATGTTCAAATCCATAGAGCAAAGATTATAGTCCATTTTGTTATAATTCGGCCATGTCCACTCTCAAACTTACCCACCTTGACGAAACAGGCCGCGCCCGCATGGTTGATGTCGGCGGAAAGGCCGATACGGAACGGCTGGCGGTTGCTCGGGGCGAGGTTGCAATGAAGCCCGAAACGCTGGCCCTCATCCGCGCCGGGCAAATCAAAAAAGGCGACGTCTTGACCATTGCCCAGATTGCCGGAATCCAGGCCGCCAAGCGCACTTCAGACCTGATTCCGCTCTGCCACCCTCTCCCGCTCACCCAAGTTGAAGTGGATGTGTCGCTCGACGACTCCCTGCCAGGCGTGCAGATTACCGCGACCGCCAGGACTATCGGCAAAACCGGCGTTGAAATGGAAGCCCTGACTGCTGTCTCGGTGGCTGCCCTGACGGTGTATGATATGGCAAAGGCCGCCGAAAAGACGATGAAAATCCAGAACATCCGGTTGGTCGAAAAACGCGGCGGCAAAAGCGGCGATATCCAACTGGAATAACCAGATTCCCGGAGAACGGCATCCCCTTATGAACCGAATCAAAATCCTTTTCTTTGCTACCCTGCGCGACAAAGCCGGGACACGCTCCACCGAGATGGACATCCCGGAGGGGACAACGGTGTATCAGCTGAAAGCCCGCCTCATCGAGCAATTTCCCCACCTCGATTGGCAATTGATGGAACACTGTCTGGCATCTGTCAACCAGGATTACCGCGCCAATGAAGATGAAATTCCTGCTGGGGCCGAAGTGGCCTTCTTCCCGCCTGTTTCAGGGGGCCGCCAATGACCTTCCCGCTCATCACCTCCATTACCGAAGATGAACTCGACCTGAACGCTCTGTTGGATGCGATTACGCTCGACTCTACTGGCGCGGCGGCCATCTTTACCGGCATGGTGCGTGGAAAAACATCTCGACAGGGCTCGACGCAAGCCTCCCGCGATACCCCTCATGAAACGGTTTACCTGGAATACGAGGCCTACCAATCAATGGCCGAAGCCAAAATGAGACAGGTTGCCGAAGAAATTCGCGCCCGCTGGCCGGTGGTGGAAGGCATTGCCATCGTCCAGCGCATTGGGAGGCTCTACCCGCGCACCCCCACCGTTTTAATTGCCTGCACCGCCGCTCACCGCGATACCGGCGTCTTTGAGGCTGCCCGCTACGGCATTGACCGACTCAAGGAAATTGTGCCAGTCTGGAAGAAGGAAGTCGGCCCGCAAGGCGAGGAATGGGTGGAAGGCGAATACATCCCCCGCTCGGGAGAATAGCCCCGTGAAGCCCACTGTCATCAAAATCTTCTCCGAAAACGCCGACTTCCAGGTCATCGAAACTCTCCAGCGTAATCGCAAAAAACGCGCCCAAACCGGCGAGTTCTTTGTCGAAGGCGTGCGCGCCATTAACCAGGCTCTGCTTCATGGCTGGCAACCCACCGCCTGGGTTTATTCCCGCGAAAAACGTCTCTCCAATTGGGCCGAGAACATCCTCGCCCGTTCCACCGCCCGCAAACATTTTGAAATGTCCCTGGCGCTGCTCAAAAAATTGAGCCAGAAAGAAGATACCTCCGAACTTCTGGCGCTCTTTGCCATCCCAGAAAACGACCTGGCGCGCATCTCCATTCGTGCAACCCCCTTTCTCGTCATCCTCGACCGCCCCGTCAGCCCCGGCAACCTTGGCGCCATCATCCGCTCCTGTGATGCTTTTGGCGTCAATGGATTGGTTATCACTGGTCACTCTGCCGATTTGTACGACCCCGAAACCATCCGCGCCACCACCGGCTCATTCTTTGCCATCCCGGCTGTGGCTTTGCCCTCGCACAAGGAACTCCTCCCCTGGCTGCAGAACCTCCGAAACCGTTTTCCCGGTCTTCAACTGGTCGGCACCAGCGCCAGGGCCAAAATCTCCCTGCAAGAGCATGACTTTATCCGCCCAACCATCCTGGTCATCGGCAACGAAACCCACGGCCTGAGCGAAGCCTATCGCCAATTGTGCGATTGCATGGTTACTATTCCCATGTTTGGCGCAGCCAGTTCTCTCAATGTTGCCAGCGCCGCATCCATTCTCATGTACGAAGTTACCCGACAGCGTTCGTCTTCTAATGCGCCGCGGTCAGCATAACGAAAAATGTCAACATCCTCTCATCCCATCTTCCAGCAGTTTCTCAATCCGGGCGAAAAAATCATCTGGAGCGGTAAGCCGCGCCAGGGATTTCTGTTGCATCGCTCCGATGTATTCTTCATCCCTTTCAGCCTGCTCTGGACCGCCCTCACCCTCTGGATGGAATACGCAACCCTGGTCAGCCCGCGTCCAATCCAGGAAAAATTCTGGAGCATCTTTTCGCTGGCGGTCGCCGCCTACATCCTGATTGTTCGTTTCCTGGTCGATGCCGTCTACCGCCGCTTCGCCTTCTACGCCCTCACCAATCGGCGTATTCTGATTCACACCGGCCTGCTCAAGACCATCCTCACCAGCCTGCCCCTCGCCGCGCAAAAAGAAATCCATCTTGACCTGCGCAAAGATGGCAGCGGCGATATTCTCTTTGGTCCGCTCGACCCCAACGCCTGGATGTACACCGGCGGCGGCTGGCCTGGACTGGGCAGGATGGCGAAAACCCCAGCCTTTGAATTGCTTCAAAAATCTGTGAACAGCGCAAGCGTGTTAGGGAACTCCCATGACTTTCCTCTGCCTCGACTGTGGCCTGCCCTATCCGCCTGAAGGCGCGCCTCACCAATGTCCAAATTGTGGCGGGCTTTTCGATGTCCAACCCTGGGACTTCGACCTCGCGCAAGTGGATGACTCGCAGCCCGGATTATGGCGCTACCGTCACACCTTCAGCGGCCTCCACGTCAACCTGCCTCCCGTTTCGCTGGGCGAGGGAAGCACCCCGCTCATTTTCGCCGAAGCGTTTGGGCGGCAGGTTGCCTTTAAGTGCGAATTTCTCAATCCCACAGGCTCGTTCAAAGACCGGGGCAGCACCCTGATTGCTACCTTCCTCAAATCGCGAGGCTTCACCACTGCCCTGGAAGATTCTTCCGGCAATGCCGGGGCATCGTTTGCCGCCTACGCCGCGCGCGGCGGCCTCAAAGCCGAAATCTACATTCCGGTGGCCGCTTCCGGCCCTAAGCGCACCCAAATCGAAATTTACGGCGCCCGGGTGCATCCTGTCTCTGGTTCTCGTGCCGCTGTCACAGAAGCCCTGGAATGCGCGCTTGCCGCAAGGGTTGGGGTTGCCTACGCCAGCCACGCCGCCCTGCCGGTCAACCTGCCTGGCTATGCCACCACCGCCTATGAGATTTTCGAGCAATTAGGGACGGCTCCCGGCGCGGTCATCGTTCCGGCCGGGCAGGGCGGGTTGCTGCTTGGGATGTATCGTGGTTTTGACGCGCTTCGCCGCGCCGGGCTGATTGCCTCCATCCCGCGCATGGTCGGCGCCCAGCCGCGCTCCTGCTCCCCATTGTGGATACTCTCCACCCAGGGTTGGCAGGCCTTTCAGCAGATGGTCGAATCACCAACGCTTGCCGAGGGCGTCCGTGTCACCAAACCGTTGCGGGCGGCGGCTTTGCGCAAGATGGCTGAAGCAGGTCACGGAGAGTTTGTCCCTGTCGAAGAAGAGGCCATTCTGTGGGGTCGTGACGAACTTGCCCAACGGGGGTTATATGTAGAGCCGACCTCCGCACTGGTCTGGTCCGCGCTTAAACAGCTGCTTCCACGCCTGGCGGACCCGGTGGTCGCTGTGCTGACGGGGTCGGGCTTGAAATATTCCAGGTAAATTGGAGGCCTTATGGAAAAAATCGTCATTACCGGCATGGGAACAGTCAACCCGCTTGGCCTGACTGTTCAGGAAACCTGGCAAAATGTCATTAACGGCGTTTCTGGCGTCGGTCCCATTACGCTGTTTGATACCAAAAACTGGCAATCGGAGTGGTTGGTGCAGATTGCTTGCGAAGTCAAACATTTTGACCCGGCTCAATTCATGGATACCAAAGAAGCACGCCGCCGTGACCGCTTCGAGCAATTCGGTTCGGCTGCCGCCAAAGAAGCCTTGCAGAGTTCTGGCCTCGAAATCACCGAAGCCAACGCCTCCCGTATCGGGGTGGTCATTTCCTCGGCCATCGGTGGGATGAAATCCCTTCAGGATGCCATTTTTACGCTCAAAGATGAAGGCGCGCGCAAGGTCAGTCCTTTCCTGATTCCAATGCTGATGCCAAATGGCGCGGCGGGGATTGTCGCCATCGAACACGGCATCAAGGGGCCGTGTTTTTCGGTTGCTTCTGCTTGCGCTTCGGGCGCGGATGGAATTGGCATGGCCTGGGTGATGCTCAAGATGGGCATGGTGGATGTCGTTTTGGCCGGGGCGGCCGAAGCGACCATTTGCGCAACCGGCGTGGGCGCGTTTGACCGAATCGGCGCAATGAGCCGCCGCAATGACGATTATTCGATGACCCCCCAACCCTTTGATAAAAATCGTGACGGCCTGGTGATGGGCGAAGGCGCGGCTGTCCTTGTGCTGGAAACCGAGAGCCATGCCAGGGCGCGCGGCGCGCGCATTCTGGCTGAACTGGCCGGTTATGGCGCAACTGCGGATGCTTTTCATGTCACTGCGCCCGATGAAAACGGCGCGGGCGGCGCGGCAGCCATTCGCGCCGCGTTGAAGGCGGCGGGCGCCAATGTGGAAGAGGTCGGTTATATCAACGCGCATGGCACGGCCACTCCGCTCAATGATGTCGCCGAAACCAAAGCCATCAAAGCCGCGTTTGGCGCGCAGGCGTATAAAATTCCGGTTTCCTCCACCAAGTCGATGACCGGACACATGATGGGCGCGACCGGCGCGCTGGAGGCCATCTTTTGCGTTCAGGCGGTGCGTGAGGGCATCCTCCCGCCCACCATCCACTATCAGACCCCCGACCCCGATTGTGACCTTGACTATATCCCGAACACAGCTCGCGAGGCAAAGATTGAACTGGCAATCAGCAATTCTTTTGGTTTTGGCGGCCACAATGCGGTTCTGGCGGTGCGCAAATATCGCTAAAATCTGCCGGCTTGCCTGCTTTCCGAACGAATCCGCTCTTCCAAATCTGCTCAAAATCTTCCCGCCTGACGAATCCGTGATATAATCCGCACTCGCGTCTAAACGGACTGCTGTGAAGCAGTATTCATCATTTTTGGTAAGGAAGTTACGAAATGACCGACCAGCTGATTCAATCCCTCGCCGCCCCCGCCAACCCCAACATCCCCGAACTTCGCGCCGGTGATGTTGTTTCTGTGCATGTCCGCATCAAGGAAGGCACCCGCGAGCGCATTCAGGAATTCAAAGGCACCATCATCCGCCTGCGCAAGGGCGGCCAGGATGCCAACTTCACCGTCCGCCGCATCGCCAGCAATGGCGTGGGCGTCGAACGCACTTTCCTGCTTCGCTCCCCGCGCGTAGATAAAGTGGTTGTCGAGCGCCACTCCCGAACCCGCCGCGCTCAGCTATACTTCATGCGCGGTCTGACTGGCAAAAAGACTCGCCTCAAGCAGAAATTTAACTAATCTTGAACGCAAGGCGGAATTCATTCCGCGCCCCAAAGGGACGCGCCCTGCGTCCTTTTGTGTTTTAATCTAACTGCCTGCGCGTTCAGCCAAAAACGAGCCGCCATCCTTTCATCCTTCTTCCATTATCCCTTTCAAACCGCTCGTGGTTTGAGAATGCTTTTGCCCAAGAGGGGTAGGAAGTCAGCCTTAAAATTGGAATTTCTCTGATTGGCTTGGACAGGTTGGAGCCTGGCAGGAGACCCCATGAAACTCGAAAAAATTACCCTCTACCCACTCAAAATGCCGCTCGTTTCCCACTTTGAGACCTCCTTCGGGCGCATCTATGAGCGCGAATGCGTGCTGGTCAAAATCGAATCCGAAGGGCTGGTCGGCTGGGGCGAGTGCGTTGCCGACCGCGACCCTGGTTACAGTTACGAGACCACCGGCACGGTGCTGCACATCCTGAAAGAGTTCGTCCTCCCGCTCCTCGCCGGGCAGGATGTGGCCGACCCTGCCGATTTTCAACGCCGCGTTGCCAAAATTCGCGGTCACCATCTCGCCAAAGCGGGCGTCGAAATGGCAATTTGGGATTTGCTTGGTCAGCGTCAGGGCAAATCGCTCAGAGAACTGTTTGGTGGCGTCAGGGAACAGGTCGAAGTCGGCGTTTCGATTGGCTTGCAGGACACCACCGCCGACCTGCTCAAAGTCGTCGAAAAATACGTTGCCGATGGTTACCAGCGCGTCAAACTCAAAATCAAACCGGGGCGTGATGTCAGCGAAGCCGCTGCCGTCCGCCGCGCCTATCCCTCCCTCAAACTTCAGGTGGATGCCAACTCCGCCTACAGCCTGCAAACTGCCGCTGCCCTGCGCCCGCTCGACGACCTGAACCTGCTGCTCATCGAACAGCCGCTCTACGAGGACGACATCTGGGACCATCGCCTGTTCCAAAAACAGATAAAAACCCCGGTCTGCCTCGATGAAAGCATCATCAGCCCGCGCCATGCCCGCTACGCCATCGAAATGGAAGCCTGCCGCGTCATCAACATCAAACCGGGGCGGGTGGGCGGCCTGAGCCAGGCCCTCCAGATTCACGAGATGTGCCGCGCCATCAACATGCCAGTCTGGTGCGGCGGCATGTTAGAAACCAACATCGGGCGCGCCTCCAACCTGGCGCTGGCTTCTCTGCCAGGCTTCACCCTGCCCGGCGATATTTCCGCCTCGGCGCGTTACTACCGCCAGGACGTGACCCTCGAAACCTTCACTCTCGACCCCAATAGCACCATCACCGTCCCCACTGGCCCCGGCCTGGGCGTAACCGTGGATGAGGCGCGCGTGAAAGAATTTACGTTTGGGGAAGTGGTAATTCCTAATTCCTGTGGATGATTCGATGACTCTTCGCTCCCTTTTTCTTTCCGCTTTTCTTTTTTCGACCGTTCTATCGGCCTGCTCTCCTGCAATTTCGACCCCGCACGAGCCTGCTCCCGTGGCTGAAACAGTCTACGCATCCCCCACATTGCCCCCGTCTCCTGCTCCCACTGCCGAACCTACCGCTACGCCTGCCCCCGCCCTGTGGATTTCGCCCGCCGTCCCCGAAGAACTACGCGTAGCCAATCCGTTTGGCGGCATGAAAGTGGTTGAAAACAAGGAAGACGCGACAATTTGGCTGGATGTCCATTCCGAATCTGCCATCGAAACTCCAGCATCCGTCTGGATTTACGCGCTCGTGGCGGCGTTTCCCACTGTCCGCGATGGAGTGACATTTGATGAGTTGAAAGCGGCATGGTCAGGCGGGCCTGGCGGGTTGGTGATGACGGAATCGACCTTCGAGGCGATGAAAACCATCTTTGGCGGCGAGCAAGGCTCCGGCGTGCAAATTGTCCCTGCCGAAGGGTTGACGGAGGCCCTTTGGCAGAATCGCGCCTCGTGGGCGATTGTCCCCTTCGAGCAGATTAATCCCAAAATGAAAGTTCTCGAACTCAATGGCGTTTCGCCGCTTCGCAAGAATTTCTCCCCCGATTCGTATCCGCTCAAAGTGACCTTTGCCCTGACCGGCGCGGATGGTTCTCTGCCGCCCACCAACCGCGACCCCGAAAAGCTCGTCACGCTCGTCATGACCGGCGTGACGGCTCTGGTGCGCGCAACGGCGGTAAAGATGGAGGAGAAGGGGGTGACTTACCCGGCGCAAGACATCCGCAACTGGCTGCTGGAAGCCGATATTGCCCACATCTCCAACGAAATCCCGTTTGCGGTGGGCTGCCCCTACCCAAATGCCAACCAGCGGCGGCTGATTTTTTGCTCGGATCCGAAGTACATCGAACTGCTGGAATACCTCGGCACGGACGTGGTCGAATTGACCGGCAATCACTTTCAGGATTGGGGCAAAGAAGCCACGCTCTACACGCTGGAGATGTACAAGGAGCGCGGCTGGCCCTACTTTGGCGGCGGCGCTAACCTGGCCGATGCCCAAAAAGCGGCCGTTGTGGAGCGCGGCGGCATGAAATTCGCGTTCATCGGCTGCAACCCGGCCGGGCCACAGTTTGCCTGGGCGCGCGAGGACGGCTGGCCGGGCGCCGCGCCCTGCGGGGCCGATTGGCCTGGCAAACCGAAGGGCGGCAGCGGCTACGAATGGATGGCCGAGGAAATTGCCCGCCTGAAGGCCGAGGGCTATATTGTCATTGCCACCTTTCAGTATTTCGAATATTACAGCGCGGAGCCGCGCCCCTGGCAGCAGACTGATTTCCGGCGCATGGCCGAGGCGGGAGCGGTGATTGTCAGCGGGTCGCAGGCGCATTACTCGCAGGCGATGGAGTTCTACGGCGATTCGTTCATTCACTACGGCCTGGGCAACCTGTTCTTCGACCAGATGGGCTACGATAACCCCTCCAGCGGCAAGCGTACTACCAACACGCGGCGCGAGTTCCTTGACCGGCATGTTTTTTACGATGGGCAGTATCTTGGCGCAGAGATTCTGACCGCCATGCTGGAAGATTATGCCAAACCGCGCCCCATGACCCCCGAAGAGCGCGCGGAGTTCCTGCGAGAGTATTTTAAGGCGAGTGGATGGTAGAGCAAAGAACGTCCCGAAGGGAGTCAATCGCCTTCGGGACGTTTTGTTATGCGTGGAAAGTGGGAGTCAGCGCCGGGTACAGACCCCGATAAAGCGGATAGACCGCTTCGTAGGCTTTCACCTGCTCCGTATGGGGCAGGGTGCTGCCTGTTACCTGAATGGCAGACTGGCAGGCCGCTTCTACGCTCTCATATTTCCCCGCGCCGACTGCCGCCAGCAGGGCCGCGCCGTAGGCCGCGCCCTCGGTGGTGTTGACTGTTACCAGTTCACAGCCGAAGACATCGGCCAGAATCTGCCGCCAGAGCGGGCTTTTTGCCCCGCCGCCAGAGACTCGCACCTGACGGATTTCTCCCAAACCGGAAGATTTCATCAACTCGAACGAATCTTTGAGACCAAACGCCACGCCTTCCAGCACGGCGCGGGTGAGATGTGGCAGGGCGTGCCGCACGGTCAGCCCAACAAAGGCCCCGCGCGCCAGCGGGTCGGGATGTGGAGTGCGCTCGCCGGTGAGGTAGGGCAGGAACAGCAGACCATCTGACCCGGCGGGAATTTGCGCCGCCGGGGCCAGCAGGTCGTCAAAGCCGATTGTGGGGGCGAAGGTATCGCGGTACCAGCGCAAACTGCCCGCCGCTGAGAGCATCACGCCCATCAGATGCCATTTGCCTGGCACGGAATGGCAAAATGCGTGCAGGCGCCCTTCGGGTTCAATGAATGCACCGTTGGCGGTGGCAAAGACCACTCCGCTGGTACCGAGCGTCAGGGCGATGATTCCTTCGGTCACTGCGCCCACGCCCACGGCCTGAGCCGCCTGGTCGCCGCCGCCAGCCATAACGGGCGTGCCGGGCTGCAGGCCGGTGGCCGCCGCCGCTTCGCGGGTCAGGCGTCCGGTAATTTGCGGCCCCTCGTAGAGGGGGGGCATCCAGGCGCGCGGAATTTCCAGGGCGGCCAGGACTTCTTCGCTCCAGTCGCGCGCTTTCAGGTTCATCAAAACCGTTCCGGCGCCGTCCGCTTTGTCCATGCCGAATTCGCCTGTCAGTTTGTAGCGGACATAATCCTTTGGAAGCAAGACATGCGCGGCTTTGGCGTATACATCCGGCTCGTTTTCCTTCACCCACAGGATTTTGGGCGCGGTGAAACCGGTCAGCGCCACGTTGCCGGTGATTTGGATGAATCGCTCGCGCCCAATGCGGCGATGGATTTCATCGCACTGCGCCTGGGTGCGCTGGTCGTTCCACAGGATGGATGGGCGCAGGACTTCGCCCGCTTCATCCAGCAAGACCAATCCGTGCATTTGGCCTGTCAGCCCCACCCCGCCGACCAGGGCCGGGTCTATGCCCGATTGCGCCAGCGCGGCGCGGATGGATTTTTGCGCGCCATCCCACCACAGGCGGGGATGTTGCTCGCTCCACAGTGGGCGGGGCGTCTCGAAGGGGTATTCGGTTGCCGAAACGGCGGCCACCTGGCCGTTAGAGTCAACCAGAAGGGCCTTGGTGGCGGTGGTAGATACGTCAATGCCGAGGAAGTAGGTGGGTGTTTGTGGCATGGGAAACTCCTGGTGAGGATGTGAAACAACAGAGAAGCCCTATTTATGTGCAAATTGGCACAATCATACCCGATATTTTGCCAGCACGCGATAAGTTGTGGCCTGAAACGGAAACGCCAGATAGGTTCGGTGGGTTTGGTAAGGATGTCTTTGACTGTCTCGGTCTGGCGGTTAGCGTACTGAAAGTTGCAACGCGGCCTGGCTTTCTGGCTGCCGGGCTTTTTTGATGAACTCCCAGAATTCGACCTGCAAGCGGGTGAGGGGCTGGCGGCGGTTACGGAGCATGTACAGGTTGCGGGTCAGTTCCATGCCTTCGACCTTCACTTCCACCAGCCGCCCCAGCGCAATTCCGCGCGCGGCAGCCAGGCGCGAGATGAAGGCGACTCCCAATCCCTCTTCGACAGCCATTCCAATTGCCTCAGCATTGCCCAACACCATCGCCACATTGAGCATGTCGGGCGAAATATCGCACTTCAGCAGGCCATCTCGCAACACTTCCCGCGTTCCGGCAACATCCTCCCTCAGGATGATTGGTTCATCCAGTAAATCGTCTGGGTAGATTTTGCGATACTGGGCCCAGCGATGTTCGGCAGGCACAATCAGAATAACATCATCCTTGTAAAAATCCTGATATTCCAGGTCATAATGCTCAATCATCTTGCTTGAAACCCCAAGAGCGACCTCACCCGACAGCAGTTTATGGATGACTGAATCTCGACTGGTGACCAGTACATTAATGCGCGCCTGCGGAAATTCATGCCGAAAGCGAGCAATGAGTCCGGGAAGCAGGTATTTGCCCGAGGCAGTTGAACATCCGATAGACATTTCGCCGACAATTTCGCCATGCAGGGAAAACATGGTTTGTTCCACGCGCTGCGCGGCTGCGAGCAGTTCGCGCGCCATCGAGACCAACACCTGCCCTGCTTCCGTCAATTGGACTGTGCGGCCCTGGCGGCTAAATAACTGTATTCCCAATTGTTTTTCTAATCCCTGAATGCTCTGACTGACCGCTGGCTGGGTCAGATGCATCTGGCGGCCGGCCTCGCTGAAACTGCCGTATTCAGCCACTGTCAGGAAAACTCGAAGCGAATCCAGGTTGAGCATGCGCCTCCTTTTGGATGGGCGGGAATTTCGAGGACTTTTATTATAGTCTAAAAGAAAATCAAAACTTATCGTTTCTCATAAGAGAGATGAATATTTGGTCATTACATCTATCACTATCCAAATTGCGCCATTAATATACAATTTTATTGTGACGAAGTTCACAAAACAATCATTTTTATTGTGTATCAACGAGCAATACCGAGATGCGACCTGCCGAGACAAAGGATGGACTATGATTAATCTTAAGCACCTGATTATGTTCACTCTAACCACGCTGGCCTTGTCTGCCTGCGCTTCGCAAGTCACCCCAGGCGCAACCCAGGTTTCATCGACAGAGGAAGCCCAGGCGGAAACCGCTGTTCCAACATTAACTCCGCTTCTTAAGTTGACGCCGGTGGTGGATAACTGCCTGGATTGCCATACAGATAAAGAGAAGCTGGTTGCCCTGGCGAAGGAAGAAGAAGCCGGGCATGGCTCAGAATCCGAAGGGGTTGGCTGAGGGGGCGATGTGGCTCCGTTGGAGCCATGGGAGAAAGTCTTCATCACGCGGCAAGAATTCCTTGCCACTGCGCACGGGCAGATGTCGTGCATTTACTGTCACGGCGGGCAGCAATCGCCGGAGATGGAAACCGCGCATACCGGCCTGGTGGCCGACCCCAGCGCCAAAGGCGAAACCTGCGCAACCTGTCATGGAGACCAGAGCAAGCACTTTGAGCAAAGCCTGCACGTTTCGCTGGCCGGGTATTGGGACCGCCTGGACGCCCGCAGCGCGCCCGAACACAAACAAACGCTGGAGAAGATGTTTGGCAATCACTGCTCTTCGTGTCACACTTCGTGCGGCGATTGTCACATCAGCCAGCCCGGTTCGGTGGGTGGCGGGTTCATCGCCGGTCATGTTGTCCAAAAGACCCCCTCAATGAGCCGCAACTGCACGGCGTGTCACGGCAGCCGCGTGGGAAATGAGTACCTGGGCAAGAACGAGGAGATTCCCGGTGATGTTCACTTCCGCCAGGGACGGATGAACTGCGTTTCATGTCATAGCGGCGCCGAAATGCACGACTCGCAATCGGCCTGTACCCAGTGTCATGACACGAGCCAGGCTGTCTATCAGGTCGCGAACCGTTATTCTGGCGTGCAAAGCCCGGCGTGCGAATCCTGCCACGAAACGATTGGCAAACAAGGCGACCCGGTGACCCAGCACGTCGTTCACGGCAACAAATTATCCTGCCAGGTTTGTCATTCGGTTTCCTACATGAGTTGCGATGGCTGTCATGTAGCGATTAGCGAGAAAACCGGCAACCCCTTCTTCAAGACCGAGCGCAGTTACATGAGCTTCTTCATCGGCCTGAACCTGCAGCCGAACTATCACCGTCCTTATCAGTATGTTGTCTTGCGGCATGTCCCGGCATCTCCCACTTCGTACCAATATTACGGCGAGAACCTGTTGCCGAACTTCGATGTTCTGCCAACCTGGACGTATGCCACTCCACACAACATTCAGCGCAAGACGCCGCAGAATGCCTCGTGCAATGCCTGTCATGGCAACGAAAAGATTTTCCTGACTTCCGATAAGGTCAAACCGGAGGAACTTCCAGCCAATCAGCCGGTCATCGTTCCTGAAGTGCCTGCTCCGATTGGCGCTCCGTAACATCTGCATTCCCTTCTTAAGGAGAAGAAAATGACCCGTAAACTTCACTTTCTCTTTGCTCTGCTCGCACTCTTGAGCCTGGTGTTGAGCGCATGTGGCGCTCCGGCGGTGGTCACCCAAGAGCCGGTGGCCGCGCCCCCCACTGAAGTGCCACCCACCGAAGTACCGCCTACGCCCGAACCGGCCCCCGATGTTCAGGCGCTCTTTGCTGAGTTGGTTGCTGGCTTGCCTGCTGATAAGGGCTACGGCACGGTTCAGGCCGTGAAACTCAATGAAGAGTTGGCCGAAAAACCGCCTTTCCTGCTCGATGTGCGCGAATCCGCTGAAGCCGAGAAAGACGGCTACCTCAAGGGCGCGGTCAACATCCCCGTTCGCCAATTGCTCGATAATCTGGATAAACTGCCCGGCCTGGATGACCCGATTGTCATCTACTGCGCTTCGGGGCATCGTGGCGGGATGGCAATGGCGGCGTTGAAACTGTTGGGCTACACCAACGTCCGCAACCTGGCCGGCGGCCTGAATGCCTGGAAGAAGGCCGACCTACCGGTGGAAAGCGGCAAACCCGCTGATGCAGCCAGCCTGAGCCAGCCGATTGTGGCCGACAAGCCGCTCTACGACATGCTCAAGGCCTTTTTTAGCGAAATGCCGGATGACTATTATTCCATCAAGGCTGATAAACTGAACGAAGCCCTCGCCGAGAAAGCCCCCGTCCTGCTCGATGTTCGCACGGCGGCGGAATTTGAGAAAGACGGCCATCTGGCCGATGCGCTCAACATTCCGTTGCAGGAACTCTTTCAGAGCGTTGACAAACTCCCGGCCAAAGACACGCCAATTGTGATTTACTGCGTTTCCGGGCATCGCGGCTCGATTGCGTTGATGGGCCTGCGGATGCTGGGCTACACTGACATCCGCAACCTGGCGGGCGGTCTGAACGCCTGGAAAGCCGCCCAACTACCGGTGGTAGGTTGGGTCGATTGGCCTGCCACTTATGCCGACTTCCTCGCCAACCTGCCTGCCGACCAGGGCTACTACACCGTCTCCGCCGCCAAACTGAACGAATTGCTGGCCGACCAGCCGCCTTTTATTCTTGATGTGCGTGAAGCGGCGGAAGTGGAAGAAACCGGTTATATTGCTGGCTCGGTTAACATCTCTGTACGCGACGTGCTTAAGAACCTGGATAAACTCCCCGCCCAGGATGCGAAAATCGTCGTGGCTTGTGCTTCGGGGCATCGCGGCGCGATGGTGATGATGGCGCTGCGCCTGCTTGGTTATCAAGATGTAGTGAACCTGGGCGGCGGCATTAACGGCTGGAAGAAGGCCGAACTGCCGCTTGAAGCGGGCAAGCCTGCCGAGGCTGCTCCTACCGGCGCCACGCCGAATGTGGATGAGACCCGCCGGGCCGGGCTGGATGCTTACCTGAGCGCCCTTCCCGAAGGCTTCTTCACCGTCAAACCCGCCGATTTGAACGCTGAACTTGGTTCCGAAACAAAGCCCTTTATTCTGGACGTTCGCACGGCGGAAGAACTGACGAACGACGGCTACATTGAAGGCGCGGTCAACATTCCCATTAACGAACTGCCCGCCCGCCTGGCCGAACTTCCCGCCGATAAGGCTGCGCCGATTGTCATCCTCTGCAAATCCGGTCATCGCGGCGCGCTCGGCCTGGTGTATTTGCAATCGCTGGGCTATACCAACGTTCGCAACCTGGGTGGTGGCATGAACGCCTGGATTGCCGCCGAACTGCCAGTGGTGAAGTAACCGATTTTCCAATCCAGGCCAAAGGCTGCCCGCCGAGGGCAGCCTTTTTGATTCCATGCTCCATGACAATCCTCCCCCTTTTTTTGTGACAACAGTCACTATTGCGATGCTTGATTCGCGGTGATATTATGAGAATGTATATATTCGCTTATTCGCATATAAGGTAAGTTTTGTCATGATTTCACAAACTTTAGCGCAGGAAGTTTCGCAACTTGAAGCCGATTTATGCTTTGCCCTGGCTGACCCCACCCGCATCCTGATTTTGTATGCCCTCGATGAACAGCCGCGCAACGTGACCGAATTGACTCAGGAACTCAACATCACCCAGCCAACTGCATCACGCCACCTGAAAATTCTGCGCGACCGGGGCCTGGTGCGTCCCAACCGGCAGGGCGTGGTCATTCAATATGAATTGGCGGATAAACGGCTTATCCAGGCCCTTGACCTGCTCCGTAACGTCTTGCGCGACCGCATTGCCTACCGCGCAAATTTGATGGAAGAAATTGAAGCGTAAACTTTCCCTTACCTTTTCTCCCTCTCCTTTGGAGAGATGGGTGGGGTGAGGGGCCGAGGAGAATGCAATGACGAAAGTAAAACCCTATTGGCTCCTGGGACTGATTGGCGTTCTGGCCGTCATGCTTGTCCCAATCATTGTTTTCTGGCCCAAGAGCGCCCGCGCGCTCGATGACCCCTGGGCGGCTGTTCCTGAACATCCCGTGCATGTGCCACACGCCGATATCATTGCCGCAAAATTTAAGGACGTCGACCCGGCCACGCTCACTGGTCCCGATATCACCCGCGCCTGCCTGGAATGTCACCCCAAAGCGGCGGAAGACGTGATGATGACCAGTCACTGGACCTGGCAAAGCCCGGAATTCGAAATTCCCTGGCGTGATGGCGAAACTGCCGCCATTGGCAAATTCAACCAGATTAATAACTTCTGCATCAGCGCCCAGGGCAACCAGAAGAGCTGCACCAGTTGTCATATTGGCTACAACTGGAGCGAAGAGAATTACGGCGCAAATCTCAACCATCCTGAAAATGTGGATTGTCTGGTTTGCCATGCCCAATCTGGCTATGCCAAAGGCTCCTATGGCAACCCGCGCGATGGCGTTAACCTGGTGGCGGCGGCCAAAAGCGTCGGCGCGCCCACCCGCCTGCAGTGTGGCAAATGCCACTTCAACGGCGGCGGCGGCAACGGCGTGAAGCACGGCGACCTGGACGAGAGCCTGTACTACCCCAGCGAAAGCCAGGATGTTCACATGGGACGCAATAACTTCGTCTGTACTGATTGCCACACCACTACCAATCATCAGGTCAAAGGTCGCCTGGTGGCAGATAACCTGACCGTCAACCCCGCCGAACAGGTTTCCTGCACCCAATGTCATAATGAGAACCCCCACACCGACGAGCGCATTGGCCTGCACATGAAGTCTGTTGCCTGCCAGACCTGTCACATCCCCGCTTTTGCGGTGGAAGACCCTACCAAAGTCTCGTGGGATTGGTCCACTTCTGGTCAGGACATTGGCGATGACCATTTCACCTATCTGAAAATTAAAGGCACTTTCGTTTACGAAAAGAACGTTCAGCCCACTTACTTGTGGTTCAACGGCAATCTGGAGTACCGTTACCTGCTGGGCGACAAAATAGACCCCACCCAGCCAACTTATATCAACAAAGTTGCCGGGGATATTAAAGACCCGTCTGCCAAAATTTTCCCCTTCAAATTGCACGTTGGCAAACAGCCTTACGATACCGTCTTCAATTACCTGCTGGCTCCCATCACTGCCGGGCCGGAGGGGTATTGGACGAATTTTGACTGGGACCAGGCCTTCCGCCTGGCCGAACAGCGCATTGGATTGCCATATAGCGGCAGTTACGGCTTTGCCGAAACCTACATGTACTGGCCGACTACTCACATGGTACAGCCCAAAGAAAACGCCTTGCAATGCAATGATTGTCACGGCGAAGGCGGGCGCATGGACTGGCAGGCGCTTGGCTACCCCGGCGACCCGATGCAATGGGGCGGGCGCAAGTAGGACAGGATTTATCCTGCCCAATGCCAGATAAAGCAACGGATGAACCCATGAAAACCATCTTCCTCCATCGAAAATCACTCCTGATTGCCGGATTAAGCCTGTTTGCGCTGACCGTTTTGGGCGTTACTTACGCTTTTGCCCATCATCCCACCGCGCCAGCGCAGCAGACCTCGCCTATTCACCCAACTTTTGCCCTGCTGGATGCAGAAGGCGCAAATGTGCTGGAAAGCGGCCAACCCGTCAGCACCATGAAAACCTGCGGGCAATGCCATGATGCCGCTTATATTGAATCTCATAGTTTTCACGCCGACCTGGGGCTAAGCGCCTATCAGCCTGGCAATGGCCTGAACGCCAGCAACGGCATGTTCGGCAAGTGGGACCCCATCACCTACCGCTATCTCTCTCAGCCTGGCGATGAGCGTCTCGACTTGACGACCGCCGAATGGTTGATGATGCAGGGGGAACGGATTCCTGGCGGCGGCCCGGCTACCACCTCTCGCGATGGGCTCTCCCTTTTGCAGATTCCCCCCGACCCTTCCAACCCGGAATCGGCCATCCTGAACCCTGAAACCGGCCAGGCCGAAGCCTGGGACTGGTCGAAATCGGGCGTCATGGAGATGAACTGCTTCTTGTGTCACCTCACGCAGCCCAACCTGCAGGCGCGCGCCGCCGAAATTAAGGCCGGACGCTTTGGGCAGGCCAACACCGCCACCCTGGTTGGCACCGGCTGGGTAGAAGCCTCCGCCGATGGGTTTGCCTACAACCCTGCCGCCTTTGGCGAAGATGGCAAACTCAAGCCGGAATTCGTGACCATCCAGGACCCGACCAACGAAAATTGCGCGGCCTGTCATGGCGAAGTTCATGAGAACACGGATGCGCCTCTGCTCATCTCGGCCTGTGACCTGAATTACCCCAACACCGCCACCACCGGACAGGTGATTGCCGCGCAGAAAATCTCGCAATCGGGCGTCAATCTGAAAGATAAGAGCACCCTTGCCCGCTCCTGGGACATTCACGCCGAGCGCGGCCTGCAATGCACCGACTGCCACTACTCGCTCAACAACCCCACCCACGCGCAGTCCTTTGCCAGCCCCGGCCACCTTCAATATGACCCGCGCAAACTGGAGATTGGCGAGTATTTGCAGCGTCCCGACCACAACTTCGCGCGTGGGCAGAGCGCGCAGTTCACCGTCGCGCCTGAACTCAAAGGTTCCATGCGCCGCTGCGAGTCGTGCCACGATGCTGTTCCGGCCCATAGGAATTGGCTGCCCTATACCGAACAGCACATGACTGTTCTTGCCTGCGAATCCTGTCACATTCCGCAAATGTACGCCCCGGCCATTCAATCCTACGATTGGACGGTGGTCTCGCTGGAGGGCAGCCCCGCCAACCTGTGCCGCGGGCTGACCGGCGCGGATACCGTCAACAGCCTGGTGACGGGCTTCCAGCCGGTTCTCATGCAGCGCACCAACATTGACGGCCAGACGCTGCTTGCTCCGTACAACCTGGCGACTTCCTTTTACTGGGTTTACGATGGCGAGAATGGCCCGCGCCCGGTACGCGAAGCCGATTTACAGGCCGCCTACCTCGTAAATGGTCAGTACGCACCCGAAATCCTGGCCGCTTTCGACAGCGATAAGAACGGCCAACTCGACTCAACTGAACTGCGTACCGATACCATCGAAAAGCAATCCGTTGTGGCCGCCCGGCTCGAAGCCTTGGGGCTCAAAAATCCGCATATCGAAGGACAGGTGCAGCCTTACAGCATCAACCACAACGTCGCGGGGCGCGGCTATGCCATCCGTGAATGCACCACCTGCCATTCCGGCGACTCGCGCGTTACCGCACCCCTGCAATTGGCTGCTTATGCTCCGGCTGGCGTGACGCCGCAGTTTGTCAGCGACAGCAACGTCAATGTGACGGGAGAAATTATCAGCGGGGAGAATGGCGCGTTGTTCTACCAGCCGGTGACGATGAAAGACGGCGTGTACGTTTTTGGCCGCGACCGGGTCAATTGGATTGACTGGCTGGGCGCGCTGGCCTTCGCTGGCACGCTGTTCGGCGTCGCCGGGCATGGCACGCTGCGCTATGTTTCCTCGCTCAAACGTCCCAAACATGCGCCCGCCCTCAAGCGCGTCTACATGTACGAGGCCTATGAGCGCTTCTGGCATTGGCTTCAGACCTTTGCCATCATTTTCCTGCTCTTTACCGGCCTGGTCATTCACCGCCCCGATATTTTTGGCGCGTTTTCCTTCCCTTACATGGTGCTGATTCATAACGTGCTGGCGGCCATCTTAATTCTGAACTTCCTGCTGTCGCTCTTCTGGCACGTCACCACCGGCGAAGTTCGCCAGTACATCCCCAACTTCCTCAGGCCGGTCGGCATCATCAACGACATGGTAGTGCAGGTCAAGTTCTACATCGGTGGGATTTTCAAGGGGGAACCGCATCCCTTTGAAAAGCGCCGCGAAAAGAAACTCAACCCGCTCCAGCAAATAACCTACTTTGGTCTGCTGACGGTCTTACTCCCGCTCCAAATGTTGACCGGCGCGCTGATGTGGGGCGTGCAGCAGTGGCCCCAAATTGCCGGATGGTTTGGCGGCCTGCCCTTTCTGGCCCCCTTCCACAGCCTGATTGCCTGGCTGTTGGCCGCGTTCATTGTCGGACACGTCTATCTCACCACCACTGGCGCGACCCCGCTCGAAGCCATGCGCGGCATGGTCACGGGCTGGGAAGAAGTGGAGGAGAGCGAGAATGGTAATTCGTAATTGGTCATTTGTGGCGCGAAACTCGATATTCGATACTCCAAAATCGGTCGAATAACGAATATCGAATCCCAAATAACGAATACCGAACCTGGAAAGAGAGAAAACAATGACTGTCTCATCCAAACCCGTTTCAAAACCCTTCGACCTGAAAGCCCTCTTCAACCGTCCTGCCAAACCGTATGTTCATCCTTACCTGGGCGGGGTAATTTTGGGGATTGTCCTGTTCCTGGCGTTGTTTTTTACTGGTAACGGTCTTGGCTCCTCAGGCGCCACCAGCCGCCTGGTGGTTTTTGTGCAAGACCAGTTCATCCCCGACCATGTAGACCGTACTCCTTACTTGCTACGCATGGCGGGCGGCGATAAAAACCCGCTGGATGACTGGCTGGTGCCGGTCTTCTTCGGAGCGCTGTTGGGCGGCTTCACTTCTGGCCTGATTTTTGGCCGCGTGAAATTGGAAACGACCAAAGGCCCGCGCATTTCTGACCGGACGCGCTGGATGTTGGCCTTCCTGGGCGGGGTGTTGTTCCTCTATGGGGCGCGCATGGCGCGTGGCTGCACTTCCGGGCAGGCGCTCACGGGTGGGGCGGTGCTTTCCGCTGGCTCGTGGGTGGTCATGCTCTGCATTTTTGGCGGGGCCTATGGCCTGGCGTATTTTGTGCGGAAATTGTGGAATTAATGCAGCGCGTGGAGTCCTCCATGCCGCCACAGGAGAATAAGTTATGAACTTTCCTCTGCTTGCCTTCCAAAACGTCAGCGCGGCCAACCCCTGGACCTACCTGATTTTTGGTCTGATTGGCTTCGCCTTTGGTTTCACGCTCGAAATGTCGGGCTTTGGCAACAGCCGCAAACTGGCCGCGCAGTTCTACTTTACCGAACTGACCGTGTTGAAGGTGATGTTTACCGCCGTCATTACGGCCATGACGCTGGTATTTCTGACCGTCAGTCTCGGCTGGCTTGACTACAGCCAGGTCTGGGTCAATCCCACCTATCTCTGGTCGGGAATTTTGGGCGGGCTGATTATGGGCGTTGGCTTCATCATCGGCGGGTTCTGCCCTACCACTTCTCTGGCTTCCGCCTCCACTGGCAAAATTGACGGCATGATGTTTATGCTGGGCGGTTTTGTTGGCGCCTTTCTGTTTGGCGAAACAGAACGTTTTTTCACCCACTGGTACAACAACGCCGGTTATTATGGCCGCGTTACGCTGATGGATGTCTTCGGCTTGCCGACCGGCGTCGTCGTCCTGATGGTTGTCCTGATGGCGCTGTTCATGTTTTGGGGCGCCGAGCAACTGGAGCGCATTATCGGCAAAAAAGACATGAGCCGCGAACCCAAACTGCGCCTGTATGGCGCGGGCGTTGTGGTTGCTCTGGCGCTGGTCGTTGTCTTTATCGGAATGCCCTCCACCGAGGAGAAGTATGAGAAAGCCACCATTCTTCGGACGGTTTCTGAACTGCAGGCAGATGGCACTGTTAAGGAAGTGCAGGTCAAGTACACTGCCGAAGAAGCCCTGAGCCAGCGTATTGTCCAAATCACCCCAGCGGAATTGTTCAAGGCGCGCTACGACCAGGGACTTATCCTGACCCTGCTGGATGTGCGCCCCGAAGCCGATTACAATCTGTTCCATCTGCGCGGCGCGTTGAATATTCCCGCCGAGACGCTGAAGTCACGCATCCCCCAGCTGCTCGCCACCTCCGCGCCGAACGCCGTGTATGTGGTGATGAGCAATGACGAGACCCTCGCCACCCAAGCCTGGCGGCTGTTGACTGCCGAGGGCGTGCCGAATGTCTATATCCTTGAAGGCGGCATCAACAACTGGATTACCGTCTTTGGTCATACCGACCCCGAAATCCAGCCGCGTTCCGCTGCGCTCGATGAGCAGTTAAAATTCCTCTTCCCGGCTGCCCTGGGCGACCGCTACGAATGTTCAGACCCTGACCCCATCGAAAACGAACATATCGAATTTACGCCTAAAATCCAACTTCAGATAAAACGCGACAAATCGAGCGGTGGCTGCGGATAATCGTTCAGTTTTGCAACGCGGAATTCATTCCACAACCTCGATTGCATTTTCCAGAACCATCCCAAAGGTCTCCAATAACCTTTGGGATGGTTTTTAGACTTCCCAGCCGGGATGTTTTGGTCAAAATTGAGCGATTTTAGATGCCTGATGGCGGAATGTATTTTATTGTGAATTTCCCCTGTATCTGTTATGATATTCCCATCATTTTGTGAAATGGGAGCATTGCCGATGAATGTGAAAATTTCCCTGGGTGACCGCTTGCGCCAATTGCGCGCCGAACGGCGTCTTTCGCAGCGCGACCTGGCTCAACTGGCCGGGATTTCAACCAACTCCGTCAGCCTCATCGAGCGCGAGGAGATTTCCCCCAGCGTCTCCACCCTGCAAAGCCTGGCGCGGGCGTTGAATGTCAAAGTCAGTTACTTTTTTGATGATGAATATGCCGGCAATGTTTTGCTTGTCAAGCGCAGCGAAAGGCCGATTGTTAACGGAATCGGTCTGACCATTGAAGGCGTTGGCAAGCGGCTGAAAGGCCAGGAAGTGGAGCCGTTCCTGGTCACGCTAGAGCCGCGCGCCACCAGCGGCGACCGCCCCGTAGCGCACCCTGGGCAAGAGTTCATTTGCTGTCAGCAGGGCCGGGTGGAATATCTGATTGATGGCCAGTCGTACCTCGTCGAAAAGGGTGATTTCCTGATTTTCGAGGCCACCCTGCCGCACATCTGGCGCAACCCGTCGGAGGAACGGGCAGTGTTCATTTTGGTTATCCAGACGCCGGATGAATCGCGTGAAACGATCGAAAGGCACTTTCCAGATTTCCCCTCCATCAAACATATTGGGTAAGCAAACTGCCCCGGTTGCCGGGGCAGTTGTCGGTTTGATGTTCAATGTAATTTTTCAGGGTGATTGACGAGTGTTCCCGCAAGATAGGCCGTTGCCGCTTCATCAATCCTGCGGATATCGGTGACGATGGGCTGGATGCCACGCGCCTGGAGTACATTGTAGGCGCCCTGTCCCATGCCGCGCGCAATCAGCGCCTGGCAATCGCCAATTGGGTCAATCATCGAGCGGTGATCGTGATGGTGGTGTCCGCCTTCGTGATGCGGGTCATGCTGGTTGTGGTGATGGTGGGCAGATTTTTCCACGATTTGCCGCCCAACCACCTGGCCGTTTTCGACTGTCAGGATGGCGTAATATGCGGCGCGCCCAAAATGTTGTGAAATGGTTTGTTTGTCATCGGTGACAACTGCGATTTTCATTAAAGTCTCCTGTTTATGATATGAGGAAAATAGATTCTTTCCTGGGATGTTGCGGATGACGGTCTCAGCCGCTTTGGCTTTTGTGTCGTTTTTTGGGCGTTCAGCCTTCTTCTCGAATAAGCAGTGTCGAACGTTTTTTTATTTGCTGGCAGAGCAGTTTGCGCACCAGGTCGCAAAACTCGCCAATTTGCGAGTCGGTCAACTCGTAGAGCATCTCTGTGCCGCGCCGCTGGCATTCAACCACCCCAACCGCTCGAAGAATTGACAATTGCCGCGAGACATGCGTTTGGCTAAAGCCAGTTTGCGACACAATTTCGCCGACATTCATCGGCCCATTACGCAAGATATGTGTAATTTGCAGGCGGGCGGGGTTAGACATGGCCTTGCAAAACTCGGCCTGAATGTTGAAAATGGAACTTTCCATCGGTTTATCCGTGACGGATTTTGAATACGATGTAAACGACCAGCGCCAGCCCGGCCACCAGGAACAGCGTCACTGCTTCTAAACCAAGAACCCACTTTTCCGGTTTTGAATCTGGAAATCCGCCGGTGACCGGCATGCTGATGGGCGGGCAGGGCTGGGCTACCAGCAGTTCGGGAATGCCAGCCAGGGCGCGGAAGGTCTCCAGGCGAGTTTCGGCCTGAGACGGGTGACACTGGTAACACCTTTTATCGTCGTCATTGACCACTGGGTGCGCGGCGCGGTTGAAGTGCGCGGCCTCTTGCGTCAGGGCGGTTGGGTTCCCGCCATGACAGTCCACGCAGGTCATCGGGGCCTCGTTCAGGCAATAGGCTTTGCCGGTATCGTGCAGCAAGTACAAATCTTCATGACAGACCAGGCAGTTGTTATCCGCGCTGGCTGACAGGGACGCGCGTGCCTGTGCAGGAACTGCTGTAAAGGGTATCATCAAGGCCACGATGAGCGCCGCGCTCAGGCTTGCGCCGACAAATAATTTTTTTATCAGCATGACGGGCCTCCTTTTGAACCGGCGTACATACTCACTCATGCTTTACATAATATTATAGTTATTATTTCGGTTTTTGCAATATAGAAAACAAATATATTATTTGAATAATCGCCATGCCTGTACATCCTTTCATCCATCCCCGTCTCAAGCCCTGTCTGCCACTCCTGGCTGGGTTGTTGCTTCTTGCCCCGGTCTTCTTCCTTCATGCCTTCCGTCACTCGTTTCCGCTGGGCTATGCGGGCATGTTCACTCAGATGGCCGCCCAGATTGCCGAAGCAAATTTTGCGCTGCCGTTGGAAATTCCGCGTTACGGGCCAGGCGGCATTCCCTTCGTGTACCCCCCGCTGGGGCATTACCTGTTTGCGGCGGCTCTCAAACTGGGGTTTTCCCCCTGGGCTTATCTGCGGCTCGTCCCGCCGGTGTTTGCGCTGACGGCGCTCGTGCCGTTTTACTTCCTGGCGCGCCAACTGACCGGAATCGGCTGGGGCGGGCTGGCCGCGCTCCTGCTGGCGTTCACCGCTCCCTCTGTTTTCAGCATCCACGTCTGGTCGGCGGGGGTGGCGCGCGGGCTGGCGTTGGTCTTCTGTCTGGCTGGTCTCTTACTTTACCTGCTTGCCCTGCGGCAGTCCTCCTGGCGCGTCATCGTTGGGGCGGCAATCTCTCTCGGTTTACTTCTGACCACGCATCTGCTCTATACCCTGTTCGCTGCATTGGTGGGGGTGGCCTTTCTGCTGGCCGAGAGAAAGCCGCGCCGCGCCCTGACCGCGCTGGCAATTTTGGGGCTGGCCTTGCTGGTGGCTTCGCCCTGGCTGGGGACGGTCATTGTCCGACATGGCTTCGAGAGTTTGTGGGTGGCCGCCTCCTCGCACCGCAACGCCGATTTTCTTTCCCTGCTCTTTCAGGATTTTGGCGAAGCGATGACCTATCTCTGGGAGAATCTCTCCTACGTTACCCGCAACGGATTCCTGGCTGCGTTATCGTTGCCTGGCTTTCTCCTGCTCCTGTTTCGACGGCAATTTCACCTGCCTATGGCGTTTCTCTTTTCCCTCACGATGGGCGAAGCCTCGTTTTTCCCCGTCTTGCTGGCGGCGATGATGGCGGGCGCCTTCGCGGAATGGCTGCTGGAACGATTCAGCGGGCAGGTCGCCCTTCGATGGTCGTTGACCACGCTCACAGTCGCGCTCGTCCTGTTTGGGGTGGGGAAAAACCTCTCGGAAATCATCCGCTACGAGCCGGAAATCGATGTTTATTCCCTCCAGATGTCGAAGTTCGTGCGGCAGGAAACCAACCCGGAGCAGACCTACCTCTACATCGGTAAAATTAACGAAGCCGAATGGTTTCCCTACCTTCTGGAGCGGACCCCTGTTTTTGCGCTGTGGGGCAGCGAGTGGAAAGGGGACTACGCCGAACAGTTGCAAACCCTGATAGACCTGCGCGCCTGCCAGAATGAGAAAGACTGGCCCTGTATCGAAGCCCTCCTGACGGCAAAAAACGCCCATCCCGACCTGTTGATTGCCCCCAACCAGCGCTGGCTGTTTCAGCAGATTCGAGAGACCCGCGCCTGGGAGGTGATTTATGAGAACGAGCGCTATCAGGTGTGGGAGCGACGGCCTTGAAGGGTATTCCGACCGGAGCATAAGTTGGGTTGCAAGCGGAAAACCCGACTCTATTGCCAATTGTGTTGATAATCCACTGCGTATTTCTGAAAAGAAATTGGTTTTTGCCTGGTGATGCGCTCCACCTCGCCTGTAACCTGCTCGGCCATGCCATTGCGGGTGGAAAGGTATAATCCGGTCATCACCATTGCCGCGGAGGGCGGCGTACCACGCCGCAAATGACTGGCAAAAAATTCCAGCGCCGAAGGGTTTCGATAGATAATCTTTCGCCCCAGCGTTTTGCTCAAAATCTCGGCCACCTGCCAGTAATCCAGGGCTTCAGGTCCGGTCAGGTCATACTTTTTGTTTTCGTGTCCTGGCTGGCGCAAGGCCATCGCTGCCACCGCTGCAATATCGCGCGCGTCGATGAAACTCGTGCGCGCCCTGCCGACAGGTACGAAAATCTCGTCTCGCTCGCGGATTTCCTGACGATGGGTGGTGTTCAGGTTTTGCATGAAAAAGCTGGCTCGCAGGAACGTCCACGTCATCGGTGAATTGACGAGGTACTCTTCCACTTTGTAATGCGGCACGAACTTGACCCGTTCGATGCCAATCAGCGAGAGAAAGACGACGTGCCGCAAGCCCGCCGCCTGGGCCGCGTCTAGCACAGGCAGGATGACGCCTTTTACATCTGAAATCTGCGGCGGGCGCATCAGGAACATTTTTTCGACGCCCTCGAATGCGGCGCAATAGGTTTCTTTTTTGGAAAAATCGAACGCCACCGCCTCGACCGAATCGCCGAACCGCTCTCGAATTTTTTCCACGCTCAAATCTGCCGCCCGGAGCAGACTCCCCGCCGCCTGGAGTTGTTTGACAATTTCTGCGCCCACGTTGCCGAGCGCGCCTGTTACCAGTATTTTCCCGGTCATCTGATTTTCTCCTTTCGATTGCTTGATTTTATATAGACCGGTCGTTATAATAAGCCTGTTCAGTCAATCTGAAAAGAGGATGAATGTCATGAATCCTGCCAAACAGCAAATTCTGGAAGCCGCCGCGCGCCTGTTCGAGCGGCAGGGCTATCACGCCACTGGCCTGAATGAAATCATCCGGGAAAGCGGCGCGCCGAAAGGCTCACTGTATTACTACTTTCCCGGCGGTAAGGAACAAATCGGAGCCGAGACCGCGCTATGGTCGGCGGCGGAAATGTCCGAACGTATCCGGCGCGGATTAGCGCAAGCCCAAGACCCGGCGGAAGCGGCGCATCTGCTGACCCTGGGCATTGCTGGCGCGGTGGAATCTGCCGGGTTTGCGGCGGGAAGCCCCCTGATGATGTTGGCCGCCGAAAGCGTGGTGGGCAGCGAGCGCGTTAACGCTGCCTGCCGTGAGGCCTACCGCCAAATGCAGGCCGTCTTTGCCGAAAAATTCTCCGGCGATGACGACCTGGCCGGTTTCGTCCTCTCCACGCTCGAAGGTGCAATTCTGCTCAGCCGCATTCAGCACAGCGGCGAACCGTTGCGCCGCGCAGCAGAACACCTTTATTCCTATTTGAAAGCGAGGCAAGTATGAAACTGACGATTTTTGGAGCATCTTCCGCTTCGGGCAAATTGCTGGTCGAAAAAGCCATGCAAGCCGGGCATAGCGTGACCGCTTTCGTGCGCGACTCGACAAAATTGGGCATCGCGCACGAAAAATTAACTGTCGTGACGGGCGACGCATTGAATCTTGCCCAGGTGGAACAGGCCGTCAAAGGGAGCGAAGCCGTTTTGAGCGTCCTCGGCCCCAAAGGCAAGCCGATGATTATGGCCGCGGAAAGCACCCGCAATATTGTGAGCGCCATGCAAAAGCACGGCATTCGGCGCTTGGTAGTCGTTTCGGTGGCGGGGGTTGCCGTGCCGCAGGACAGACGCGGCTTCAACCTGGTTTCGGCTCTCCTCAAGGTCATATTGAAGGATGTTTTCAACGACCGCGAGCAGCAACTGGCCGTGCTGGAGGCCAGCAGCCTGGATTGGGTGGCTGTTCGCGTGCCGCGCCTGACCGATGAGCCAGCAACGGGCAAGATGCGGGCCTTCTTTGGCAATCCCTCCCCCAGCCAAAAACTCACCCGCGCCGACCTGGCAGATTTTTTGCTGGCGCAATTGACCGAAACCCAGTGGCTGCGGCAGGCGCCGATAGTAAGCAACTGAACACAACCGGGCTGACGTAACCGTCCGTCCCCAATTTGTTGGCGAATGCGCGCCGGGGCTGGCAGCAAGAATTGCCCTGCGGCTCGCTTTTCGCTCATCAAGGCTGGTGGGCGGCTTTTTTTCATCGGCGGGCCGGGCAGTCGCGCAAAATTGCCTATTGACTTTTCTTTGAAATGAAATATAATTTTATGTAGCAAATCATTTTTTTATGTTTTTATTTGCTCATGAAATCCAACCCTGAAAATCTCCCCATTGCGCGCGTCTTGAACCTGATGGCCGATGACCGCAACCTGCAAAAGCTGGAAGCGGTGACCAAAGCCCTGGGTTCTGAAACGCGCCTCGAGATTCTGCGCTTCCTGAGTGCGCATACCAGCACTGTGCTGGAGATTGCCGAAGCGCTGGGGCTGCCTCCTTCGACGGCCACCCTCCACATCAGCATTCTGGAGCGCGCCGGGTTGATTGAAACCGATTTGCGCCCGGCAACGCGCGGCCTGCAAAAAGTTTGCGCCCGCGTCTTCGACCGGATTGTGATTCAACTGCCTGCCGAATATGAGCAGGAGGACACCACCGTTGAAGTTTCCATGCCGATTGGGGCTTATGTGAATGTCGAAGTCGTCCCCACCTGCGGTCTGGCCGGGGAGATGGGGATTATCGGCCATCTGGATAACCCTTCCGCCTTTTACGAACCCGACCACATCTACGCTCAATTGCTCTGGTTTCGGCGCGGCTTCGTTGAATACCGCTTCCCCAATCGCTTGCCGCCCGGCGTCATGTTGGATTCGGTCGAAGTGAGTTTCGAGGTTTGTTCCGAAGCGCCCCTTCATCACGATAACTGGCCTTCAGACATAACCGTCTGGATTGGCGGCGTGGAAATTGGCACCTGGACCAGCCCTGCTGATTTTGGCGGCGAGCGCGGCGCCTTGACCCCGGCCTGGTGGGACAGTCAAAACTCGCAGTATGGCCTGCTCAAAGTCTGGAAAGTGACCAGCAACGGCAGTTTTGTAGATGGCGTGCAAGTTTCGGGTGTTACGCTCGATGAACTGTCCCTGAACGCGAATGAGCCTGTTCCTGTGCGCATCGGCATCAAGGAAGACGCCCGCAATATCGGCGGCATGAATTTGTTCGGTAGCAAATTTGGCAATTATCCCCAGGATATCGTCCTGCGCCAGCGCTTTCGGCGCGCGTCCAAAGCATAAATAAAAGACGCGCTGCGCCTTTGTCCTGGCAGACCTGCGCAGTGCGTCTTTGAGAGGAGGTTGTTCCACTCGATTCAAGTTTACCACATCCCCCTTGTTTCCCCGCAATTCAAGTCTCGCGTCTCTCTTGCGCCAGGCGCAAGGGCCTGTTCAGGCCATCCCAATTTACCTAGCAAGTAGGAGAAAAGAAAGAATGAAAACGCTTACCCGCTTTGCTTTACCCCTTTTGGTCATTTTTAGCCTGTTGCTTTCAGCTTGCGGCGCGCCTGCGGCAACCGAAGCGCCTGCCCAGCCGCCAGCCGAACAGCCCGCTGCCGAACAGCCTGCCGGACAATCCTGCGGCGTGGTCGAACTTCAATACTGGAATCCATTCACCGGCCCGGATGGCCCTTACATGGGCGAAATGGTCGAGGCCTTCAATGCGTCTCAGGCTGATATCAAAGTGACCATGACCAGCCAGGGTGAATACTACACTCAACTTGCCACCGCCGCCGCAGCCGGCACCCTGCCGGATGTTGCCATTTTGCACGCCGACCAGGTTGCCACGCATGTTTTTCGCAATATGCTGCGCCCGATGGACGACCTGGCCGCGGAAATGGGCATTTCCAGCGATGATTATCCCGCCGGGGTTTGGGCAGCCGGAGAAGTAGCCGGACGCCGCTACAGCATTCCGCTGGATATTCACCCGATGACGATGTTCTACAATGCTGACCTGCTGAAATCCGCCGGTTTTGAGTCCGCGCCCAAGACAGGCGAAGAGTTCGAAGCAGTTGCCGCCGCGCTGACTGCGGGCGACAACAAAGGGTTCGATATCACCGGCGGTTTTCCGGTTCAGCAGATTTTCCAGATGTTGCTGCATCAGTTTGGCGGCACGGAGTTTAGCGCCGATGGCACGCAGGCCACCTGGAACAGCGAGGCGGGCGTGAAGGCCTTACAGTGGATGAAGGATGCCCAGACCAAATACTCTGAACCGAACCTGGAAGTGGACGCCGAACTGAACGCCTTCAAGACCGGTACAGTCGGCATGATTTGGAACGGCATCTGGCAGACGACCAATGTCACCGGCGCGGGCGTGGAGTTCAACGGCGTGGCGACTGCCGTGCCGCAGATTGGCCCACAAATGGCTGTTTGGGCTGGCTCGCACCAGTTTACCCTGCCGGTTCAAAAGACGGTTGATCCCTGCAAAGACCGCGCCGCCGCCATTTTCATCAAGTACATGGTTGAAAATTCCGTCACCTGGGCCAAAGCCGGCCAGATTCCGGCCTCCAATTCCGTGCGCGCCAGCGCCGAGTTCAAGGCCATCGAACCTCAGGCCTCGATTGCGCCTTCCGTAGAATACGCCTTCTTCCCTCCTGCCGTTCCCGGCATTACCGACGCCTTTGGCCCGCTGGGTGAAGCGATTGGCGCGGTGATGAATGGCACGGCTACCGACATCAAAGCCGCGCTCGATGACGCCGCCAAACGCGCCAATGAAATCCTGGCGCAGAATAAAGCCACCTACGGCGACGCGCCCAAAGCGCCATAAGCCACTCATTTGATAGCCGCGAAGGTCTCGCAGGATTGTTGGCTGAGAGACCTTCGCGGCCTTCCTGGTAAGGTTTTTGTCTGTTCCTGTTCAATAGAAATTTTGGACTTTTGAAAGGCAGGCCCGCATGTCCGTTGCGCTCACCCGGAAACGTAGAGTCCCGATTACGCCTTATCTGTTCATCCTGCCGCACCTGATTTTCTTTGCAATCTTCGTCGGCTACCCGTTTTTCAGCGGCCTGTACATCAGTTTTTTTCAATACGACTATCTGCGGCCTGAAGCCACCGTTTTTGTGGGACTGCAAAACTACCTGGACCTGTTCAAGGCTGGCAGCGTCAAGTTCATCGAGTTTTGGAATTCGGTGCGCGTGACGGTGACGTTTGTGATTTGGAGCGTGCCGTTCCTGGTTCTCATTCCGTTGGGGCTGGCGGTCCTGTTGAATTCTAACCTGAAGGGCATGAAATTCTTTCGCGCGGTGTTTTTCTCCCCCTGGGTGCTTTCCTGCGCGGTGATTTCGCTCATCTGGTGGTGGATTTTTCAGAGTCAGGGCGGCCTGCTCAACTATTACCTGAAACTGTGGGGCTTTGATACGCCGCGCTGGCTTTCGACCATGCCCTACGCGATGATTTCCATCGTGGTTGCCACCGTGTGGTGGACGATGGGCTACAACATGGTCATCTTCCTGGCAGCCCTGCAAGATATTCCCGCCGATTTGTACGAAGCCGCCGAAGTGGACGGCGCGAATGCCTGGCAGCGTTTTACCCGCATTACCCTGCCGCTGCTTCAGCCGGTGCTGGTATTTATCATCATTACGACCATCATCGCCTCTTTTAACCTGCTCGGCCAGCCGATGATGATGACGCGCGGCGCGCCTGCCCAGCCGACCGGCGGCGGGGCGACCGAACCGGTTATGCTGCGCATTTTTACCGAAGGCTTCGTGCGTCCCTTCCAGGGCAGCGCGGCGGCCATGTCGGTGGTCGTTGCAATGATGATGATGACGTTTTCTTTCGTCAATTTCCGTCTTTTTCGCCAGCGTGATTGACTTTACAGGAGGCAAGGCATGACCCTCAAAACCACCCGCCGCCCGGTTTCAGGCTACCGCGTTCAGGAATTCGTCAATCGCGCCATGATTTATCTCACTCTCTCGCTGGTGACGCTGATTGTCGTCATTCCACTGCTCTGGATGTTTTCGACCTCGTTCAAACTCAAATCGCAGTTGTTCACCAAAGAAATTTACTGGATTCCCAAGCAGATTACGCTGGAAAACTACCAGAAAATCCTGAACAACCCATCCACCCCGATTGGCCGCTGGTTCATGAACAGTCTGTTCGTGGCATCCGTAACGACTGTCTTGAAACTGGTGATTGATTCCCTGGCCGGCTACGCTTACGCGCGCCTGGATTTTCCTGGCCGCAAGCAGATTTTCGGCCTGCTCATTGCCACCCTGTTTCTGCCGGGGGTGATGTTCCTGGTGCCAAACTTCGTCACGGTGGCCAATCTGGGCCTGTTGAACAAGTTCAGCGGAGTCATCATCCCAGCCCTGGCGAGCGTGTTTGGGGTCTATTTCATGCGTCAATTCTTTGAAAGCCTGCCCAAAGAATTAGAAGAAGCCGCCGAAATAGACGGCGCGAACCGTCTGCAAATTTTCTACCTGATAGCCCTGCCGCTGTCCAGGCCAGCCCTGGCAACCCTGGCGGTCATCGAATTCCTGGCCAGCTGGAACGATTTTCTCTGGGCGCTTCTCGTGCTGAAAGACCGCGCCGTGCAAACCCTTCAGCCAGGCTTGCGCACCTTGCAGGGCGCGTACACATCCGAATATGGCCTGATGATGGCCGGAGCGGTGATTGTGGCCGTGCCGGTGCTGGTGCTGTATATTTTCCTCCAGCGATTCATCGTTCAAAGCGTGGCGACGACGGGACTCAAGGGATGAGACTCTCCCCGCTCTTTTTCCTGGCTCTTGCCTGGTTGACCGTTTCGGCGGCTTGCTCCCCGCTGACGCCGCCCGACAAGGCAACTACCACGCCTTCGCCGGACGTTCCGATGTTTCAAAACCCGGTGCTGCGCGAGAACTTTGCTGACCCGTTTATTTTGCAGGTGGGAGAGACCTTCTACGCTTACGCCACCAACAGCGCCAGCAAGAACATCTCTCTGGCGCGCTCCACCGACCTGGTGAAGTGGCAAATCCTGCCAGACGCCATGCCCGCTCTGCCCCGCTGGGCCAAACTGACCGGCGGGCTGGTATGGGCGCCAGAAGTCATTCAGATTGGCGACCAGTTCCTCCTGTATTACACCGCCCGCGACAAACAATCGGACAAGCAGTGCGTGGGCGTAGCCGTGAGCGATAAACCGGAAGGCAAGTTCAAGGATACCAGCAATGCGCCGCTCATCTGCCAGGCCGAACTGGGCGGCACAATTGATGCCAGTCCTTTCCGCAATGAAGATGGCAAACTGTATCTGTATTACAAGAACGACGGCAATTGCTGTAACTTGCCCACTTTCATCTACGTTTGGGAACTTGCTCCTGATGGTTTGAGCCTGCTGGGTGAACCCGTACAACTGATTCGGAATGACGCCCTCTGGGAAGGGCGCGTGGTGGAAGCCCCGACCATGTTCCAGCGCGAAGGCCGCTATTACCTGTTTTTCTCGGCCAATAATTACGCCGGGCATGAATACGCGGTGGGCTACGCGGTCTGCGAGTCGCCGCTGGGGCCGTGCCAGGACGCGCCGGAAAACCCCATTCTGAAGAGCGACCTGACCGACAAAGACGCGCTGGTCATTGGGCCCGGCCATCAGACGCTGCTTCAGGTGGGAGAGCAAACCTGGATGTTCTACCACGCCTGGGAAGTGTCTGCGGGCAGCCGCCGCGGCGAACGCCGCCTGATGTGGCTCGACCGGTTGGATTGGGTGGACGGCAGGCCGGTGCTGCGCGGCCCCACGACCGGCCCCCAACCGGCGCCACCATTGCCCTGAAATTTATTCTGCTATTTCTCTTCTCCTTATGCCTGCCCGCAGGCCTGTTCTGCGGGCAGGCCCAATCTGCCGCCGGGCGCGGCCTGGTTTTCTGTTGCTATTCTTCAAGGAGTTTTCTGTGTCTGCTCGTTTTCATCTTTCTCTGGATGGGGAATGGGGCTTTTCCCCGCATGAATCATTGCCCCCTGACCTGCGCGCCAGCCCTGCGCGGATTTCCGTCCCCTCCCCCTGGCAGGCCGACCCGCGTTTTCGACATCATACCGGCGCGGCCTGGTATGAGCGCGAATTTTACGTCCCTGATGAATGGCTGGCGGGCAATCGGGTACTTATTCTGGGGTTTGGCGCGGTGGATTATTTTGCCCGCGTCTGGCTGAATGGCGTGGAAGTTGGTAGTCACGAAGGCGGCTACCTGCCTTTTGAGTTCGACATTACCGCCGCCGCACGTCCCGGTCGGAACGTCATCACTGTTCGGGTGGATGACCCCCCCGAATGGTTTGACGAGATTCCGCACGGCAAGCAATCCTGGTACGGAATGCTCTCCGGTATCTGGCAATCGGTTTGGGTGGAGAGCCGCGCGGCGACCCATATTCAGCGGGTGAAAATTACGGCGGGCGGTGAGCAGGTTTCGGTGGAAGTCCGTTTGAGCGGCGCGTTAACGGGAAGACTCACGGCGGAAGTCATCGCGCCGGATGGCCGAATCGCCGCCTGGGCCGAATCTGCCGCGCCGCGTTTTTCCATCCCCCTTGAACACCCTTTATACTGGTCGCCCGATGAACCGCATTTGTACGCGCTGAAAATTTCCACGGGCGAAGACGAAGTGACCGAAACCTTTGGTTTTCGCACCATCGAAACCCGCAGCGGGCAAATTTGGTTGAACGGCCAGCTGTTTTACCTGCGCGGCGCGCTTGACCAGGATTACTACCCCGACCTGATTTGCACGCCGTCCTCGCAGGAATACATCGAAGCCGAGTTTCGCCAGGCCAAAGCCCTGGGGTTGAACTGTCTGCGCGTGCATATCAAGGTGGCCGACCCGCGTTATTACGCCGCTGCCGATAAAGTTGGCCTGCTCATCTGGACCGAACTGCCCAACCACATTTTGCTGACCGAAGACGCCAAACGCCGCGCCCGCCAAACTCTGGCGGGGATGGTGGAACGCGATTGGAATCACCCTTCGATTGGGATTTGGACGATTATCAACGAGGCCTGGGGGGTGGATGTGAGCAACCCCGAACACCGCGCCTGGCTGTCGGAAATGTATGACTTCGTGAAATCGCTCGACCCAACCCGGCTGGTGGCGGGCAATTCGGCTTGCTGGGGGAACTTCAACGTGGTCAGCGACCTGGACGATTATCACATGTATTTTGCCATGCCCGACCATCATGCCGAATGGCGCGATTGGGTGGCGGCCTTTGCCAGCCGCCCCTGGTGGACGTATGCCTGCGAATATCAGAACACAGAAGCCTGGCAGGATTACCTGCGTGCGCCCTGGCAGGCCTCCCCGCGTCCGCCTGCGCCAGAAGCGCGCCGCCGCGGAGATGAACCACTTCTGGTTTCAGAGTTTGGCAATTGGGGCTTGCCGGATGTAGAAAAATTGCTGGCGCATTACGGCGGTGAACCCTGGTGGTTCGAGACCGGGCTGGCGTGGGGCGATGGCGTGGTGTACCCGCATGGCGTTGAAGACCGTTTTCGAGAATACGCGCTCGACCGGGTCTTTCCTTCGCTTGCGGCGCTGGCTTCGGCCAGCCAGGAACTGCAATTCGCGGCCATGAAGTACGAAATCGAGCAGATTCGGCGGCATAAGAGCATTCAGGGATACGTCATCACCGAGTTGACCGATGTGCATTGGGAGTGCAACGGCTTGCTGGATATGCTTCGCAACCCCAAGACGTATTTCGAGAAATTCCATTGCGTCAATGCCGATGATGTCCTGATTCCGCTGTGGGAACGGCTGGCTGTTTCTGGCGGCGAGACTTGCGCCCTTCCGGTACTGTTCGCGCATTTTTCGGCGCGGAAGGTAGATGGCGCGGCGCTGGAATGGCAATTGGACAGTGGACAGTCATCAGTTATCAGTTATCAGCATTCGGCGAATGGTGAACAGTCTTCAGGGAGCAGACATCGGCATGAAGTGTTCAGCAGAGCGTTCGAGAAAATCAGCGGGCGGCTTGAGATTGGCGAATACGCGCCGTTCGATGTCGCCGGCCTGGGCGAGGTCTCTTTCTCCGCCCCGCCGGTGGAAAAGCCAACCCGCGCGCGATTGGGGTTGAAACTGACCTGCCGCGGCGAGACGGTTGCCCAAACAGAACAGGATTTTCTCCTCCTGCCCGGCGCGGCGCAGTGGCCGCCGCTCGAAGGGCTGTACGCGCCAGAGTTACGCGCTTTTTTGGCCCAACAGGGCATTTCAACGGTGGATGACCTCGCCCATGCCCGGATTGCTCTTGTCTCCACTTTGGATGACGCCTGCCGTGATTTCCTGCTGCGCGGAGGCAGGGTTTTGTTGCTGGCCGAACAGGCCGATTCTCTCCGCGCGGTTTTGCCCGGCGTGAGCATTGCGCCGCGAGCCGGTTCGCCCTGGCAGGGCGATTGGGCCAGTAGTTTTGGCTGGCATCGCTTCGAGAGCCTGCCGACCGGCGGGGTGGTGGATTTCTCCTTTGCCGGACTGACGCCGGAGCATGTCATTCACGGCTTTGCTCCGCGTGATTTCGCGCGGGATGTCTTTGCCGGGCTGTTTGTGGGTTGGATTCACAAGCCCATCCCGACCATTGCGCGCAAGCGCATGGGGCGCGGCATTTTGGTGGTTTCTACCTTCCGCCTGCGCCAAAACCTGGAAAGCAATCCCCTGGCGCGCTTCCTGCTGATGGAATTGCTGCGCCTGTTCTAAATATTCTCGTTGGAGTCAGGCATGTCTCTTGTCTATCGCAACCCTCTGCCCATCAAGCATATCGGCGACCCTTTTGTTTTGCGCGCGCCGGATGGACAGTATTACTGCTACGCCACGTCTGCGCCGGATGGTTTCAAGGCCTGGGTTTCGCCCAATCTGGTAGATTGGCGCGAGGCCGGGCATGTCTATCGGCGGCAGCCGGATTCGTGGGGCGAATCCGATTTCTGGGCGCCGGAAGTGGTCTTTCATCAGGGACGATATTTCATGCACTACACCGCCCGCTGGGGCAAAAATCACAGCCTGCGCATGGGCGTGGCCGTTTCTGATTCGCCGCTTGGCCCGTTCGTGGATGTTTTCAACCGCCCAATGTTCGATTTTGGCTATGCCGTGATTGACGGGCATGTTTTTTTCGATGACGATGGGCGAAAATACTTTTACTACTCGCGCGATTGCAGTGAAAACATTGTTGAGGGCCGCCACGAAAGTCATCTGTACGTCATGGAATTGAACGATGACTTGTTTTCTTTTTGCAGTGAACCGTTGCTGTTGGTGAAGCCGGAACAGGAGTGGGAAACGCGCCACTCAAACGAATGGCGCTGGAACGAAGGCCCCTTCGTTCTGAAACATACGGGGCGGTACTATCTGATGTATTCAGCCAACTTCTACGCCAGCCGCGAGTATGCCGTAGGGTACGCCGTTTCAGACAGCCCCATTGGGCCTTTCGTGAAAGCCGCCCACAACCCGGTGCTGGCGGCCCGAGGCGAGGAGATTTCTGGCCCCGGCCACAATTCCGTCACATTTGCGCCGGATGGCAAGACGCTGATGGCGGTCTATCATATTCACACTGACCCCCAACATCCCAGCGGCGACCGGCAGGTTTGCATGGACCGGATGGGCTTCGATGCCGAAGGGCGTTTGTTCGTGGAAGGGCCGAGCCATACCCTGCAATGGCTCTTGAAAGATTCGGACATATAAACGTCCCGAAGGTAATCAGCCTTCGGGACGCTGTTGGGCGCGTATCTATTCGCCGCGCAGGACGGTCAGCAGGCGGTCGAGCATTTCGGCGCGATAATCAATGGCGGCCTGCACGTTTTCCTGGTGCATTTCATAGACGACCGTATCTACGACCAGTTCGCCCTCGGCGGATTTTTTCATTGGCAGGATAGATTCGCTATCGCCATCGAGACGGACGGTGGTGCGGGCGGCCAGTTTGGCGGTTTCCGCGTCTCCGCCCATCTCCACATAGCGGGTTTCAACCGTCATGGTCGCGGCATCCTGCACATATTTGGCGATGGAATCGGCGGCGTCTTTCAGGGCTTGTTTCAGTTCTGGGCTGGTTGCCATTTGTATCTCCTTGTGGCATAAAATGAATTTTGTCTTACGACTGCGCGAAATGAATTTCACGTTACGAAACGGTTTGTAATTGTTTTACTTGCCTGAGAATGGACACAACATACTGGTAAACGGCGGGCAGGGCCAGCATGGGCATTCCGGCGGCCATCAGGGTGGTCACTTTTGCCGCGCCGCTCGCCACCGTGACGAACAGGCGCAGTTTCAGGTTGCGGCTGCGTGCGGCCACGTTGAGCGTGCGATGATGGAGGCTTTTTTGCTCCTCGCTGGCGGTCTCGACCCATAAGGTGGTCGCGTCGCCATTCCACTCGACCTCGCTGCGGGCAATCATTTGCCCATTTATTTTCGTTTCGACCCAGACAAAGTGCAACACTTCGCGGTTGATTTGCGCGAGCAGGGCATCGAACTGCGCTTTGGCATTTTGCCAGGCCTGGCTGATGGGTTCGCGCACCGCTCCGAACTCATCTCCAACGCTGAAACTCACCGGCTCGTTTTTAGAAACGTCTTCCAGCAAGCGGAGCAGGTCGCTCTCCGGGCCGGGTTCGTTCTGCAGGCTGGTAACGTCGAAACTCACGGCATTTCCTGCCGCCTGGCGGGCCTGCATTTGGCTGACCAGGGACTCCAGCCGGTTGGGGACATGGTTCAGAGCAGCGTTGACTTGTTTGAACCAGGTTTCGCTGTTCTCAAAGACCTGGTCTGCTGACCTGGTATTGCCAGGCAGGTTGACGCGAAAGACCGGTACATCTGGCGGCGGGGGGGGGGCTTCGTCGCCGATGCCAAAATGCACGCTTTCAGGCTGTGGGGCGGAGGCCCACAAGCCGAGCGGGTCGCTGGTTTCGGTGGTTTCAAAGATGGGCATCATTGCTTGGGCTACTTCACCAGGCTGGTGATGCTCGCCGCCGCGCCTACGATGGTTTTCATCAATTCCGCGCGGTTTTCCTGGGCCGATTTGACCATTTCCAGGTGGATGTTCCAGAGGGCAGTATCCACTTCGCCATCTTTTTCGGGGATGCAGACCAGCGTATCGCCGTCAATGTTGATGCGGGTCATGGCGCGCAGGCGGGCGCCGCTATATCTGCCGTTTTCGTATTTCACTGTGTTCAGGTCGTCGGCCACATAGGTGCTGACTTCCAGGCTGGTGGCGTCATCGAGGGCTTTGCTGAGGTAATTGCCCAATTTTTCGACAAAGTTTTTGAGCGATTCGTTCAATCCACTACCTGCGGTTGGGGCCGAATCCGTGCTTGCGGCGGATTCGGGTTTTTTGAGCAGGTCGCCGAGCCCATAGTTGACCGCCGCGCCGCCCGAAGTGGCGGCCTGCGCTGCCGGGGTGCGGTCTTCGACATCTGGCTGGAAACTGGCCGCTGCGCCAGATACTGCTGCCGGGGCCTGGCTGACGATGGCGCCGAGTTTTTCGCGCTCTGGTTTGGGGGTTTCTGTCTCGCCGACGGCCAGCCGCACGGCCGGGTCGCCGATGAAGGCGTAGTTGCGGGCGTCGTTGTTCGAGGTCCACATCCCGGCAATTTTGGTGTCGTCTTGATTTTCCGGCGTGGTGTTATCCAGTTCCTCGGTGAGCATGGTGGAGATTTCGGCGTAGCGTTCGTTGAAATATTCGGTGGCCGCCCCGGCAGGTTTTCCGTTCAGGAGAGCATCCACCGTCGAATCGAAGGTTTCGACATCATCTTGCACGCCTTCCCATTGGATGGAAGACCCCCAGGCGCGTTCCACATGGGCAAAGACACCCAGCGCGCCGCCCCTGGGGTGCGCGAGCAGTTTGAGCGGCAGTTGTGAAATGAAGGCATACGGGGCGATTTCTTTTTGCGAGCCGAAGGCCTGGCGGTAGAAGTTGTCCATTTTGGGGATGCCGCCGCCGTAACAGGCGAAGATGAAGGCAATCATGCCGAACACATCGGCATCCGAAGCGATGTCATCGGCGGAGAAGTACAGGTCTTCCTTGATGGGGACGCGCGCTTTGGGGCCGGGCCAGTCTTGCGTGAGGATGGCGCCGGTGTGGCGCAACAGGCGCGGGTCGCCCGGCTTAAAGTTCATGCCGTGCGATGCTGTAAACAAGAGGGAGGGAGTTTCTTTGCCACCCATGTAGCTGGCAAGTGTGGCTTTGGTGGCTTTTTCGGGGGCAACGACATCCACCTTCCAATCTTTGTACTGGTTTTTCATCTCCGTTGCCAACGGATTGATGAGATATTTGGCGCTCATCTGGGTGGCCTTGTCATCGGGATTGGCTACCCCAAAGAAAGCGGCTTTTTTGGCGCGTTTGATTTTGCCCGTTTCGGCGGCTACCACGCTTTGGGCGTACTGGTAATAATCTTCGAGCCTGTCAAAATAGATGCGCCCCACCGCATATTGCACATCCAATTGATATTGGAAGGTGTAAGGGATGGTTTCGGGCGAGCCGACAATCAGGGCATAGTAGGGGAACTTGACCGGGTCTGCCGGGCCGGGGCCGCGCCCAAAGCGTTTCAGAAAGTCATTTTTGCTTTCGCCGTTCTTGACGCCCAATTCGGGGCCGATGACTTCTTTGTAGAACGTCTCGTTTTGGGCGGAGGCCTGTTCGCGGCGCAGGTCGAGCAGGGGTTTGAGGGCTTCTTTGAGCGCATCCACCGATTTTTGGGGCAGGGCTGCCGGGAAGATGACCGACCAGCCGGTTTCGGCCAGGTTGGTATCGTCAATGCCTTCGGCCACGCCAAAATGCTCATGTTTTTGGTCGTCGAGGGCTTTGCGCATTTTGGCGTCTCGTAAATCTTCGGGGGTGAGTTTTTGGCCGCGCGCCACTTTGGCAATCATCTCAGTGGTGATGACGACATCCTCGCCGTCCATTGGGCCGCCGGTATCAGCGTTGATGCCGTTCAGAAACAGTTGTTGTGACATTATCGCTCCTTGGTTTGTGCAACGCGAAATAGATTTCGCAGGCTGATGCGGAGTATCGCGCTATTCCACGCGATGGGTAACCTTGCCGCAAAATAGGTAATTACCTGCTCTGTAATCTATAAACAGGATATAAGGAAACACATTTGGTTGTGAAACGAGCAAGAAACATATCCTTGAATCCTTACATCCTGTCGATTTCTCTAAAGCACGCAGTGTTTTTGGAAAGGGTAGGGATCTACCAAAATAGTCTGTTTTTGGAATTGCCTGCTCTTTAGCATACCGAACAGGATAAAAGGACGAAATGGGCCCTCCAAAACAAGCCGTTATCCTTATATCTTTAAAGTCGCTCCTGTTTTGAGAATGCTTGTGGGCAGGATGAGCAGGTAGTTAAGTTTATTTACAAATATCCTGTTCAATCGCGCTCAACTTTTCAGGCGCGCGGCAATCGAGGTTGACGCGCAGACGCTGTTTTGCAAAATTTAGCAGTTCGGTGGTGGAGAGGGTGAAGCCGCGCGCTGTCCAGTCATTCACCACTGCCACGACTTCGTTTTCGTTGACCGGTGAGATTTCGATGTCCAGAATGGTATCATCGTTCGCGTAAGCATAGGCGCGCAGGGTATAGATGACCTTCCAGTTGTTTTCCTCCGGTTGAGTTCGCTGCCAGACTTTGATGACGCCATCGGCGCCGGCGCTGAGCAGGTATTCTTTGCCCTGGATGGTGGAGAATGCGACGGTGAAGATGGTGGCTAAGTGTTCTTTGTAATCGCGCAGGATGCGCTGGTCATCCGGCAAACCAGGGGTCAGGTCCCACAAAATCAGCCGGGCGTCATCGCCCACCGAAGCCAGCGTGCGCCCATCAGAACTGAACTCGAGGTCACGCACCATGTCCTGGTGTCCGTCCAGCGTCATAACAAGCGCGCCGGTTTGGGCATCAATCAGGTAGATGACGGCGGTTTCGCGGTATAGCACTGCCAGCAGCTTGTCATCTTCGCTGAACGCAACCTGAACGGCGGGCCGAGGCGGGTCATTGGTTTGCAATACTTGCTGGTAAGGGAAAACCGAAATCTGTTTGCCGGTGAGGGCATCCCAAAGCACCAGGTCTCCGCCTTGAGTGCCGGTGACAATCCACCAACCGTTATGGCTGTATTTGGCGGTGTACACAATGTTATCGTGTTGGAGCGTCAGGAGGGGGGCGCGGGCTTCCATGTCCCAAATGATGGCGGTTTTGTCGAGCGAGGCCGACACCATTCGCCGCCCGCTGGGGTCGAAATCCACGCTAAAAACTCCAGCGGTGTGGCCGCGCAAGGGAGGGGCGATTCTCTCTCCTGTGCGGGGGTCGAGCAGCAGAATTTCGCCGGGCAGGCTGTAGGTGGGGTAAGAGTCGGTCATCTTGCGCGCCAGTGAGACCGGAACGGCCAGCAGCGTGCCTTGCGGGTTGTAGTCTATATCTTCCGAGTAGCCGGCTGCGCTCTGTTCGTTTTCCAGGTCAACGGTGAAGCGTTCGTAATTGCCAGCCCACGAAATATCCCATACCCGTACGGTGCCGTCGGCGCTGGCCGAAGCCAGCCGTCCGCTGTTGGTGGGGTCGAGCGCCACGCTATAGACCTGGTCGGCGTGACCGCGCAGTTCGAGTTTGGAACGACCATAAAGGCCGTCCCAAATGCGGATGGAGCGGTCGGCCCCGGCAGTGATGATTTCGCCCCACAGCGCATCCACATCCGAGCCTGCGCGCACGGCGACGCCATAGACCCAATCTTCGTGTCCGGCGATTTTCATTATCTGCGCGTCGGAGGCAATGTCCCAGACGTATACGTTGCCATCGGTGGAGGTAGAAATCAGACGGCTGCTATCCAGACTGAAGGTGACGCCGGACATGCGCGGCGGGTTGGAAAGGATGCGAGGCGGGATGCTGAACGAGGCAACACGTTGAAAATTATCCACCCGCCACACTTTGGCCGAGCGGTCATCGGATGTGCTGGCAATCAGGATGCCATCGGGGCTGAAAGCCACGGCGTTGATAACGTCTTGATGCTCCTGGAAGACGTGGATTTCGCTTAAATCGGCGGCGTTCCACAGTTTGACGAGCGAATCGCTCCCGCCAGTGAGCAGCATCGAGCCATCGGGGCTGAAAGCCAGCCCCCAAATGGTGCCTTCGTGCGCGTTGGAATTGCGGCGGATTTCCTGCCAGGTGGTGGTATCCCATAAGACGATTTCGCCATGTCCGCCCACGCCAACCAGTTGCTGTCCATTTGGGCTGAAGAGGGCGTAATTGGCGCCGAGCGAATCTGGACTGAGGTCCACGACCAGCGTTTGAAGCGCTTCTCTGGTCTGACCGGTGGCATCCCAGATTTTGATGGTGCCATCCAGGCTGGCCGAGGCAATCAGTCGGCCATCGGGGCTGTAAGCAACGGTGTACACGCGGTCTTCGTGGCCGTAATAGGTGCGAATCATGCGCAGAGCGGGCAGGGAACGGTGCAGGGCATCGACCGCGTTGAAGAGGGGTGGGGTCGTGTTTTGCGCAGCCTGGACGGCCAGGAGCAGGCTGTGGACAGGGTCTACTTTCAAATCGCGCATGGCGGCGGCTGCCAGGCCTTCGGTTTCGGCGCGGTTTTCGGCCTGCCGGGCCTGAATGAACAGCGCAACGGCGGCGGCTAGCGCCACCAGGCTGATGGCCAGCAGCGCGCGCACAATTAAATTTGTGCGTCTTTCGCGTTTTTGCTGTTCATAGAATTTTCGGCAGGCGTTCAGGAAATCCGCTTCGTGCGGCAGGAGCAGGTCATCGTTTTGGCGCGCCCATTCTTCGGCTTGCAGGTAGTCTTTGCCGAAGAGCAACAGGCCGTCGCTGCGTCCCTGTTCGTTCCATACATCGGCGGCGCGCTGCAACATGCTCAGATTTTTATCGAACCAGGCCTGGTTGTTTTCGCGCACGGGGGTAATCAGGCGGTCGTGGGCCAGTTCGAACCAGGTAGAACCGCCGCGCTTTTCCGAGCGCACCAGGTAGGTGCGTTCCAACTCCTGAATAACGTAGTTTTCCAGACCGTCGCTTTTTTCGGGGGCAAGCAAGACCTGGCTGCGAATGCCCTGTTTGGTGATGAGTTTGCGGTCGAACCACTCGCGGATGGCGCGTTCGCGCACGCCGGTTTTGGCGGCCACCGTAGCCACTTGCAGGCTGTAGTAATCGGCCAGGGCGGTGTTGACATCACCAATTCGCTGTAAATCGTCCAATCCGATTTCGTTGTCGTCACGTTCCAGCGAGCTCCACAGGCGGCGGCAGACGACTTGTAAATGAACCGGCTCAACGTACAGGCCAAGTTGTTCTTCTGAAGTGCCGTCGGCTTGCTGAACCTGCATTTTGCGCAGGTCATCGGCCAGTTTGCGGGCGGCTTCTTCTATGAAGACGACATTTTGTTTCAGCGGGGGCTTTTGAATGGCCGAAAGCGCGGCTTCGGCTTGCAGCAGGCGCAGGCGATAGCGGGTGGCGAAGCCGGTTGGCACGGGCTTGATATAAGAATCCAGCCGGGCAACGTAGTCTTCGCGCAGCGAGAATAGGAGCCACAGACTGCGGTCGCGGGCGGCTTCGCCCAGCTGGTTGAAGAAGTCTTGTTTCTGGTCGCGGGCGGCGGGGTCAATGGTGATGATTTCCTCGCCCTGGTCTATGACCAAGAGCCGGGCGCGCGAGTCGTCGTAAGCGGGGTCAAGTTCGCGCGCGCGCGCGCGATGTTCGGCCAGGTATTGCCGCAGGCGCAGCGCGGCTATTTTTTCGGGTGCGAAGCGTTTTTCGGGGGGAACGCCCTCTTCGATGCACGATATTACGCTGTAAACGTAACGGTTGAAGCCGGGGATGCCAGCGGCCTGGCTGGTTGGCTCGCCATTGACGCGCGTTACCGGCAGAATTTCAAAGCCGTTTTCTTCCATTTTGGGCAGAATGGCGGCGTTGAGCAGTGAACTTTTGCCCGCGCCAGAAGGCGAGTAGAGCATGACGATGCGCTCGGCGATGAGCAAATCGAGCAGTTCGGTGGTTTCTTGTTCGCGCCCGTAGATGGTCTCGCCCCGCTTAAAGGGGCGCGTGCCGACGTATGGGTTGGGACGGGACGCAATGGTGGTGTTTGCGGGGTTATCGGTCATGCCGGTCATGCTCCTCTATCATGCTCCCTGCCAGCGTTGAGCCAGTTCTCGCAAGAAGTCATCAGATTTACCCCAGTACAGGTTGATTTGCGCATCGCCGAAGTATTTTTGCAGATATTGATGAGCGCGGCGTGGGTTCAGGTTGCGCACATCATCGGGTTCGAGTTGAATGCCGACGTGCGCGTAACGTCCGCGCCGCGCGCCGCCGGGTTGAATCATGACCGTGCGGAACAGGGCGCGGAAGGCCCAGTCATCCAGCGCGAAGCCTAAAATGAGCAGGGCGCTATCCGTCAGGGCGCGCAAAATCGCCGGAGGAATGACCGGCGGCGTGCGCTTTTTGTTGGCGGTGAAGCCCATCAGAAACTCGAAGTAGTCGTCTTCGGTCAGCACCATCGAATCAGGAACGCTCAAATGTCCAAACAGGTGATAGACGAGCGGGCGTTCTATGCTTGGAACGTAGCCCGGTTCTTCATCATATACCGAAGGCGCGTAGAAGCGTTCGCTCCAGGGGCAGATAACCACTTCGGGACGTTTTTTGACCTTTTGGCCGCTCTCGTTTTCGATTTCGGTCTCGCGCAGGGCATCGGCCAGCATGTCATCGTAATTGGTGGTGACGTAAATGCGCAGAGGCAGCCCGGCCAGGACGCGATGCGGCTCGTGCGGGTTGGCCTCGCGCGCCAGGCGGCCAGCGGCGTGGAAGAGTTCTTCCAGGCTGGCGTTTGGCTTTTGCAAGGGGGCAGGCAATTGCGCGCCAAAACGGGTTTGCAGAGCGTTGCGCATCATGCCGTCCACGCTGGTAAACAGGGTGTTCAGGTCGTAGTGGGTGGCAATGTATTGCGTCACCTGAGGAATGGATTGGCGCAGGAAGGCGGAAAGCGGGAAGTGGAATTGCTCGGCCAGGCTTTCGGCCATTTCGTGCCACGAACCCATCAGCGGTTCGTACAACCCTGGCCCCAAAATGGGCGTGCAGGCGGCGTTGTTGCGAATGGCGTTAAGCAGGGAGGGCCATTTATCGAATTCGTCGCCTTCTTCGCCCACGCCCGGCACGTACCAGATTTTGCCGCTGCGCAGGCGCATGAACAGAACCGGCATCCAGAAGTCGTGCGCGTCTCGAATCGTTCCGCGCGCCACCGCCAGGGCGCGGTCAATTTGTCCATCGGTTTGCAATTCGCTAAAGAAGACCGGCAGGAACTTCTTGACGCTGTCCATGCTGATGTTGCCTTGCATGGCAATTACTGCCGGAATGCCCGCTTGCGCCAGCCGGGGGCCAAAGGCCTGCAACACCCGCCCGGTGTCTTTGTTGGGTTTTCCATCTCCGGCGCTCTGGCAAGAAGCCAGTACCACCAGGCGCGGGGGAGTTTGCAGTTCTCGAATACGGGTGACGATTTCTTCCGCTGACGTGATGGCCGCGCTGCCATCTTCTTTTTGCAGCCAAACGCGCGGACCACTTTCGGCGATTGTGCCGTGCGCCGCCAGGTATAGGATGTCGCACCCGGCGCGCAGTTTTTCGAGGAGTATGTTGATGGTGCATGGTTCTGCGCTGCCGATTTCGGTGACGGGGATTGCGCCGAGGGCTTGTTTGGCGCGTTCCAGTTCACCGGCCACGTCAACCGGCGCGAGTTTATAGTCAGCAAGGTCGGAGGGGTTCGATGCCGCTGCCAGGGCTTTCAGTGTTCCCTGCGGGCGCAGTTTGACGGGACGTAGATCGCTGCTTGCCAGGTATCGCGAGAGCAGGATGTTTTCCCCCGTAAACAGTGGTGATTGGTCTTTGGGGTCGCGCAGGGCTTCCCAATACAGGGTGTTGATTTCGGGCGCGCTCGCATCGGCCAGCAATCTCACCCGCAGGGGCGCGCCCGCCGCCGCAGCGCTGGCGCGCGCTTCTGCGAAGGCCTTGTCCATTTCCGCCACAAAGAAACTTTCAGAAAGCATCAGGCCATATTCTTTGGGGTCGGAAATCATTAACTGAAGGGAGGAGAAATCGAACTCTACTACAATGGGCGCGCCGCTGCCGGGGCGAATATCTGCCTCGGAATCAGGCAGCGAAAGACGCAATTCCGCGCTGTATTGCCCTTCTTCGCGTTTGTGAAAGCTGATTTCCAGGTCGGCAAATTTCGTCAAGGGGCGCTCCCGCGTTTTGCCCAGTCCTCATGGCTGGCGTAACGATGAGATAGATGCCGCCGCCGGTTGGCGCAACGATGGGCGAAACCGGTCAGGCGGCGAGAATGCTTTTTTAGCAATCTTGTGGGCTGACCTGCGGAACCGGGTCTTCAGGCCGCTCTTGCACCAGCCAGGCGGCCACATAGCCCTTGTTGCCCTTCACGTCCTTCACGCGAATCCACTTTCCCGCTTTGCCGAGTCGTTTCGCGGCAGTATCCTGTCTGCCCAACGCCAGCAGTTCGGCGCCCTTGGGCAGGCGGGTGATGAGCGTTTTTTTGGAAATGAATGGCTTGGAGCGCAGGGCCACGCCATCTTCCGTGACGCGCAACACCAGCGGCGGAACTTCCCCGATGCTGAAGTTGGGCCCGGCCGTCTGACGCTGGGCTTCGGGGCCGAACGCGCCCAGGCTGACGATGGAGACGTACCAGGCCGCCACCACGCCCTGTTTTCCCTCGACATCGGCCACTTTAAGCCATTCGAAGTTGACGCCCACTTTACGCTTAACTTCGGAAGCAGGCTCCAGCACCTTCAACTCTGTGCCAATTGGGTACATTTTCAGAATGGTGGCGTCAGTGTTATCGGGGCGCGAGCGCAGTTTGAGCCCATCCACATTTGTTTTGACGACCGGCGCGTCTTTGGGAACGGGAACCGGCGCGGGCGGCGTGCCGGGCGCGGGCGCGGCGGCGTTTTTCGTCTTGGAGACCAGCCATGCGGCAGTGTAACCCTCCGTACCATCGGGCGCTTTAACCGGCAGCCACTGATTTTGCTGACCAAGTTTGGGGTTGGCGGCGGCATCGGCTTCCAACACTTTGAACTCGGTGTTTACCGGGTAGCGCTTGAGCAGGGTGAAATCAGAAACCATGGGTTGCGAGCGCACGGCCAGTTCGTCGGCGGTTGCGTAAACGGGGAAGGTGGCGTAGATGCCTTTGTCTAATTTGGGAGGAACCGGCGGGTCAATTTTCATCGCGCCACGCGTAAAGAAGCAGCCGGTGATGATGCGGGCCGGGTCTTTGGAACCGGCGAGCTGGGCGTATTTCGAGGTGGAGAGTTTAATGACGCCTTTATCAACCGGGAAAGGATAGGGGTCATAGACCAGGTAATCATTCCCCTCTTTGGCATAGACCACCATGTAGTGCGTCTGCAAACCGGCCTGCGGCGACCAATCGGCTTCGATGATGACCGGGCGGCCTTGCGCCAGCGAAGCGTCCATTTCTGCCAGCGGCGCGCCTTTGCGGTAATCCACGCTCATGCCCGGCACCACGCTGCCCAGCGCTCCGCCGATAATAAAAGCCGTTCCGGCCTGAAACCCGCCAACGGCTTTCATCTTCTCATTTAATGTGTCTGGAGTCAGGTCCGTTGCGCCATAATGAGTGGCGCACATCGTGAAGCTGGTCAGCAGACAGCCATAATTGCCGATGGTGGATGTTTTATCAAAACCAAGCAATTTGCTCTTCCATGCTGGGTCGGTTTGCGAGAACTGTTTGATAGCCATCTTTCCCTCCACGCGAGTCTGAATTAGCCTTAATAAATCTGAATTACAAAATATTATACACGAGTCCGCTGCAAAAAGGTCTTTCTTGGAGATAATTAACGCGGAGCGCGCAAGAAACGCAGAGATTTTTGCGGTTTTCGCGCAAAATAAATGGATTTTTTCCTGGTTTGGCAGTTTTAGCCACTCTGCGCGCTCCGCGTTCTCTGCGTGAATGGTTTTGCAGTACACCCATATTGCGTCACGCAAATTGATTTTGGGTGCGCAAGGCTGTTTTCGGCGCGCCTGGACGAAAAAACGCAAAGAACCTGCCAGATTCTTTGCGTTTTCTGTTTAATCGATTTCGAGTGAACGGGCGCGGCGATAGTTTCTCACCCCAGCGCCTGCCGGGCGGCGGCAATCACTTCCTCGTAATTGGGTTCATCGCCCAGCGCAGGCAGGTAGTTGACGTAGGTCAGCCGTCCATCGCGCCCGACAATGAACACGGCGCGGCGCAGGTAACGGCGTTCTTTGATGAGCAGGCCGTATTTCTGGCCGAATTCTGCTTCCACCACATCTGAGACCACTTTCACCCGGTCAATGCCTGCTGCGCCGCACCAGCGTTTTTGCGCCATCGGGAAGTCGGTGCTGATGGTGTAGATGACAATCTCATCGCTCAACCGGGCGGCTTCTTCGTTGAAACGGCGCGTCTCGCGGTCGCATACTTCCGTATCCAGCGAGGGAACGGCAGAAAGGATGATGACTTTGCCTTTGGATTCTTGCAGCGGGTTGACCGACGCCCATCCTGGCAGCACACAGGTAAATTCGGGGGCGGGGTTGCCCACTTTCACTTCGTCACCGATGAGGGTGACCAGGGTTTCGCCGATTTTGAACGCGTTGGGACGAATGGTTGGCATGAGAGATACTCCTTGAGGTTGGATTTGAATTTATCGCGCCGCAATGCCCACAACGGATTTGCCGCAGAAGACGTCGAACGTCTCTAGCGTGCCTTCTTCGCCGAAGCCGCTCAACCCCCAGGCGGGGCGCGGGGCATCTACGTTGAGTTCCAGCAGGCTGACGCCGTTGATTTTAACACCGCCGGTGTTCATCTGGCGGGCAATTCGCAGGGCATGGTCTTCGTCTCTCGAAAAGACGTAGCCGCCCAACCCATACGGGGTCTGATTGGCCAGGCGGATGGCTTCTGCATCGTTCTCAAAGGGATGCACTGCCGCCACCGGGCCAAAAATTTCCTCCAGCGTGGCTTCGGGTGGGACACCGGTGATGAGCGTGGGCGGCAGGTAGTAGCCGGAGGGCAGCACGGGCGTGGTCTGGTGAATGGTTCCGCCCTGTGCGCGCAGCGCTTCGACCGCCTGACGAATGCGCTGATGGTGCGCGGCATTGGCGAGCGGGCCGAATTGTGATTCGGGCGAGAGCGGGTCTCCGGCGCGAATGTGGCGGAATTTTTCCAGCGCGGCTTCCAGCACCTGCCCGGCAAGCGAACGGTGAACCAGCAGCCGCCCCAGCGCGCGGCACCACTGACCGTTGAGAGTGGTCAACCCGGTCACAATTCCATCGGCGGTTTTTTCCACGTCGGCATCTTCCAGAACCACCATCGCGTTGTTGCCGCCCAGTTCCAACTGCACCGATTTGAACTCCTGCGCGCAGGCCGCCGCCACAGCCCGCCCGCCTTGCAGTCCGCCGGTGAACGAAACCGCGCGTACCCGCCGGTCGCCCACCAGGCGATGACCGATTTCGGCGCCGCCGTTGACGATTTGGAACAATCCACGCGGCAGACCGGCGGCTTCCAACCCTTCGGCCAGGAACAGGCAGGAATAGGGCGCCCATTCGCTCGGTTTGAGGATGACCGGGCAGCCCGCCGCCAGCGCGTTGGCGACTTTGTGCGCCGCCAGCGCCGCCGGGGAGTTCCACGGCACAATGGCAACTGCCACCCCCAGGGGTTTGCGCCAGATTTCCACCTCGCCATGCGGCCCCGGTACTTTGCTCAGGGGGTATCCGCTCCGCAGGACGCCTGCCGCTGCCCGGAACGCTAGCCAGACGATGGCATTGACGAAACTGGTGGTGCTGAACACGATGCCGGTGTGATACGACTCGACCCCGGCAATCAGCGGCACGCGGCTCATCAGGTGTTGGGCGGCTTTTTCCAGAATTTCGGCGCGCGCTTCGGGCGGGGTATGCGCCCATTCGCCGCTTTCATGCAGGCGCTGGGCAGTTTGCAGCGCGCGCTCCACCGCTTCGGGCGTGGTGGCTTTTTGCGGGGCAATCACTTCGCCGGTGTGCGGGTTGTGGACGAAGCCGCCCATTTCCACCGCCGGAGTGATTCGTTCTCCTGCGATGAAATCGAACAGGGAGAATTGCGCCTGTACTTCAGCCAGGTCTGGGGGGGAGATTTGTGGAAAGGTCATAGCAACTCCATGCGCGTTCGGAATTTGCGGGCATTGCGGGGATTTAATCCTGCCGGACGGTGAAGGATTTGGTCTCCGCGCCATCGGTGACGGTTTTGGCCGCTTCCAGCCGTCCGCGTTCGGCGGGGAAGGCCATCACCAGGCTCATGGCAATATCGCGCAACATGCGCGCCACCAGGCCGCGATTGGCCGTGCCGCTTGTGCCGGTCATTTTGAGCGCCAGTTGCGCCACCTCGAAGGCGCATTCGGAAACCGTCCCTTTGGCCATGCGCCAGTGCTGCACCACTTCAGTTTTGGAAGCAATCGGCGGTTCGCTGGTCTCCAGGTCAATTTGCCGTCGCAGCCACAGGCGCGCCGTTTCCAGCGCCACCAGCATTTTGCCAATCAGTTCCTGATGAAAGGGGCTGGTGGCAATCGGGCGGCCTGTATCCTCGAATTTCATGCTCATCGTTTTTTCGAGCGAGTAATCGTAAGCGGCTTTGGCCGCGCCCAGATAAATGGCCGAGATGGCGGGCTGGTTGCCCATCAGCGAGCCGCGGCTGGTTTGCATCAGTTTGACGAAGGCCCCCGGCAGGGCCAGCGCTTCGCTTTCGGGGACGAAGACGTTTTCCAGGATGATTCCGTGCGATGCCGAAGCGCGCATCCCCAGCGCGTCCCAGGCGGGACGCTCTTTCACCCCTTCCGCATCGCGCGGTACAAAGAACATCGCCAGCCCTTCGGCGGTATCGTATCCCTTGAGTTTGGCGGCTACCAGGTAGGCATCGGCCACGCCCGTGTTGCAGCCGAACGATTTGACGCCGTTCAGCCGCCAGCCGCCCGGCGCTTTTTCGGCTTCGGTGGAAATGAACACCGCGCTTTGCGAGGATTTGGCCGTTTCGCTGGCAAAGTTGCCCAGCAATTGCCGCTTTGTCCCCATGCGGTGCAGCACGTTTTCGGCAAACGCGCGCACAACCGGGATTTCTTCGGGGCTGAATTTGCCTTCTTCGATGGCCTCCAGCGCCAACAGCCCGCGCGAGGACGTGGAACAGTGGAAGAAATAGGCCAGCGCGGTGGAGGGACAGGCCGTTCCCATCGCAAAGGTAGCGGCGGCCAGGTCGCGCAGGGTGCCGCCCAGCCCGCCATATTCGGGCGGAATGACCAGCCCAAGCAGTCCGGCATTTGCCAGCGTTTCGCGGTGGGGTTCGTAGAAGCGTCCGGCGGCATCGGCTTCTTCGGCATGGGCGCGCAATTCGGGCAGGATGGCTTCTACCCGTTCGGCGCGCTCACGTTCGGCGGGGGTCAGGTCATCGAAGAGAAATTCGGCAGTCAATCGGGACATGGCAGGATTCCGTTCTCTGAGTGAGATAGCATTCGGACAGCGAAAGGCGCAAGCGCTTTAAAGCGTGGGGCGGGAGATGTATTTTCCACGCGCCGGGCCGAGAATTTGCCCGTTCTCGAAGATTTTTTGTCCGCGCAGGTAGGTTGCCTTCACCCGTCCGGTCAGTTCGTGGCCCTCGAAGGGGGTATATCCCTGCCCGGAAGGCGATTCGGCGGCGCGTACGGTGAAGGTTTCGTTGGGGTCGAACAAAACAATGTCGGCATCGTAGCCCTCGGCCAGGTCGCCTTTGGAGAGCAGGCCGTAACGTTGCGCCGGGTTCCACGAGACCAACTCGGCCATACGGTTGAGCGAAAGGCCGCGCTTAATTCCTTCGCTGTGCAGGCCGGAAAGCAGGTATTCCGTGCCGCCAAAGCCGGATTTTGCCAGCCAGATGTCATCAGGAAATTGGGCGTTATGTTTCATCTCGGCGGAGCAGCAGGCATGGTCGCTCACCACCCAATCCACCTCGCCGCTCAAGACTTTTTCCCAGAGAAATTCGACATCGGCGCGCGGGCGGATGGGCGGGTTGACCTTTGCCAGCACGCCGTTGGGTTCATCCACGTCGAGCAGCAAATGCCCAATGGTCACTTCACGGCGAAAGTTGATGTGAGGGAACAGGTCGCGCATCATCAGGGCGGCTTCGAGCGCTTTGCGCGAGCTCAGGTGCAGCAGGTTGATATTGGCGCAGCGGGTTTCGTGCGCCAGATACGAGGCAATGAACACTGCCAGGCCCTCGCTGTGCGGCGGGCGCGCCGCGCTGTAAGCGTGCAGTCCCTTTAGTTTCCCTTCTCTTTGCACAATTGAGGTGTAAGCGTTCAAGATATCGGCGGTTTCGCAGTGCAGGCTCAGGCTGATGTGGGGCGCTTTTTGCGGATAGGCTTCCAGCAGGTCGCTCAATTTCCGCATGATGAACTCGAAATGGGCAAAATCATAACTTTCATCGTCCATCAGGCGCAGGAATTTGCGCTGCGAATCGGATTTTCCGTGCAGGCCATGCCCGCCGTAGAACATGAAAATTTTGAACGAAGAGACGCCGAACTCTTCCAGCAGCAGGGGCATTTCCTCAATGTGAACGCGGTTGATGGGCGCCAGGTGATAGGCGTAATCCACCCAGTAGCGGCCTTTGGAAAGCCGCAACACATCGGGGAAGAATTCGCGGTAAGGGCCGCCGCGATTGAGATAGTATTCCCCGGTGCGGAAGTAGGTGATGGCGGTGGTCACCCCGCCCATTGCCGCCGCTTTTGATTCGGTGACGGCATCCTGCTCCAGCGGGGAGTAAATGCCAACGTGCATGTGGGCGTCCACCAGGCCGGGGAAGGCCAGCCAGCCGCGCGCATCGTGAACTTCCGCCGCTTCTTCTGCCGGAATGTGGGGCGCAATGCGTTGAATTTTGCCCCCGGCGAGGGCAATTTCCGCCGCTTCAACAGAATTTTGAAGCGGACGTACCACTCTGGCATTTTTGATGAGCAAATCGTACATGGACCTCTCCTGAAAAGCCGTTTCGAGAGTGATGGGATTGCCCGGCTCCAAGCGTTTAGCCTGCCACAATCCCTCTGGCAATCAAATCCTGAATTTCTGCTTCGCTCCAGCCTGCCTCAGCCAGCACCTGGCGGGAATGCTCGCCGATGGCAGGCGGGTGGGCAGCGAGGGCTGAACCTTGCGCGCCCAGCAGAATGGGCAGGCGGGGCAGGAGGGCGCGTTCTCCGTTGGGCAGGGTCGTTTCCAGCAGGCTGCCGCCGGCCTGCAATTGCGGGTCGGCGAACAGGTCCTCGGGGCGGGCAATGGGTGAAAAGGGCAATTCGGCCTGTTCGCAGCGCCGCAGCACTTCGGCTTTGGGGTAGCGGTGAATCAGGTCTGTCACTTGCGGCAGAAACCACTCCCGCTGTTCGATTCGTCCATTGTTGGAGGCCAGGCGGTCATCGGCCAGCCAGTCGGGACGCTCGAAGACCTCGCAAAAACGCCCCCATTGCTTATCGCTGGTGACGCCGATGAACACCATCTCGCCATCTGCCGTCTGAAAGGTGTGATAGATAGCCCACGCGCTGACACGGGACGGCATGGGCGGCACGGGCTGGCGGGTGATGGCGGCATAGGCCATGTGGTGTCCCATCAGGAAGGCGGCAGTCTCGAACAGCGCAGTCCTGACGAGTTGCCCCTTGCCGCTGGAATCGCGCTCGCGCAGGGCGGCCAGAACAGCCAGCGCGCCCATCATGCCGGTCATCACATCCACCACCGAAGCGCCGGCCCGCAGCGGCTGACCAGCCGGGCCGGTCATGTAGGCCAGGCCGCTCATCATCTGCACCACTTCATCCAGCGCAAGGCGGCGCTCGTAGGGGCCGGGCAAAAAGCCCTTGAGCGAGCAGTAGATAAGGCGGGGAAAACGCGGCGCGAGGGCGTCGTAGCCCAATCCCAGCCGTTCCATCGTACCGGGGCCGAAGTTTTCGATGAGGACATCGGTGTTTTCCAGAAGGCGCAAAACCACCTGCTGCCCGGCTTCGGTTTTGATGTCAAGCGCCAGGCTCTTTTTGTTGCGGTTGAAGAACGGGTAATAGCCCGTGCCGAACCCTTTCAGGCTGCGGGTGGGGTCGCCCTGGGGCGGTTCAATGCGGATGACTTCCGCACCCAAATCGGCCAGAATCAGGCCGCAGGAAGGGCCGAGAACGGCGTGCGTAAGTTCCAGAACGCGGAGCGAAGAGAGGGCGCGCAGGGTCATAGACACACTCGCAGGGAGAGTGAACGCTTCTCTGAAGGAGGGGAGCAAAGGCGGTTCAAACGTAATCTCCCTGTTGAAGGAGATAGTTCACCAATCCCCCGGCGTTCAGGATGTTCATCATCTGCCGGGGCATGGGGGCGGCGCGGTAGGTTTCGCCGCGCGCGTGGTTAATGACCAGGCCATTGGGCAAATCTACTGAAACCGAATCGCCTGGCTGGATGTTGTGCTGTTCCACTTCCACCACCGGAAGACCGATGTTGATGGCGTTGCGGTAAAAAATGCGCGCAAAACTGCGGGCAATCACCACCGAAACCCCGGCTGCTTTGAGCGCGATGGGGGCCTGTTCGCGCGAGGAGCCGCACCCGAAGTTGCTGCCCGCCACCAGAATATCGCCAGGGCGCACTTTTCGGGCAAATTCCGGGTCGAGGTCTTCCAGCACATGCGCCGCCAGCGCCGAGGTATCGAGCGTTTTGGTATATTTACCGGGGATGATGCGGTCGGTATCTATGTTATCTATCAGATAGACATGCGTTGCAGGGGAGGGGGTCATTTGGTCTCTCTCCAGGCATCCGTTTTTTATATCTGTTCCACAACATCCGGTTCGGTGATTTCGCCCACCAGGGCGGAGGCCGCGACCACTGCTGGCGAGGCAAGGAACACCTGCGCTTTGGGGTTGCCCATGCGGCCCGGAAAGTTGCGGTTGGTGGAGGAAAGCACCACTTCGCCATCGCCTGGCACCCCCAGGTGAGACCCCACGCACGGCCCACAGCCAGACGTGATGAACACCGCTCCGGCTTCGGAAAGAGTCTGTATCGTGCCATCGCGCAGGGCGTCATCGAACACGTTCTTGGAAGCCGGGGCAATCACCAGCCGCGTGCCGTTCAATTTGCGGCCTTTCAGCACGCGGGCGGCGGCGTGCAAATCTTCCAGGCGGGTGTTGGTGCAGGAGCCGATGAAAGCGTAGTGGATTTTCGTTCCAAGCACTTCGTCAATCGGCACCACGTTTTCCGGCGAGTGGGGTTTGGCAATTTGCGGGCGCAGGCCGGAAACGTCAAAGGTCAGCGCGCGGACGTACTCCGCGCCGGAATCGGAGAAAACCGGCTCAAAGGGATACCAGAGTTCCAGTCCGGTTGGGTCCACCAGCCCGGCTTTGGCGCCCATTTCGGAACTCATATTTGCCAGCACCATGCGGCTGGCCAGCGACATGCCGCGCACGGCCTCGCCGGTGAACTCGATGGCCTGGTAATTGGCGCCCTCCGAGCCAATCTGCCGGACGAGGAAAAGAACCACGTCTTTGGCGGTGACGTTGCGGCCCGGTTCTCCCTCCAGCCGAATCTGGATGGTGTGCGGCACTTTGAGCCAGGTCTTGCCCGTCAGCATAGTTCCGGCCAGGTCGGTGGAGCCAACCCCAATTCCAAAGGCGTTGACCGCGCCGTAGGTGGGGGAATGCGAATCGGCGCCCAGGAACAAATCGCCGGGGCGGACGTGCGCATTTTCCACCATCAACTGATGGCAGATGCCTGCGCCCACGTCATACAAGCGGCAGCCCATTTCTGCCGCGAACTCGCGCATCAGTTTGTGCAGGTTGGCGACCGTTTCGTTCGGGGCCGGGGCAGCATGGTCAATCACCAGCGAGACGCGCTCCGCATCCCAGAGTTTTTTGCCGCCCATCTGCCGAAAGGCTTTGATGGCAAACGGCGCTGTGGCATCGGTCGCCATCACGCCGTCCACGCGCACGATGGCAATTTCCCCCGCTTTGACGGGCTGACCGGTATGTTGGGAAATGATTTTTTCCGAAATCGTCTGGCGCATGTTTCGTTTCTCTCAAATCAGTTTGTGCATTTTGGCGGGCAATTCTTTGCCCAAAAAGGCTTCCATTTCGCGCGAGAGCGCGGCCACTCTGGCAATATCTACATCGGTCTTGATGCCCATTTCGTGCAGCATGTTGGCGGTATCTTCGGTGGGGACGTTGCCTTTGGCCGAACGAATGAAGGGACAGCCGCCCAGCCCGCCAAAGGAGGTATCGAATATCGTTACTCCCGATTTAAGCGCCGAAAGCAGGTTGGCGAGTCCCTGTCCGCGCGTATCGTGCAGGTGCAGGACGACTGGCACGCTGCCTGCCAGGGGCAGCACTTCCTGCGCGATGCGGCGCACCAGTTGCGGGTTGCCCAAACCGGCCGAATCGGCCAGCGCCAGCTCGTCAATCCCCATCGCCAGGAAACGGCGCGCCATCGAAACCACTCTGGCGGGTTCAATTTTTCCTTCGTAGGCGCAGCCAAAAGCCGCCTGAACGCCCACGCGCACCTTCAGGCCATGTTCACGCGCCTTCTGAACCATTGCGGCGGTTTCGGCCATGCCCTCTTCGATGCTGGTATTGGCGTTCTTGCGGGCAAGCGTTTCGCTGGCTGGCACGCCCATTTCCACCTGCTTGACCCCGGCGGCGATGGCGCGTTCCACGCCTTTCATGTTCAAAACCAGCGCGCTGAAGGTCACGTCGTCCCGTTTGGGCAGGCGGGCGCACACTTCTTCGGCATCGGCCATCTGTGGCACGATTTTGGGGTGGACGAACGATGTGACCTGAATCTGTTTGAGACCGGCATCCGCCAGGCGGGTGGCAAACTCCACTTTCATTTCGGTGGGGATGAATTTTTCCTCGCGCTGAATGCCATCCCGCAAGCCGACTTCGACCAGCGTGGCTTCGAGCGGCACGGTCGGCACTTGCAGCGATTCACTGCGCCGCCACAGCCGGTTGTGGTAGAGCAGGGGCATATCCAGGTCGGAAACCGATAAATCCTTCACTTCACCCACGAAGATGGTGTGGTCGCCGCCATCGTACATAGCCCAAACCGTGCAATCCACCCATGCGAGCGAATCGGGCAGCAGCGGGCAGCCGGTGACGGCGGTTTGGGTGGTCAGCCCGGCGAAGCGGTCGGTAATTTCGGGCCTCATGCCCGCAAAACGCATCCCGATTTCCAACTGCTGCGCCGAAAGCACGTTGACGGCGAACACGCCGCTCTCGGCAATGACATTGTGGGTAAAGAGTTTTTTGTTGAGCGAAACCAGCACCAGGGGCGGCTCCAGGCTGAGGCTGGTAAAGGAACTGGCCGTAACGCCGATGGGCGTTTGCCCGTGACGTGTGGTGACCACCGTGACGCCCGAAGCGAATTGCGACATTGCGCGTTTGAACTCGGAAGAGTCGAAAGGCATGGCGTGATTCCTGAAAGGCGAGCGAAAAATGGAAGGCTCAGGGCAAAACCGTTCGTTTGTGGAAGGGCGCCGAAAGAAAGCGCAACAACACTTTTGATGTGGTGAGCCATTCCACCTTTTTGCCCTGTGGGTTGGCAAGGATGCGTTCTGCCAGGTAGGGCGCAACGGTTTCTACCTGGTCGGCCAGCAGGTTGAGAATGCGCCGGGCGCGGGCAAATTCTTCGGGAGCATCCTCGTAATCGCGCAGCAACAAATCGGTGACGACAATGCCCGGGCTGAGCAAACAGGCCTGTACGGGTTTGCCTTTCAGTTCCAGCGCCAGGCTTTGGGTGAAGTAAGTGACGGCGCTTTTGGTGCTGCCATACACGGCCAGGCCGGGCGCCATGCGTCCATTGCTGCCAAAGCCTTCCATGTTATAGACCTGTCCGCCGCCCTGTTCGAGCATGTGGCAGATGGCAACCCGCGAGCCATACAGAACGCCCAGCAGGTTGGATTCCACGGCTCCCCGCGCGGCCTCCACCGGCTGCTCCCAAAAAGGTTTGCGCGGCAGGCTGACCCCGGCGTTGTTCATCCAGATGTCCACGCGCCCGAAGCGGGCTTTGGCAAACGCAAATAACTGCTCGTGGTCTTCCAGCCGGGAGACATCACAAAGGCAGCCAGCCGCCTGCGGCCAGCGCGCCGAAAGCGTTTGAAGAGCTGTTTCGAGGGCCTCCTGCCGTCTTCCGCTGATGACGACGTTCTGCCCGCGTTCCAGAAAGGCCTGCGCCAGGCCGTAGCCGATTCCTTTGACAGAGCCGGTGATGACGATGGTTTTGGTGGGAACATGTGCGGTCATGGATGGGCGCTCCAGTTCAGCACGCCGAAGGTGGTGTACAGCATCCGGTCTGATTGGAAAAACTGCCAGACCACGCTCAGCGTAAAGTCATCATCCATCAGAAATTCGCGGCCTTTGATTTTGAGCGGCTCGCCGTACACATGCTGCGAGGTGTAGAGCGCACGCCCATAGCCAAAACTGTTGCCGAACAGGTCGGGGCCTTCAAAGAAGTGGCGGTTTCCGCTGCGGTAGCGGCGAAAATGGTAGCGCTTTTCAAATACGCCGCTGATGGTGAGGGTCTCTTCCGCGCGCAGCAGGTCGAGCGGCTGATATTCGATACGCACCTGGTTGACGCCCAATTTTTGCTGGTCTGCGCCATATACCAGCATTTCGCCCTGCCATACGCCGCGCTTTTTGCATGGCAAAAGATGCGGTTTGCGGCCGTTCACGCGCTCCGTTTCGCAAAAGGCGTCAATGCGGGCTTTGGTTTCGGGGTTTTCGTGGTAATCGTAGGCCACTTTGTACAGGCCATTAAACACCGCGCAGATTTTCGGGCCATCGTAAATTAGCGAGGAATAGACCTGTGTTTGCATGTCTGGCAGGATGTGAACCATCGTGCGCAGGTCTGCCGTCCAGCCGGGGGAGTAGTAATGCGCGTCTACCAGCGTTCCGTAGGGATGCCCCGCGCCGATGAAATCGGGGCCCAGGTACACGCGGTCTTTCTCTGAGTCAAGCACGCCGAAAGCGAAAATATCCGAGACCTCGAAGCGCGCGGCCAGCGGCCCGGCGGTTTCTTCCAGGCGAGTGTTCATGAGGTAGATGGTTTTGCCCGTTTCCCGGTCGAAGTTGGAGGAGCGATAGACTTTGTTGTAGCCAACGTGGTTGCCTTCCGCATCGAAGATGGAAGGCAGGCCGTGCCATTCGCCTTCGATGGATTTTTGCCAGGAGGAGGGTTGAGTCATGGTTGGGGGTTTCCTGTTCGTAATTCGCCAAAGGTTAATTTTCGACTTCCTGGTTCTTCAAAATGCCGCGCATGCGTTCGCTCATCGCTTCGCCCACCAGGCGCGCCACCTGTCCCCATACCTTATCTACCGAAGGGTCGAAGATGGCGGCGCGGTTGAGGCGGTCGCGGGCGGCAAAATCACACTCTGGCACGGCTTCAGCGGGCAGGCCGGTTTCCACCAGCGTGAACCAGCGTTCCAGGTAGCCCTGCACCGGCGTTTGAATTTGCTCGAAGGCCGATTCGCTGGCGCGGTAGGCCAGCATCCAGGGCGACATGAGCGCATATTGCTTGGGGCCAAGTTGGGCGGGGGTCAGGCCTTCGATTTGTCTGGCCGCTTCAAAGATGGGCGTGAGCGGGTCGAAGATGGCGTTCATGTAGGCCAGGTTGGCGCCCAAATCGGCGCGCGGAATCAGGTCGAGGTGGAAGGCAAAGTGCGGCCCGGCCTGCACCGAGTCCAGCGTAAAGTGGGGGATGGGGCTTTCGGGCGGCGTGAAGGCGAAAATCATGTGTGAATCCAGACCGATGGGCGGCACTACCAGCCCGATGTAGACCATCTTCCTGACCGCTTCTCCCGTGAACAGCCGCAGCGCGCCGACAGGCGCGGGACTCATGGGCGAAGCGAGGGACAGATGGGGAGCGCCGATTTCCCGCAACCCGAACCGAGTCTGGATTTTCTCCAGCGTGCTGAGCGAAAGTTGCTGCGGCAAAGACATGACTATCCTCCTGTGAGCGGCCTGGCGCCCTCAATTGTCGGTTTGGTTCACCTTTACGGTTGGCACTTCTTTCAGCACCCAGGCGCGCGCCAGTTCGGGGACTTCGCGCCGGGCCGGGGATGGGATAACCACTGCCCGCTGGCGGCCATATTCCTGCTTGATGCGGTGAAGGTCAATTTGCCAGCCCATGTCAATATATTTTTGACGCATGCGGCGGTAGGCAATCTGAATGCCATCCGATTTGACTGAGAGTTCCGCGCCGATGTCATAGGGCAGCAACTCCGGGCGCTGCGAGAGGACGATGGGGTAATCCTGGTTGAAGATTTTCAGCACGCGCTTGAGGGCATCGCCATCGGCCCAACTGCCTTTGAAGAAGGTGCGCATCTGAGTCCATTTGGTGATGGTTTTGTATTCGTCCACCGGCAGGTGGAAGTTGAACAGCACCATCTTGCCCATCGGCAGGTTGACTTCGAGCAGCGTCATGCAGGGCATCCAGAAAGCCGCGCGGGTTTTTACGCCAGGCCGGTCTTCTTTGTAAAGCCGGTTCCACAGTCCCTTGATGTTGCGCTTGGGCGGCTTGAGGGTGACGGTCATTTCCGCGCCCAGGGGGGAATGGCTGACATCGTAATCGGGAATATCTGGTTCTTCGCGGTTGCCAAAGGCGCCGCCATGCACGAATGGCGCGTGCGCGGCATCCAGCGAGTTTTCGAGCGCGCGCTCGTAATAGACCGGCCACTCGAAGGTGCCGCGAATGATTTTGAAATCGGGGTTGTCGAAGTGCGGTAATTCGGGGAAGGGCGGGCGTTCCGCTTCGGGCAAGTCACCCAGGAAGGCCCAGATGTAGCCGTATTTTTCAAGGGTGGGGTACGAATCAACGCGCGCCTTTTTGGGCGGGGTCATCTCCGGGTGGGCGGGAATTTTGACGCACGCCCCATCCGGCTTGTATTCCCAGCCGTGATACGGGCAGACGATGCAATCTCCTTGCAGCCAGCCATCCGAAAGCGCCCCGCCGCGATGCACGCACAGGTCGCTCATTACATGCGCCTTGCCGTCTGGCGTGCGGTAAATGACGAATTCCTGTTCCAGCGCCGTCACGCGGATGGGTTTGTTTTTGACGACGTGGGAAAATTCGAGCGGCCACCAGAAGTTCTTGAGCATAGGGTTACTCCTTTTCGAGAAAATCCGATTGCAATCGGTGAGAACCGGCTTTCATGGGGTTCTTCAGCGTGGATGAGCCATCCTGTGGCGCATGACACCAGGCTCCCCCTGTATTTCCCGGCCCTGCAAAAAGGCCAGAATCAGGCTGGCAATTTGGGCGCGCAGTTCTGCCGCCGGGCGGGTCATCTCCTCATCGAGGAAGATTCGCCCGCTGGTTTCATCTACGGGATGGGCTATCGAAAAGTGATTGGCGCCTGAAAGCAGCACCTCCCAGATTTCTTCGGCGCTGGCGGCCTCGAAGGTGGCCGAAACCGGGTCGTGGCGGGCGGAATCCGTTCCATAGCGCGCCCGGCTGGCGGCAATCACCCCGTCCCGGTCGCCGCGCATCAGCAGAATGCGCCTGGCGGAAACCGGCAGCACTGTTCCGGGCGGAAAACCGAGCAGAGTGGAAGCCATCGTATGCCCGGCGTAGGCAAAGACGGCCTGTATTTGCGGGAAGAAGCGCGCGCTCTGTAATGCCACCGTTCCGCCTGCCGAGTGACCGCCCAGCGCAACGCGCTCCAAATCCAGCATTTGATGCAGGGGGTGGCCTTCCTGCGCGTTCCAGCGCGCGAGCAACTCCAGAATGGGGGCAATGGCCGGGCAGGTGGGGGCGTTGCCGTAAGTTTCGGGCTGTGCTTTGGAAAGGTCTATGCCGGGGGTCAGGCCAATCACGCCCGGCAGGGTTTCGGCAATGTGGGTGTAAAGCACGGTGACGAAGCCCGCGCCTGCCAGTTCGAGCGCCAGCCAGTGATAACTTTCGATGCCGATGTTGATTCCGTTCAGGAAAATCACCACCGGCAGGGGGGCAAGGGTTCTATCCGCCATAATCTGACCGGTCATGCGTTCGCGCTCGCTGCCGGAGGGCGCGGCAGGGTAATATGCCTTGACTTGCAGGGCGTGGTAGGGCGCCGGGGCATCTGGCAGCAGGGTGGAATCGAACAGGGCGCGAATCATGGCGTTGGGGCGGGTTGGTTCAGAAAATAGACTTCAACAGAGTGCAGCTTTTCATCGCAGATTCGCTTTCGCAGACCGGCGGCCATCCCGTTTTGTGCGTCGCTCACTTCCAGCCAGGAGAGCGTTTCACCGGGGGCGCTCACGGTTTCGATTTCGCGCAGCGCGCCGTAGCGCTGGACTCGGCCGGTCAGGGGCGGAATCTCCTTGAAAGCCAAATCCGCGGCGCGGATAGGCAGCGTTTTGAGCAGGTTGCCATTGGGCGAAAGGATGAACATCTGTCCCTGCGCGTCCTGGAGCGCAAGCGGCTCAAGGGTGGGAAAGCCCTCGTCTTCCGGCGTGGCGGCGCCAACGATGACGGCGGCTTCCTGATTGGCGATGAAGAATCTGCCGCCGGTCACCTGCCGGCGCGGCGTGAGCAAAATTGAAAACGAGGTGAAGTTATAGCCAAAACGCGGCCAGATTCCGCGCGCCGTCAGCACGCCCTCCATCCAGGAGAATCCGCCGCCCAGCACATCGGGGCCGAGGTAGCGACGGGCTTTGCCGCTCATTTTCAACTCGAAGACGTATTCGCCGATTCGCGCGTTCATGATTTCGATGACTTTCTGAGTCTCCGCGGAGAGGGTTTCTGCTGGTTCGACGGGCGCGCAGTGCTGAATGACGCGGATGGTTTCGCCCTGCGGCTGTAGGATTCGCCTTTGCCGCACCTGCCCGACGTATTCGCCCGAAGGGGCATACACGTATTCGCTCACCAGCCACGCGCCGAGAAAGGAGGCCGATTGGCTCACGGTACTACCGGTTGGAAGGTCAGCACGCCAAATTGCGAGCCGATTCGCTCGCCGCCGCGATACCAGTGCTGGACGATGGTTTTGCGCGTTCCATCCAGCGTGACGACTTCTCGCTGCCAGCAGCGCAGACGCACTGCCCGGTGATAGAACTGCCCGCTCAAGGCGCGTCCGCCGCTGAGGGAGTAACTGCCCACCACGTCAGAATCTGCGCTCGTCCAGGCTTGCCACTGATTGGTATGGAGCGTGATGTGGCGCGGGGCCGGGTCGAAAGCGCCTCCTTGCAGGTGGAGATGCGCTCCCTGGCGGGTTTCCAGGTAAGTGAATTGCCCCAGCGATTCGCGCCGTTCATTGAAGGCTGTCAGTTCGCCCTGCCACATGCCTGGGCGGTGGAGCAGAAGGCTGGCGCGCCCGGCGGCAGGGTCTTCGCTCAGGTCGTAGTGCGTGCCGCTCACCACCTGCGGCTGAGGGACGGGGGTTTCATCCGGCACACGGTCATTTTGACCTACGATGACGTACATCAGATGTTCGCCGCGTGACATGTGCGCCAGCGAGAGTTGCAAATTGCCATCCACAATCATCAAAAAGAACCGCTGACTCATGCCCAGCGCCGGCCAGTAGGCGTTGGCATCTACCAGGGTTTCGCCAAAGGCTTCGGCATAGCCGATGTTGGCCGGGCCTTCATACAGGCGATGGTCATCTTCGGTCTGGATGAAGTAGTGTCCGCTGTGTTTGAACGGGCCGACGAAAGAAACGTCAATTCGCACGCGGCCCTGCTCCAGCGCCTGCACGTGGCGATAATCCGAGCCGTTGCCGAGAAAGTGGCCATAGCTATCGAAGACTTCGGCGTTGCCTGCCCAGCGTCCGATGCTTTGTTGGAAGTTGGAGGAAGACATAGGGAATGGTGAATGCAGAATGGTGAATGATGAATTAGGAATGAGGAATGGTGGAGCGGGGGTTATTGGCGCGCGAGGCGGTAGAACTGTTTTTGTTTGGGCGTTTGGGCAAAAATGGCCTGGAAGTCGGCGCCGGGGGGGTGGGGAGTGATGTAGTGGCCTTCGACCGAAACTTCCAGCGAATCGCCCTCGAACGGCCAGGGGGAGAGGACGCAGGTTGCCTCGTCGTGGGGGCGGATGGTGAGGGTGTGGTCACGGCCTTTGCCATCCGGTACGTTCAAAAAACGGGTTTCTTTGCGCGCCTGGGGGTGCGTGGTGTGAAAGTACAATGCCAGCGTATCGAAGAATTGCAGGAGTTTGTAATTCTCAAACAGGGCGCGTTCTTCCACCCAGGGACGGGTGGCGGGGTCGGCGGCCAGGGCGGCTTTCAGCCGCGCCTGACGCTCCAGTTCGCCGTTCAGCATGGCTTCGGCGGCGGCTTTGTGTTCGGGTGGGATTTTGTCTATGAAAATGAAATCTGAAAGGCCGTAGCGCCCGTTGAACAGGCCGTAAGTGTGCATGGAAGAAAGCAGTCCGCAGTAGGGATGGTAACGTTCGTTGAAATCGGGTGAGCCTTTGCTGGTCTGGATGAGATAGGGCAAGGGCGTTTGCGTCAGATGGTGAGGCAGGCCGGTGGCTGGAGATTGTTCGCACAGCGCGTCTATCGGAATCCAGCCTTCGTCGTGATGTTCCACGATGTACACCACCCAATCGCGCGGGTGGGGTGGCGCAAACTCATCGTTTCCAAAAGCGCGCGCCAGCTGGCCGCAGGTGCGGGTGTGGTCGGGCTGTTCGATGGCGAAATGGGGCGCGCCGGGGGGAGCGGATTGAATAATCATCGCCTGGCCTTTCTGCGCTATGGCTGAACGACTCGCACGAAGTCCTGAATCTGGAAAATGTGCGTTTTGCCGTCCCTCACCTTGTGGGTGATGATGCGGCGGTTGTTGGGGTCGAGGAAGTAGTGGTTGTTATAGACGATAGTGTTCGAGACTTTGCTGTCAATCGTGAAGACGTAGTTGTAGGGGGTCAATTCTGTGCCGTGCAGGCTCAACTGGTCACTGACCGCCCAGCAGAATTTGCCTTCAACGGTAATATCAGAGTGGAAAACCGTTTTACCGACTTCGTAGAGATTCTCGAAATCTTCCATCAGGTGCCACGATTTGCCGACCTCGTTCCAATAAACGTCCATGTGAACGGCAGCGGCTTCGATGAATTCGCCTTTGGGGCTGAATGTTTTGCACAGGCCTTCCCAGCGCCCCATGAAGCACTGGTAGGGCAGGGTGGATTTCGGGTCTCCGTAGTTTTTGGCGGTCATGGATGGGTTCTCCTGAAGGAAGGGGAGAGGCTGATGGGTGGTTCAGTCTCCAATCTGGTATTTGAAGCGGTCGCCGCGGTAGCGGGCCTGCAAGAATTCGATGACCTCGCCGGATGCGCTGGTGACCAGGCGTTCGATGAGCAGGATGGGCGTGCCGGTGGGGATGTGCAGCAGTCGGGCGTCCAGTTCGGTGGCGGCAACGGCTTCAATGGAGCGCGAAGCGCGCGAACCGGCCATTTGCGGCAGGTGATGGAGATAGTTCAGCGAGCCGCCTTCGGTCAATTTATTCTGGTCTATCTGCCCGGCGATGGATTCCGGCAGATAGGCGGTGTGGCAGCCAATCGGCTGGTCATCGGCCAGGCGCAGGCGGCGGATGCGGTACACCCGGCTGCCCGGCGCAAGGCGCAGGTGCGCGGAGATTTCTTTTGCCGCAGGCAGATAGCCCTGTTCGAGGACCTGCCAGCCAGGGCGGATGCCCTTTTCGGTCATGAACTCTGTCAGACCTTTGCGCTCTTCGGGGCTGTGGGTCATTTTGGGTGGGGCAACGAAGGTGCCGCGCCCGCGTTCTCGAATGAGCAGACCGTCATACACCAGGTCGCTGAGCGCTTGCCGCACGGTGATGCGGCTGAGGCCGAACATTTCCTGTAATTCCTGCTCGGAGGGAATCAGGTCGTTGGGTTTCCATTCTCCGGATTCGATTTTTTCCAGCAAATGTTGTTTCAACTGGTAGCGCAAGGGGAGCGGCGAAGAGCGGTCAATTTTGGACATGAAGAACCTGCTTTCAGGCGTAAATGTTATAACGTTATAACAATAATACCTGTAAAGCGCGTTCATGTCAAGTCATGCCTGAAGGCAGGCAAATCCCACAGTTGCAGGCCGGTTGCCTGGTGACGGGCGCGGCGCAGAGGAATGCCGTCGTGCGCGGCGAGGGTGAACTCGACTGCGAAGGCAAGGGCGCGGGTGGCGTGTCCGCCGATGAGCGCGATTCCGTAGGGGGCGCTTTCCTCTCGAAAGGAGAGCAGCAGGTGCGTGTGGACGTGCGGTTCTCCTTCCAGGCGGGCAATCGTTCCGTGACCGGAGAGAATTTCCAGCGGGCGACGGAAAACCAGCGGCGGTTTGCGGATGTGGTTCACGAAGTCGTATTCGGTCAGTTCCACTTCCATCAGCCCGCCCAGCAGGTCGAAGGTGGCGGCCTGGATGTTATGGGCGCGGGCAATTTCGGCCAATGCCTGGTGAATGTCCTGACCACCAGTCAGAGTCCCCATGAAAACGCGGGTGGCGCGGGTGTTGATGTGGGTGAGAGTAATCATGGCTTCAACGATTCGGGCTGGCTGGCGAGGAGGGCAGGAGGGTTCTGGCGCCGTTCAAAATCAACATTTGCGCGATTCCTAAAATCATCTGCGCGCCGCGCGCCAGCATGGATTGGGCGGCGGGGAAATCGGCGGCGGTGATTCCGGCGGGGACGCCGGTTTTTTTGCACAGGGCGAACACTTGGTCAATGACAGCCTGCACTTCGGGGTGGTTGGGGCCATCGGGGAAGCCCATGTTTAGCGAGAGGTCGCGCGGGCCGATGACGAGCGCATCCACGCCGGGCAGAGCGAGCATGGCTTCCAGTTCCGGCAGCAGGGCGGGGTGTTCGAATTGGGGGATGACCATCGTTTCGGCGTTGGCAAATTCCAGGTAGCGCGGCGCTTCGCTGCTGTAGGCCATGTAGGCCGAAGCGCGCGAGACGCCCACGCCGCGCCTGCCAGACGGGGGATATTTCACCGCGTCTATCAGCCAGCGCGCTTCGGCGGCGTTTTGCAAATCGGGCATCATCACGCCCATCATGCCGGAATCCAGATATTGCAGGATGAGTTTGGGGTCTTTGGACCCAATGCGGATGAGCGGCGTCAGGCCGGTCAGTTCGCAGGCGCGGATGACGCTGGTTACCTGTTCGGGCGGCAGCAGGCCGTGTTCGGCATCCAGCATGTAGTAATCGAAGCCTGCCAGCCCAAAGAGTTCGGCCAGTTGCGGGTCGGCGGAGGTGGAGATGACGCCAAAGGCTGGCTGTCCCTGGGTGAGTTTGCGTTTGAGCCGGTTTTCGCGGATGAACATGGAACTCCCGAATGAAGAAACGAGGGCATCAAATGACGCCTTCTTGCTGCAAGGCGGCCAGTTCTGCTTCGCTCAGCCCCAGGGATGTGTACACTTCGCGGTTGTGTTGCCCCAGCAGAGGGGGCGGCGAATAGGTATCTTCATACGTTTCGGATAGTTTGATGGGGTTGCCGGGCATTTTCACCGAGCCGCCGAGCGGGTGGGCCACTTCGATGACCATGTTGCGCGCCAGCACCTGTTCATCCGAAAGCGCCTGCGCCAGGTTGTTGACCGGCGCGCAGGGGATGCGTCTGGCTTGCAGGCGTTCGAGCCAGTAGGCCTGCGTGTTGGTGGAGAGCAGTTCGTTCAGCCGCCGGTTGATGAGGGTTTTGTTTTTCCAGCGCCCGGGCTGGCCTTTGTTTTCTTCGGTGTTCAAATCGGGCGCGTCCACCACCTCCATCAGCGCCGTCCAGAAGTTATCGGTGATGACGGCGATGATGATGTAGCCATCGGAGCATTGGAAGGTGTCATACGGCACATGCACAAAGTGGCCGTTGCCGAGTTTGTCGGGAATTTCGCCGGAGAGGAAATACATGGTGGCCATGTAGTTGAGCAGGCTGATTTGGGCATCGAGCATGGAAATATCCACGTGCTGACCGCGCCCGGTGAGATGACGCGCCTGCAAAGCCGCCAGGACGCCGATGACGCCCATCAACCCGCCGCCCAGGTCGCCGATGGGGATGCCGGAGCGGATGGGGGGGCCGCCCGGCTGACCGGTGATGCTCATGCCGCCGCCCATCGCCTGCGCCACCATGTCGAAGGCGGTGCGGTCGCGCGCCGGGCCGGTTTCGCCAAAGCCGGTGATGGAACAGGTGATGATGCGCGGGTTGACCTGCGAGAGATGGGCATCGTCAATCTTCAGTCGTTTGGTGACCCCCGCGCTGAAGTTGCTCAGAACGACATCGGCGGTTTTGACCAGTTCGTAAAAGAGGGAGAGCCCTTTTTCCGATTTCAGGTCAAGCGTGATGCTCTTCTTGTTGCGGTTGAGGGTCATGAAGTAGGCCCCAAAGCCGTTCAGGCTGTTTTTGGGGTCTTTTTCCAGCAGGCGGCGCGTGCCTTCGCCGGTGCCGGGCGGTTCAACTTTGATGCTTTCCGCGCCCAGGTCGGCCAGTATCATTCCGGCATAGGGCCCGCTGAGCATGTGAGTCAGGTCAAGGATGCGAATTCCGTGCAGGGGTTTCATCGGGAGAGAGGTTTCCTTATGATGATGGAGTGGTCGAAAAGCGGTTGTGCGTTTCTAAAGTCCTTCCAGATAGGCCATCACTTCGGCTTTTGAGACGACATCGCCATATTTGGCGTGGATATCGAACAGGTTGGCCTCGTGCGGTGCCGGGTGACGGTCGCCCACACATTCGCGCGGGACGATGACGCGGAAGCCATGCTGCATTCCATCTACGGCGGAAGCGCGAATGCAGCCGGAGGTGGAACAGCCCGTCAGGAGCAGGGTGTCCACCCCCAGGGCGGTCAGCGCGGCGGCGAGCGGCGTACCAAAGAAGGCGGAAGCGTATTGCTTGACGATGACGATGTCCGTTTCGAGGGGCGTCAGTGGCGGTACGATTTCGGCCAGCGGTTCGCCCTCCACCATCCTTTTAAGCGCTGGTACTTTCTGGACGAACAGACCGCCGTCTTTGAAGTTCCTGTTGTACAAAACTTTTGTGTAAACAATGGAGATTTGCTTCCGGCGCGCCTGTTCGAGCAGGGGAATGGTCTCGTTCACGGCTGTAACTACATCCGGCGCGTAGAGCGGCGAGGCGGGGGTGATGTAGGCATTGATGAAGTCCACAATCAACAGGGCGGGGTGCTTCCCAAAGCCGATGCGCCCATCGAAGACGCCCCGATAGCTGGCATGAAGGTCGCTCATATCATTCCTGGCAGGCTACGCCCGGGCGGGAGAAGCGGTCATCAGGCCGTGCAGTTTCCAGGCGGCATAGGCAAATGCGCCCTGCGAAAAGGTGTTAAGCAGCTGCTCCGTCCATTGCAGGGGGATGGTCTGATTGGGAATGCGCGCCAGGCCGCTCAGGACGAACACCAGGCTGATGTGGACGAGAAAAAGCACCACCAGTCCGTTCTGTCCGAAGGAGCGCGCCTGCTGGATGAGCAGGAAAATCACCACCACGTTGCCGAGGGTCATGATTCCGAGCAGGATGAACCGCCAGGTGTTGATGTTGGGGTCGGGAAAGCCGGTGAAGGCGATGGCTGTCAGGCTGAGGATGCCAATGACCGCCGGGCCGCCCCAGATGCGGCGGGGCTGTCTTCCGGCGCGCAGTTCGCTCAGGAACCACAACGCGAAGGCCAGCAGGGTGAACCCGGCAGACATCCAGATGAACATCCCTTTATCAAACCACACCAGGTTGACCTGCGTTTGGGTGAGCGCCATCACCAGTTTCCAAATGGCTTTCAGCAGGCCGCCAAGGGTGACAAAAATCCAGCCCAGAGCGGCCATCACGCCCAGCGCCGGTTTTTGGGCGTTCGCCATTCGGCTGACGAAGTAAAACCCGATAGAGGAAAAAATGACCGGTAGGAAGTCTTCAATTGCGAGAGGGAGGGAGTAAGTTTCCATGCGTCTCTCCTGTTTGGGCGGGTGAGTCAGGACAGGAACTTGCGCGCCGTCAGCACGTTGGCGATTCCGAGCGCCACTTCGCCCAGATTGCCGAGATAGAAGCGGTCGCCCATGCCGCCCCCAGCGGCCAGGAACATGAGCAGGGCGCCAATCGTCAGCCCCCACCAGCCCGTGCCGCGTCCCAGCAAGATGCCTGCCGCAATCAGGAAGAAGATAGTGAGCAGGGCCGGGATGGGCGGGCCTTTCATGCCGCCTTCGTTCACGTAGCGCAGGGTGTCGAAGACGGTTCGGGGCGCGAGTTCGAGCGCAATCACGTCTTGATAGATGCCCAGCGCAATCAGCAGGGTGGTGAAAACGCAAACCCCAATGTGCGCCGCGCGGCTTTGCGCCCAGCCGATGTTTCCGCTGCGCAGCACGCCAAAGGCAAAAATCATCATCGAGGGCGTGGCAATTCCATGCACCAGGTAGCGCCCGGCATTCAGGGTTTGCAGCAGGGTACCCTCGCCCAAAAAGCGGCCTATCAGAATGGTAAATGTATCGTAGGCCAGCCCGGCCAGCACAATTGCCAGCAACAGGGTGTAGGAGGAACGGCGGGCGCGGTAAACAAGCATGCTCTGCCAGAACAGCGCAGCGAAGGCCGCGACGAAGGCAACATACGCGATAGTCAACATCTCTCATGCCTCCTGAAGGAAATTTCGGATGACATCTGCCACCGCCTGGGGGTTTTGGTCGCAGAGGTAGGGCCCCTGGTGCGGGATAACCTTCATCGCGCCCTGCTTCAGCAGGGCATAAGCCGGTTCCAGGCAGGCGCGCAGGGTGTCGTTTTCCCCGGCCATGACCAGAACCGGCATGGGGAGGGCGGCCAGCTGTTCGCCGAACGGCTGCTCGAAGACGGCCTGATATGCTCTCCCGGCGGCCTGCCGCGCCGATTGGGTGAGCAGCACCTCGCGGTGAACCGTTTCCAGCGGCAGGGCGGGGTCGCGTCCGCGAATGCGCTGCCAGGCCTGAACCAGGTGCGCGCCGTCTTCGGCGAGGGCAAATGGCTGGAGGCTGGCTTGCAGGGCGTTTTTCTGGGCTTCGTTCAACAACGGCGGCCCCGATAAAACCAGTTTCCGCGCGAAGCCCGGGTGGTCGAAGGCCATTTGCACGGCCAGCGCCGCGCCGGTGTGATGACCGAATAGGAAGCAAGTTTCCACGCCAAGCTGCCGCAGGGCGGCATAGAGCGCATTCGCGAGATAGGCGATGGTGAAATTGGGCGGGGGTGTAAAGGAAGCCCCAAAGCCGGGCGTATCCGGCGCAAGGAGGGGGAAAGAATCGCCCAGCAGCCGCATCAATCGCTCGAACATCGCCCCGGAACTGGCAGTTTGATGCAGCAGGATGAGCGGCGTTCCCTCCCGCAGGCGAAGGGCGCGGTAGTGAACCTGCCCATCGGGCGTATCGGCATAGCCTTTGCGAATGGTTGACATCTCGTTCATGAATGTTATAATGTTATAACATTTAGGATAATCCGTCAAGATAGTCAGGGCAAATCCAGTTGGTTCTGGCTTTTGGCGGTTGTTCACTGATTTCTTGTTCAGGAGGTTTCTCTATGACCGACCAGCTCGGCTACCGCAAGAAATTCGGCGTCATCATTCCCAGCACGAACACGATTGTCGAACCAGAGTTCTACCGCATGACCGTACCGGGCGTGACGCCGCACATTTCCCGCATTCACATTCGCGACCAGAATTTGAGCAGTGACGAGGCGTTTGAAAATCTGCTCAAACAAATCCGCGTGGAAATCAAGTATGCGGTGGAACGCGTTCTCACTGCCGAGCCGGATTATATGGTAATGGGCATGAGCGCCGAGACGTTTTGGGATGGGGTGGAGGGAAACCGCCGTTTTACCAGAATGATTTCCGATTGGGCGGGCGGTCTTCCGGTGGCAACCGGGGCTGAAGCGTGCGAACGCGCGCTCAAGTTGTTCGGGGCGAAGAAAATCGGCGTGGTGACGCCCTACCAGCCGATTGGAGACCGGAACGTTATCCGCTTTTTTAACGATTTGGGATTCGAGGTGACGGCCATCAAGGGGCTGCGCTGCCCGACGGCGATAGCAATTGCTCACGTTTCGCAGGATGAACTGCGAAAGGCGCTTATCGAGGTCAACAAAGATGCCGATGCGTTGGTGCAGGTAGGCACGAATCTGTGCATGGTGAGCCTGGCCGATGAAGCCGAACGCTGGCTGGGTAAACCGGTGATTGCCATCAACGCCGCCACCTGGTGGATGGCGCTGCGCGACAATGGCATTCAAGACAAGGTGTATGGCTGCGGCAGTTTGCTGCGGGAGCATTGAGCCAGATGCTCTCGCTCCCGTCTCCTTTCCCGAGGCAAAAGGGGAGGGGAGCGCCTCTTCAGACGTTTTCCCGTTATCCTAAAAGGGTCTGGGCGTTTCCTCTAATTCCAGGCTTATCCATTTCAATTCGGTGAAGTGTTCCACCGAATATTTGCCGCCGCTCCTGCCGATTCCCGACATGCCATAACCGCCAATGGGCGCCAGCGGGTCGGATTGAAACGAGTGAGTTCCGACATGCACCGAGCCGCAGCGGATTCTCCGCGCGGCGTTCATGCCGCGTTGCAGGTCGTTGGTCAGGATTCCGGCGCTCAGGCCGTAGTCGCTTTCGTTGGCAAGGGCAATCATTTCGTCCAGCGAGGCGGCTTCGGTCACCATTGCCACCGGGCCGAAGGTTTCTTCTTCCCAGCAGGGGCCGCTGCGCGGCGGGTTGTAGATGACCGTTGGCTGGAAGACCAGGCCGTGATGCACGTCTCCGCCGGTCAGGATTTCCGCGCCGCTCTGGCGGGCGGCCTGCACATGCCGTAGAACTTTCTCCACTGCCCGCTGGTTGATGAGCGGCCCGTAAGCCGTGCGTTCATCGCGCAAATCGCCCAGGTGCAGGCTTTGGGCTTTGCGCGCCAGGGCTTCGGCAAAGGCGCGCCCGTTGGGGGCTTCCACAATCATCCGCGCGCTGGACATGCAAATCTGCCCGCCATGCGTGAAAGCGCCTACCGCGGCGATTTCCGCCGCTTTCTGAGGCTCGTAATCCTTCAGCACCAGCAGGGGGTTTTTGCCGCCCAGTTCCAGTTGCAGGCGCTTCATGGAGCGGATGGCAATCTCGCCGATTCTGACGCCGGTGGCGGTGGAGCCGGTCAGCGCAATTCCGCGGATGGCCGGGTGCCGCGCCAGGGGTTCGCCGCATTCCGCGCCAAAACCGGTGACGACGTTGAACGCGCCCGGCGGCAATCCGGCTTCGTGTAACACTTCGGCCAGTTCCACCGCAATCAGGGGCGTCTCTTCGGAGGGTTTGGCAATCACGGCGTTGCCCGCGCCGAGCGGGAAGCAAATCATCTTTGCCAGCAGCACCAGCGGGGCGTTGAAAGGCGAAATGGCAAGCACCACGCCGAGCGGTTCGCGCACCACCAGCGAAAGACGGTGGGGTTTTTCGTTGGGCAGGGTATCGGCATACAGCCGCCGCGCCTCGCCTGCCGCCGCCCGAAAGGCCGAGGCGGTGTAAAGCACTTCGTAGCGGGCTTTGATGATTGTGGAGCCGCTTTCGTCAATTAGAAGATGGAGCAGCCGGTCGAAGTGGGCTTCCACGTTCTCGGCGCAGCGCAGCAGGATTTTCTCGCGCTCGTAGGGCGGCAGGGCGGACCAGTGTGCGAATCCCTCCTGCGCCGATTGCACGGCGGTTTCGACATCTGCCGCTGTGCCGCGCGCTGCATACCCCAGCACTTCGCCGGTCATTGGCGCGTAACTGGCAAAGGTCTCTCCGCCAGAGGCTGGCACTTGCCGTCCGTGAATGAAATGACCGCAGGTTTTCATGCCTGTCCTCCTTCTGGTTACCGCAAAACAGGGTGGATGATGTCAGGAGGTTGCCGCTCCCATCCGTTCTTCCAACATGCTGGCGCGCAACAGGTAGGCGCGCGCTTTTTGCGGGTTGCGGGCGGTTTCGGCCAGTTCTGCGTTGCGGCGGCGGCGGTCTTCTTCCGCGCTCATCACCAGGTTACGGTATTGCTGGTCGGAATATAACTGTACGGATTGAACGGCGTACTCGCGCCGTTCGCGCGCATATTCATCCAGCAGGTCATCCGGTTCGCCGCGCGCAATTCGCTCCAGTTTTTCTGCCAGGCTGGCGGCATCGTGAATGCCGCTGTTCATCCCCATCCCGCCGGAGGGGTTGTTGTTGTGCGCCGCATCTCCTGCCAGAATCGCCCGGCCCATGCGGAAGGTATCGGCCACGCGCTGATGGACGCGGTATAACTGGGTGGTTTTAATCTGGTAAGGCGGCACTGTTCCAAAAAAACCGACAATCCGCGCCCGCAGGTTTTCTTCCCTCAGGGCTTCCTGCTCGTTTTCTTCATCCGCCATGCGGAACACCACGCGCACAATCTCCGGCAGGTTCAGGATGATGACCCATTCCTGGGGGTCGAAGATGTAACACACCGGCGCAGCGCCGGGCAGCAGGTCGCTCATTTTCAGGTCGCTGCCGATGAGTAGGAAGCGGTCTTCATAGGTTTTGCCCTGAAAGCCGATTCCCAACTGCTTTCGCACCGTGCTGTGACTGCCATCTGCGCCCACCAGATAAGCGCCCTCGCGTTCTACCACTCCCTGCGGCGTCTCAAAGCGCGCGCGGACGTGCGTTCCGTAATCGGCAAAATCAATCAGTTTGTGCGCCATGTGAACCTGACCGCCAGCCGACTGAACGGCAGGCTTCAGCACGCGGGTTGCGATGTGCTGCGGACATTGCAGGCGGTAGGGGTAGGGGGTATCTCCGGCAATCAGGGCGTAATCAAACTCGGCAATCAGGCGCAGGGGGCTGCGCTCCCAATACTGCAAGCGGCTGACTTTGTGACCGTGCCGCAACAGGTCGTCTATTACGCCCCAACGGGCAAACAGTTCCAGCGTTTTGGGGTGAAACGTGCTGGCGCGGATTTGCGTGTTCAGTTCTGCATCCTGCTCAAAGACTTCCGCCGGAATGCCAGCGCGCGCCAGCGCCAGCGCCAGCGAAAGCCCCACCGGCCCGGCGCCGGCAATCAGAACGGGGTGATGAAGAGAAATCGGCGTCATAGGGCGTTGCGCTTACTCCCGCTCTGCCGCATGAAGAATCCGCACCAGCCGCTCGCGCATTGGCACGCCCAACATGCGGTCGGCCAGGATGTTGGCCGGGTCCTGCTCCACAATCGTTCGACGCAGAATTTCATCGCGCTGCCGGAGCGCCGCGCGCTTTTCTGGGGGAACGGGCTGCGCGGTTTGGACGAGTTCCACCCATTTGCGGACGTATTGCAGCATGACCGGTTCGACGATGGCTTGGAAATCGGCAAACGGCAGCAGGCCGCACACCGCAATTGGCGAGAGCGTGCTGCGGGTGTACAGATGCACCGGGTTGAAGGTTTTGTAGGCCGGGTTGCGGCGCAGGGCAATCCAGGTTTCGTTCATTGTTTCGTGGTACTGGTGGAGATGGTCGAAACTGACCGGCGCATCGTAGCGCGGCAGAAAATCCACATAGCAGAAGACATCCGGCGCCGTGCCAAGCGCCATGCCCAGGTGCGGTACGTCAATTTCCTCGTTCACCCAGCAGGTAAGATGGATGTTGGTAAAGCCCGTTTCCGGCCTGCCAATCCAGGAGCGGACAATCCAATCTATCCGCTCGCCGGTGTAGGTGTGAATGTTTCCCACGATGTTGCCTTGCAGGTCGGGGATGTGTTGAATATCCTGACATTTGCGGTCTTCGCGCAGATTCAGGCTGGAGCGAATGATGTCCCAGGCCTGTTCGCGCACGTTCAGCAGGTAGTGGAAAACTTCGGTGTTGTTGACCGGTGCATGGGCATCCAGCACGTCGGCCAGGTGTTGAACGGTATCTCCGCTCATGAGGAAACTCCTTTCTTTGTGCATGTTGTGCATGGGCTTATGAAATCAGCGGGGCGGCCAGATGCCAGGGCCGGCCATGCAAAACGTCGGTGCGGTGCGAAACCATCTTGTTGGCTGCCGCCGCCGGGTGAATTTCGGCCAGAGTCAGCCCTTCACCGGCTGCCATCGTCACTACCGGAGTATTGATGTTGCCATCGAAGGGGCGGTTTTTCCACTCCGTCCACAGCGTAAAATCTTCGGTAATCGCGTATATTCCGCTTCCGGTGGGGCTGGCTGCCAGCACATTGACGCGGTTTTCGGCGGCGCGCTCCTTGAAGCCGAGTTCCGTTTCCCAGCGTTCCAGCACCTGCGTTGGAGAGGCCACCACCTCCGCGCCTTGCAATGCTGCCAGGCGAAACGTCTCCGGGAAGACGCAATCGCCGCCGATGACCAGCGCCACCCGTCCCCATTCGGACTGGAAGACGTTCACGCTATTGCCCAGCCTTGACCAGGCGTGCCGCCCGCAGGGGTGGAGTTGCGGCTGGCGCAGGACAATGCCGTTTTGATTGAACAGCACGCCCACATGCGCGCCATCTTCCACGATGGAGGTTGCTACATAGGCCTGATGAAGCGTGCCGCGCAGGGTGGCCAGCATCTCCTCCGATTGGCGCTCTGCCTGCGGCAGACTGGTGACGTGGAACAACTCTGGCAGGACGATGAGCCGCGCCCCGGCGGCTTCGGCCTCCGCAATTTGCCGCGCGGCGAATGCGACTGCTTCCATTCCCCGCGCCGAAATCTGAATCACGGCCCCCAGGGCGGAGGCTGTCCCTGGCGCTTGCTCCTCCGGTCTGGATTCGCGCCCCAGGGGGGCATACAGAGCCGGGCGGCGCGCTTTGAGAATATCCGTGCCATCGGGGCGACGTTTGTCTTCGGCGGCGCACAGGTCAATTTCAGCAAAGATGACAGATTCGCCTTTGCGCGGCGCTTTTGCCAGCACCGTGCCATCCGGCGCGACAATCTGGCTTTCGCCCGCGCCTTCCAGGAACTCCGGCGCAATTTTGAGCCGGGCAGCAACGGCTTCGCGCAGTTGCTCTGGCACCAGCGTCCCTACCTTGTTGGCGGCAGCCACGAAGACTTTGTTTTCTGCCGCGCGGACTGGAATGTGCAGCGAGGCTTCATCATGCGCGAAAGAATTGAGACTGTTCAGCAACAACTGCGCTTCACGCACAGCCAGCGCGCGCGCCACTTCGGGGATGACGCCATCCATGCAGGCATACATTCCCACGCGGCCAAAATCGGTTTCCACAATCGGGGCAATTTCGCAGGCCTTTTGCAGGAAGTTGTTTTCGTTCCCCATCAAAATCTGCTTGTCGGTGAGCGCGGCTACCTGCCCGGCGCGGTCGAACAGGATGTTCGTGCCGGTCACTTTGCCCGCTTCGCGCTGCAGCGTGACGTTGAGTTTGATGTAGCAGGCATGTTCCCGCGCTCTGGCGGCGATTGCCTGCAGAAAGGCATCGCCCAGCGAAACGGCCACCTCGTAACAGTGGGACGAATCCTGATACCAGGCGATGTGGTTGACAAACTCCGGCAGCACGATGACATCCGGCCTGCGTTGCGCGGCCTGGTCAATCATCCGCAGGCAGGTTCGTAAATTGGCCTGAACGTCTTCCGTCACGCCGAATTGGGCGGCGGCGACCCGAATGGGAGTCGGTTTGCTCAAGGGAAGGCCTCCGGTGTAAATGTTATAACATTATAACATATTGTACTGCGATAAATGAGTCAAGTTCTGACGCGCCTGAAAAGCCTGGTTGGGTTATACTTCGCGGCATGTCGAATCTTCTTGGAATTTTTGGAGGCACCTTCGACCCGCCGCATCTTGGCCACCTGATTCTGGCGGCTGAAGCCCAGGCGCAACTCAACCTTGACCGCGTTTTGTGGGTGCTGACGCCCCAGCCGCCGCACAAACCGGAACGCCCCATCACCCCGCTCGAACACCGGCTGGAGATGCTGCGCCGCGCTATCAGCGACAGCCCTGTTTTTGAACTCTCCAGCGTGGAAATTGACCGGCCTGGCCCGCACTACACTGTTGATACCCTTAACCTGCTCCAGGAAAAATATCCAACCGGCAAGTTGGTTTTGTTAATCGGCGGGGATTCCCTGAGTGACCTGCCCGGCTGGAGCCGCCCCCGCGAAATCATCGCCGCCGTCCATGCTTTTGGCGTAATGCGCCGTCCCGGCGATAACATCGAACCTGGCATGCTGGAGCAGCTTGTCCCTGGCATTCATTCCAAAGTCCAATTTGTAGATGCGCCCCAACTGGATATTTCTTCATCCCTCATTCGCCAGCGCGTTGCGGGCAACGGGCATTCCCGTTATTACTTGCCGCCTGGCGTCTATGACTACATCCAGCAAAACTATCTGTATCGATAAGCGCCCCGCTGCGATAGAATTCCTGGCAACGGAGCGCTTTTTCCTGTGGCATTAAGCCCATCTGATGTTCATTGGCTGAACAGAAACGCTGTCCTATTGAATAATCCCTAACTCCTTGCCGGCTTTGCCAATAATCCCCATCGCGCGCCGGATTTCGTCTTCCTCATGCGAGGCCAGCACCGTAGCGCGCAGGCGCGAAAGTCCTTCTGGCACGGCAGGCGAAACGACTGGCAAAACGAAGACATCGTTCTCCTGGCAAGCGCGCGTCAGGGCAAAGGCGCGTTCATCGGTGCCGCACAGCACCGGCACAATTGCAGTCGAGGTCAGCATGGTATCAAAGCCCATTTGTTTGAGGCCATCAATAAACAAACGGGCATTGTGATTCAATTTTTCAATCCGCCAGGGTTCATCCAGAATGACTTTGAAGGCCTCGTTGGCCGCTGCGGCCTGCGCCGGGGGCAAGGCTGCCGAAAAAATATACGCCCGCGAAGCATGACGCAAAAACTCAATCAGGTCTTTCTTTCCGGCCACATAGCCGCCCGCCGAGGGGATGGTCTTGGAGAGCGTCCCCATCTTGATATCGACGCTGCCCCACAGGTCAAAATGCTCCTCAATGCCGCGCCCGGTTTTGCCCAGCACGCCCACCGAGTGAGCCTCGTCTATCATCAGATAAGCGTTGTACTTGCGGCACAATTCCACCATTTTGGGCAGGTCAATCACATCGCCATCCATGCTGAAAACCGCATCGGCTACCACCAGCCTGGCCGCGCCTTCTGGCACCTGCTGAAGGCGCTTTTCCAGGTCATCCATATCATTGTGTCGAAAGCGCCGAAACTCCGCGCCCGACATCAGACAGCCATCCACTATCGAGGCATGATTCAACTTATCCGACAAAACGTAGTCGCCGCGCCCCATCAGGGTGGAAATCACCGTCAGGTTGGTGGCATAGCCGGATGTGTAGGTGATGGCCGCCTCGGCGCGCTTGAAGTTGGCAATCGTTTCCTCCAACTCACGGTGGATGGTGAGCGACCCGGCCAGCGTGCGCACGCCGTGCGTGCCGGTGCCATATTTCTCAACGGCTTGTTTGGCCGCCTCGTTGATGCGCGGATGCCCAATCAGACCCAGGTAACTGTACGAAGCGTACATGCCCATCTCGCGCCCATTCACAATCACCTTCGAGCCGCCGCGCAATTCCTGCACGGGTTGATTGTAAAAATATAAATTATTCTCGCGCAAATATTTTGCGCGTTCGGTCAGAACGGCAATACGCCGGGAAACAGAATCACCGCTTTGGAAATCCATGATACACTCCTTAAACAGAATGGCGCAATTGTAGCGCAAGATGGATTCTTGCGCTACAATAACCTCCCGTAGCGCAAGATACTCTCTCGCGTTCCAAGCGCCATGACTCAACTCCTGCCCGCCACCCCCGAAAACATTGCCCGCGCCGCCGAAGTTCTCAAAAACGGCGGGCTGGTGGCTTTCCCGACCGAGACCGTTTATGGTCTGGGCGCGAATGCCCTGGATGAACAGGCCGCGCAGAAGATTTTTACCGCAAAAGGCAGGCCAACCGCCGACCCGCTCATTGTCCATTTGGCGGGGGTGGAGCAGGCCACGCTGGTCGCGCGTTCCGTTCCCGAAACAGCCTACCGGCTGATGCAGGCCTTCTGGCCCGGCCCGCTCACGCTCATCCTGCCCAAACAGCCCGCCGTGCCAGGTTTGGTCACTTCGGGGTTGGCAACCGTGGCCGTTCGCGTGCCGAATCACCCGGTGGCGCTGGCGCTGATGAAAGAATCTGGCCTGCCCATCGCCGCGCCTTCGGCTAACCGCTTCGGGCATACCAGCCCAACCACCGCTCAGCACGTCTGGCACGACCTGCGCGGACGGATTGACATCATTCTCGATGGCGGGTCGGCGGCGATTGGGGTCGAATCGACCGTTCTGGACCTTTCCACCACCCCGGCGCGGATTTTGCGCCCCGGCGGAGTGACGCGCGAGATGCTGGAGGCCGTCCTCGGGCCGGTGACGGTGCTGGGGCAAAGGCGCAAAGCTGAACCGGGTTTGCCCTCGCCGGGCTTGCTGGAGAAGCACTATGCCCCTCGCGCCGAGATGATTCTGTTCGTGGGGGAACGCGCCTGGGATGCGTTAAATGCCTGTTTGACGGAACAACGGCTCGCGCGCAAGGTCGGCGTGCTGGCGGCGGATGAAGAGGCCGGGGTGTTGGAGCAGGCTGGCGCGGTGGTCTATCGCATGGGGTCAGACTTAAACAGCATTGCCCGTCACATTTACGCTGGCATGCGCTGGCTGGATGGGCAAGGCGTGGATGTGATTCTATGCCGTGATTACGGCACAAGCGGCCTAGGGCTGGCAGTGAGGGATAGGTTAAGCCGCGCCGCAAGCCGGATTCAGAATGCGGAATGAAATTCATCATTCCGCATTCTGCCTTTTTCATTTACAAAAAGCGCAGCCGCGCCGTTCGGCTTCTACAATTGCCTGGTCGGAACTCCAGAAGAAGTTTTCTTCTCCAATTTCTTCCACCAACCCGCCGCGCTCCAGGGTGCGGCGGACGTTTTCATGCGCGCCAGAGAACATGAGCGTGCCGCCGCGTTTTTTCAACCGTTCGTACAGGCTGCGAATGGCCTCCAGGCCGGAGGTATCTATGGTTGGCACGCCGCGCATGGAAAGAATCAGGGCGTGCGTATCGCCCAGGTTGTTGAAGGCTTCGTTGAAGTTGCCCACCGCCGCAAAAAACAGCGGCCCGGTGATGAAGGCCACGCGCACATGGCGGCATTTGCCAGTGGTTTGAATGCCGCGCTGGGCCAGTTTTTCGGGGTCAATTTCTTGAATTTCGATGTCAATGCTGGCCAGGTTGTTGAGGAAAATGCCGCCGGTGATGAAGGTGCCAATCAGAATGGCCTGAGTCAGGTCGAGGGTGACGGTAGAGAGCATGGTGATGGTGAAGGCCAGCATGGCGGTTTTGAAGCGCTTCTGGAAGATGAACCGGATGGCGTGCCATTCGTTCATGCGGATGGCTGTGACCATGAGAACGCCCGCCAGCGCCGCCAGCGGAATGCGCGCCATGATGGGCGCGAGCAGGAACATGGAGGCCAGCAAACCCAGGGCGTGGATGATGCTGACCAGGCGGGTTTGTCCGCCCGATTTGATGCCGACGCTGGAACGGGCTATGGCGGCAGTGGCAGGAACGCCGCCGAAGAAGGGTATCACCATGTTGCCAACGCCCTGGGCAATCAGTTCCTGGTTGGCTTGCAGGCGGATGCCGGTCATGTTGGATGCCACCGCGCCGCACAAAAGCGATTCGACCGCGCCCAGGGCGGTGATGGTGAGGGTGGGAGCGATGAAATTCGTCAGGTTTTGCCAGGGGATGCGGGTCAGGTCGAGGCGTTCGGCCAGTAACAGGGTTTGGGGAATATCGCCAATGACGGCCACCGGCCACTGAAACAGGGCATTGAGGCCCGTTGCCAAAATGATACCTAGCAGCGAGGCAGGGAAGCGGGCATTCAGTTTTGTGGGCCACAGCAGCATGGTCAGGATGACTATTGCGCCAAGCGCGACAGCGCGCCAATCGGGGACGAGCCCGCCCTTTAAGTAATTGAAGAACTTGAGCGCGGCGCTTTCGGCGGCTTCGGTTTTGACGCCCAGGAAATTGTCAATCTGCCCAATGAAGATGATGAGCGCAATGCCGCTGGTGAAGCCGGTGATGACCGGGGCCGGGATGAAGGCGATGAAACGTCCCAGACGCAACAGGCCGATGACAAGCAGCAGGAAACCGGAAAGCAAACCGGCGATGAAGAGGCCCTCCAGCCCATAGCGTTGGGCCAGGACAATGAGGACGGCGCTCATTGCGCCGGTGGGGCCGGAAATCTGATAGGGCGCGCCCGAAAGCGCGCCGATGACCAGGCCGGAAAGAATGGCCGTCACCAGCCCGGCGGCGGCAGTGGCGCCGGAGGCCACGCCAAAGGCCAGCGCCAGCGGCAGGGCAACCGCCGCAACGGTCAGTCCGGCCAGCGCATCCTGCTGAAATTTGGAAACGGTATAGCCGCGAAATTCATCGCGGTAGAGTTGAGAGAGACTTCTGCGAGGCATATTCTTGCTCCAATAAAGTTGTGTTTTTAATGCGCTTGCGCCGGCAGACTTCTCCCGGGGCGCATGCTCCCCCGAGCGCGTATGGACTGCATTTTATGTCGGTTTTGACCGACACAGGGGCGAATTTTATCACGATTTTTCCCAAAATTGTCCAGATGTGACGGGTGGGCTGGATGCGCAGCGTTGGACAAAACGGTTGAACCCGCAGGGTTATCTCTCCGTTTTTCGGCTATGGCTGTGAAAAACTCGCAGGTATTTTATTTATTATTGTTGAAAATTTAATAGTGGTTATATTGAAATACTGTGTTATGTACAGTATAATGTGATTATAAGGATAAAAAGCCTATGGAGAATGAACTGCTTCAAAACACTATGCTCGAACTCAGGCGCGGGGTGATTGTCCTGGCGGTGCTGAGTCAACTGGGCGAAGAACAGTACGGCTACTCCCTGCTGAAACTGCTCTCGGACCAGGGACTGGAACTTGACCAGGGTACGCTCTACCCGTTGCTGCGGCGGCTGGAAAGCCAGGGGCTGCTCCAATCCGTCTGGAAGCTGGAAGAGGCCCGTCCGCGCCGGTACTACGTCATCAGCCAGGGGGGGAGGGAAATGCTCTCCCGGCTGAAGGAAGAATGGGCCAGAATTGTGTTTGTAATGGAGAGGATGCTGGCAACGGACGTTGATAACGGACGTTGACAACGAACGAATGGAATCACAGAAAGGCAAGGAAACTATGAATCTCATCGAACGTTATGTCTCTGAAATCGGCAAGAATCTGCCGCGCAAGTCGCGGGGTGATATTGAAACCGAAATCCGCTCCACGCTGGAAGATATGCTGGAAGAGCGGGCGGCCCGCGCGGGCCGCCCGGCGGATGATGAAATGGTCAAGGAATTGCTCAAGGAATATGGCGCGCCTGAGAAAGTCGCCCAATCGTACCTGCCACCCCAATACCTGATTGGCCCCAAACTGTTCCCGATTTTCTGGCTGGTGCTGAAAATCGTCTTCACTGTCTTAAGCGTGTTGGCTGTGATTGGGTTTGGCGTGCGCTATGGCACGAGCGACCTGACGATGCAATCGTTTGGCGGCTTGCTTGGCAAATCCATTCTCGAATATCTGGGCGGCATGATTTCTGCATTTGGTAATCTGGTGCTGGTCTTTGCGCTCCTTGAGCGATTTGTTCCTCAGGCTGCCCATGACAAAGAACTGGACGGGGACTGGAACCCCAACGAGTTGACCAAAGAGCCTGACCCCGACGAAATTCGTCCGTGGGAGCTAATTGTAACGATTGCCTTTACCGCGCTGGGACTGGTTTTGCTCAACTTTTATCCGCAGGTTTTGGGAATCTACTTCTTCTCTGGCGATGTGTCGGTCTTTCTGCCAGCCCTGTCGGATGCCTTCTTTCGGATGTTGCCCTGGATTAACGCCACCTGGATTCTGGGAATTGCCCTTCATGTCTGGCTGCTGCGGCAGGGATGCTGGACGCCACCCGCGCGCTGGTTCGAAATGGCTCTGAAAGTGGCCGGAGTGGTGATTGCCTATCTGCTGCTGCAAGGTCCGCCCATTCTGGCGCTGGATGCCGCGCGATTGGTCGAGGCGGGTGTGGAGCAAAGCGCCGCGGGCGTGCTGGTCAATATGGTTAAACAGATAATGACCATTACCCTGGCAGTTATCATGGTTGCTGGCGGGTTTGAGGTCATTAAGGGTGTATATGACCTGCTCATCAAGAAATCATCCCGACCATTTCTGACCAAATAGCCTGCGGTGCCTGGTAAAAAAGCAGTGGAGGAAAACCTCCACTGCTTTTTTTATTCCTTCGCAATTTTTACCACCGTCACCCCATCGCCGCCTTCATTGGGATGGCCTTCCTCGAAGGAGGTAACGTATTCATGGCCCTTGAGCGCGGCGCGCACTTCCTGGCGCAGCACGCCCGTTCCTTTGCCGTGAATAATGCGCACGAAAGGCATTCCGACCATGTAAGCCTTTTCGAGGTAGTTTTCAAGCAGGAGGATGGCGTCTTCGGCGCGTTGACCGCGCAGGTCGAGTTCCATGCCAGGGGATGCGGTAACAGGCACGGAAGTTGCTGGCAGGGAAACACGTTGATGGGAATTTTTCTTGCGTCCTTGTACGCTTTCTTCCTGTGCGCCTTCTTCTGTCTTGCGCGCAAGGTCTCCCAGTTTGGCCCGAATCCGCAGCGGGCCGACCTGCACTTCGGCTTCCGATTCGCTCAGAGCGGTGAGAATGCCTTCGCTGCCGAGCGTTCGCAGGAGGACTTTCTCGCCCAGTTTGAAGGGGGCGGGCGCGCCTGCGGGTGCTTTTTCTTCTTTCGTCTTTCTTTCAACAGGCGCGGCGGCTTTGGTTTCCACCGCTTCGACCTTTTCTTCCAGCTTTTGCAGGGCTTCCATTGGCTGGCGCAGTTTTTTCATCTCAGTTTTCAGACGGGCCAGGCTGCGTTTCAGCACTTCTACTTCCAGTTCGGCTTCGGCTTTGGCGCGGGCGATGACCTCGCGGCGTTCGTCTTCGATTTTTTCGAGGCGGAGAGCCAACTCACGACTGAGTTCTTCAGCGCGCTGGCGGGCTTTTTCGGCTTTTTCGCGTTCGCGGCTGGAACGGTTGCGCTCTTTGCGGATGTCCTCGAGCAGTTTGTCGGCGCGCAACTCGTCAGGGTTGATGGCGTTTCGGGCAGCGGTCACAATGGCTTCGGGCAGTCCGAGGCGGCTGGCAATTGCCAGGGCGTTGGAGCGTCCTGGCAGACCAAGAGTCAATTTGTAGGTGGGACGCAGCGTTGCAATGTCGAATTCGAGCGAGGCGTTGACCACGCCCTCGGTGCTATGCGCAAAAGTTTTCAGTTCAGGGTAGTGCGTGGCAACGAAAGTCACGCAACCGCGCTCCAGCAGGTGTTGGAGAATGGCGCGCGCCAGGGCTGCGCCTTCCTGCGGGTCGGTGCCGGCCCCCAGTTCGTCGAAAATGACCAGCGAGCGCTCGTCAATCTTTTTCAGAATGCGGATGATGTTGGTGATATGGCCGCTAAAGGTGGAAAGCGACTGTTCGATGGATTGCTCGTCGCCGATATCGGCAAATACATCCTGAAAGATGCTCAGTTCCGAGCCGCTCTGGGCCGGGATGTGCAGGCCGCTTTGTGCCATCAACACCAGCAGGCCAACCGTTTTAAGCGAAACGGTTTTGCCGCCCGTGTTGGGGCCGGTGATAACCACCGCGCGCGTGCCGGGGGCCAGGTCAATGTCGTTGGGAACGGCGGTAGCCGGGTCGAGCAGGGGATGACGGGCTTTGTAAAGCCGAATCTTCGAGGCGCGAGGGTTCGAGGTTTCGAGTTTCGAGAGGATGGGTTCTGACGCGTCCATTTCCTCCGCATACCTGGCTTTGGCAAACGCCAGGTCAATTTCGGCCAGGGCTTCGATGCCGGGCAAGATTTCAGCCGCCACTGCTCCGACTTGCGCTGAGAGTTCGGCCAGCACACGGATGATTTCGTTGCGCTCGGCCATCTGCTTCTCGCGGTATTCGTTATTCAGTTCGACGACTGCCAGCGGCTCGACGAACAGGGTGGCCCCGCTGGCCGATTGGTCGTGAACGATGGATTTAATCTGCCCTTTGAATTCTGCTCGCAGCGGAATGACGTAACGGCCCTCGCGTTGGGTGATGAGCGTATCCTGCAGCATTGGCACGGTGCTGGAATCGGTGATGTATTTTTGCAGGCGGCTCATCAACCGCTCGTGGGCAATCCGCAGTTCCTTGCGAATTTCAGCCAGCTTGGGCGAGGCGGAATCCAGCACTTCGCCCCGGTCGCTGATTGCGCGCGAGATGGCGTCTACCAGGCCGAGGGTAGAGGGCAGAGCCAGAGCCAGTTCGGCCAGGCGCGGGTAGAAGAAAATGGGCGGTTCGGCTACTGGCACTTTGCCCGGTTTCTGGCGTTTTTGGCGTTCTGGGACGGATTCCGTCGCGCCTTTGCTCAATTTTTCGAGCGTTTTCTTCAGTTGGCGGCACGAAATGAGCGTGGATTTGATATCGAGCAGGTCAATCGGCTCCAGCACGCCGCCGCGCCGGGCCAGTTCAACTTTTTCGCGGATGTCATGCGCTCCGCCGATGCCGACATCATGCACCGAGAGCAGGTGACGGGCTTCGGTGGTTTCTTGTAAACGAATCCGGGCCAGGTCGTAGGAGGTGGTGGGCTGGAGGGCGCGCGCCAGCTCTTTGGATGCAGAAAAGTCGCAATGCGCGGCAAGCCGCTCCAGGACCTTGGGGTATTCGAGGACGTTTAATGTTTTTGAGTCCATATTCATCTTTCAACGAAAAACGGCGCAAAAGGTGACATCCTGCACCTTTGCGCCGTCATATCTTGGGGAGCGTGACCTGCAAAACCAGGAGATTTTGCGGCTCTGGTTCATCCTGGCTATTTTTTAAGCAGGATGGTCACTTTGCGGTTTGGCTCTTCGCCTATCGATTCGCTGGTGACATCGGGATGGTCGCGCAGTTCCAGGTGGACGATGCGCCGTTCGGCGGAAGACATCGGCTCTAGCACCTGGCGTTTGCCGGTGCGGATGGCTTGTTCGGCCATGCGGCGGGCCAGTTGGCGCAGTTGGCGTTCGCGCCGGGCGCGATAGCCTTCCACATCCACCACCACCTGTACCCATCGGTCGGCTTCTTTGCTGACGATGAGCGCCAGGATGTATTGCAGGGCGTTCAGGGTTTCGGCGCGGCGGCCAATTAACACGCTCAGGTCGTCGCCACGGATATCTATCAGCAGGGGGACTTCGCCGTCCATATCTGGTTCGCCGTAGCGGGTTTCAACCCGGGCGTGAATTTTCATCTTTGAGAGCAGGTCACGGGCCGTCTGAGCAGCAAACTTGAGTAGATGGTCATCGGTGGATGTAGAGGCAGGTTCAGATGGATTGGGTTGGGGTTCTGCTTCAGATTGGGCGGCTGTTTCGGCGGCTTTCAACGTCAGCCGCACGCGCACCTGGCGCGCGCCAAATCCCAGAAAGCCTTTGGCGCCTTCATCGAGGATATCCACATCCACCATATCCGGCGAAATTCCCAATTGCGCGACACCGCGCGAGATGGCTTCTTCGATGGATGGAGCGATGATTTCCAATGTTGTCCGTTCCATGCGACCTCTTTACTTGCTTGATTTTTTAGCAGGCGGGGCAGGCTGTTTGGGGCCAAACGCGAACAGGTTGTTCCAGTTGACTTTTCCTAGCGCAGCATATTGCAAGATGCCGACCAGGTTGCTGGTGATGAAGTACACAGCCAGTCCGGAAGCAAAGTTGAGAGAGAAATAGAAGAGCATGAGAGGCATCATAATGCTCATTTGCTGGTTCATCATGGCGGTCTGGTCGTTGGGGCTGGCGGAGGGGGTCATGGTTAATTTGGTCTGAATAAAGGTGGTCAGCCCGACGATGATAGCCAGGACAGGGATTCCGAAGGCCAGGCCAGGAATGATGACGCGCTCTGGTTGTCCCAAATCCATCCACAGGAATTGGCTGTTGATGGGGATGAGCGCCGAGAGGCTGGCTTTGGGGGTGATGTTTTCGAGCCAGGGGTAGATGCCCCGCACCAGGTCAATCATCTGCATGGGCGTGGCCGAAATGGCGCGCACAATGCTCTGGTAGAAGCCAATCAGGATGGGGAACTGAATGAGGGTTGGCAGGCAGGAGCCAAAGGGGTTGATGCCGCGTTCCTGGTAGATGCGCATTTGTTCCTGCGCCAGTTTTTCTTTGTCGTTTTTATATTTTTCCTGAATTTTCTTCCACTCTTCCGATGCCATCAATTCTTGCATGGCCGCGCCAGATTTGATTTGCTTTGCCATGATGGGATGGGTGGCAATGCGAATGAGAATGGTGAATAGGATAATCGAAACTCCGAAATCCCCGACGAAAGCATAGATGAGGAGCAGGATATTCGTAAACGGGTTGACAATCAGTAAGTCCCACATGGTTTTTGTCCTATTTGGCGGGGGTAAAGGTCCACTTTTGGGCGCCGTTCAGGTCATAGGCAACCATCAGGAACTGCGACCCCATTGGGGCGACCACAATGGTATCCTGGACGAGCAGGGGCGTGGTAAAGATTTTGTTCTTCTCGAAGTTATCCTGCCATTTGGGCGCGCCAGACAAATCCAGTGATTGAACGCGGCCTTGTTCGGTCACGTAAATGACTTGCTCATCGAGGACGAGCGGGCCGGCGACAATCGAACCTTCCTCATCTTTGAACCACTTTATTGCGCCGGTTGCTACATCAAGCGCATAGAATTTCCCGGCTTTTTCGAACACGGTTCCGACATAGAGAGAGCCATTGCCGAAGCCGGGCGTTCCCCAAATGCTGCCTTCGAGTTTTTGCACCCAGATTTGAGAACCGTTGGCGCTGTCAATCGCGTACAGGTTGCCGTAAAGTGTGCCAACATACAAAACGTCTTCCACAATCGTTGGGGAGCCAATGATGCCGTTATCCAGTTCCTGGCTCCAGAGGATGTTTCCAGAATTGGGGTCGAGACAATATAGCATGTGGTCGAGCGTAGCGAGGTAGATGTATTTTCCATCGCTCACGGGTTTTGTCCACAGCGCATGTTGAGAGAGAGTTTTTTCCCAGCGTTTGCTTCCCGACCGGTCGAAGGCGTAGAGTGTTCCGTCGCCCGATGGCGCGAAAATCGCATCATCGAGGATAAATGCGCCTCCCAGCCAGGGTTTCTGGCTATCTTCAAAACTCCATTGAATGTTGCCGGTAGCCGTATCCACCGCATAGAGGGCGTGGCTTGCTGAGGCAGCGCTTCCAATCACCATCGAGCCATCCCCGGTCAGGGCGGGGGGCGCGTAAAAACTCATGTTTGCGTTCGTTTCCAGGGGAAACCGCAGGGGGGTGATTTTCCCCGAGAGGTTGGCGGTTACTTCAGTCCCGCTTTGGGCCTGGACGATATAGACATGGCTGCTGCTTGCGAGATATATCAATTCCCCATCGGTTGAAATCCCCGGCCAGTTGGTGGCGGGGGGCGCGCCGCACGCGCTCAACGCGAGGGTCAGGGCTGCCAGCAACGCGAACAAGAACAGGCGATTGAACTTCATCAAAACTCCTAAGGGACGGGGTCCACCCCGCCCGGATTGAACGGATTACAGCGCAGGATGCGCCAGATTGCCATCATGCTGCCTTTAAGCGCGCCGTATTTATAGATGGCCTGGTAGCCATAATGAGAACAAGACGGGTAAAACCGGCAGGTATTGGGCGGCATGGCTTTGGAAAGGGTTATCTGGTATAGCCGAATCATCGCCAGCAATGGGATGCGCGGCCAGTTCCAAATGCTGCGCGGCAGGTCACGCAGGGCTGGCTCATCAGGGTATTCGTTGGGTAAATAATGGTCAGCGCACATCGCCAGGAGATTCTATTTTGGATAAACCTGCCCGCCGTAAAAGTCCTTGCACAGCAGTTTTGACCTCTTGAAAACGTGCCTTGAGCAAGGGGGCGCGGGCAATCAGTATGATATCCCAACCAACCGGGGCAGACGGAATCATGGGACGCATTGCTTCACGCAGGAGACGTTTGGCTCGATTTCTTTGCACTGCCCCACCCATGGAACGGCTTGCGCTTACGCCAACCCGTGTCACCCTTTCTTCGGAACGAGATGCTACCAACACAACAAGCGGGTGCGCGTAAGATTTTCCTTCACTTCGCACCCGCTTGAAATCGGTGGACCGGGTCAGGCGAAAGCGACGCTTCACCGACGACTCGTGTATCATGACTGGCGAGCCGGCTGGAGCAGGCAGCTCCGCAACGCTTTACCAGCGAACCCGTTTGACGTGGTTATTGGATTTTACCGTCAGATTATAACGTCCGCGCTGGCGGCGGCGGCGCAACACTTCACGTCCGTCTGCGGTGGAGTTGCGTGAGCGGAAGCCGTGAACACGAACCCGGCGGCGAATTTTGGGTTGATATGTACGCTTGGTGGCCATTCCTTTACCTCATTTACGAAAGATGATACCGCTTGCTTGCAATTGAATACAACGTACAGGAAACGCTTCTTTAATGGAAGTCTCACCTGGGGGGTGTTTCCAATTAGCGGCATGGACAAAACAAAAAGCGTGCCGTTCAATGGCTTGAGCGGCACGCCATTATACCGTAAAGTTTTAAAATCTCAAAGGCATTTTTGGCCATCCTGCCAGGTACGGTCGACCAGCAAATTCTCTCAAGGCTTAATCTGCGGTTCGGAGCGTAAACCCGCAGCGATTTTGTCTGGTTTGCAGACCGGGAGAAAACAGCATATCTTGTCATGCGGTTTCTCTCAAAACTCCCCGGCTTCGTTTGCCATGCGGACGATGCGCGGGCTGAATTTGCCGACCACCTCCACCAAATCGCTCTGGGCGGCAATGACCTGTTCGATGGGTTTGTAGGCCTGGGGTGATTCGTCCATCCCGCCGCCGAGCAGGGTCACGCCGCGTTCTTTGAGATAGGAATCGCGCGCGGCTTTGGGGATGCTGTTGAGGGCCTGCTTGCGGCTCATCTGGCGGCCCGCGCCGTGCGAGGCCGATTCGAGCGATTCGGCTGCGCCTTTGCCGCGCACCACAAAACCGGGGTCGCCCATCGAGCCGGGGATGACGCCCAGCACGCCTTTCCCTGCCGGGGTCGCGCCCTTGCGGTGGACGATGACTTTGCGGCCATCGGGCAGAATCTGCTCCCAGGCGAAGTTGTGATGATTCTCGACCACGGCGGCTTCTTTCAGGCCGACGGCATCCGCCACGCGGCGGTGGATGATGGCATGGTTGGCCGAGGCAAAGCGCCCGGCCAGTTCCATCGAGAGCCAGTATTCCTGGCCTTCCTCCGAATCGAGCGAGAGCCAGGCCAGGTGGCGGATGGATTTATCGAGTTCGGGGTGTTTTTCCATTGCCAGTTTGCTGTAGCGTTCAGCAATCTTGTAGCCGACGCTGCGCGAGCCGCTGTGCGAGAGCAGGGCCAGGTATTCGCCCGGCGGCAGGCCCAGGAGCGGCTCATATAGCCGAAACGCGCCCCATTCCACAAAGTGATTGCCCGTTCCGCTGGTGCCAATCTGGCGGGCGGCGTTCTCCTGCAAACTTTGCAGCAGGCGGGTGGCGTCCCAGGCCGGGTCATCCAGCACGGGGTGCTGGGGGCGGCGCGCGCCTTTCCATTCCGCGCCGAGGCCAAAGGCGGTTTGCTCCCAGAGGGCGTTTTCAAACAGGCCGGGCTTTTGACCGAGCAGGTGCGGCGAGACTTCGTAGAGCGACAGGCGCATGCGGCAGGCAATATCCACGCCGACCGCGTAGGGGATGACGGCGTTTTCGGTCGCCAGCACGCCGCCAATCGGCAGTCCGTAGCCCACATGGGCATCGGGCATGAGCGCCCCGGCCACGCTAATTGGCAGGCGCATGGCGTTGTCCATTTGCGTCAGCGAGCCTTCGTCAATCGCCTCGCGGCCCCAAATGGGGTAGGGCAGCGGCGCATCGCGCAGTTCCGCTTTTTCGGCTGGTTTTGGTATCAGCCGCAGGCACTCGCGCGCCAGGTCGGCGGTGAGAGAATCAGCCAGGAAATTGCCCGGGTTCTGGCGCACAGCCTCCAGCCGGGCCAGGATGGAATCACGTTCCAGGCCGGTTTCCGCCAGTTTGGCGGCGGCCTCTTTCGCCAGGCCAATGATTTTTCCATCCGGCCAGCCGTTGCGTTTGAGAATTTTGCCGGTGATGATGTCCATAAGAGGACTCCAAAATCTCCAGATTTTGGAATGATTCTACTCCTCTAACTCGCGGCCAGGGCGCAGTTCTTTCTCGTAACAGACGTATTCGGTCTCGATGCGCATCCCGGCCCGCTCGTAGAGACGGGTGGCGCCGGTGGGATTGGAGGCATCGACGCCCAGGCCGATGACGGGCTGGCCGCGCCGGTAAAATTCGTTGAACGAATGCAGCAAAAGCGCCATGCCGAGGCCCTGTTTGCGCCAGGGACGGCGGACGCCAAGCGTCCAGACCCAGCCGATGCCGTTGCGATAGCGGCAGATGGAAGCCCCGGCGATTTGGTCGCCAGCCCAGGCTACGAACCACAAATCGGGATAGTAGCGGTCGGGGGCCAGGCGGTGCTCCTTCCAGTCCTCGAAGGTCGGTTTGATGAAGCCCCAGTGGTCGAGAAATGACTCGGTAATGGCTTCATAAACCGGGTAGAGATGTTCGGCCTCGTTAAATGGGCGGATTTCAACGCCGGGCGGGAAAACCGGTTTGGCGGGAGCCGTCTCCAGGTTAATCCGCATCGACCAGTTGTAACGCACGGGCTGGAAGCCTGCGGCTTCGTGCAGGGCGCGGCCCTTTTCATCGCCCACAGTCATGAAGTTGCGGATGAAGACGCGCAGGTCGGGGGCGGCTTTTTCCATTTCGCGGCGGGCGCGGGTTTCAAGGGTGTGTAGCAGAGCGGTGCCGATGCCCAGGCCCTTGAATTTGGGATGGACATAGCCATCGCCTTGCAGGCTGACATGGCCGGGGCGGGCGAAAAATTCCTCGTAGCCGACGACTTTGCCGGTTGGGTCGGTCACGACCCAGACATCGGTCTCAAGGTCAAAGTTCGCTTCCCATTCCGATTTGATTTCGGAGGCTGGGACGGCGTCATCGGGGTCGCCATCGGCTTCGCAGACGGCGCGAATCAGGTCGGCAACCGGTTCCAGGTCGTTCCAGGTGGCGGCGCGCAGGGTAAAGCCAGGGGGGAGGGTGGGATTGGTGGTCAAGATGGTTTCCATTTTAGGCAGGGGCGACCCACCGGGTCGCCCCTACAGATTATTGAACCCGTAATTCTTTGCCAGGGCGGATTTCTTTTTCGTACTGGTCAAATTGGCGGATGACGCGCATGCCAGCCTTTTCGTACAGGCGCAATGCCCCGGTGATGTTGAGCGCATCGACGCCCAGGCTGACCTTGTGGATGCCGCGCCGGTAAAATTCGCCAAAAGACTGATTCAGCAGCGCCAGCCCCAGGCCATGTTTGCGCCAGGGACGGAGCACGCCCAGCGAGCGGATGTGTCCGCATTGCGGGTCGTCCCAGGCTTCTTTGCGGCACAAACAGGTGCCGACAATTTCGCCCTCCGCGATGGCAAGATACCACAGGCTGGGGTCGAATAAGGGGTCTTCGAGCATGGTTCTTTTGAAGTTCGCAAATCCGCTTTCAAAAGGGTGGTCCACATGGCCGAAGTGGTCTTTAAAGGCCTCGTCCACCGCGCGGTAGGTGGCTTCGGCCAGGTCGGGCCGGTAGGTTTGGAGGGTGATTCCGGCGGGGATAACAGGCGCAGGTGGCGCAGACTCAAAATCAATGCGCATCGTGTAACTGCTGCGGAAGTATTCCCAGCCGTTGGTTTGGAACAGGGCTTTGGCATTCTCCAGGTGATGTTCGCAGCCGGTGACAGGCGCGACGCGCGCTTCGGGCGGGGTTTTGGCGAGCAGTTGCCGGGTGCGGTTTTCGGCCCAGGCCAGCATGTGCGTGCCGATGCCCAGGTTTTGGAATTCGACATCCACCGCGCCAAAGACGAAGGGATGCACGGGGGGGAGGTTGTTCGCCCAGATTTCGTAATAGCCAGCCAGTTTGCCTTGCGGGCTAAAGACGAAGTAAACATCCTGCGTCGGGTCAAAGTTGGGGCTTTGCCAGATGTTGCGCAGCGTGGCTCCATCAATATCGGCAAAACCGGAGGTGGCCAGGGCATATTGTTTGCCCATTTCGGCGGCCATCTCGGCGTCGTCCAGTTGGGCGTTGCGGGTGGTAAAACCTGCGGGGAGGGGAGGCAGGGGGGTGGTCATAAAGTCTCCTGTGGGACAGGTTGGTAAACCTGCCCCACGATATTTATAGATTCTGCGTACTGATTTCTTTGCCGGGGCGCAGTTCTTTTTCGTAGTTGTCGTATTGGCGGGCCGGGCGCATTCCGGCGCGTTCGTAGATTTTGAGCGCCCCGGTCAGGCTGTTGGCGTCCACGCCGAGGGCGGCGCCTTTTTTACCGCGCTGGTAAAATGCGGCAAAGGAGGTCTTGAGCAGGGCGCTGGCAATGCCGCGCTTGCGCCACTGGCGGCGCACGCCCAATTCGTTGACGAATCCGTTTGCGGGATTTTCGTAATCCTCGGCGCGGCAGATGCTGATGCCAACCATCTCGTTGTCTTCCATCGCTACGAACCACAGCGACGGGTCGTAGCGCGGGTCGCCCAGGAAGTGGTGACGGAAACTGGTCAGTTCTTCCTCGAAGGGGCGCTCCACGAATCCATAGTGGTCGCGGAAGGAGTCTAGCATGGTGCGCACCACCGCTTCCAACTCGGTCTCTGGGTGATAGGGGCGGATGACGATTCCGGCGGGCAGCGGCGGGACTTCGGGCGGGCCGTCGAAGGTCGTTTCCATGCGGTAGAACGAGCGGTCGTACTTGAATCCGCGCGATTCGACCAGCGCTTTGAAGCGCGTGTTCTGCACCGGGAAGCCGGTGCGCGGCGCGAAGCGAATGCCCTGCGGGACGCGGGGTTCGGCTTCGGCGGCGCGGGCTTCGGCCCAATCGAGCAGGGCTTCGGCCACGCCGCTCTCGGCGTAATCGGGGTGGACGCAGAACCAAATCCAGGGGTGGACGGGCGGGTTGTTGGTATCCCAGACTTCGAGCGCGCCGACCAGCGTCCCATCGGGCGCGAAGGCCATGCGGGTGCTTTTTTCCATGTCGAACTTTGGGTCTTGCCAGTCGTTGCGAATCAGTTCCGGGTCGGTCAGGTCAAGGGCGCCGAGCAGTTTCAGGGCGCTGGCGTTTGCCAGGTCAAAGACCAGTTTGTAGTCATCCAGCGTGCCGGGGCGGAGGGTGAATCCGGCGGGCAGCTGGTTAATTGGTTGGTAAGTCATTTCGAGGGTCATGATGTTTTCCTTTCCGGGCTTCAATTCAATTGTTCAATCGCCTTTTCGTACACGTCGTACTGAAGGTCGGCGGTTTCCGGCAGATGCAGCGCGCCGGTCACTTTTTTGCGTTCTGCTTTCGGCGGGTCAATTCGCCGCCAGCCGAGATGTTCGCACAGTTCATGCGCTCGCTGAACGGGCAGGGTGCTGAAATGCGGCGCAGCCCACAGGTTGATGGGGAACTGGTCGAGAGCCAGACGCACGCGCGCCTCGCCCCAGCGCAGCAGGGCGCTGCCAATTCCGCGGCCTTCAAAAGCGGGATGCACGCAGCCCCACAGCAGCGGATGATGGTCGTCTATCCAGAATTGCAGGTAGCCGACCAGCTTCTCGCGCGGGTCGAACACCAGGCGCGCATCCAGGGCCGGGTTGAAGCGGCGAGTCTGCCATTCCTGCCGGAATCCATCGGCGCGGAAGGCGGTTTTGGTCAGTTGCCGCTGGTTCAGCAGGTACACAATCGAGGCCAGGTCGCTGAGCGTCGCGCCGCGAAAGGTGTATCCGCCGGGTAAGTAACTTGTCGGTGAGTGACGGTAGAGAGCCATGAGGCCTCCGAATTTCTTTGAAAACAAACGGTTTCATTCTGACACCTGCCCAGTCTGGTCAGGCGTCCCGTTTCGGGGCGGGTTATCTATCCTGAACTTGAGCCACACCGGAACGATACACAACAGCGAGACGGCAGCTGTAATGCCGAATGGGAACTGCGGGCTGATGTTCTCCCACAGGAAGCCACCAATCAGCGGGGCCGGGAGCGAGACCAATCCCAGGCTGGTGCTGAACAGCCCGAAGGCGGTTCCGCGCAGGTGGGCCGGGACGGCTTTGCTAATGAGCGACTGGTAGGCTGGGGAGACCAGCGCCACGCCGGTTCCGGCCAGTGCCCATCCGCTAGCGTACAACCAAAAGGGACTGGCGGGCGGCACGATGGCAATCATCCCAATCGCAATCGCCATCAACAGAAAGCCGAGCGCAATGGCAACCCGTTCGCTGGTCTTATCCGAGAGCCAGCCGCCGGGAATCATGAAGGCCATCATAAAAAGGCCAAAGATGCCGCTGCTCCAGCCGATTTGCTCGAAGTTCATCGCCGCCACCTGCTCCATGTACAAACCCATGAAGTTAAACGAGATGGCAAACGAGATGTCGCGCACGCCGTCGGTCAGCAAAATCCAGGTCAGAACACCGCCGGAGAATAGCAGGCCGGTCATCGCGCCCAGGTTCGATTTCAATCCCTCGAAGGTGAGCGGCGGACGGGCGGGAGCGTGGCTGTCTTTCTGCGCAGCGGGGCCTGTCCCGCGTTCTTTAGCGGGGCTTGTCCCGCGTTCTTTAGCGGGGCCTGTCCCGCGTTCTTTAGCGGGGCGGGCCATCCCCAACCGGATGATGGTCGCCGCAATATAGAGGGCGGCAGAGACAACCAGCATGGTTTTGAAACTGAAGTTCTGCACCAGCCAGCCGCCAAGCGGCGGGCCAAGCACGGAAACAACGCCGAACAAAGTCTGGGTGATGCCAAAGACTCGCGCCCGGTTGTGTTCAGACGAGTTTTCGGCAATAAAGGCGTCGAAACTCGGCCCGACCAGCGAACGCGCTACCGCGCCGACTACGCTGGAGAGCAACACCCAGCCCCACGAGGTGGAAAGCACCAGGATGACCTGCGCTACCGTCCCGAACACGCTGCCGATGGCAATCGCTTTCAGGCGTCCGAGCGAGTCAGACATCCACCCGCCCAGGATTTGCAGGGCCAGGGGAGCCAGGCTGGCCAGGGTGAAAAACAACCCAATCTGACCGATGCTCGCGCCCAGTTCTTTCAGGTAGAGCGATTCAAGCGGCCCGTACATATTCCCGCCCAGGTTGGCGAGAATCATGGCGAGCATGAACAGGAGCAGCAACGGGGTCAGCAGGGATTGTTTCTTTTCGACAGTGGTTGTTTCCATTTTTCCTCGTTCGCAGGGTAGGGGCGACCCGCCCTGGGCAAAAAATCATATTGTCTGGCAAGGTTATCGCGCAAATCGTGACGTTTGATGGCTTTGACGGGTCGCATCTACAGGCCGTACTCCGCGCCGAACTGCTTCAGCCAGTCCTCGCGCAAGACGCCCATAAAGAACACATCCGAACGCTGGCCATCGCGCAAAAGCATCTCGCGGACGCGGCCTTCCATGCGGAACCCGGCTTTTTCATACGACTTGATTCCGCGTGGGTTGTACTCAAACACATTCAACGAGACTCGGTGCAGGCCCAATTCTGTAAACGCAAAGCGCAAAACCAGTTTCATCGCCTCAGTGCCATAGCCCTTGCCCCAGTAATCCCGTTCGCCAATGCCGATGCCCACAAAGGTGTCGCCGTGTGGCGTGGCCCCGCTTAAATCTACGAAGCCAATCAACTTGTCGCCATCGAGCGCCCGAATGCCGAACATCCACATTTCGGGCGGGTCTTTCTCCAATTCCTTTTCGAGCCATTCCTTGACCCGTTTCGGCGAGAACAACATGCCGGGCGCCAGGTCCAGCAGACGGCCATATTCGCTATCGTGCCACCAGCGCGAGAAATGCTCGGCGTAGGTTTCGGGGTTCTCGGCGCTTAAGCGCACCAGTTTGCCGCGGAAAATATCGTTAATCATGCTTCACGCTCCATTCTGACCGTAACAGGCCAAAGTGCAGGCTGTCCCAGCGGCGGCCATCGCGGAAAATGACCTCGCGGCGGCGCACTTCCTCGCTGAAACCGAATTTTTTCACGAACTTGATTCCCTGGATGTTGTACTCGGGCAGGGTGACCGTTAAACGATTCAGGTTCAACTCGTCGAAGGCCAGCCGCAAAAAGAGCCGGAACGCATCCGCGCCGTAGCCTTTGTTCTGTTCCGCAGGGCCAATTGCCATCTGGAAATTCGCAATCTGCGAAGGCCACAAAATCCAGTAGATTTTGCCCCAGCCAACCAGTCGGTCATCCTCTAGCGGGCGGATGTGGAAATAGAACATCTCGCGTTTTTCGTCTATCTCCTTCTCCATGCTTTCCAGCCGTTTTTTGATTTGCTCGCTCGCCAGCGGGCGGGCCGGGGTTTCGTTCAACATCCGCGCCAGGGTCGCATCTTGCGACCATTCTGCCAGGGTTTGGGGGTCTTTCTCGAACTCGATGCGCGTCAGGCGGACGAGTTTGCCAGTGTATAAAGAAGTTGCGATGTCCATGATTGCCTTGTCTTTCTCCTCCCCTGAATTCACTCTTTGAATTCGGGGGAGGCCGGGAGGGGGTTAATAAAAAAACGGCCACAGGTTTTTCGCCCATGGCCGCCTTGGATTCATACAAGACAAATAAAAAGGCCACGGGCGGGTGCGCCGTGGCCGGGGTTTACGAGAAACTTCGCGTAACTTACCTGGAAACAGGCGCACTCCGAGAATCAACAGCCACACCACCACCGAGTACGGCGGCGCGGACGGAATTCTTGATGCAGGTGTCGAACTGTGCCATCGGTCGTGCGCTCCTTTCCTGAAAGATTAATTTCCGATGAGAGTTTATCATGTCGGGTTGGATGAGTCAAGGAAATTTCCTGGCCTGCCAGATTTTATCTTGACCCGCTTCCGTTTTCCCCCTATAATGAAAACGATTTTCATAAAAAGAGGGCATATGTCTACTGAAACCTGGCTGAATGCCTTACAAGAGCATGGGTATCGCCTGACGGAATCGCGCCGCGCAGTGGTGGAAATCGTCGCTGCCACCTCTCGTGCTCTCACTCCGATGGAAGTCTTCGATTCCGCCCGCGCTACGCACCCCGATTTGGGTTTGGTGACGGTCTATCGCACGTTGGAAAAGCTGGAGGCATTGCATCTCATTCAGCGCGTTCACCAGCCAGGTGGCTGCCAGGCGTTCATCGCCGCTACCCAGGGGCATCAGCACCTGCTCTTGTGTCAAAAATGCGGGCGCGTGACTTTTTTCGAAGGCGATGACCTGGATTATTTATTCGATGCCATTGCCCAAAAAACAGGTTACACCATTCAGGAACACTGGCTGCAACTCTTCGGGTTGTGTCAGATGTGCAAATAGGAGGTCTCGATGTGCATGTTTTGCGCGGCTATCCCTGCCGCCGGCGCAATTGGCGCGAAGTTGAACGCCGACGAGCAAAAGAAATTGGCGAGCGGTGAAACCAAAACCGAAAAACCGATTGCCGCCATTACCGGCGGGGTAATTGTGTTGCTTGTAGCGGGTTCGGTGCTTTACCACGCCACAAGTTATTCTTAATCCATAATTCGCGCGAGCGGTTGTTTGGCAGTTGCGCTGCTCAATCCCTTTCCACAGCAGTACAACTGCGAACCAGCGAACTGCGGCATTGATAAGAAAATATGACTCACACTCCTCATCGCCTCGACATCGAAAACATCCGAATTGCCTATGGCGAAAGAACCATCCTGAAAGATGTCTCTTTCGTTGTACCGCACGGCGCGCGGGTGGCTGTCGTTGGCCCAAACGGCGCGGGCAAATCCACGCTGTTTAAAGCTCTGGTCGGCATTTTGCCGCTTCAACAAGGTCGCATTCTGATTCATGGCCTGCCGCTCGGCGACCATCAGGATTGCGTGGCCTATGTTCCACAGCGCGAGGAGGTGGATTGGCGTTTCCCGGTCACGGTGCGCGATGTGGTTATGATGGGGCGCTATGGCTTTCAGGGTTGGCTGCGCCGCCCATCGAAAGACGACCACGAAGCCGTACAGCGCAGTCTCAGCGAGATGGGAATTGCCGATTTGGCCGAACGCTCCATCAGCGACCTATCGGGCGGGCAGCAGCAGCGGGTTTTTCTGGCGCGCGCCATTGCCCAAAATCCACACATTCTCTTGATGGACGAACCGTTTACCGGGGTAGATGTCACCACCCAGGAGGCGACCTTGCGACTGCTCGATACCCTGCGCGAGCGTCAGGTGACCACCATTATTTCCACCCATGACCTGAACCTGGCCGCCAGCCGTTTCGATCGGGTTTTATTGCTCAATAAGAGCCTGATTGCCTATGGCGAACCGCAAGAGGTACTGAAACAGGAACATCTTGCCAAAGCCTTCGGCAGCGCGTTGCTGGTGACGCAAAACGGCGCGCTACTGGTGGATGAATGTTGCCCATAATAGAATTTCTTTTTCAACCTCTCTCTTATGCTTTTATGCAGCGCGGCATGGCCGCTGCTGTTATTGTTGGCGTCTTGTGCGCCGTGATGGGGACGTACGTTGTCTTACGCGGCATGGCCTTCCTGGGCGATGCGCTGGCGCACGCCATTCTTCCGGGAATTGCGGTGGCTTATTTGCTCGGCGGCAACCTGTTAATTGGCGCATTGGCTGCGGCCATAGTCGTTGCTGTGCTGATTGGCTTTTTCTCGCGCCAGGGCGCGGTCAAGGAAGATACTGCGATTGGTATTCTCTTTGCAGCGGCGCTGGCGCTTGGCGTGGCGCTGATTTCTTCCATCCGCACTTACGCAGTAGATTTGAGCCACATTCTATTTGGAAATGTCCTGGGCGTTTCTCCCGCCGATTTGTGGATGACTTTTGGCCTGGGTCTTGTCATCCTCGGAACGGTATTCCTGCTCTACCGGCCTTTTCTGGTCATCTCGTTTGACCCCGTTCTGGCGGCCACCCTGCGCCTGCCCGCCGAGTTATTGCGCAATGTCATGCTCATTCTGCTGGCAGTGACGGTTGTCATCTCGCTTCAGACGGTCGGAATTGGGTTGGTGGCAGCCATGCTCGTCACGCCTGCGGCCACAGCTTACTTGCTTTCGCGCCGCCTCGCGCCGATGATGGTCATTTCTGCGGCGATTGGCGCGTTTTCCTCGCTGGTTGGGTTGTATATCAGTTATTATCTGAATATCATCTCTGGTTCAGCCATTGTGTTAACTGCAACGGTGGTGTTCTTAATGGTCTTCTTTTTAAAGCATGGCAGGCGCTAATGTATCCCGTTTTTCGCTCTCTGTTGTTCAAACTTGACCCGGAAATCGCCCATCATCTGACCCTGCAACTGGTGCGGATGGTGGGGGTTGTGCTACCGAGCCGCTGGCTGCTCGAACGGATGTTTTCCGCGCCCCAAAAACCCGTCCGAGTCTTTGGGCTGACGTTCAGAAACCCGGTTGGTCTCGCCGCCGGATACGATAAGGATGGCGTGGCCGTCTATGGGCTGTCCGCGCTTGGGTTTGGGCATCTTGAACTGGGGACGGTCACGCCGCGCCCGCAGCCGGGCAACCCCAAGCCGCGCGTCTTTCGGCTGATTGAGGAGCAAGGCGTGATTAATCGGATGGGGTTTCCGGGGCGGGGAATGCAATATGTCAGTCAACAGTTGTCGGTCATGGGCAAACGGCCTGAGGGCGTGGTGTTGGGTCTCAACCTTGGCAAAAATAAAGATACCCCGCTCGAAAACGCGGCTGAGGATTATCTTACGCTGATGCGCGCCTTTGCGCCTCTGGCCGATTACCTGGCAATCAACGTTTCCTCGCCGAACACGGTTGGGCTGCGCCGCCTGCAAGGGCGCGCGATGCTGGAGGAATTGCTTGGCGCGATAGCAAGGGAACGGCAACGCTTGCCGGCGAACCGTCCCATCTTGGTGAAGATTGCGCCTGATTTATCGGAAGAGGAGTTGGATGATGCGGTGGGAGCGATTGTGGGAGCCGGGATGGATGGCATCATCGCTACGAACACGACTCTCAGCCGCGAGGGAATTCGCTCGCCGTTGGGGAAAGAACCCGGTGGATTAAGCGGAAGACCGCTGACCGCCCTGTCCGATTCCGTTCTGGAAAAGGTCGTCGCGCGGGTTAATGACCGGGTCCCAATCATTGCTGTCGGTGGAATCATGTCTCCCGATGACGCAAAAAGAAAATTAGACCTGGGAGCAACGCTCATCCAGGTCTATACGGGGCTGGTGTATGCCGGGCCGGGGTTGGTGAAGGAGATTGTCAGACGGATTTAAATCTTTTCTTACTGGGCAGGATGCAGGGCAAATTGTGGGGCTTCTTTGGGATTTTTGAAGAAGCCCTCGGGCAGGGGGATGGGCTGGAATTCCATGCCGGTATTCATGGCGTTGGCCGGGATGTAATAAATTTTGGCTTCAGAACCAAGCACATCTTTGCTCTGGAAAGCAAAGATGATGTAGGTGCGGTCAGGGCTCCAGCGGGCGTCGCGGTAGCAGCAGCGTGATTTGGCGGCGGCAATTGGATTGACCTGTTCCCCCTGGCGAATTTCGCGGTTGTAAGTGTAAAAGAAGCCCCAACCGTCGTTGCGGTGGTAAGTGTTCATGATAAATAAGTTTTCGCCATCCCAGTCAAAATCGGGAATGTTGCCGTTGGTGATGAAGCCTTCTGGCGTAAAGCGCGTTCCGGGGAATTCATCCAGTTTTACCAGGCGGTAGGGGTCGCAGCTGCTAATGTCGACCAGCCGAATAATATCTTCTGACTTTCCAGTTGCTCCAACGACTGCCAGCGACCAGGCAGCAATCTTGCCATCGCTGCTCCAGCGAAATTCTTCAAGCGGTACGGCAGCCTGGGTTTCGCCGGTGTAACTGAGGCAACCGTTCATGGCGCGCAACTGGTCCCTGCCGCGCACAGTCTTAAATTTCTCCAGGTCGAACGGCACGATGTACATTTCACGATTGAGAGAAATGGCAACCTGTTTGCCATCGGGCGAGATGCGGAAGGTGTCGAGGAATTTGGCGGCAGGGAAAGAGAGGATAGTATCAACCTGCCTGGTATCAGCATTGACCGTTTTGACATTGGTTAGGCTGATAAAGACCAGCGTGCGCGTGCCAGGAATCCATTGCAAGTCGTTTTTGGGCAGTCCGTCAATGGTGAGTTGGGTGAGTTCCGAGCCGTCAATGTTCATCACCCATACGTCGTTGTTGGCAATCAGCGCCACCTGGTCCGCGCCGCCGACAATGGGGCGCGAAGGAGCAGGCGTTGGGCTAGGAGGCTCAGGGGTAAACGTGGGTGATGCAGTCGGTGGGATTGCAGTAAATGTCGGTGGCGCTTGTATGGGAGGCTCTGTAGCGGCGAGTGTGTTCGTAGGCAAGATGGCAGGCGTGAGCGTATGGGTAGGTTGGGGCGTGGTCATTGGCGCTAAAGTGGAGAAAAGCATAAATCCACCCCCACCCAACCCGGCCAGGACGAGAATGACCAGCACCGGCGCAATCAACCACCAGGCGGAGAACCCACTTTTGGGCCGGGTGGGCGGTGGCGCAGGCGCGGTGGGTTTTTCTCCAACTTTGGTTTTGGCAGCAACCATGCGTGTTTTTGCGGCAGCAACTTGCGTGGCGCGCATCGATGCGGTTTTGATGGCCTGCTCGCCGCTTGCGCCGCGGGTGACCTCAACAATGGCATCGGCGAGTTCTTCGGCGCTGCCGAAGCGCGCATCGCGGTTTTTTGCCATTGCCTTTTCGATGACTGGTTCAATGTCAATGGGAAGTTCAGGGTTGCTGTCAAGAATGTGGGGAACCGGTTCGGTAAGGTGTTTGACCACCACGGCCATGGGCGTGGTGGCCTGGTACGGCTGGACGCCAGACAACATCTCATAAAGAATCACGCCAAGCGCATAGATGTCGCTGCGCCCATCTACTTGTTCGCCTTGAGCCTGTTCGGGGCTCATATAGGCGGGCGTGCCGATAATTGCGCCGCCGGTCACCGTTGCGCCCTGCGTCTGGGTGATTTTGGCTATCCCGAAATCAGAGATGTAAGGTTCGCCAGTGCGGTCGAACAGGATGTTGCCTGGTTTTAAGTCTCGGTGGATGATACCCTTTCGGTGCGCTTCATCGAGCGCGGGCGCCAGCTTGCTAAAAATACGCGCCGTTTCTTGCAGCGAGAGCGGACCCTGGGCGATTCGTTCTTGCAACGAGCCGCCCGTCATGTACCGCATTACGAAGTAGGGTTGGCCGTCTTCTTCGCCGACATCATACACGGGAACGATTGCCGGATGTTCCAGCGCGGCAATCGTTTTGGCTTCCCGCTCGAACCGTACGCGGAACTGTGGGTCGTGCAGCATCTCACGCGGCAAGACCTTTAGCGCAACCTCGCGCTCAAAGAGCGGGTCGTAGGCTTTGTATACGGTGGCCATGCCGCCGCGCCCAAGTTCGGATTTGATTTCATAACGGCCAATTTTTTGCGGTGTCATAAGGTTTATTTTAACATGAAGAGCCGGTTTGGGTTTGTTAATTTGGAACCGTCGTAATCTTCTTTACTCCCTTCAACATAATTTTAATGACTGTCCGGTTGAAATGCAAGCCAATAAAAAAAGCGCCCATCGGGCGCATTTTTTTCAGTGCATAAGCGAGTTCCGGATGCATCACAACCCCACTGTGGTATCACTGCGTTTTGCCTGGGATGGTCACAGGGAATGTGTAGCCGTATAGGACGAGTTTCAAGGTCTTTTTGGCCCATTGGCTAATTCCATCGGCAATAGTACACGAAACCTGGGAAGTATTATCCATAAAATTACAACTCATGTCGATTTGGCGATTGTGAGGCAAGACAACGAAGCCCCATAGTTCGTCTTTCGTCCATTGCCCCCAGATTCGGAAGATGGCGACGTAGCCTTTGCCTGGAACATGCCGGATAGACTCGAAAGATGCGCCGCGTCTGACCTCGGGCGGGATGACGACATCAAAAGAATAACCATACACAACCAGTTTGACCATTCGACTTACATATTTGCTGATTCCATCGGCGATATTGCAGGATACCTTTCCATCGTCACGGAAATGACAGTCCATGTCAATCTGGCGATTGTGCGGCAAGACGACGAATCCCCACAGTTCATCGTCCCGCCATTCGCCTTGAAGATTGAAAATGGCGACATAACCCTTGCCTGGAATCTGATAAATTGATTCGAATGAGATTCCTCGTTTGACAGCGGCGGTTGAAAACACTGTCATAACCAGGGAAATTATGAAAAATGCGACGAATATCTTTCTTTTCATGTTTTTCCTCCTTGCCAAGAGACAAATTGTGGGTTGAGTGGAAGGAATTTTGCGCGCGCGGTGGAATGCTGGTTGGCTCGCTTACAAAAATCTTATACCTTCTTAATTTTCCCCAAAATATGTTAAAGATAGTGCAAACACATTACTATTTCATGACGAGCGCCCCGGGGCCAATTATGACTTTTGACAAGCGGAACGCTCGCAATGTGAATCAGCATTTTTGATTTTCTTGAAAAATTTTATGTCGAATAAGGAACAGATGCTCTTGCAAGATGTATAATCGCAAAAAGACAAAAAAATGGAGATGCATCATGGAACTAACCGCTCTTCTGCGTCAAAAAGTTCTCATTGCCCAGCGCAGCGAAATCAATGGTCATCACATCTATAAGCGCATTGCTGCGGGTTTGAAAGATGAAAAAAATCGCGCCGTGATTGAAAAACTGGCCTCTGATGAACTTGGACATTACAAAACCTGGAAAAAATACACCCAGCAAGATGTTGCGCCAAACTGGTTGGTGGTCTGGTTTTATGTCATCATCGCGCGTATTTTTGGGTTTACTTTTGGAATCAAATTGATGGAGCAAGGCGAAGAAGCGGCCCAGACAGTGTATGACGAAATCGCTAAAAGCATTCCCGAAGCTCAGAGAGTGCGTGACGATGAAGAAGAACACGAAGAAAAATTATTGGGCATGCTCAACGAGGAGCGCCTGCGTTATGCCGGTTCGGTCGTGCTGGGTTTGAACGATGCGCTGGTGGAATTGACCGGAGCGCTGGCCGGGCTGACCCTGGCCTTGCAAAACGTGCAACTGATTGCCCTCTCCGGGCTGATTACTGGTATCGCCGCCTCCTTGTCGATGGCTGCTTCGGAATATCTTTCTACTCGGTCGGAGGAGACCGACAAGCACCCGGTGCGCGCCGCTGTGTATACGGGAATTGCCTATGTCTTGACCGTAACCCTCTTGATTTTGCCCTACCTGTTGCTTGAGAATGAATATCTGTGTCTGGCGATTTCGCTCGCAACCGCCGTTTTGATTATCGCTGTGTTTAACTACTACATCGCGGTTGCTAAAGGCGAAAATTTCCGCCGTCGCTTCACGGAGATGGCGGGGTTGAGCTTGAGCGTGGCTGCTTTTAGCTTCATCATCGGTTATTTCATTCGGATGTGGCTGGGAGTGGAAGTTTAATCTTCTCTGCAGAGCGCCTGATGATGATTTTGTAAAAAAACATCCCGAAGGCAGAAAAGCCGTTCGGGATGTTTTTTTGTTTTGACCCATCGGTCAACCGGGCTTATTTCTTCAAAACTGTCTCCAAAACTTTTTCTTTAGAAATTGGCCTGGTGCAGAAGTACCAGTCGTGGCAAGTGACATTCTCTTCTTTGCCATCCATGCGGTCTTTGGCTACGCCGCACGAGCCAGCCGGAGGCACAATGACATCATCGCCGGGCCGCCAATCGGCAGGGGTGGCCACCGAGAATGCGTCAGCGGTTTGCATCGCAATTAGGGCGCGGTATAACTCATCAAAATTGCGTCCCAGGCTGAGCGGATAGTAGATGATGGCGCGAATCACGCCCTTGGGGTCAATAAAGAACACCGCGCGCACGGCTTTGGTGGAACTCTCGCCAGGCTGAATCATGCCATATTTGCGGGCGACCTCCATCGTGATATCTTCGATGAGCGGGAATTTGACTTCCACGTTCTTCATGCCCTTGTATTCGATTTTCTCTTTGATGTTGCGTAACCAGGCGATGTGGCTATACAGGCCATCGACCGAAAGGCCGACCAATTTGCAGTTGGCCTGGGCAAACTTTTCTTCGAGCGTAGCGAAGGTCATGAATTCTGAAGTGCAAACTGGGGTGAAATCTGCCGGGTGGCTGAAGAGGATGACCCAACTACCGGCGTAATCTGCCGGGAAGTGAATGGTTCCCTGGGTTGTAACGGCCGTAAAGGCCGGAGCGGGGTCGCCGATGCGCGGCATGGGAATGACTTGGGTTTCGGGGGTGTCCATAAAATCTCTCCTTGTGAATTTTGGATTGGGATTAAGTTTGACAGGATGGGCATAGGCCGTAATACATCATGCGCACGCCAAGCAATTGATAGCCCGAAGCGTGGCTGATTTCGCTCTCCAGCCCGGCCACCTGTGACGAGGCAACATCCACAATCTGGTGGCAGGAAATGCAAGCCAGATTGATGTGCGGTGAAGTGTCTGCGTCGAAATGCACGGCGCCATCGCCGGCGTGCCCGAGCGCATTGACCAGCCCCAACCCTACCAGCGCATCCAGTGTGTTATAGACCGTTGCCAGCGAGAGCGAAGGATATTGAATTCTGAGGTGCTCATAAATCATGGCTGCTGTGGGATGGTCGTTACTCTCTGCCAACAACCGGCAGATTGCAATGCGCTGTGGAGTTAGACGCATTCCTGCTTTTTTTAGATGGGTGGTCAGAATTTCTGCGCTGTTCATATATAATGATTATTATTTTATAATAATTATAAATAAGAAAGCAGGTTTGTCAAGTATTTAGTATTAAGTATCTTATTTTTGTGACAATTCGTTCTCGCTCTGCTGTTTTCTGGGGTGCAAAATGATACAATCAGCGTATGGCTATTCTATATCTTGTCGCTACGCCAATTGGCAATCTGGAAGACCTGTCGCCACGCGCGGTCCGTATTCTGCGCGAAGTGCGTTTGATTGCTGCCGAAGATACTCGCCATACGCGCGCATTGCTGACGCATTTTGACATTCATACCCCGCTTACCAGTTATTTCGAACATAATAAACTCGCCAAGCTTGATAAAATCCTGGCTGAATTATCGCTTGGGAATATTGCTCTGGTGTCGGATGCCGGAACCCCAGCCATTAACGACCCGGGTTATGAACTCGTTAAAGCGGCCCTGAAGGCCGGCCACGCTGTCAGCCCGATTCCGGGGCCGTCGGCGCCGATGGCCGCGCTGGCTGCTTCTGGCCTGCCGACCGATAGTTTCTTGTATTTAGGCTATTTACCGCGAAAAAAAGGGGAAAGACGAGATGTCGTCGCGCAAGTTGCTCAACTCCGCCATACCCTGGTCTTTTTTGAGACTCCCCACCGGCTTTTGGAGTCGCTTGAGGACCTGGAAGCGGTTCTTGGCAATCGGGAGATGTGCGTCGCGCGGGAGATTTCCAAAGTCCATGAAGAGTTCATTCGCGGACGAATCAGCCAGGTGCGTGCTCATTTTATGGAAGCAGAACCCAGAGGAGAGTTTGTCCTGGTTATCAGCGGTCAGCCAGCCGCCAGCAATCCTGTTTGGGAGCGGGAAAAGTTGCTCGCCATGATTCAGAAAGAAAAAAAAACGGGTAAGAAAGCCCGTGAGATTGCCGCTGCACTGACTGCGCCTTCCGGCTGGTCGAAACGGGAGATTTATGCGCTGGCGGTGGAGAGTTAGCCTTGCATTTTTAAGTGGCGTGGGGTGGGGTGGAATGATGAGAATCGGAAAACCTTCAGCATAAGTTAATCGTATGTTTAAATAGAGTATCGTAATCTGTGTATAATCATTTTAGAACATGGAGGCATAACATGGAGTTTCTGCTCGATGCAAACGTGTCCTATGTTTTGCTTGTCACCGGCATGTTGCTGGTTTTGATGTCGCTGTTGACGCCAGGAACAGGTTTGCTCGAAATTGGCGCGTTGTTTGCGCTGGTGCTGGCCGGGTATGGCGCGTATCACCTGGGAATTAATGCCTGGGCGCTGGTGTTGCTGGCATTGGCAGTTGTGCCGTTTTTGTATGCCGTTCGTCTTCCAAAGTGGCGCATGCCGCTCTTGATTGCGACGATTTTGCTGTTGATAGGTGGGTCTATTTTGCTGTTCCCCGGCGAAGATGGCAGTCTGATTGGCGTTCAGCCTTTGCTGGCCGGGTTTGTTTCTCTGGCGGCGAGTGGTATTTTGTGGCTTTTCGTGGTTCGCACCCTGGATGTCATGACAAGCCCAACTGCGCATGGTGAGCATCATCTTGTCGGGCAAATTGGCGAGGCGCGGACGAATATCGATGACGAAGGTACGGTACAGGTGAGCAGCGAGTTATGGTCTGCGAGAAGTTCAACCCCCATTCCGGCAGGCAGCAAAGTGCGCATTGTCGGCAAGCAGGGGTTGGTATTAATTGTCGAAGGCGTTGATTGAGTTTCCAGAAAAGGAGAAAAAATGGAAGGTGCTGTTCTCACGACGTTTTGCCTGATAGGCTTTGTCGTCATCTTGCTGTTGGTCTTCCTGGCGAATGCCATTCGGATTGTGCCGGAGTACCAACGTCTGGTCGTGTTCCGATTGGGGCGCGTTCTTGACAGACCCAAAGGGCCAGGGATTGTTCTGCTCATCCCGGTTCTGGACCGTGCCATTCGGGTTGATTTGCGCGAACAGGTGCGTGAAATTCCCCACCAAACGGCCATCACGAAAGACAATGCTGGTATTCAGGTCGATTTCATCTGGTATTACAAGGTCATCGACCCGGCGGAATCGGTTTTGAAGGTGGGTAACTTTGAACTGGCCGCCCAGGGTATGGCGACTACCACCCTGCGCGCCGTGATTGGCGGCATTAATCTGGATGATGTGCTTTCGCAGCGCGAACACATCAACATCACTCTGCGCACTAAACTTGATGAAGTCACCGAGCGTTGGGGTGTTAAGGTGACCAACGTTGAAATTCGTGAAATCATTCCGCCGCGCGAAATTCAGGAATCGATGAACAAGCAGATGTCTGCCGAGCGCATCCGCCGGGCGGTGGTGACTGAATCGACCGGTACGCGCGAGGCCGCCATCAACGTGGCTGAAGGCGAAAAGCAGGCTGCCATCCTCAAGGCCGAAGGCCAGAAGCAGGCTGCCATCCTTTCGGCGGAGGGTGAACGCCAGGCGCAGTATCTGCGTGCCGAGGGTTTCGCTGCCGCGTTGGAGAAAATTTATGAGGCTGCCGGGAAAATTGACCAGAAGACCATGACTCTGCAATACTTCGAGACGCTGAAGGCCATGGGCATGAGCCCATCCACCAAGTACATCTTCCCGATGGAATTTACCAGCCTTTTGGAGAATTTTACAAAGGGCAACAGCAACAAGTAGATGAGAATCAGGTAAAATGGAAGCCTCCCGAACACGGGAGGCTTTTCTATTTTCAGGACCAGAATAGAATCATCATGGACATCCACTCTGCCAACATCTTCGACTTGAACGCGTTGCGGCATGTGGAATCCGTCTGTTTTCCGCAAGATGCCTGGCCTTTGCTCGACCTGGTGGCCGTGCTCACGTTCCCAGGCGTGGTTCGGCTCAAAGCCATCGAGGCGGGCCAAATGATTGGTTTCATTGCCGGTGACCCGCGTCCGAGTGAGGGCTTTTCATGGATTGCCACGCTGGGAGTTCTTCCCGAATATCGCGGTTTGGGCTATGGACGGGCGCTGCTCGAAGCCTGTGAACAGCAATTGCCCACGCGCCGCATCCGTTTGAGCGTGCGCGCGAGCAATGACGAAGCCATCCGGATGTACAGAAACGCCGGGTATGTTGCCATTGACCGCTGGGAGCGGTATTACAACGATGGTGAAGCTGCACTGGTCATGGAAAAGAACCGCTAAACGCTCATCGCAGTTATAATCGTCGTCATGAATTCATTTTTGACCGCCCCGGTTTGGGTGGACACTGCTGATGGGTTGCGCCGGATGTGCGCCAGTCTGTTGATGCAGCCGCGTATTGCCATCGATACTGAAGCCAATTCCCTGTATGCTTACCGCGAACAGGTCTGTCTGATTCAGTTTTCAATTCCCGGCATCGACTACCTGGTGGACCCGCTCACCCTGCACGACTTGACGCCCCTGGCCGATATTTTCTCCAGTCCGGTGCTCGAAAAAGTGTTTCACGCTGCTGAATATGACCTGCTTGGCTTGCAGCGCGACTATGGTTTTACCTTTACCAATATTTTTGATACCATGCTGGCCGCGCGGATTTTGGGGTACAAACAATTGGGGTTGGGCAGCCTGTTGGCAGAAAAATTTCAGGTGGAAATCGATAAGCGCTTTCAAAAAGCCGATTGGGGCGCGCGGCCTCTGCCACCTGGTCTGATTGATTATGCCCGGCTCGACACTCATTATCTGCTGGAACTGCGCGATATTTTGGAGAAGGAACTGCGCGAGCGCGGGCGATTGGAACTGGCGCATGAAGATTTTCGCCGCAGTTGTTATGTCACCAATGGCAACAGGCAAGTCAAAGAGCGTTGGGAGCGCATTGACGGTCAGCAAGACCTGACGCCGCGCGGGCGCACCATCTTGAACGAATTGTGCATCAGTCGGGAGAAGCTGGCCGATGCGGCTGAATCGCCATTGTTCAAGGTGCTCAGCGACCATGCCTTGCTCAAACTGGCTCAGGCCGAACCAGAATCGATAGATGCCCTTAAAGGGGCCGGGTTGAGTGAACGCCAAATTGACCGTTTTGGGCGCGCTCTGCTTGAAGCCATCCAGCGTGGGCAAACTGCTCCGCTGGTCAAGCCGACTGAGACCGAAAAACCCTCCAATGCCACCCTGAACCGCCTGAATAAGTTAAAGAACTGGCGTAAGAAAAAAGCAGAAGAACTGGGTGTGGAATCTGATATTGTTCTGCCGCGCGTTTACCTGATGCCGCTGGCCGAACAAAACCCCTGCACGCTGGAATCTCTTTCTTCTGTCATGGGTGATTCCCCCTGGCGGGTGGAGCATTTTGGAACAGAAATCCTGAAATCGCTGGGCGCTAAACCTGGTTGAGCGCAGCCCGTTTCCAAAAGTTGCAGTCTGATTTGTGATTGGATTTTCGCTTATCATTTCCGCCAAAAGGCTGTATAATTTCGTGCCGCGCGGCAACCCGGAGAGATGCCAGAGTGGTTGAATGGGACGGTCTCGAAAACCGTTGTGGGCCTCGTGTCCACCGTGGGTTCGAATCCCACTCTCTCCGCCAACAGCAACATCCCATGCTTTCAACGCATGGGATGTTTGTTATACTTTGCCGCGTCGTAACTTGGGATTTATTTCGTTGCTGATTTTGATGTGTCTCTCTCGTCTTTACTGGTGATTCCCATGAAACCATCCCGCTTCCTGTTTCCTGCGCATTTTCTTTTTCTCTGCCTGTTCTCCTCGCTGGTTTTTTCAGCCTGTCAGCCTGCTGCTCCAACCACGCCTGAGACGCTCTCCTTGCCGACGGCGATTGCCATGACCCTGCCGCCGACCTGGACTCTTACTTCTACCCTCCGGCCGCCCACAGCCACCCCAACCCTGACGCCAACCGTCACACCCATCCCGCATCCGATGAGTATTGCTGCTCTGCGGGCGGGTTCCTACCCCGGCAGTGAGATTGTCACTGAGCGCGAACTGGAACGTGGGGCGAATTATCGCCGCTATTATGCCTACTATCTCTCCGAAGGGCTGAAAATCTATGCCCTGCTGACCATTCCCAACGGCGCAATGCCTGAAGGCGGCTGGCCAGCGATTGTCTTCAATCATGGTTATATTCCGCCGGATGTTTATCGCACGACCGAAAGATACATTGCCTATGTGGACCGCCTGGCGCGCGCCGGATATGTCGTTTTTCGGATTGACTATCGCGGTCATGACCGTTCGGAAGGTCAGGCAACCGGCGCGTATGGGCATCCGGGGTATCTTATCGATGTGATGAATGCGGTTGCCTCGCTGCAAAAACACCCCCAGGTTAACCCGGAAAAAATCGGCATGTGGGGGCATTCGATGGGCGGGTATCTCACCCTGCGAGCAATGGTCATCTCGCGTCAGGTTAAGGCGGGCGTCATTTGGGCGGGCGTGGTGGCCTCGTATCCCGAAATGCTCTACAACTGGCGGCGCAGCGCATCCTTTACTCCCTCTCCCAGCTCGCGCGGGGTGGGCTGGCGCGGGGGCTGGCTGGAGACTTACGGCACGCCAGAGCAAAATCCTGAATTTTGGGCATCGATTTCGGCCAATTCCTACCTGGCCGAACTTTCGGGGCCGCTGCAATTGCATCATGGCACGGCGGATGAAGATGTGCCGGTGGAATTTTCCATCCGCCTGACCGAGCAGGCCCGCGCCGCCGGGCAAACTGCCGAGTTGTATCTTTACGAAGGCGATAATCACAACATCTCAAAGTTTTTCACGACTGCTATGGACCGCACGATTGCGTTTTTCGACAGCGTGTTGAAGTAGGACAAGGTATTATCTTGTCCTGCGTATGATACAATCTTTTCGGGCCGGGCTCCGGCCACTCCATTGGCGCATTGACCCATTCCCTGATGACTCTCAAAATCGCGCTTGTACATGATTGGTTCATCACCTTTGCTGGTTCGGAGCGGGTGATTGAACAGCTCTTGCAGGTCTTTCCCCAGGCCGACCTGTTTGCTCTGCTCGATTTTATGTCCTCCCCCGACCGGGATTTTCTACAGGGCAAACCGGTACATACTTCCTTCCTGCAAACTTTCCCTTTTCTCAATAAAAAGAATTACCGCAATTTCCTGCCGTTCATGCCGCTTGCCATCGAGCAACTCGATTTGAGCGCTTACGATGTGGTCATCACCAACTGCCATGCGGTCTCTAAGGGTGTTATCACCAGCCCAGACCAATTGCACATCGGCTACATTCACAGCCCCATGCGTTACGCCTGGGATATGCAGAACGACTATCTTGCGGTGAGCGGCATCAAGAGCATCAAATCTCTGCTGGCGCGTTCCATCCTGCACTACATTCGCATTTGGGATTCGACTGCCGCCAACCGCCCGGATGTCCTGTTTGGGAATTCGGGTTTCATTTGCCGCCGCATCGAAAAATTCTATCGGCGCCAGGCGCGGATTCTCTACCCGCCGGTCAATACCGAAGTCTTTGGCTTGCACGCCGACAAAGAAGATTTTTACCTGGCTGCTTCGCGTCTGGTCCCTTATAAACGCATTGACCTCATCGTGCAGGCTTTTGCCGGACTGCCCGATAAAAAACTGGTGGTGATTGGCGATGGCCCTGAAGCCCATAAACTCCAATCGCTGAACCTGCCCAACGTGACCTGGCTTGGCTTTCAGCCCAATGAAGCTTTGCGTGATTACATGCAGCGGGCGCGCGCTTTTGTCTTTGCCGCCCGCGAAGATTTTGGCATTATCCCGCTTGAAGCCCAGGCCTGCGGAACGCCGGTGATTGCCTTTGGGCAGGGCGGTGTTCGAGAAACAGTGATTGGCCTGGAGCAGGAAAACCCCACCGGCGTTTTCTTCTACGAACAAACGGTGGAATCTCTGCGGCATGCTATTTTGGAGTTTGAGCGCCATCGTAATCGGTTTAGCCCATCGGCCTGCCGTGCCAATGCTGAGCGTTTCTCAAACGAACGCTTCCGGCGTGAAGTTCAGGAAATCGTCCAAACCTCCTGGCAGGAGTTCCAAAAGCGATGAAGCCCGTCATTTTGTACCGGGACGATGAATTTTTCTCCCAGCCCGCCGCGCTGCCCGCCTGGCAAAATCGCCGCCACATGATGACCGCTTTCATGCTGGTCAGCGACCTGGTTTGCATCCTGGTTTCCATGTCGCTCCCCATTTTCCTGTGGCAGTTTGCGCGCGACGACCTGATTCCAGAACTCTATCAGCCGCTCATGCTGCCGGTCAGCATCTTTTTCGTTACCATTTACCTGATGATGGGCCTGTATCCGGGTATTGGGGTTGGCCCGGTGGAGGAATTGCGGCGGCTTTCCATTGGCACCACCCTGGGAATGTTGGCGCTGATGGGATTGAGTTTTTACCTGCGCAACATCAATCTGTGGTCGCGCGCGGTGTTGGGGCTGGCCTGGGTCTTCCTGCTCTTCAGCGCGCCGTTGGCCCGCAAAATCTTCCGACGCGCGGCGCTTTGGCTTGGCATGTGGGGCGTTCCGGTGGTGGTGATTGGTGAAACAGAAGGGGTAGCAAACGTTTACAGAAACCTGCGTCGCAATCGCCTGACCGGGCTATGGCCGGTATTATGCGTCAGAACCTCGCCCATTACCCGCCTGTTTCCGCCGCCATCCAGCCCAGGGGCGGGATTCCCGGAAATCCGCGCCCTGTTCCAGAACATTGATATTGTCATTCTCGTTCCCGAGAAAGCTCCGCTGGGCGCGGTAAAGAATGTGATGCTTGACAAAACCCACCATTTCAAGCGCATCATTGTCATGTTCGATGACGCGCGCATGGGGTCAGTCTGGTTCACGCCCCTGCACCTGGTCGAACATTTGGGTTTGGAAGTGACCCACCAGTTAATCAACCCGGCCCAGCAATTCATCAAGCGGCTGCTCGACCTGTTTCTGATTTTCATCTTGCTGCCTTTCTTGCTGCCGTTGTGGGCGCTGATTGCGCTTGCCATCAAATTAGACAGCCCCGGCCCGGTCTTTTATACCCAAAAGCGGGTTGGACATGGCGGCAAGGACATTCTCATCTGGAAATTTCGCACAATGGTTTTCAATGCCGAAGAAGCGCTGGAACAATACCTCGCTAGCGACCCGGCTTTGCGCGCCGAATGGGACAGGAACTTCAAACTCAAACATGACCCGCGCATTACGCGCATGGGCCGCTTTTTGCGCCGCACCAGCCTGGATGAACTTCCCCAACTCTGGAACGTTCTGCGCCGCGAAATGAGCCTGATTGGCCCGCGCCCGATTGTGGCCGAGGAAATTCCCCTCTATGGAGATGATTTCGACATCTACAAACAGGTTGTTCCCGGCATGACCGGCCTGTGGCAGATTTCAGGTCGTAATGACACCACTTATCAGGAGCGGGTCAATCTGGATGTGTATTATGTTCAGAACTGGTCCATCTGGCTTGATATTCATATTTTGATTCATACGTTCATCTCGGCATTGCAAGGCCGGGGGGCATACTAAGCAAGCATTCTTGACGCGCCTCCGTCCTTGTGGGAGAATGCCGCATAAATTACTTCACAGGGTTTTGCATGAATTTTTTCGCGTCTGAACTTTCTGATGTTCTGATTATTCAGCCTCGCGTCTTTGAAGATGAGCGCGGCTTCTTCCTGGAAAGCTATCAGAAGGAGCGGTTTGCCGCGGCTGGCATTCCTTTCGAGTTTGTTCAGGATAATCATTCGCTCTCCCGCAAAGGTGTGTTGCGCGGGTTGCATTATCAAATCCGGCAAGCCCAGGGCAAGCTGGTGCGGGTGATTGCTGGCGAAGTTTTCGACGTGGCCGTTGACATTCGCCGCAGTTCACCCACGTTTGGAAAATGGGTAGGTATGAATCTCTCGGCAGAAAACAAAACCATGCTTTGGATTCCACCTGGTTTTGCGCACGGCTTCTATGTTTTGAGCGAGCAGGCCGAAGTTTTGTATAAAGCAACGGATTATTATGCTCCACAATGGGAGCGTACCCTGCTCTGGAGTGACCCGGTGATTGGCATTCGCTGGCCAGATGGCCTGAAGCCTTTGGTGTCTCCTAAAGATGCCGCAGGAGTTCCCTTTTCACAGGCAGAATTATTTGATTAAGGAGGAAAAATGAGAGGAATCATTCTGGCCGGGGGACGTGGCACGCGCCTGCATCCCCTTACCCTGGCAGCCAGCAAGCAGCTGTTGCCAGTCTATGACAAACCGATGGTGTATTACCCCCTTTCCATGTTAATGCTGGCCGGAATACGCGAAGTGTTGGTTATCAGTACGCCCGAAGACCTGCCCATTTTCCGGCGATTGCTGGGCGATGGGTTGCAATGGGGCATGCAATTGGCATATGCCGAACAAGACCAGCCTCGCGGCCTGGCCGATGCTTTTCGGGTGGGTGCGAAATTCGTCAGCGGCGAACCGGCCTGTCTGATTTTGGGCGATAATATTTTCTATGGGCAGGGGTTGGTCAGCATCCTGGAGCGCGCCGCCCGACTGACCGAAGGCGCGCTCATCTTTGCCTATCCTGTGCGTGACCCGCAACGCTACGGCGTGGTGGAATTCGATTCGCAGTTTCGCGCCATCAGCCTGGAAGAAAAGCCCCAACAGCCACGTTCCCACTACGCCGTGCCGGGGATTTATTTTTATGATTCTCAGGTGGTCGAATTGGCCGCATCTCTCAAACCCTCTCCGCGCGGCGAATTGGAAATTACCGACCTGAACCGCATCTATCTGGAACAGGGCAAATTGCAGGTGGAAGTGTTTGGGCGCGGCGTGGCCTGGCTGGATGCAGGCACGCACGAGTCTCTGCTTCAGGCGGCCAATTTCGTCCAGGCCGTGCAAGACCGGCAAGGGCTGATGATTTCCTGTCCAGAAGAAATCGCCTATCGTAAAGGTTTTATTGATGCGGGGCAACTGCGCCAACTTGCGCAAAGTATTAATAATTCTTATGGCGATTATCTCCTCCGCCTGGCTGATGAACCCATGCCGAAATAACCTATGAAGCGTATTTTGTTGCTGGGTAAAAATGGGCAATTGGGCTGGGAACTGCGGCGTGCGCTGGCGCCATTTGGGGAAATCGTTGCGATTGACCGCGAGGAAGTAGACCTCTCTCAGCCAGGGCGGTTGCGCGGCGTGGTGACGGATGTTCGACCTCAGGTGATTGTAAATGCTTCAGCCTATACGGATGTCGACGGAGCAGAAAGCAGACCGCAGTTGGCGATGTCTGTTAATCGGGACGCCCCCGCCATCCTGGCCGAAGAATCTTGCAAATTGAACATCCCCCTCCTCCATTATTCCACCGATTTTGTCTTTGATGGTGCGCTGGGTCGATGTTACACGGAATCTGATATACCTAATCCGCTTAATATCTATGGCCAAGGCAAGTTAGAGGGGGAGCAGGCGATTCAGGCAGTTGGCGGCCTGTATTTTATCTTTCGTACCAGTTGGGTTTATAGCCTGCGCGGAAATGGATTTGTATCGAAGGTGTTGCGCTGGGCGCGTGAACATGAGACGCTTCGTATTGTGGATGACCAGATTGGCAGCCCCACCTGGGCGCGGATGCTGGCGGAATTGACCTCGCTGGCCTTGCTGCGCGCTTTTGAGCGCGGCCCCGACTGGCTGGCTGAACACAGCGGCATTTACCATCTGGCTGGAAGCGGCGCAGCCACGCGTTTCGAGTGGGCGCAGGCCATCCTGGACCTGGCGCCGAATCGGGAAACTCTGCGCTGCCGTCAACTGCTGCCGGCTAAAACCGAAGAGTTTCCCACTCCCGCCCAACGGCCAGCCTATTCTGCGCTCGATTGCACTCAATTCGAACAGACCTTTGGCCTGCGCGTTCCGCCCTGGCGGGCGAGTCTGGAATTGGCGCTCGAACCCGGGTGAGGCAAATCTGCCAGGCGAGCTTGCCAAAAATTCTTGTGACACTTGTCCGAATTGTATGGGCAGGCAGCAGCCAGTAAAATGAAAACATGGATTCTTGTCACCGCGCCCGGCGCATCGGTTTTGGATTTGGGCTGTTTTTCGCCCTGACGGTTCTCCTACTTGGAGCCGGGCAAGCGCGTGCCTCCGCTGCCTTCTACGAGATGACAACGCTGACTTCCGCTGAAACGCTTGTCACTTCTTCTGAAACGCCAACGTCTACCCCCTCGATTCCCGCTTCCATTTCTGAAACGCCGTCTCCCTCGCCCACCACGACGGATTTTGCTTCCCAAACGCCAACCTCATCGCTCACTCCCATTTTTTCCGATACCCCCGCTTCGCCGCCTGCAACGGCTGTTTCGCTTTTGGTTGGGTTAAAAAAAAGCACGGATTTGGATGCCTTTCGAGAGCAAACTGGCTTTTCGCTGCTTGATGTGGGTCTTTCAAGCCTGAACGTGTATCGGGTGGATATACTTGCCGGGAAAATCGAAGAAGTCGTGCAGGAACTAGCCGCTTTCCCCGAAGTGGCATATGTCGAACCGGATGGAACCGTCACGGCGCAAGATACCCTCCCCAACGACCCTGGTTTTGCATTTCAATATGCCCTCCTCAACATTCGCGCGCCGCAAGGATGGGATATGACGACCGGCTCGCACCTGGTGACGATTGCGATTGTAGACAGTGGCGTGGACCAGACTCACCCGGAACTTGCCCCCAAAATTTTGCCCGGATACGATTTCGTTAACGGGGATGCCGACCCGCAGGATGATAACGGTCATGGCACGCATGTTGCGGGCATTGCTGCTGCGTTCAGCAACAACGGCCTGGGCATGACGGGCGTTTCGTGGGGGGCGCAAATTTTGCCGGTCAAGGTGTTGAACGAATTCAATTCCGGCACATACTCGAATGTCGCTGCTGGAATTATTTGGGCAACTGACCAGGGCGCGCAGGTTATTAACCTGAGTTTAGGCGGGGGCAGCCCCTCGCTCACGTTGGAAAACGCCGTCAACTACGCTGCTGCGCATGGGGTGGCGCTGGTGGCTGCCGCGGGTAATACCGGGGGGGCCATTCTCTATCCGGCCCGTTACCCCAATGTTATTGCGGTTGCCAGTACCAATGCCGCCAACCTGCGCGCTCCCAGTTCGGCTTTCGGCCCGGAACTGGACCTCTCTGCCCCCGGCGTGAGCATTTACAGCCTGGCAATCGGCGGTGGTTATACAACCCTGGGCGGCACTTCAATGGCCGCTCCGCACGTTTCGGGCGCGCTGGCGCTTTTGCTTAGTATGCCGGGCGTTGGGCCGATACAAGCGCGTTCCTACCTGGAGACCTCGGCGCTTGATTTAGATGCTCCGGGCTGGGACATTTTCACAGGCTACGGCCTGATTCAACTGGATGCCGCGCTCGCGCTGGCCGTTCCAACCGCAACCCCGACCGCCAGCGCAACATCCACCTCAAACCTGTCGTCTGCTCCTGGCAGAAATCTCACTTTAACGCCCGGAATTATGCCTGTGGACAGCCTCCCCTTCACCCCAGTTCGAACGGCCTCGCCGATTGCGTTGTTTTCGAACTCTCCTACCATCTTTGTGACCTTTACTGGGACATCCCCTGCTGCTTTCTCAATGCTCACGCCAACACTCACGTTCACCCCTTCTTCCTCTCAGTTCATTGCAAAGTCTGGCCGCATTCCCTGGATGCCCTGCCTGGGAGTGTTCCTGATTCTGCTCGGCTTTCTGCTGGCTGCCTTGGCACGCCGCCGGTGGCAAAAAAGTACTATCTGACCTTTCCTCTCCGTTTTGTAAAGGAGGAGGGTTGCCTGGGGGGAGTATAATTTTATACAAACAATCCACAGTTTTGACTTGCCTGGCAGCAACTTTTTGAAATCTTGTAAGTTTGAGCAATATCCCCCCACAAGAATCATCGTTATTTCAATCTAATGGCGTGCCAAATTTAGAATTGTGGACTCAACAGGAGTATTCCCATGAAAATGCAGATGTTTGACTTCTCTCGCAACTTCTGGCGCATCTTGAGCGCCTTGTTGCTCATGACCCTGGTTCTGTCGCCGTCTGGCAGGGTAGAGGCGGGGCCGGTTTCCCGGCCAATCACCGCTCAAAGCCAGGAGATAGGCGGTCAGGATGCAGACGGCTCTTCGGCTCCGGTGTATCAGCAAACCAGCGCATTTCTTGCCGGCCGGGTAGCCGTCGGCTTGGTCGCTATCGAAAGCGACACTTCATCTATCCCGAACCAGGAAAACTGGACGACGGACGAGTTGACCCAGGTAAGAAATGAAATTTGGACCGGCCTGCAAAAATGGGTGAATTGGAAGCCTTCTGCTCTGCCGCTAGAATTTGTGGTGGATATCGATGGAGATGAGATTGCAAACGACATGGGGCTTGATGCGATTGTTCCAGTTGAAATTAGCAATGAGCCAATTGTATATTCTAGTGGAACATACAATATTTGGGTGCGTCAGGCTCTTGAAGCGATGGGATACACTGCCGGCCTTACCGCCGATGATGCTGCCTATCAATATGCGAACGCCTTGCGTACCCAAAACAATGCGGATTGGGCGTTTGTGCTGATTGTGGTGGATAGCAGCGCTGATAACGAGAGCGGGGATGGTACACCAGGCGCTTTTACCGATGCGCAATACATGATTTCGCGCACCTTTGGCCCGCTGGCAGTGATGACCTACAATAACGGTCCTCGTGGAGCAGATAATATGGAATGGGCAACAGCCCAACTGGTGGCCCGCATGTTTGGAGCAGGCTTTCAGCTGGAAGGTTCAGAGTTCCAGACTGGCGGCTGTGGCAGCGCAACCAAAAAGTTTGGTTATCTGGGCATTGCGAATACGTATTGTGCCTTATCATCGCCCAGCCCGCGTCTGATGTACCATGGGACTGGCGACCCCGACAGTACCACGCGTGAACAGGTTGGGTGGCGCGACGCGGACAGTGATGGAATCATCGACCCGATGGATACGCGCCCCTCTATTCTGTTTTCACCCTACCCTTTCAATCCCACCACGGACAATCCCCTGACTTATGTTGAGGGCGGCAGCAGGCAATATCGCGCCTACGAAAATCCACTCTCTCCAACCACTTGTCTCAATCGCCCAACCGATGAGTGTTTTCACTCCTATTATCACGATGTTACACCCGATAACCTGGCAGTGACCATCAATGAAATTGAAACGGTGGAATATCGGATTGATGGCGGAACCTGGAGCCCAGCCAGTATCACTGGCCCGGCAGACTATAAAACCTATTCATTCACAACCCCAACCCTGACGGGTGGCGAGCGTAAAATTGAAGTGCGGGCCAAAAATTTATTGGGAACCTATTCAACGATAAAATCTGATAGTGTTATTGTGGCTGTTGCACCACTTAATGACCTGTTTATAAATCGAATTGTTATTCCATCCCTGGCCTACAATCACGCTGTTAATACGGCTGCCATCGCGCTGGAGGATGAAGATGACCCAAGTGACCCAATTCCGTTATCCGACACATGTACGAACAATCGGCTAGGAAAACGCTCTGTATGGTATGAATATACGGCTGTAGCGAATGAAGAGATTTACCTGGATACTTTTGGTACTGACTACACCACTGTTCTTTCTGTTTGGAGAGATTCAGACAGTAGTGGCACCTTTACCAATGACGAATTGGTTATATGCGCCGACAGTAGCAGTGGTCAACATGTGAATTTGTCTTTCACCCCAGAGGCCGGTACCACATATTATTTCATGATAAGTGAATACAACAATATTGCCGGTTCTGTAGAAGGAACTTCTGATGATGTCGGTGGACAGGCAGGCGGAGTGTTAATATTTCGAGTATCCGAAATAAAAAATCCGGCCTACTTACCCATGATGTTCAAAAATGCGTTTGGCGGCATCTATAATTCTGCTTTCTATATTCAAAACATTCATAAATCTATTCCGACCAAGGCGATTATTAAGTTCTATGATACCAATGGCACTCTGAGTTGCGAAATATCAGAAATCATAGAACCGTTGGCTTCGCAGGGTTGGTGGTTGCCCAGTTTGGGGTGCTTGCCGCCAGGTTGGGTGGGGGGCATTTATGTGACATCGGTTCAACCGATTGTCGCGGTAGGCCGCCCTCATATTGGCAATGAAGTGATGACTTATAATGGGTTTAACGCAGGCGCAAAGATAACATATCTTCCCATGCTATTCAAAAATGCATTTGGCGGTAGTTACCAATCTGCGTTTTATGTTCAAAACATTGACCCAGCGCATGTTGCAAATGTCTCTATCGAATTCTATGACCAAAGCGGTGTTTCAATTCACACAATTACAGACAGCATCCAACCATTTGCATCGAAAGGGTGGTGGTTGCCCAGTTTGAGTGGGTTGCCAAATGGATGGGTGGGCAGCGCTGTCATCAATTCCAACTATAATGTCGTTGCGATTGGCCGCCCGCATGCTGGCAGTGAAGTGATGACTTATAATGGTTTTGCCTCTGGCGACATCGCTTCATATCTGCCGATGTTGTTCAAGAACGCCTTTAGTGGAGGCACATATAAATCTGCATTTTATATCCAAAATGTTGATGATTGGAGTGCTGCAGATGTAACCATTAAGTATTATAACGATGCAGGCGTATTGAATTGCACCGAAACTGAAACCATTCCGCCGATGGCGTCCAGAGGATACTGGTTGCCCAGCGTAACTTGCCTGTCGGATGGGTGGGTCGGAGGCGTGGAGGTCACATCCAGTCAGCCTATTATATTGGTGGGGCGTCCACACATTGGTACGCAAATCACAACCTATAATGGTTTTACTTCTGGAACCATCGAATCTTTTGTTCCAATGTTGTTCAAGAATGCGTTCAGTAGCGGTTCCTATAAATCGGCATTCTACATCCAAAATTTAAGTTCTACCACCACTGCCACTGTCACCATTAAGTATTACAACAGCGATGGTATTCAGGGATGTTCGGTGACAGACACTATTCCACAATTAGCATCAAAGGGCTATTGGTTGCCCAGCATCGGCTGCCTGTTGGATGGTTGGGTAGGGGGCGTGGTGGTTACTTCTAATCAGCCTGTTGTGACTGTTGGCCGCCCTCATATCGATACGCAGGTGACCACCTACGCTGGTTTTTCGACTGGCAGTGAAAATCCATAAGGTTGAAAATTAGGATAGATTGCTCTTAAGACCACCGACCCTCTCTAGCCTGACAAGAAATTATGGGCTAGGGAGGGTTCATTATTTTGGAATTCGACCAAAAAGATAATTCACGAGCATAATTCATAACATCCATATTTCTTAAGGTGCTATAATGGTATTGTTTGGGTCATTTATAGGTGATAGGGGCGATTTCAAGATTCTCATAATTTTGATGATGTCGATGCTTCGTAGTGAAGACTCGCTCACTAACACCTTTGAAAAGCAGGCTCTCCAAGAAATTCCATGATGGTGGTTTAAAAGATGGAAAAGATGCATGCCGCATGATAAATGCAATCTTTACGAGGAGGTGGTGATTGATTATTCCTTAATTTCATCGTTTGTTCTGTTATCAGATAACCCCTTGGAGGAAAAATGAAAAGCAACCATGGTTTTTTCTATAAACTCTTTGCCATCCTCGCCTTGTTCGTAATGGTGTTTTCGGCGCTTAATAGCGCATATGCGCAAGATGCTGTTCCCGAAACCCCCACCGCTGGGGCATCTTCAGATGGTAGTTTAACTGACGTGCTTAATCCGTCCATTGACACTGAGCGGCCTCCGCTTTTGTTGCCTACGGTATCGGTCGATGAGCCTGAGGACATCACGATTGAATATCATTCTGGAACCGGAAAAGCGCGCTACATCGCTCCTGTTCGTGAAGGGCATGCTTTGGCGCAACCTTCTGTGCTGGGGGCGATGGCTTCCCCGGAAGAAGCCGCGCGAAATTTTATATCTGTCTATGGGAATTTGTTCGGCTTAAAAGACCAAAGCCAGGAACTTATGGTCATGCGGACTGCGGCTGGAGATGGTCATCGTTCTCATGTGCGTTTTCAGCAAGTCTATCAGGGCATTCCTGTGCTTGGAGGCGAACTTATTGTCAATATGGATGCCGCCAAAAATGTTCTTTCCGTTAGTGGCGAAATATTGCCAGATATTAAACTTGATATTTCGCCAACGATATCTGGCGTAGAAGCTCAGCAAACCGCGCTTGTTGCGGTTAGCAAAGAACATGGCGTTGATGTAGAATCTCTTATCGCAAGCGAACCCGAACTATGGATTTATAACCCTGTTTTGGTAGAGCCCTGGAAGGGACCAACCGTTTTGACATGGCGGTTTGATGTCACGCCGGTCGAATTGGCGCCGATTCGTCAAATGGTGTTGGTAGATGCATTCCGAGGGGCTGTTGTGCTGAGTTATAACCAGACAGATACCGCAAAAAATCGCCTGACATATACTGCCAATAATGGCACCTCGATACCCGGAACGTTTATTTGCGACGAGTCCAACCCGAACTGTATTGGCGGAGATGCCCATGCTGTTGCTGCTCATAAGTATGCTGGTCATGCTTATGATTTCTACTTCAACTATCATGGACGTGACAGCATTAATAACGCTGGCATGTCTCTGGTTTCAACTGTTCATTTTAGTAGCGGCTACTGTAATGCCTTTTGGGATGGAAGCCAAATGGTTTATGGAGATGGTTGTAACCTGGTCGTTGACGATGTCGTTGCGCATGAATTGACACACGGTGTGACCAACTATGAAGCAAACCTGTTCTATTTCTATCAATCGGGCGCCATCAACGAATCTTTATCAGATATTTGGGGAGAATTTGTCGACTTAACAAATGGCGATGGAAATGATACCGCTGGCGTTCGTTGGCTCATGGGTGAAGATGCCTCAACTGGTGCAATCCGCAGCATGTCGAACCCACCTGCATACAACAATCCAGATAAAATGACCAGTACCTACTACTACACTTCATCGGGCGACAATGGTGGGGTTCACTACAACAGTGGAGTTGGTAACAAAGCAGCCTATTTAATGACAGATGGCGGTACGTTCAACGGTCAAACGATTTCGGCATTGGGGATTACTAAGGTCGCCAAGATTTACTATGAAGTAAACAGTAACCTGCTCACCTCCGGTTCAGACTATGCCGACCTTTATAACGCGCTATACCAGGGTTGCCGAAATCTCATCGGAACTTCTGGGATTACTAATGCCGATTGCGAAGAAGTTAAGAAAGCCACCCTGGCAGTTGAAATGCATCTGGAACCGTATTCTGGATTCAACCCTGACGCTGTGCTTTGTTCTGGCTCTAAGGGCCCACTAGATGTGTTCTCTGACACTTTAGAAGGCGGTTTCGGCAACTGGACGTTTGGGGCACTTGCTGGTACCAGCGCCTGGGTGACAAATGACCCCTACGGCCCCAACACTCATTCAGGCATCAGAGTCCTCTATGGCGATGATGGATGGCTAAACTCGAATTCATATGCTCGTATCGCATCTCCCGTCTACGTTCCGGCCTACGCTTATATGCACTTCTATCACTACTTTGACTTTGAAAATGGATTTGATGGCGGCGTCATTGAATACAGTACCAACGGGGTGAACTGGTACGACGCGAGCAGTATGATTGATAGTGGCAAAAACTACACTGGCTCAGTATATGCTCTGGGGAGCAACGGATTTACTGGCCCCAGCCGTGGTTACGTTTCGACTCGCCTAAATCTATCTTCGCTGGCTGGCCAAAATGTATATTTCCGCTGGAGAATGGCAACTGACAGCAGCATTGTGCGATGGGGTTGGTGGGTGGATGATTTGCGGATTTATACCTGCTCTTCGTGGAGTGGAGGCGCATCGATTACATCATCACAGCCTGTCGTTGCAGTAGCACGCCCTCATGTTGGCGCAGAAGTGGCATCCTATAATGGCTTTGCTTCTGGTAGCCTGACATCCTATGTGCCGATGTTGTTCAAGAAAGCCTTTGGCGGTACATATAACTCCGCATTGTACGTTCAGAACCTGAGTTCTTCCACTACAGCCAACGTGTCCGTTAACTATTACACATCTTCTGGTTCATGGATCTGTACTGTGAATGACACAATTTCACCTCTGTCTTCTAAGGGCTATTGGCTGCCGAGTGTAAGCTGTCTGCCAGATGGCTGGGCGGGCGGCGCTGTCGTCACATCCACTCAAAATATTGTAACGGTTGGCCGTCCGCACGTTGGTAGCGAGGTGATGACCTATGATGGCTTTGCAGCGGGCAGCACGACCTCGTATTTGCCTATGCTGTTTAAGAACGCTTTTGGAGGTACATATAATTCAGCTTTTTACATCCAAAATGTTCATGCTTCCAACACCGCCAATATCATCATCAAATTTTACGATGAGACTGGCGCCTTAAGTTGCACGGTCAACGACACAGTCGCTGCTCAGGCATCCAAAGGCTACTGGCTGCCCGGCGTGAGCTGTCTCTCGGATGGCTGGGTCGGCGGCGTAGAAGTGACGTCCTCGCAGCCTATCGTTACAGTGGCACGCCCGCACATTGGCTCGCAAATAACAACGTACAATGGCTTTGCGTCTGGTTCAAACACATCCTATGTATCAATGTTGTTCAAGAATGCGTTTGGAGGCTCCTACAAAGCCGCATTTTACGTTCAGAACGTTCATCCTTCGAACAGCGCCAACATCACCATCCAGTATTACGATAGCGCAGGGGCGCTGATCTGCAGTGTTACCGATACCATCTTGCCATTGGCATCAAAGGGCTACTGGCTGCCGGGTGTAGGATGTTTGCCAGATGGCTGGGTGGGTGGCGCGGTAATTACTTCCATCCAAAATATCGTTACTGTGGGCCGCCCTCATATCAATACGCAGGTGACAACCTATCCTGGCTTTTCAACGGCGAATACAACAGCATATCTACCCATGCTGTTTAAGGATGCTTTTGGCGGCTCGTATGACTCGGCGATTTACATCCAGAATACGCATGCAAGCAGCGCGGCCAGCGTAACGGTCAACTTCTATGATACAAATGGCGTTTTGAGTTGCACCAAAACAGATACCATTCAGCCCCGCGCCACACTAGGATATTGGCTTCCGAGCATTTGCAATCCCTGATATGGTGTAAAAATGATATAGCCTTGTAAGTTCCAAGAGGCTGTATCGTGAATGAGAAAGATATCTGTGCTCCCCGGTTCGATTTACAACCGAACCGGGGAGATTGCTTGTTTGCAGATTCTATCTTTATAATTTGGTACAATATTCTTTCTAATGAAATCAGTTCACATAGCCACGAGGAGTGAGCGCAGTTGTTGAATAATTATCATCTAAAACTTTCAAGCAAGCCTGCCGCCATATTCCAAAGCATCAGCCGCAACAAGTCTTTGATATTTGATATGACCAAGCGCGAAATCAAGAAAAAATATCAGGGGACTTTTCTTGGTCTTGCCTGGGCTTTTATCAGCCCTTTGCTGATGTTGTCTATTTATACTTTTGTTTTCGCGATTGTTTTTAAAGCACGTTGGGGTACTGGCGGGGATGAAAGCCGCCTTGACTTTGCGATTACCCTGTTTGCTGGTTTAATCGTCTTTGGAATTTTTTCTGAGTCTATTAACCAGTCACCCGCATTAATTATTAATAATGCCAATTATGTCAAGCGAGTTATTTTTCCTCTTGAAATCCTGTCTATTGTTTCGGTAGGTAGTATCCTGTTTAATGCTGCGATGAGCACGGCGATATTGTTACTGATGCAGTTACTCTTGAAAGGCGTATTGCCAGTGACCGTTGTTTTTTTCCCTCTGGTTGTTTTGCCAGTTGTTTTGTTCGGATTGGGTGCTTCGTGGTTTTTTTCATCTTTGGGCGTTTACATTCGTGATATTGGACAGTTATTGGGATTCATTACCACAATTCTACTTTTCACTTCAGCTGTTTTTTTCCCCACATCAACTTTGCCCGAAAATTACCAGCGATTGCTTAAATTAAACCCACTGGTTATTCTCATTGAGCAATCGCGCAATGTCCTTGTTTATGGCAATTCCCCCGATTGGGTGGCTATTTTTATTTTGTTGGTTATAAGCAGTATGACAACCTGGATAGGTTTTTGGTGGTTCCAGAAAACACGTAATGGGTTTGCCGATGTCCTCTAATATTGCTATCCAAGCCGAAAACATCAGCAAGCTCTACCAACTCTACGCTCGGCCACAAGACCGGCTCAAACAGTCCATCTTGCCCAAACTACAATTGTTGTTCCGAAGACCCCCGGGCCAATATTATCGCGAATTTTGGGCCCTGCGAGATATTTCTTTCGAGATTGAAAAGGGCGAAACGGTGGGCATCGTGGGACGGAATGGTTCGGGGAAATCTACTTTGCTCCAAATCATTGCTGGTACGCTGACTCCTACTCTTGGCTCGGTGAAAGTGAACGGACGGCTAACTGCCTTGCTGGAATTGGGTTCCGGGTTTAATCCCGAATTCACTGGACGCGAGAACGTCTACCTGGCTGGCTCTATCATGGGATTTTCCCGGCAAGAGATGGACAACTGGTTCGATGATATTGCTGCATTTGCCGATATTGGCTCGTTTATTGACCAGCAAGTTAAGTTTTATTCAAGCGGAATGTATGTGCGCCTGGCTTTTGCCACCAATATCATGGTGCAGCCCGACATCATGATTGTTGATGAGGCCTTGGCAGTTGGCGATATGAAATTCCAGGTGAAGTGTATGAGTGCTTTGCGGCGCAGGCAGGATGCCGGAGCCACAATTTTATTTGTCAGCCATGATATCAATGCCATCCGCAGCCTTTGTACGCGCGCCATTTACCTGGATAGTGGCCAGATGCTCCAATTTGGCCCGGCGGTTGAAGTCGCCAATGCTTATTTCAAAGCCATGCGCGAAGAGATTGATGCTGAACTTGTCCAATCACAGCGTGGTCTATCTGCTCGTGCCAAACCGGTTGAGCCTACCAGTGAATTGCCGGACTTCAAAGATGCCCAATTTCCCAGCCTCGAGCAAATGCGCCAGTTTCAACACTCAGTCTCTATGTTTCGGATTGGCACGGGTGGAGCGCGCATACTATATGCCGATTTGTTGGATGACCAGGGTCATCTGCTCGAAATGGTCGAATTCAATCAGCCGGTGTGGGTTCGGATAATCTTTGAGACTTATGAGGAAAAAGAACTGACGGTCAACTTTTATATTAAAGACGATAAAAATATTCCAATTACTGGCTCGAACCTGGTATTGTCCAATCATCCGCTCTTGCAGGTCAAGCCTGGTGAGCGTTTCCTGGTAAAATACCATCTTGCCGCCTTGCCCCTGCAACATGGCGTGTACTCCTTGAACGTCAGCCTGATGGAACCCACTGCTTCGTCTATCAACGCGCCAGTCGTTTTCGTCGATTATATCGAAAACGCTGTTGTATTCAATGTAGCACCGCGTAACGTAGACAAAATTTGGGCAAAGGTTTTTCTTTTTCCATCTGTCGAGATTTCAAGACTCGATTAAAAGTTGATTGGACTTTTGAAATGATTTATTTTACAGCAGTCTCACCGCAAAATCTTTCAACTGTAGAGAACCCCCGAGCGCGCAATGCAACGAATTGGAACACCAGCAAAACTCCTGACCATTCTGTGCAAAATCTGCAAAAAATCTTCTACTGCCCTGGCACTAACTGCCAGGGCAGGTATATTTTGGCTATGCTATACGCCTGTGCGCTTATTGATGCTATCTGCATCGTTACCAATATCGTAAGAGATATTACTGACTGCTTGACCGAGCAATACGTGTAAATGCAGGATGAACTGGAATGACCTTCAAAGAGATTTCAGAAGACTCACCAAGTGCTATTCGATTTATACCTTCTAGGAAGGACCTCATTATAGCTTTTATAATCATCTCAATCGCTGCTTATGGATTTGAATTGTTTAATTTTAACCTGACAATTGACGAAGAACTCTATGCGATAGGGGCTATGCCGCCTATCAATTGGTTAAGAGAAGGGCAATGGGGGATGTATTTATTACAATCTTTTGTTCTGCCCAACCCAATTGTCCCAATTGTTCCGCTTGGACTTGCGTTAATTTTTCATATTCTTTCAATTCTTCTATTGCTAGATGCCTGGGGAGTCAAATCGTTTTGGATACAATTATTAGCTGGCCCCTTAATACTCGTCTATCCAGGGTGGGCATACGTTTATGTTTTTTCGAGTTTAAGTTATGTGGTTGGTATTGGTTTATTCATGGCAGCAAGCAGCCTTTGGGTTTATAAAAACATAGAAAAAATCTCGTACAAATTGCTTGCTTTTTTGCCAGCAACCTTTGCTTTCGCTTTATACCAGGCAATATTGCCTGCTTTTCTGATTTTCTTCATTGCTTATTTTGCCTTAAGCATTGTAAGGAAATCTACGGTTACGATTTTAAACCTTTTTCATTTTTTTCTAATTACGACGCTTGCAGGATTAACGTATTACCTTGCCCAGCAAGGATTTATTACAATCAGCAATATTCAATCAACGGGTTATGTTGAAAACCATTTCATCACCATTTCTGACATCGTTCACTTAAACCTAAATTTGGACGCATCTGAGGAAATAGTAATTCTGTATGGGGGGAGCGATTCAGTTTACACGTTTGCTATGTTTTCACTTCCTTTACTCATTTTTGTTTTACTGTTGGCTACAGTGCTGAAGAATGCGCAACAACCATCTTGGTGGGATAAGACGCTTACGCTAAGTTTGAGCATTTTAATTTTGATTGTTCCTGTTTTGCCCGCATTATTCATGCAAGTTATCAAACTTAGATTTTTAATTGGAATACCATTCAGCGTTGCGACATTAACGATTATCAGTATTGAAAACTGTAAAGGACAGGTTCTTCGTTGGTTGATTAGTGTCCTTTCTGCCTTAACAATTCTACAATTTATTATCTCGATAAACCAATTATTTGGCGCACCCCACCACATCTCATTACAATCAGATCGTATTTTAGCAGGGCGGATAATGGAACGAATTGAAATGGCGCGTAGCCAAAGCCCGAAACCGGATGAGGTAAAATATATTGAGGTGATTGGTAGTTTTCAAAAAACACCGACCTTAATCAATCCTAACCCATACCGATACGAAATCATTGGAAAGTCGTTCTTTGAATTCAATGGTGGGGTTTCAAGAAGAATTGTTGCTTTTTTGAACACTTTGGATTACGCTGAATTAAGCCCTTTGCCGATTGATAGGCGGGCTGATTTCATCCTAATTTCAGAAAGAATGCCCGCTTGGCCCAGGATGGGGAACATTCAAGTTGTAAATGATACCGTTTTACTTAAGTTCGGCTCCTAAAGCGAAGTCCAAATTAAGCAAATATGTAACTTCGGAAAGGCTGTTTTGGTGGAGAATTTTTGTCCATGACAATCACGAATAAAATTCACGACTTAAAGCAACAAATACAAAAACGTCTTGCTAACAGGAATCCCATTTTTATTCTACAAATGGGTCGTGTTGGTTCTAACTCCGTCGTGGCGGCAATAAATCAGGCTTATCGGGCGGTTCAAATCAACGTTCCAGTTTACCATAGTCACTATATCGCTCATTATGAGCGCATCATCGAACGCGCCTCGTTTGATTTGAATAATTATCACAATGCTAAACGAGATATTGAAAATATAGACACAAAAAATCGAGATGAATTATTTAAGTGCCTGAAAGCCCAAAAACCAGTTAAAATAATTAGTTTGGTACGAGACCCGGTTGCGCGCAATGTTTCCACATTTTTCTACGCTTTTCCAGAATTCGTGCCAGAGTGGAAAGATATGGAATCGCAAAACCTGCTTTCAGCCAGCGCGCTCAACGCGATTTTTGAAAGCAAACGGCAATTCATTCAGACCGCGTTCAACTGGTTCGATGAACAAGTCAAAGACACCCTGGGTCTGGATGTATATACGGTCTCCTTTGATACCTCCAGAGGCTGGCAGGTATATAAAAAGGGACAGGTCGAGTTACTGCTCCTTCGCATGGAAGACTTATATCGTACCGGTGAAGATGCCTTGCGGCGCTTTTTGCGTCTGCCTCAGATTGAGATGGTCAAAGTCAACACCGGTGAGGAGCGCGAAACCTATGAACTTTACCGCCGTTTCCTTACCTATCCCATCTCGCAAGAATATCTCAATATGACTTATTCTACCCGGTTAGCCCGTCATTTCTATACCGACGAAGAAATCGAAGGCTTTATTCAACGTTGGCGCAATCCCAACCCTGCAAGATGAGAATAACATGCCTATCCAATCCCAACACGAATTAGATGACTTCTACAATACCTCTGACCCTTGGGGCTATTACAACAACCCGCATGATGCCATCCGCAAAGCGCGCATTTTGGCCGCCTTACCCCGGCTTGACTACCAAAATGCGCTCGACATTGGCTGTGGTAATGGATTCATCACCAACGAACTGCCAGCCAGGCAAGTCATAGGTCTGGAATTCAGCGAAAAAGCAGTGACCTGGGCGAGTGAACATGCTGCGCCCCATGTCCAGTATCGGCAAGGTTCAATTTTCGACCTGCCCGATTTAGACCTGCCACCGATGGACCTGGTTGTCATCACCGGCGTGCTCTATCCACAATACATTGGTAAAAGTCTGCGCCTGGTTTACGTGCTGATAGACCGCGTTTTGAAACCCGGCGGCGTTTTGCTCTGTTCGCACATTTACGAATGGTATCAAGCGCGTTTTCCGTACCTCACCATCAGCCGAGAATACTTTGCCTACCGTGAGTATTCGCAAGTGCTGGAGGTTTACTCAAAATGATTCTGACATACCACAAAGTTCATCCTGAAAATAAAACCATCTGGTGGGTGACACCCGATAGTTTTTACCGCCAAATGGCTGATTTGCGCTCCAAAAAAGTCGTCTATCTCGATGATTACGACCCCACTGACCCGGCTCAAGCCGTCATCACCTTCGATGGCGTGTACAAAGATTTGTGGAAGTACGCCGTTCCCATTTTGCAACACTTTGGCTATCCGTTTGAGTTGTTTATCATTGGACAGACCATTGGAAAAGATAATTCCTTTGATACGGTTGAACCACGCGCCGAATTTGCCGATATCGAAACCCTGCAGAAAATGGTCAAGGCTGGCGGACGTTTGCAATGGCATTCCTGGTCACATGCCCGCCTGGCAGGAACAACTGACCTGGCCATATACGCAAAAGAACTTTCTGTGCCAGAAGAATTGCGCTCGCTCTGCCCAGAAGGATTCCAGTGGTATGCTTATCCACATGGCGAGCGGGATGCTCTCTATCGCGCTCAAGTCGAATCCCATTTTCGCGGCGCGCTGGCCTGTGATGACGGCAACGATACCGACTGTTATGACCTGAACCGTTTAACCGTTTACGAAGATACCCGCCTCTCAAAAAGCACCGTCTCGCTGATTATTCCCTGTTACAACTACGGGCACCTCGCCACCGAAGCCATCGAATCTGCCCTGTTGCAAACCTATCCGCCCGATGAAATTCTCTTTATAGACGACGCATCTTCGGACAATTCTGTCGAAGTTGCCCGCCGCTACGAACCGCGTATCCGCGTAGAAGTCAATGCGAAGAACTTAGGCGTAGTGGAAAATTTCCGCAAAGCGGTAGAACTGACCAGTGGCGATTACATCGTGTTTCTTGGTGCGGATAATCGTTTTCGCAGCGATTATGTTGAACAGTGCAAAGCCATTTTAGATGCCCATCCCGAAGTGGGGGTTGTTTACACACACTTTGCGCTTTTCGGAGACCGTGCAAGAGCAGAAGCTGCTCGCACCGGAGCACAAGCGCATCCCATCGCGCCCGATATTTTTATTCATAAATTTCCAGCTCATCCACAACATAGTATTCGCGAAGGCAATTACATTCATGGTTCATCCATGTATCGCCGAGTGGCATATCAACAAGCAGGTGGTTACCGGACCGATACTTTACCTGAAGACCACTCCATTTTTGCCCGTATATTGGATTCTGGCTGGAAGGCTATGCTGTGGGACGCAGCGTCTTTGGAATATCGCCAACACTCGAAAGACCAAATCAATCATCTCAAAACGTACGAAATAGAAAATGCCTATTTGCGGAACCAGCTTCGTATCTTGATGACAAACCATTTCTCTTTGCAATCTGAATATGCACGAGTGCAATCTGAATATGCACGAGTGCAATCTGAAGCGTTGGCTCTTTCACAAAGTATTGCTAGGATTTACACAAGCACTGATTGGCGAGTATTGAAACTGGTACGCGCGCTAAAACAGAGGCTGTTCCCCGACCGCAGTTGGCAGGCCAAACCAATCCATTGGTTTGGCATCTTAATCGCCCATTTGTTAGATTCTATCGACAGGCGCTCCATTTCTCGAAAAAAACAAATCATACAATCTTCCGAATTGTTTGATGCTGCCTGGTATCTGCAAGAATATCCAGACGTCAAAGAAAGCGGTATGGATGCTTTAGAACATTACCTGCTGTATGGCGGATTTGAGGGACGTAATCCTGGCCCGAACTTTTCCACTCAGGATTATTTGCAAAACCACCCTGAAATTCGAGGACGCATCAATCCTTTGTTGCACTATCTACTGGCGAAAAAATCTGTAGAAAAGTAATATCTTTACCTACCCACACACCAAAATCAAACATTTTGTGTTCATCAATGACAACCTTACAGTTGGGATAACTTATCTCATTCGCCCCTGACTGTTTTTAATAACAATCAAAACATATAGAAGCATGAAACTTCTTTTCCAAAAACTCTGGCAATTTTTGCTTCATCCGGGTAAGGCATTTGTTTTGATAAACAAAATCATCTCTACTTTGCGGATTTCAGGCTTGCGAGGATTATGGTTTGCCGGTCGAAGATATTTGCAAAGACGATTGACTTTTACGCATCAAGATGGTATTGACATCAACGCGTATATTCGTCAGCAAATAGACATAGCCTTATCTTCATTATCGGCAGTCCAAAATGGCACTGTTTTTATCTCCCATGATGCCAGTGCAACAGGTGCCCCAATTACATTGCTAAATCAATGTAAAGCATATAAGCAGGTATATGGCAATAACCTGGTTATTGTGCTTATCTCTGGTGGTGAGTTGCTTCAAAAATTTCAGGCGGTTGCTCCTGTGGTAGACTTGCATCGGGACCCTAAAGACATAAAGGTAGATGAAAACGTATTCTATGTTTTTTCGAAACTCAGTGAACTGGGGTATTCTCGTTGCATTGCCAACACAGTCGTTTCTGGCGCATTGCAAAAAGTATTTTCAGTGAATCATATACAGGTTATTTATGAAATTCATGAGCTTTTACAGGTGATTCGCACTGGGGGCTGGGGTTCCTATGCAGAGAATATTGCCCAATCTGGTTCGATTGTGGTTTTTCCTGCGCATTATGTAGCCGATAAGTTTGTAGAGCATTTTGGGTTACCTGGTGAACGGGTTCGTATTCTTCCTCAAGGAGTTTCACTAATTTATTCTGGTCAAAAATCAACGGCTCGAGAGAAACTCTTGCGGCGATTGGGTTTGCCTAACGAGCCAGACATAAAAATTCTGCTTGGTGCTGGTTTTGCGCATCACCGCAAAGGGACAGATTTGTTTCTTGAAGTGGCAGCGCATTTTCATCAAAAGCAAAGGTCAAAGGTCCACTTTATTTGGTTAGGCAATCGTGACGAGTATTTTGAACACTGGAAAAAACAAATTTTACCCCGCTTGTCCTACAAAAAAAATCTTCATTTTTGGGATTTTGACCCAGAACCCGAATATATTTTTGCTGGGGCAGACGTGTTTCTGCTCACCTCGCGCGAAGACCCTTTCCCAAGCGTTGCGCTAGAGGCTTTGGCTAATAATACCCCTGTTATCACTTTTAAGGACACAGGAGGAATTGAAGAAATTCTGGACGGAACGAATGGAATCGTGGTAGAGCATTTGAATGTTCACATGATGGCTGATGTAGCATGGGAAATTTTGCAAAATCCTGATAGAATGCGCCCTTCTGAAACAAAACTCCAAACATATCCTGAATTTATTCGAACACTTATCTCGCTATTCTCTAATTGCAGATAGTCACGTCGTTGGATTAGGCAAGACTGATATAATCATTTTCTGGAGTTAAATCCCTATGAAATTTCCAGTGAATTACATTTCTTTAGAAAAAGAATTAGAACCTATCCTGCCCTACCTGAAGGGGAAGGTATTGAATGCAGGGTGCGGAGAGCGTGATATATCGTCCCTGCTAAAACGCGCGCATGCCACCGATGTAGATAATTGCGATATTCAAACCTCCTTGCCTGGTGCTTTTATTTGCGACCTGACCTCGATTCCCAAAGCTGACTCTTCATACGACTCAATCTTATGCAATGCCGTTCTGGAGCATGTGCCAGACCCTGAAGGCGCAATGAATGAATTTCATCGATTACTCAAGGAAGATGGCCTGGTCGTGATTGCAGTTCCATTCCTCCAACCCTATCATCCAACGCCTTTCGACTATCGCCGTTATACTAAAACTGGAATTGAGCAACTTGCTGAAAAAACCGGTTTCAAGGTGTTGCATATTTTTCCGGTTCACAGCCTCGCTCAGACTCTAGGATGGATACTCTGGGCATATCTGGATGAGCATCACCATCGAATTGCGAAATTATTGTTATGGGTTCCAATTTACATCGCAACGCGGCTATGGCAGCGGGAGAGCAAATTCGATATTCATTCTGCAAATGGTTTTCAGGCTGTGATGCAAAAAATTCCAACAAAATAACGATGAGTTGAAATTGAAGTCTCGTTTTGGTTTTGAACTGCCCAAATTCACACCCATAAAAATACCAGACATCAAGTCGATTGGCGTTAACTGGCAATGACCAATACCCCACTCGTAAGCATAGTTATCCCAAACTACAATTACGCTCATTTTTTAGATGAACGTTTCCATTCTATTCTGCAGCAAACGTACCCCAATTATGAAATCATTTTTCTTGATGATGTTTCTACGGATAATAGTTTAGATTTGGTTCTGGAAAAATATCTCCAGCGCATTACGCAAATTGAAGTTAACCAACAAAATAGTGGTTCGCCATTCATCCAATGGAATAAGGGTGTTCGTTTGAGTCGAGGAGAGTACATTTGGATTGCCGAAGCCGATGACACCTGCGCTCCTGATTTTCTGCAGCGAGCAGTGAGCATCTTGCAAGCAAATCCATCTGTGGGCTTGGTTTACTGCCACACCTTGCCCATAGATGCGCACGGAAATGTTCTTGATGAAAATTTTTACCAGAACTATGTTGCCGATTTAGACCCCTATCGCTGGGCAACTGATTTCCAAAATCATGGGCCGCGTGAAGTTGAAGAATATCTCGCTCTCAAAAACACCATCACCAATGTAAGTGGCGTTTTGTTTCGCCGCTCGGCATATGTCCAGGCTGGATATGCCCCCGAAACGATGCGCATGTGCGGCGATTGGATGTTTTACTGCCGACTGCTTCACCATGCTGATATCGCCTATATTAGCGCGCCACTTAATTTTCATCGCCAACATCCGGCCAAGCAAACCACAAACGCCGTTTTGAATCTTACATATTTCCGAGAATTTCTGGAAGTACAGAAGTATGCACGAGAGAACTTTAATATTTCCCCATCACATCGTCGTCATATGTTTCATCGTTTTTTAGGAGAATGGGACCGTCTGATATTCAGTGGATATGGACGAATTAGCTTGGGCGGTAATCTTACAATTAAAAAAATGACCATCCATGCTTATCCTGGCATGGTTCACCGCATTATTATATTTCTGCACTGGTTACAAAATTCCCTTAAGTCTATTTTGACGATATGGATAAAAAATTGAACATTTGTCTGGTCAGCCGCGAATTTCCACCTGATACAGCCTTTGGCGGCATAGCCACCTATTCTCTTGATATGGCTCGCATACTCAGTCTATATGGGCATCAGGTGACAGTATTTAGTCAGTCGCTGACCTCCACCCATTTGACTTTTATTCACGGCATCCCTGTTTATAAAATTCGAGTTCCCAACATATTTAACCACTATTGGCATGAATTTTTACCTATTTTTATCTTGGCCTATAATGTAGTGATATTTCGGCACGTAGAAAAGCAGCATCGTCAGAAACCTTTCGACATTATTGATGTCCCTGACCATCTCGCCGAAGGTTTGTTTACGCGATTATTGCCTGATATACCTGTAGTCACTCGCTTACATACACCCTATTCTCTATTGGTTGAGATGGGACTCAATAATTACAGAAAAGGCTTGTCCTATTGGCTGATTAAGCAATTTGAGAGAGCGGCATTGCATCGCTCGGATGCTCTATACGCTCCTACAAACGACCTTATACAGCGATGCGACCGCTTGCTGGGCATTCGAAATATCAAGTCTGAAATCTTCGGGTATCCTCTCAACCTGAGTCTTTTTTCACCATCCACCCAAGCGCAACCATCCAACCAAATTCGCATCTTATTCTTGGGCCGCCTGGAGCAGCGCAAAGGCATTGAAACAATTGCTCTGGCCTTTCCAAAGATTTTCGCTCAATATCCTCAGGTAAGATTAACCATGGTGGGAAGAGACACGCCCAACATTGCTGGAGCCTTATCTGGGCGAACGTATTTGAAAAATCATTTTGCTTCAGCAAACTGTGCACATGCAGTTGAATTTATAGAGAATGTTCCTCTGGAAAAATTACCGGCCATTTTTCATGCGCATGATATTGTGTGGGTGCCCTCTTTGTACGACAATTTTCCACTCGTTTGCCTGGAAGCGATGGCGTGTGGAAAACCTGTAGTCGTTTCTGACGCAGGTGGTTTACCTGAAATGGTTGAACATGAAAAAACGGGCCTTGTTTTTAACCGAGGAAGCGCAGATGATTTAGCTCAGAAAACACTCATGCTTATTTCTCAACCTGCCCTTATGGCAACATTAGGAAAAAATGCTCGACTATTTTGTGAGCAAAACTATAATGATGATTTTATCTATCAGAAAAATAGCCTGTTATACCAAGCTGCGTTAGAAGCGAGAAACAAATGAAATGTATTATTTTTGGCGGTGGCGGGTTTATCGGTTCGGCCATTGCCGACCGCCTTTTGCAAGATGGCCATGAACTGCGTATTTTTGAGCGTCCACGCGTAGAGCCGTATCGTGCTTTTTCTAAAGATGAGCATGTAGAATGGATTACTGGTGATATGCTGAGCGCGCATGATGTTGCAGATGCAATTCATGGTATGGATGCCGTCTACCATCTGGTATCTTTTACATTGCCTAAAAACTCAAACGAGGATATTTTATACGACGCGCAAACCAACCTGACCGCAACGCTCCATTTACTAAATGCCATGATAGCGCATCAGGTTGGTAAGATTATATTTATTTCTTCGGGTGGGACAATCTATGGGGTTCCAGAGTATTTGCCGATTGACGAGAGACACCCTACCAATCCGCTGGTTTCCTATGGAATTGTTAAATTGACTATCGAAAAATATCTTTTGATGTTTCAAAAGTTACATGGCCTTCGCTCGATTATTCTTCGCGTCTCCAATCCATACGGCCCTCGCCAGCGAATTGAAACTGCGCAGGGCGCTGCGACAATTTTTCTATATCGCGCTTTGCAAGATCTTCCTATCGAAATTTGGGGTGACGGCTCTGTTGTGCGCGACTATATCTATGTTGGTGACGTAGCAGACGCTTTTTCACGTGCATTAAGTTATGAAGGTAAAACGAGTATATTTAATATCAGCGCAGGCTTTGGGATGAGTCTCAATCAACTTTTGGAAAGTATTGGTGGCGCCTTAGGAAAACCAATCCATCGGCGATATTTGCCTGCGCGTCCTTTTGATGTTCCTGCGAATATTCTAGATAATTCTCTTGCGCAGCAACAATTGGGCTGGAAACCCTGTGTTGGATTTGAAGAAGGCCTATTTAAGACGTTGCAATGGCTTCAATTTCAAAAATGAAGCCAAAACTTTATCTCTGTGCAGAGTATGAGAGCGCAAACTTGCGCATCTAACTCAAATGTCATGCGCGAATTTGTATTTTGTCTCTTTATTATTCGCTACATGTTATTTGTTAATTGACCTCCATTGGTGGAAGAAGAGGAAATAGTTAACAGCCGGTTTGGAATCATAAAAAAAACGGGCCGGAGTGGCCCGTTGACAAACCAGGCTATAAGCGTTCAAGCTGGTCAACCAGTCCGCGGATGACATCAAACCCGCCCTGCCAGAACGCCGCTGAGTGCATGTCGATTCCGGCTTTGGTCAGAATAGATTCCGGCGATTCTGAGCCGCCCGCGGCCAGGATTTGCAGGTAACGCGGCTTGAAAGATTCTCCCTCGGCTTTGAACTGCTGGTAGAGCGAAAGCACCAGTAACTGCCCGAACGCGTAAGCGTAAACGTAGAACGGGGTGTGATAGATGTGTGGGATGCTGACCCATTCCCACTTGAACTCATCGCTGACCTCAACCGCGTCACCAAACTGGGTCTTGAGATTCTCCAGGTAGGCGGCGGCCAGTTCATCGACCGAGGCGTTGTTCTGCACCATTTCGTGGGCCTGTTTCTCGAACAGGGCAAAGAACGACTGGCGCATAATCGTGGCGTAAGAGTCATCCACCTGGCGGAAGAGCATGTCGCGGCGCACCGCCGGGTCGCTTTCCTGGGCCAACAGCCGGTCGACGAGCATCATCTCGCCGAAGGTGGAGGCAGTCTCCGCCAGCGGCAGCGAGGAATGCTGGGTGAACAGGCTGTGGTGTTCGGCCAACATCGAATGGATGGCGTGCCCAAGCTCATGGGCCAGCGTCGCAACGTCGTCGGGGCCACCCTGATAATTCACCAGCACCCAGGGCGTCAGGTCTGGCCCAAGCGTGGAACAGAAGGCCCCGCCACGCTTGCCTTTACGAACTTCGCTATCGAGGTGATTTTCATCGAATACGCGCTTCGCTAACTGGCCGACTTTTGGTTCGAACTGGCTGAATGAGTCGAGCACCATTTCGGCGGCGGTATTGAAATCATATTTTTTCTCAGACTTGCTTACCGGGGCATAGATATCATACCGGCGTAGTTTTTCCATTCCGAGCAGTTTGGCCTTGACTTTGAAAAAGCGCTGGAAAATCGGTGCGTTCTTGCGCGCCACTTCGAGCAACGTATCGACCACATCGTTGGGAATATCATTGGCCAGGTTGCGGGCCGCCAGAGGAGTGGCGTATTTGCGCAGGTTGATATTTTCATTCCGCCAGTCACGCACGATGGTCTGGTACATTTGCCCCAGAATCGGGCCGTCCTCGCCATAGACGCGATAAAGTTCCTGGTAGGCGCGAGCGCGCAAATCGGGGTCAGCCTGACGGACGAGAGACATCAACTCGCCGCGCGTCATTTCTTTGACTTCGCCAGCCACTTCCACCTTGAAAACGTAGCGGTTGGTGATGGAATCGTACAGGTTCGTCAGCGCCTCGACCCCGGTGACATTCTTGATGTTGATGATTTTCTCTTCGGGTTCGCTTAATGTATGCGGCTTGTAATGGCGCATTTCCTCCAGGTAATAGCGGTAATCGCCAGAAGCACCCATCAGGCGCGCTGCATTGGCATCGTCCAAATCTTTCCACCACAGGCTGAAGAACAACATCCGGTTCTGGAGTTCGGCAAAAAACTGCTGCACCCGGCCCATTAAGGCCTGGGCGGCCTGGTCCTGGGTGTTGGCGGCGAAGGATAGGCTGGCAAAACCATAAAGGCGGTAGCCAGCACGCATGATTTTTTCCGATTCTCGCACCACGTTCAGGAATTGCTCGGCGGGAATCTCTGGTTTGAGTTCGGCGCGGAATTCCTCGAATTCGGCCACCTGTGCTTCGAGGTGTTTGAAGGATAAATCCAATTCGGGGCTGTCGAGGCCAGGGAACAGGTCTTGCAGACTCCAGGGGGATTGTGTAAAGGTCATTGGTGGGGGCTCCTTATCAAAAAAATACACTCCAAAACGTGGAGTGTATTTTACCCGGTGTTTTCAAGTTTCAAAAACGGTTTCAGGGTTATTTACCAAGCGCCTTAAAGTGATTGGTGAGGGTATTGACGATATAGTTTTCCCACAACAACTGCATCACTTCCTGGTGATAGTCGTGACTGGAAAAGGTCTGGATAACGACCCGCCCATCAATACAGGTGGTCAACAGCCCGTAGCGCGATTTTTCTTTCAGGAAACCGCCCGCCACCAGGGTGGCATCGCCGCCTCCGCTCAGGCGCACATAATCGCCGCCTTTATCATTCCAATGCGTTTTGTAATTGGTCAGCGAAAAACCGCCATTGGGCGTGGAAAAGAGCGGGTTGGCCGGGTCGAGGGTGTAAATTGACTCGACATAGGTGCGTGTTTTCTGGAATTCGATGCCGCACTTGGCGGTTAAAGACCGGATGCGGCCATTGGCGATATCCGAGAGATACCACATCTCGACGATGAGGGCGGCTTTATCACCGGTCACTTTCGGGGTAATCACATCCCAGAATTCGCCCTGCACCCCTGAGCGGCTCTCAGCGGCAACAATAATCAAATCCCACTGGGTACTCGAGTTGAGATGCGACATGAAATCGCCAATCCGGTCCCCATCGTGTACATATTTCAGTCCCATTAAGTCGAGCGTTCCCTTGACCCACTCTGACAGCCTCGCGTTGCCCGCGTCCTCATACACCAGGATTTTCGCATTCTTAATCAACCCTTCCATGTCGGGTGCTGAAGTGGGCGGGATTGCGGTGGGCGGCGGGTCAGTCGGAGCAGGTTGGGCTGCTGGCGGTTGTTCGGTGGGTGGAGGAGGCTGGGTTGGTTGAACATCCGTTGCCAGCGCCACCTGCGTCAGCTGGAGCGCCATCTGCGTCGCCTGGATTTCGAGCGCAATCTTGGTTGCATCTACGGCGGTGGCGGCGGCTGGCGGGGGCGTGGAGGCCGAGCTTTGCAAATTACAGGCCAGCGTGGCCAGAATCAAAACAGAAACAGACAGACTATAGCGCAGATTACGTAGCATGAGACCCTCCTTTTTTACACTGGTTAATTATTGCAAAAAACCAGGCCATCCAGGTTTACAAAAAAATTACGAGATGACGTTGGTCACCTCGTAACTGGCTTTAGAGACTCGACCGAATATGGACGATGTCGCCATCCTTGACGATGTACTCCTTGCCTTCCAGCCGGAATTTACCTTTGGCTTTGCACTCGGCCATGCTGCCCAGGCCAACCAGGTCGTCATAAGCGACCACTTCGGCCCGCACGAAGCCGCGCGCCAGGTCGGTGTGAATTTCTCCCGCCGATTCGACGGCGGTGGCATGGCGGCGGGTGGTCCAGGCGCGAACTTCGTCTTCACCAACGGTGAAAAAGACTTGCAGGCCGAGCAGGTCGAAGGACAGGCGAATCATGCGGTTGAGGGCTGGTTCGGTGATGCCGTATTCAGCCATGAATAGTGCGGCGTCTTCGGGCGGCAGTTGGGCAATTTCCATCTCCAATTTGCCGGGCAGGGCCGCTGTCGCATGGTCGAGTTCAAGCGCGGGGGCGGTTTGGCCTTCGCCCAGGTTGAAAACCGTCAGAATCGGTCGGCGGGTCAGCAGCCCGTAGCTGGCGAGTTCCTTCTGGTCATCGGCAGAAAATTCCAGCTTGCGCAGGGGCATTCCGGCATCAAGGGCCTCCTTTAAACGGTTGAATAGTACCGTTTGGCGCTCGTTCAGCGTTTTGTCGGTGCCGCCCTTGCGGCGTTCATCCACCAGACGTTCCAGTTTGCGTTCGACGGCCACCAAATCGTTCAAAAGCAATTCCGAGAGCATTGCTTCGGCATCACGCGCCGGGTTGACCGAACCCGCCGGGTGTGGCACGTTCTCGTCCTCGAAACAGCGCACCACATGAATAAAACCGTCCATCTGGGCCAGGGTGTTGAGCAACTGGCCGGAGATGCCTTTTTGCGTGCCATCCAGCCCGGCGATGTCGGCATACGTCACTTTGGCGTAAATCGTCTTTTTGGGCTTGAACATGGCGGAGAGTTTGTCCACGCGCGGGTCGGGGACATCGACCACGCCGGTATGGACTTCGATGCGCCCGGCGGAGGCGGTGGTGGGGGTGTTGCTGCGGGTGAGGGCATTGAACAGGGTGGTTTTGCCCGATTGGGGCAGTCCGATAATTCCGAGTTTCATCTTGACCTTATCTGAGAGAGTGATATACTTTACGGCACTGTAGCGCAAATTACCCATTTGCGCTACGTTTGCCGAAGTGGCGGAACAGGCAGACGCGCACGACTCAAAATCGTGTTCCGTGAGGAGTGAGGGTTCGATTCCCTCCTTCGGCACCAAAAATTATACCAGCCCCATTGTCAGCGCTGCATATCTCATGCGGCGCTGATGTTTATTATCAGGGTTTAGCATTCTCGGTGGGCGGCCAGCGCTGCTCCAACGATGCCGGCTTCGTTTAAGAATTGAGCCGGGATGATAGGCGTTTCGACTTTGAGCAGCGGCAGGTATTTTTCATGATATTTGCTGATGCCGCCGCCCAGGATGAACAGGTCGGGCCAGAATAGTTTTTCCATCTCGTTGAAAAAGCGGTTCAGGCGTTTGGAATATTTTTTCCAGGAGAGTTCATCGCGCTGGCGGGCAGCGTCCGAGGCGCGTGTTTCTGCGTCATATCCCTGAATTTCCAGGTGGCCGAACTCGGCATTGGGGAGCAGTTTGCCATCGGTAAAAATGGCGGTACCGATGCCGGTTCCCAGCGTGACCATGATGACCACGCCGCGCACGCCTTTTCCTGCGCCAAAAGTGATTTCGGCTAATCCGGCGGCATCAGCATCGTTGATGACGGTGACGGGGCAGCCGGTTGCCTGCCCCAGCAACTGATTGGCATTGACTCCTACCCATGCGCTGGAGATGTTGGCGGCCATTTTGACCACGCCATGTTTGATGGGGCCAGGAAACCCGACCCCAATGGGGCCATTCCATGAAAAATGGTGCGCAATGCGGGCGATGGTTTCTGCCACCGGGCCGGTTTCTGCGCCTTCGGGGGTCTTAACGCGATAGCGGTCCACCAATATCATGCCGGTTTCCGTGTTGACGGGAGCGCCCTTGATGCCCGAACCGCCCACATCGATGCCGAGAATTTCCATCACTACCTCCTGTCGTTCGTTGCGTACAGATTTCGAAAAAGATTCGAATTTTTAGTCACACATTCTACATGGTGATGCGATGCCCAAAATGGGTGGCCGGTGTCTCCTGGACAGGGCCTGGTTTTTGCCTGGCGAAGTCAGGCCTCAACCATTAAGTCATTGACTGCTTTTACATCTTCCGCGTTCAACTGCCAGCCGGCGGCTTTGGCGTTGGCCTGGACTTGTTCGAGCCTGGTTGCGCCGGAAATAACGGAGCAGACGCCTGGTTGGGCCAGTAACCAGGCATGGGCCAGCTCACCCAGGGTATGACCGCGCTCGGCTGCCCAGGATTCCAGTTTTTCGATTTTGGTGTAGTTGGTCTCGGTCATGTAATTTTTGACATACTCGCTGCTCTCGCCGCGCGAACCAGCAGGAGCGGGTTGACCGCGTTTGTATTTTCCCGTCAAGAACCCGCCCGCCAGTGGAAAATATGGCACAAACCCAACCCCATGTTCGACGCAATAGGGCAGGACTTCCTGTTCGACTTCGCGCTCCAGCAGATGATAATGTGACTGCAAGGCCACGAAGGCCGTCCAGCCGCGAAATTCGGCCAGCAAGTTGGCTTTGGCCAGTTGCCAGGCGGCCAGGTTCGATGCGCCGATGTAGCGCACTTTGCCCATCCGTACCAGGTCGTCCAGCCCGCGCAAGGTCTCCTCAATGGGAGTGGAGGTATCCCAGCGATGCAGATAGTACAGGTCGATGTGGTCGCTTTGCAGGCGCGTCAGGCTTGCTTCGATGGCATTCATTAGATGGTAGCGAGAGCCTCCCCGGTCGTTTGGGCCAGAGCCGGTTTCCATGAAGAATTTGGTGGCCAGCACCACTTTATCCCAGCGGCCTTTCAGGGCCTTGCCGAGTGTCATTTCGGATTGGCCTTTGGTATAAATATCCGCCGTATCGATGAAGTTGATACCCAGGTCCAGGGCGGCGTCAATCATATTGTTGACGGCGGCTTGGGGAACGGTTTCTAACCCAAAGCGATTGGCGCCAAGACCAATGACCGAGACTTTGACGCCTGATTTTCCAAGATTGCGATATTCCATGCGCCACCTCCGTGATTTCTTCCATTCTACCGCGTTAACAAAAAAGACTGGCGGGTTTTCCGCCAGTCTTTGGGAAAATTGGTTCATGCTCCGTACATCTGGTCAGGACACAAAATTTGTGGAAAGTGTTTGCGCAGGGCCAGGCGGGCTTCGTAGCACAGGTGACAGGCATCTGCGTAGGCCGGTTTGTGGGGCAATTGATAGGATTCTACCAGAGCGACGGGGCCGCCAGTCAGGAGCGGCCCGCAAATGGGATGCGCTTCCGGGTCGTAGGAATCGCAAATCTCACGCAGGGGGCGCTGGAAAATGTTCCCAATCGAAATTCCCTGGCAGAGATGTAAATTTCCCAATGGGTCCAGGTGTACCCGGCCCGGCTCGCGTAAATCCTCGTGCGGGCAGGTGGTAAACCGCTCCCAGGGTTGCAAAACCGCGCGGGAGACGAGCTTGCTGACCGCCCGGCCTCGGTACATCACCTCGGATTCGCCTTCGGGGAGCTGCCCGACGGAATGAGGGGCGTTGGTTTGTTCGGGCTGGGCCACGCAGATGCGCCCAATGTGGATGCCGAGTTGTTCGGCGGCAGCGGCGGCATGGCGGGCGTGCAGGCTGTCGGCTTCGTTGTGGTGGTACAGGTCGCTGCTGATGGTCAATTCCTCGACCAGGCTCGCGAAGGGTTTTAGCCAGGCCAGCGCATCATTGCAGGTGGTGGCCCAATAAGCGTTCGAGACAATGTCGACGTGAAATCCTGCCGCCGTTGCAATTTGTACGCCGCGCAGCAACACCGGGTAGTATAGAAATGGCTCGCCGCCCTCGAAAAAGACCCATTCCATGCTGTCAATTTCGTGCGCCTGGCGCAACACCTCATGAATTTGTTCAATCGTCAATACCCCTTTCTGGCGCGGGCTGCCCCATACAAAGCAGTGGTCACATTCGAGGGTACACTGATACGTTAGCAAAATGTGCAAGCCGGTCAGTTTCATGATGTCTTCCTTTTCGTTATCAGTGTAATGAAAAGCGGCTTGCAAGTCATGGGACAAACATCATCTTGAAGATATAATAAAGTAACTTGTTTTTCAGGAGACGATATGTCCAATGTTTTTGCATCCAAACATCCGCTGGTGTTGCACAAGCTCAGCCGCCTGCGCGACAAAAACACCGACCCTAAAAAGTTTCGCGAACTGGTGCAGGAAATTGCCGCGCTCATGGTTTACGAGGCGACCGCTGACCTGGTCGTCGTTCCGCGTGAAATTGAAACCCCTCTTCAGGCGATGACGGCTTATGAGTTGAAAGAAAAAATTGGTCTGGTGCCAATTTTGCGCGCCGGGTTGGGCATGGTGGAGGGAATTTGGGAATTAATGCCACAAGCGGAAGTCTGGCATATTGGCCTGTACCGTGACGAGCAGACCCTGCGGCCGGTGGAATATTACAACAAACTGCCGACTGAGCCTACCGTTTCTGTCTGCCTGATTCTTGACCCCATGCTGGCTACAGGCGGCTCGGCGACTGCCACCGTGGAGGTGCTCAAGCGCTGGGGCGTTAAGAAAATCAAATTCGTCGGGCTGATTGGCGCGCCCGAAGGCATTGCCCGGATGCAAAAGGAACACCCCGATGTGCCAATTTACCTTGCCGCCATTGATGACCACCTGAATGAGAAAGGTTATATTGTCCCAGGCCTGGGGGATGCGGGCGACCGGCAGTTTGGGACGGGATGAGCCGCTTTCACCCCTGTCACGGCAACCTGCGTGACTCGCTCTCATTGCAGAGTCCTTAAAAATGCCAGAGCGAAGGAGGAGATGGAATCTGAAATCTCCTCCACGTTATAGAGAAAGCAACATTTAATGAATACAAAAATCAACTGGCAAGTTACATTATTCCAGGGGTTCAGCCTGCTCTTGCTGGGCGGCATGGCTGCTTCCTATCTCATCCATCTGGGGCAACCCAATCCCCTCGAGACGATTACAAATCTGCTTACGGCGGGATATGCGTTGCTGGCAACCTGGCTGGCAATTGGCGTGTGGGCGCTGTTGGGGAAAGATGAATCTGGCCAGCGGCAATGGGCCTTTCTGAGCATTGGCATTGGACTATGGACCATGGCTGAACTGCTGTGGACGTTTTTATCATATATCCTGGCTGAAACTCCTTACCCATCCATCGCAGATGCTTTCTGGATCCCAGGCTATATCATGGTGCTGATTTCTGCCACCATGCGTTATCGCGCGCTCAAAATCCAGTGGAATTTGATGCTGCCGCGGATTTTGTTGGGAACTTTACTCGTTATTTTCGTCGTCGTTTTTGCGTGGGTCATTCTCCCCATTCTTGCATCGGGCGAGGCTGGTGACCTGCTGATTTTGCTATTGAACGTTTTTTATCTTGTTGCTGACCTGTTGGTCTTATTTGCCGCGCTGTTATTGGCGCTGTTGTTTGCGGGAGGACAGTTCGCCATACCCTGGGCGGTGCTTGCCGTTGGGTTGGCGACGCTTTCCTTTTCTGATATTTTGTTCACCTATGCAGATTGGAACGGATTCTATGTTGCCGATAGCCGCTTGACCTGGTTGACCTTTATTGTCGATATGGGAAATCTAACCGCCTATGTGCTGATTACCTATGGCGTACTGCTTAATTACCGGTTACTCTCAGACAGCGCGCAGCCGAAACAAAAAGCTCTCCCGCCGCAAGCCAGGCCAGCAGCAGATTTGCAAAAAGTGATGATTTTTATTGACGATACCGACAGAGTTGTTTTTGCCAATTACAACTTGTCTCGATTGCGCTTTGCTGGCACATCGGATGTGATGGGAATGCCCATTGGGCAAGTTTTGGAAATGGCGCAACACGATACCCAGGCGATTCTGGCTGATTTGCATACCTCCCGCATTGGAAGCATCGAAAAATATATTACGAAATATTACGCCGATGGCGCGGAGATTTCGGGCTGGTTGCGCGGACGGGCTAATTTTAACGACCTGCGCGAGTATACCGGCGCAGATATTGCCTGTGATGTCGAATATCAGCCTGATGCCGTAGTTACGAAGGAAACAGCAGGCAGGTTTATCTCTGCTTCTCACACGCTTGTTTTTGATTCGCGAGAGCAAAAACTTTTGTTAGATTATTTTAGCCGGGTGGTGTCGGCTTTGCATGAAGCCGTTATGAAAATGGGGGGAGGAACGGTTTCAGGCGTGTTTGATGATGTGTTTCGCGCTGCGGCGAGTCGCGAAGCCTGCGTTCTTTACCTGGAAGAAGGCAAAATATGGGTTGACCAATTGCCTGCTCAACCCCAATCTTACGCCAGAATCCTCTCTAGCCTGGCAGAGTATGCGCGTGGCATGCTCTCTGTAGAATTGGTCTCGGGTATTCTGCGGCGTATGGATGATACTGCCGATTCAGAAATGCTTGCGGCGGCCCGAAAATTTGGATTAACCAGTTAGCGAGTAATTGGGAAGATGAACGCCAACTTTCAAACATCCTTGCATGATTTCATCGTCCGCGCCAAGGCGGCAACGTATGTGGGCAGCGGGGCGCAGAGCGCGTCCAGCCGCCCTGGTTCACATGATTTGCGCTATTCTGAGGGCGACTGGCTTTACATGGATAGCTATTTTGGTGGAGCAGATTTTATTGGCCAGGAAGTGGTTTTCTATCACGAGAAACCCGTTTGGGCAATGAATTACTATGGCTACATCCTTCGCCCGGAACGGATAACTGGCGCTGAAACTGGACAGATGATTAAGGCCAGTCTCTCGCGCATGTACCAGGAAAAACGCTTTTTAGGCGGATTCCGCTACAGCGAGGGACCATTCACTTATGTGGATACCAGCGAAGGCGACCTGACTCACTTTCACGGCAAGGAGTGGATTGAGCGCGAGGGCGTGCTTGTGTATGAATTGGTTTACCACGGTGGGCTGATAAAAGATTAATGGCGCATTCAAACCGTTGAAACTTTAATGGCTGTTGGGGAGGTTTTGCAAGAAACCCAACACTCGCCGATTGAATTCTTCCGCGTGCGACTGATGCGGGACGTGACCGGCTTTAATGGTGGCGGTTTGGGCGTTCGGCAGGCTGGCGGCCAGTTTGGGGAAGGAGGCCGGGGCCAGGGTTTGGTCGCGGCTGCCCCAAAGCACCAGGCTGGGGAGGTGGATGCGCGGCGCAAGGGGCAATAAATCTCGAATGGTGGTGGGAAGGTTGAAGATGCCAGGATGGGCGCGTTTGTAATCGAGAGCGGTCTGTTTGCGCACTTTTTCGGGCAGAACATAGCCATTACGAATGGAGAGACTGGTCAGGTCAACCACCATCCGAATGACCCATTCGGGAGCGCGGTTAATCATCTCGCTGTTGATGCGCGGCTTTTGATAGTGGATTCGCAGCAGCGCGGGCAGTTGCTGAAGACTGTAAAAGGGGTTGCCCAGCACCAGGGCGCGGACGCGGCCCGGATAACGCAGCGCATATTCCATGGCCAGGTAGCCGCCCAGGGAATGGCCGACCAGTATCAGCGGGGAGGCGGGCTGCAATTGCTCCAGCCAGGCGCGGAAATGGTCGAAGACGTTTTCGATATGATAATCTTCGAGACGCGGGGGTTTGTAACTGTTCCCATGCCCCAGCAGGTCAAGCGCGTATCCGGCATAACCGTTGGAGGCCAGCGTGGGGAGGAGTTCAGTCCAATCTAACAGCGAGGCGGCCAGCCCATGAATTAAGATGACTGGCGCGCCCTGGCCTTGTTGAACAAAATGGACATGATTTTCAGTGAGGGCGCGATTGTTCATATCGTTTTGCGAGTTCGCGCCGCAACACTTTACCAATAAAAGTACGCGGGAAATCATCCACAAAGACGACCAGGCGCGGGACGATGCCGGGCGGCAGGCGGCGCTTACAGTAGGCGATGATGGAATCGGCAGGGGGGCGTTCGTTCGTGGCGATGACGAAGGCAATTGGCTGCCCGGCCACGGCCACGACCGCCGCTTCTTTGACCTGCGGGATTTCGTACAGAACTTCTTCTACATCGCGCGGGAAGGCGGGGTTGCCCGGTTTTTCAGGATACCACAGGTCTGCTTTGCGGGCAATGATGCGGAAGTAGCCGTCTCCATCCATCACGGCTACGTCGCCGGTCAGCAGCCAGGGGCCGCCTGCGCCGTTCGAAGGGTTATCGGCGGTGAGGACGTGGCGGGTGGCTTCGGGGTTGCGCCAGTAGCCCATCATCACCTGCGGGCCGCGCACGGCCAGTTCGCCAATCTGACCGGTTTCGACTTCTTTTGTGCCGTGTTTCAAGTCTACAATGCGGGCTTCGGTGGAGGGCAGTGGAACGCCAATGCTGCCTACTTTGCGCATTCCTTCCAGCGGGTTGGCGTGGGTGATGGGCGAGGCTTCGGTGAGGCCGTAGCCTTCGACCAACCGGCCTTTGGTGAGCTTCTCAAAGGCTTCCTGAACTTCTACCGGCAGGGGCGCCGAGCCGCTAATGCAGGCGCGGATGGAGGACAGCCCATATTTGCGCGCGCCGCGAAAGTTGTTGATGGCAACGTACATGCTCGGCACGCCGGGGAAAATCGTCGGCTTGTAGCGGCGAATGGCTTTGAGGACTTCGGCGGTGTTGAAGGTCGGCTTGAGGATGAGGGTTGCTCCGATGGTGATGGGGACGATGAGGGTGGCGGTCAGCCCGTAGGAGTGGGAGAACGGCAGGACGCACAGGAAGCGTTCGCGGCCTTCGATGGCGGCTGGCATCCACTGGCGGGTTTGCAGAGCGTTGGCCACCAGGTTGCGGTGCGAGAGCATAACGCCTTTGGCTTCGGCAGTGGTGCCGCCAGTATACTGGATAACGGCCAGGTCTTCGGGCAAGACATCCACCGCCGGAGATTTATCGCTTTGCCCATAGAGCCAGCGATGCCAGCGCAGCGCGCCAGGTGGAATCAGGCCGCGATTGCGCCAGCGCGAAATCCAGTATTGGATGGGAGCGAGGTAGTCGCCGCCATCGCTGAAGACGACATGCGGAACGCCCGCCTCGGCCCGAATTTGCTCGGCCAGACCGGCCCAGCGGGTGAGGGTGACGAGGACGAAAGGTTCGGCGTCGCGGATTTGGCGCGCCATTTCTTCGGATTGATTGGTGGGGGGGACGAAAACCGCCACGCCGCCCGCCTTGAGCGTGCCAAAAAAGCCGATGACCATCTGCGGCATGGTGGGCAGCAGCAACGCCACGCGCCCGCCTTTGGTCAGCCCCAGCGAGAGCAGGGCGTTGGCAAAGCGGTTGACCTCGCGGTTGAGCCGCCGGTAGGAAAGCTTTGCGCCTTCGAAAATCAGCGCGGGGTGGTTGGGAAAGCGCCTGACCGCTGAACGCAGCAAGTGGTGAAGTGGAATTTGTGGAACGCCAATGGTGTATGGCACACCCTGTTCATAATGCGCCAGCCAGGGACGTTCGCGGCGCAGCGCGTCGTGGCTGGATGTGGATTGGAAGGCAGGGGCAGATTCGCGCCAGTTCTTTTGCGCCGCCTGGCGGCCTTCTAAAGCGCGCTCGATGGCGCGGTTGACGGCCTCGCGCCGCTCCAGCATGACCAGGTGGCCCGATGCGCCAATATCCACTTCTTCCGCGCCGGGGATGGAGCGGGTAACGCGTTCGAACAGGGGGGTTTTGAAGATGTAATCGCGGTGACCGCGAATGACCAGGGTGGGAACTTGCAGGCGCGGGTACAGGTCCCAGCCATAAAAACGCGAGAGGTTGTTGTGGTAAAAGGGTTTGAGAACGTGCGGCGGGGCGGCGAGCCACGAGCGGGTGAACGGCCCAATCAACCGCAGCAGGCTAACGGGCAGGCTGAGCGCAAAGCGGTAGAACGGGTTGAGTTTGAATTCCCCCGCTGTCGCAATCAGGATGAGCCGCTCCAGCCGTTCTGGGTGATGCAGGGCGAACTCGGTGGCAATTGCGCCGCCGAAGGAATGCCCAACCAGTGTAAACGGCGCCTGCGCTTTGAGCGCTTCGAGCGCGGCTTTCAGGTCGGTCTGGATTTCGGTCATGTCGTAGGCGCCGGGCGGTTGGTCAGAATGACCATGCCCGCGCAGGTCGAGAGCGATGACGCGGTTCTCGCGCGAGAATGTTTGCAATTGATAGCGCCATTGGGCGGCCTGCCCGCCAAAGCCATGCAGAAAGACGAGCGTGCGGCGCGGCCGGTCGGGCGCAATATCAATGGCCGAGAGCCGTACCAGAGGGCTGGAGGAGACCCGCGCTTCTCTTCGGTAGAGTTCGATGTCGATGTCCATGCAGAAAGGATACAATAGGCCAGGGGAGATGTCAATTTTGTAATTTTTGGCGCAAGGACGTTGCGAAATTGTTACGCCTCGCAGCGATGAAACGGATATAATCGAATTAAGATGGGCGAGTTAGAAAAATTTTCTCTTTCACATTCTCCAGCAGGCCAGCCAACGCCCTTGCAAACCAGCCCGCACGCAGCCGAACTCATCCAGCGTCTGAAAGAACTGGAGGTGGTCAATGCCATCATCGTATCGGCGGCCTCTACGCTGGAACTTTCCAGCCTGTTGACCCTGACTGGGCAAAAAATTTCCGAAGCCTTCAATCATCGCTCGGTGCTGATTGCGCTGTATGACGCCGAGCGCGGCCTGATTCTGACCCCTTACTGGAACATTCGCGGCCAGTTGGTGGATGCGCCGCCCATGCCGATGGGAGTCGGTTTGACCTCGCGCGTTTTAAAGCAGCGCCAGACTTTGTTGATTGATGAAAACCTGCCCGAACGCGCTCGTGAACTGGGCGCCGATTTCAGCATGGCTCAGGCGTATGGCGTGCCAAAAAGTTGGATAGGCGCGCCCATGATTGCCCATGAGCAAGTGATTGGCATGATAAGCATGCAGGATTTTGAGCGCGAACATGCCTTTAGCGACAACGATATCCGTTTGCTGGAGACAATTGCGGCGAGCGTGGCGGTGGCTGTTCAAAATACGCGATTGTATGAAACCGTCCGGCGCGAGCTGGACGAACGGCAGCGCGCCGAGGCGCAGGCCAGCGAGCGCGCCGAGCAAATGGCGGCTATGAATATCATTGGCCGGGCTATTACGCATGAACTGGAACTGGACAGCGTATTGACCACTTTGCGAATTCAATGCCAGCAAATTGAGCCGCTCATTGATGTTTTCAGCGTGGCGCTCTATGACCCGCGCGCCGAGACGTTCAAGTTTCTGCAATTTTATGACCGGGGCCTTTCACGGTCGGATAAAGTCCGCAATATTCACAAAAGGGAAGGCGGCCTGACAGCGCATGTGATTAAAACGGGTCAGACGCTTTACCTGCCCGATGTGGATGCGCCCGAAGCGCGCCGCAAATATGCGGCGGTTCATACCGATAGAAATCATCATGCCCGTTCTTATCTGGGCATTCCCCTGCTGGTAGGGGAACGGATTATTGGCGTGCTTTCGGGGCAAAGTTATCAGCCAAATGCCTTTTTGCCGCAGCGGATTGAACTGCTTGAGACGATAGCCCTGCAGGCCGCCATTGCCCTGCAAAATGCTGGTTTGTTCGAGGAAACCAGGGCGCGCGCGACCGAGCTTTCTATTTTATATGATATTGGGCTTTCGCTCTCGCGTGAGATAGACCTGGAGCGGGTGATGCACGTCCTGTTCGAGAAATGCCGTCAGGTGTTGCCGATGGATGCGTTCTACATCGCTCTATACGACAGCGCCACTTCTATGTTGAGCCATCCTTTGTTTTGGGATAAGGGTAAGTTTAAGCGGGTTGCTGTGCGCGATATTCGCGCGACTCCTGGCCTGAGCGGCGAGGTGGTTTTCGGCAAGAAGACCTTGTACCTGCCCGATGTGTTCGCCCCCGAAGCGCAGACGCGGTATCAGATTATCCGCCTGGGCGGCAAACCGACTCGCTGCTACGTTGGCGTTCCGATGCTGATTCATGACAATGTAATTGGCGTTATCTCCATGCAGACCCGTGCCGCGCATTCTTATACGCCGGAGCATATCCGCCTGTTGGAGTTGATTGCCATTCAGGCCGCCAGCGCCATTGAAAACAGTCGTCTGTATCGCAAAATGCAGGAAGAGTTGGAGATGCGCCGAAAGGCTCAAATCTCGCTCGAAATGGCGAACGCGGCTTTACAAGTTCAACTCTCTCAGGTGGAATCCTTGCAGGAAAAATTGCGTGAATTGGTGCTGCGTGACCCGCTCACCGGGCTGCATAACCGACGTTATCTGGATGAGCAGCTTTCCAATTTGTTGACCGATGCCCGGGCGCGGAAAAAGCGTTTCAGCATCGTCATGCTGGATATTGACCACTTTAAGAAATTTAACGACGCATACACTCATCTGGCTGGCGACCTGCTGCTACAAGCGCTGGCCGAACTGATTCGTCAGCATGTGCGCCCCACCGACATCGCCTGCCGCTTTAGGGGTGAAGAATTTATTCTCGTGCTTCCTGATGCCAGGCTGGAAAGCGCCGCGCGCCGCGCCAGGGAACTGCGCAGTTTGTTTGAGCGGTTGGAAATCCACTTTCAGGGCCAAACGCTGAGGGCGACCATTTCTCTCGGCGTGGCCGCTTATCCGGAGCATGGCGCAACCCCTGAAGAACTGGTGATGCGCGCTGACCAGGCGCTCTACCTTGCCAAGCAGGGCGGGCGCAACCGGGTGGCAGCGTGGGGGCAAGGGACGGTAGATGGATGATTGTAGACGGGTAGATTGGGGATGGGCGATTTTTCAGGCAATTTCAGGTTTTCAAGCAAAAATTATCTATCCTGAAATCAAAAATTCTCTGTCCTGATGCGGGGATGAGTTGATTGTGAGATTCCGTAGCGCGAGATACTCTCTTGGGCTACGTTGCTTGTGATTCTGAACTCGTCAAAAAGCGCGGTGAATCTCCCAAATCCGCTGCGGGTCTTAATGCCCTGATGGGCATTTGTGATTCTGAACAATCCTCTCTTCCCCAGAATTTGTAAAAATTTGGGTGAGTCTTAATGCCCTGATGGGCATTTGTGATTCTGAACGTAGTGATAAACCGCCCATCTTTTCGGATGGGGCCGTCTTAATGCCCTGATGGGCATTTGTGATTCTGAACCGTGTCGGGTCTCCGCGGAAATCTCTCTTACGTCCGTGGGTCTTAATGCCCTGATGGGCATTTGTGATTCTGAACTTATCTGCTTGCCATTATGCGCGGTGATGAGTTACGTCTTAATGCCCTGATGGGCATTTGTGATTCTGAACCCCTCCTTTTGTTCGCAAACCAGATTTTGGAAAGTTGAGCAAATTGGGGCGGATGTTTGAATTTTAGCATAACTCTTTCCAAAATCAAGAAGCGCGCCGCGCAAAATGAAAAGCGGCCCTCAATTTTGCGTACCCCCCTGCCAAAAACCGGCCATTTTGGGCAAAAACGGCGGGGGGGATGCAAATTACTTCGTCAAATCGTTTATGGTTGCGTCCATCTGCTCCAGCGCCTCGCGCGCCGAAACATTGGGAAAGCTCCGTAGCAGATACAAAAAGCCATCGGCCAGCACCTTGTTTGCCAGCCCCCACCGCGCCAGTTGTGGATACCCCACCGCATTGGCCAGTAAAGCCGCCGCCGCACCTTTTTGGGGGTTGGCGGCGTAGTCGCTTTTCAGCAAATCGAAAGCGGCGCTGCTTGCCGGGAACAGCCCGCCCGCCCGCGCCAGTTTGACCTGATTTTCTGGCTCTAGCAGCCAGCGCAAAAACAGCCAGGCCGCCATCTGCCGCCCGGCATCCGACTGGAAAACCGCCGCATCCAGCCCATACACCGGCGCGGCGGGCCGCTCGCCGGGGAAGGCAATGACCGTCCACGCATCGCTCGAAGCCGCGCTGGAGAACGCTGCCCGCTGTTCCGTCAGGTCGCTCAGGCTGCCGCTGATGAACAAGGCCTGTCGGGCCGCTAAATGCTCAAAATTAGTCAGCGTGGAAGGCAGCCAGGCGCAGCCCTCAGCGCGCAGTTCCAGCAGTTTTTCCAGCGCTGCCGCGTTTGTATCGCTCGCAAACGCGGCCCCCTCGGTAAACGCTTCCCCGCCCAGGGCGCGAATCCAGCCGTAGGGCGTTTGCCAGTTGGGGGTCACCTCCAGCGCCAGGCCGCCCAAACCGTCATTGGAGGGGTCCGAGTCGGCTTTAAAAGCGGCATTGGCGGCGCAGGCCTGCGCGCGGAAATCTTCCCACGTTCGCGGAGCAGATTCAAAGCCCAGTTCGCGCGCCCAGGTCGTGTTGTAAAACAGGTAACGTGCCGAGCGAATCACCGGCAGGCCATATTGAACGCCCTGCGCCAGCGATTGCCCCCAAAAAACGGGCAAAATATCCTGCCGCGCCGCGCCAACTTCCGGGTGGGCGGCATAGGGCGTCAGGTCTAGCAGGGCTTCGCGCCAGCCGAGCAATTGTTCGGGCAGGGCAATCACCAAATCGGGGGGCGAACCCGCCTCCAGCGAGGCGGCAACCGCCGCCGCCAGACGGCTCAAATTGGAATGAGAAACCAGGGAGACCTTCACGCCCCAGGGATTGCTTTCGTTAAATTCGGTGGTCAGCGGCTCCAGGCCGGGCAAATCCCCGCCGAACCAGGCTGCCACTTCCATGCCTTTCGCCAACTCTGGGCTGAGCCTTGGCCCCGGCGTGGGGCTGGGGGATGGGGTACGGGTCGGCGCGGGGGTAGCAGTGGCTGGCCGGGAGGGGGATTCCGCCGTAGGCGTGGAAGCAGGCAAACGGGTGAGGAGCGTAATTTCAGGGGAACAGGCGCCAAGCAGCAGGGCAGCGATGATGGCGAGGGGCAGGAGTTGGCGCATGGGTCAGTTTATCCCAAAACAATCATCGGAACTGGCGTAAAGACGAGGAAGAAGATGAAAATCATCAGCCAGGCCAGGGCGCGGCGTGGCGGGTCTAGTTCGGTAATCTGGTCGAGCGGCTCGGCAGAGTTCCGCCCAAAGGCGAATAGCAGGAGCACCCACAGCCACCAGCCGCTCCAAAACAAGCCCAAAATGCCCATCTGAACGAGGATGACCGGGAAGGCATGCCGCAATTTTTTGCCAAACAGCGCATACAGGATATGCCCGCCATCTAACTGACCGACCGGCAGCAGGTTAAGTGCCGTCACCAGAATGCCCGCCCAGCCCGCCAGCGCCACCGGCGAAATGAACACATCCACCCCCCCATAGGGCGCGGGCGTGCCGGTGAAAAAATAGCGCAGCCAGTAAAGCGCGGGAGGCAGGCCGCCATAAGTGGCGGGTTCCGGCAGAAAACGCCCAAATACCACAAATTTTGCCAGCAGGTACAGAATGGAATTGCCCTCCAAAAAACTGCCTTCGCCCGCCTGCACTGGCCCCAGGCTGGATATGGACAGGCCATACAGCAGTATCGGAAGAGCAACCACCAGCCCCGAAAGCGGCCCGGCCACGCCCACATCGAACAAAATACGCTTGTTGCGTGGCAGTTCCTTCCAGACAATCACCGCTCCCAGCGTGCCGAGGATGGAAAACGGCATGGGAATGAAATAAGGCAGGGTAGCGGCGGTCTTGTGGCGGCGGGCGGCCAGGTAATGCCCAAACTCATGCGCCAGCAAAATAGAAAGCAGGCTGAGCGCAAACGGCCAGCCGGTGAAAATGTTGCGCAGCAGGAACAGGAGCAGTCCCAGCGCGTCATCGGGCGGCGTTTCCTTCACATCCACGCCCATCAACATCACGCTGAAGACGGTCAGAATGAACAGAAGAATGTTGACGCTGATGTTCGACTTCTTGGGCGCGGGCAGACTGCGGACAAGGTAAATTACCTGCCGTCCATCCTTTTCTTTGCGAAAGAGTGGGGTCAACCCATAAGGCTGTAAGCGTTGCGAAAGTTGGTCAAAGGCTTCCACCGAATCGAGTAACAATGCGCCGCGAAAGCGATAGAGGTATTCCTGTTCGCCTGCCGTCACATCTTCGATGCGAAAAACTTGCGAGACGATGGAAGAGAGAACTTCAGAATCAGGAAGAGACATAGCCGTATCCAGTAAACAGTGAGCAGTAATCAGTAATTGGTAGCCAGTGAACAGTACATTGCGATAGCCCATCCACCCGCCAATCTCCAATCTCAAATCATCAATCTACAATCCACCAGCGGGAGCGCATGGGAGTCGAACCCACCCTGGAGCGCAACGCGCCCCAACAACGGTTTTGAAGACCGCGAAGCCCACCGGGACTTATGCGCTCCCGGCGGCAAGGATACACGAGGCGGGCATGATTGGCAAGGGAGAGCAGTGATTGATTCTATGCGAGCAGTGATTCGTCTGATTGGAACTGTGAAAACTTGAGGGCAGGTTTAGGGGGGAGGCGTTGGCCAAAGGGTTTGGATGTAGTCGACGCCCAGAAAGAGGCCCGCAAAGGCGAGGACGGTGGCGCACAAAACGGCCAGGATGGAGAGGCTTCCAACCCAAATGCCGGTTAGCGCCATCCAACGTCCATTTTCGCCGCTGGTTCGCACTTGGCGCAGGGCGCGGAAACCAGTGACCATCGAAATTATCCCCAACGCGCCAGCCATGGGGTAGCAAATACCGGCGGTAAGCGGCAGGAAGGGGGCGCAGCCGATGCAAAACGAAACGATGGTCAACAGCGCGGCCGTCAGGCTGGTGATTGCGAGGCGGTTCATGGGGATATTGTAATGCCTGTTGTCCCCTTTTGGGCATCCACCCGTTTCATCAAAAGAGATATTCGATTTCTTCCATCATGCGTTCAAACACTGGCGTGATGCTTGGGTCAAAGATAATCCCCATTTGGGCTTTGATATATGCAATGGCTCTTTGTCTCGACCATGCTTTTCGGTAAGGGCGGTTGGATGTGAGCGCATCGAAAACATCCGAAAACGTAAATAACCTGGCCGCAAAGGGAATTTCTTTTCCTCTCAAGCCGGTCGGATAACCACTGCCATCCCATTTTTCATGGTGGTAAAGAGGAATTTCGAAAGCCGGCTTCAGGTGTTCGATGCGGGAAAGGATTCGATAAGCATAGAGCGGGTGTTTTTTCATGATGACCCACTCTTCGGGCGTGAGTGGCCCGGGTTTGAGCAAAATTGAGTCTGGAACGCCAATTTTTCCGATGTCATGCAACATCGAACCCTTGCGAATCAGGTCTATTTGAGATTCTGGCACGCCCAGTTTGCGCGCCAATAGCAGGGTCAGGCCTGTGACTCGTTGGGTATGGCCCTGGGTTTCCTGGTCACGAAGCGCAAGTACCTGTAATAGTCCTTCCAGCGTTGAAGGCAGGCCGCCAAAGCGGTACTCCCCCCAACAGGCCGCCAGCGAAGTTTGTCGCATAGGTTAGAATGCGGGCGTTTGGGCGTCAACGCTGCCAAAATTTGCGGGCCGCATTGCAAAAACCGGGCGGGATGAAACCTTGTCACTAATCTGTCGGGCAAATTCCTGTAACGAAAGCCCTCGCGCCGAAAGGACCAGGTCATGTTCTGCATCCGAAAGGAAGAACTGTTCTCCGGCATATCCCTGTGCCACTGCGCGGGCCGGGTCGCTTAGAAGCAGGGCGCAAAATTTCTGGCTGACGACCGCGGCGGCCAGCACCCGGTTGATTTCGCAAAACTCAGAATCGCTTCCATGAAGCGCAACACGCTGTTTAAAAATTGGACTGGTTAGCATGATGGGTGCTCTCTTTCTGGAGGAATGCCGTATTTTGTTTCGGGAAAGCCAGGAGAATAAATGCACCTGCCCCGATGAAGATATCCCCCACGCTGAATGCAAAGCGATAGGGAATCCAATCGGGAGGCGCAAATCGGTCTGCCAGCCAGGGAAAAACAATCGCATCCGCGGCCAACAGAATATCTTTGGATGCTCCCAAACGCTTGCCAGGTTCCAGGTGCAATGCGGCGTCAGGCGTAACCAATTGCGCGACAGTTTCTGGACTGATGGGCATCCATCCGCCGTTGGCAAGGATGACTACGAAGTTCAGGAGCAATCCAATCGTTAGAATGGATATTCCCGCCCGCCGCCAGTTCAGGATGCAAAATGTGAGCAATCCCAATTGAGAAATGACCAGACTGGCGGCGGCGAGTGGGGCGGGGAAAAGATTTTGCGTGGCAGGCAGGTAAAAGGCAAACAGTTGTGGCAGAAAAAAAACAACCACCAGCCAAATGTGCCTGAGGGCAGGAGGCTGCCAGGTCTCTTTGTTCCATCTGGCAAAGAAAAGACCCGCGAGAACCCCGGCAATGACAGCGAGGCCGAGAATCATTAATGGCCGATACCGCCACCATCCACCGGCGCGCCTGCGCCCAAAACGAGCATCAGAACCACCAGGGCCGCCAGGACGAATTGAACGTGTTGTTTCTGAATTTTAGAAACAGCGGATGCGAGATGAGCAGTCAGGTTTTTCATGGGTCACCTTTTGTGAATGGGCAAAATGAATTGTGCATAGATTACCCTTCTACAGGCTACAAAGGTGACTACAAAATCAGCGTTTGAGCAGTTTCTTGTAGAGTGTTTCGGTTTCTTCAGACGGGTTGACCCCCAGTTCATCTCTCAGAACAGCGCGGCAAGTCTGATAAACGCGCGCAACGGCAGCGACATCACCCAGTGTCGCAGATGCGCGCATACTCAACCGGTAGGCGTCCTCCAGCAAGGGGTCGGTTTTCAGTAGAACCTGGCAGGTTTCGATGGCGCGGAGAGGTTGACTCGTCTCGAGGTACAGGCCTGCCAGTTGCAATAGAGCTGAATGGTAGTCTATTTCCAGGCGCGCTCGTTTTGCAACCGCCCATTCCAGGTCTACATCAGATAAATACGTTCCTTTGGCCAGCGCAATGGCTGCTTCGAGGGCGGATATTTTTTCTTCCTCCTTCACTGCGGTTTTGCTCTGCTCCAGGAGTTTCTCAAAGTTTTCCACGTCATACTCGTAATCGATTTCTGTATTGAATCGATAAAGGTCATCTTTGAAGAGAATGGTTTCCTGTCCAATGGCGTGGCGCAGACGATACATATTCGTTTTAAAGCGCATCTTCATGCGCGCTGGGCTGATATCGGGCCAGAATGCAATGGCAACATCTTCTTTGGTCTGTGGCGGCGATTGAAGGAAAAAGAAGAATAAGTCGCGGGTTTCGCGGGTCTGCCACTCAGATAAGGATACCTTTTTGCCATTCAGAAACACCTGGGCCGGGCCAAAGCCGTGAATTTTAAGGCGCGGCTGTGAAATGAAAGCAGACCTGGACACCTGGCGTAATTTTCTTCGCAAGGCTGGAATTTTTGCAATCGATAAAGCGGAGCGGGCAAAGAGAGGGGATAGGGTAACCGATAACTCTGCTGGCAGGGGAATTTGCTCGAACCAGTTTCTGATTTGCCCGGCGGCCGCGTGCAAAGACGCCGTTTCTTTCATCGACTGGTAGGCGGTTACAAACTCCTGCGCATACAGCGCGGCAATGTCAGATTGACCTGACTGAAACAAAGCCACAATCAGCCAGAGACGGCAGATGTTGAGTTCCAGGATGCGCCCATCCTGCTCATACAGGCGCGCAGCCAGCGTCAGTTCCTCGGCGGCCTGTTTGGGCTTGTTGGTCTCCAGCAACAGGCAGCCATATTCCAGGCGGAACAGGGCTTCTTCGCCAGCCGAACTTTCCAGGCTGATTCGTCCAAATAAATCTTGTAGCAGATTTTCGGCAGCGTTATATTGCTTCTCAAGCCTGGCGACGCGCGCCAGGGCGACCATGTTATAAAAAATCCAGAAAGAATACTGATGTTGGGATGCAATCCCAAGCGATTGCTCATAACACTCTCTGGCGTGTTTGAGTTCCTGTAAATCGAGCAGCAGGTCTCCCAGGCTGCACAAAGTCATTGCCTGCGTTCGAATGTAATGACTGCGGCGGGCCGCATCCAGGGCGTTTTCAAAAGCGCGAAAAGCTTTTTCGTATTCGCCCGCCTGGTGATACAACACGCCCAGGTTATTTAGCAGAGTTGCTTGCCAACCCAGGTTGCCGCTTGTCTCCCAGGTTTTTAGGGCGCTGAGATAAAACTTTACGGCGACTTCATTTTCGCCCAGCACGTTGTGAACTGCTCCCAATTCCATTTCCAGGATGGGAATGTAGTTCTGGTCATTGAGGTCAATGAACAAATTTAAGGAGTTTTCAAGCCATTCGACCGATTCTGCGGTTCGGCCTGACCGGAACAAGGCCATTCCCTTGACACGCAGGGCGGCAGCCAGGTTATATTGCGCATGTGAGTCCTGACGGCCGCTGGTGATGGCAATCGCTTCTTCCGCATCGGCCAGGGCGCGGGCATAATTGCCAGAGTCGCGGAAAGCGGCTGCCCTGCGCACCAGGGTGACTGCCAGGTCTTCGAGGGCGTTTGCCGCGCGCAGGCTTTTCTCGGCCTGATTGAGCAAGGAAATGCCAGACTGAGTCTCGCCGCGCGTATAGGCGACGGCGCCTTGCAGTGAAAGCAAGCGGGGGTTTTGCTGCACCAGGAAAACGGGCAGGCGGTCAAGCCAATCTCCAAGCATGGCAATACGCCCATTTCGAATCAGATGCGTTCCACAGGTTTCGAGCAGATTCACCAGAGAATCCAGGTCACCGTTTTGTTCATAAAGATGATGAACCTTCTCCCAGTTTTGCCCTCTTTCATAGTATGTGGTAAGCAGGCGCATCACCTCTCGAATAATTTCTGGGTTTTCCTCCTGTAAAATGGCTTGCAGGTAATCCTGGAACAGGTGATGGTAACGGAACGAACCTGATTCGCGACCGGTTGGGATGGCAAACAAATTGTTTTTCTGGGCCGCGCCGAACAACGCCCGCCAATGGCCTCGCAATTCTGGCAAAAGTGGTTCCAGCACGGTTTCGCAAATCTCGACCTCCACTTCCTCGAACAACGAGGTGACTAAGAGAAATTGCCGCATCTCTGGGCTTTGTTTGTCGAGCACTTCTTGAGCAAAGTAGTCGTATAGTTCGATACCGGTGCGCGCAACCGGAGTTTTGCGGCCTTTGCCAAAGGAGAGACCAGCCAGAGCAATGGAAGTAATCCAGCCATCCGTCTCTTCGGCGAGCAATTCGGCTTCTTCACGGGAGATGGGTTGTTTGATGTTTTGGGCAAACAAGCCCTGGATTTCTTCTGGCAGGAACGCCAGTTCTTCCAACCCCAAACCGCCTACCTGGTCGCGCGCCACCAGCAGGTGTAAATCAGGCAAGGCTGGCAGGATGCGGGAGACCAAAATTAGATGGCAATGCTCACCTGCCAGTTGGATAAAGCGGTTGATGAAAAGGCGCAGCGAGAGAATCGGGTCAATGAACTGGTAATCATCCAGAACAATGGCAAAATGTTCACGAATGTTTTGAAAAATCTCGTTCGTCAGGATGACCGCCAGCCGTTCATTTTCCCGCTCAATGGAGGTCATGTTGTTGAGCAACGCCAGAGATTCGGCCCCAAAGTCGGGGAATCGTTCTCTGATGCAGGCTATCAGATAGGCCAGAAAGCGCTGCGGTTCCTGGTCCAGAATATCGATGGAAAGCCAGCAGACGGGGATTTCGCTCGAGGCGACGAAATCAATCAGAAGAGATGTTTTGCCATACCCGGCTGGAGCAGAGACCAGTACCAGTTTTTTGTTCAGTAGCGCGTGGAGTGTCTCAATCAGCCTGGGACGTGAAATCAACTCCGCCCGGCGACGCGGGGGAGTAATTTTTGTTTTGCTAATTGGGAAAGGCGTTGAAACGTTCATCGGCCTTATTGTATTTGAGTTCAGCGTGATTGTAGCGGATTCTGATATGAATAAACGAATGTATTTTGTAATACGTTTCTTCATGGAATCACAAAAGCGCGCCGAACCGGCGCGTTTGGAACATTTTTAAGAAACCTGTTTAAGAAACCTGTTGGCAAATTCAAGGACGCTGGAGGGAAAATGCCGCCGCAGCGCAGGCGTTTTCAGTCATCCTCGTTGTCATTCTCGTTACTGTCCTGTTCGTCATCCTCGTCGTTGGTGTCTGTTGGAAGGTTCGTTGGGGCAGGAAGGCCCGCTCCGGGCGTTTGGGTGAGCGTGGGCTGCGGCGAGGCCGTCTGCTGGATGGTTGCGGTTGGCGAGGGAACAACTTGCGTTGCTGTCAATCTGGCAGTGGGCGTCCAAATGGGCGGCGGGCTCGGGCGTGAAAGGGGAGTGGGAGTTACAAGGGGCGGGGTCAATAGTCGAATTCTCTCGGCGTTGATAAACCCCGCCTTGGTTTGGCCCCAAACCAGTACCCGTGCCCCAGGCAAGACTTCACCCTCAACTTGTGCCTGGTCTGTCACAAGAACTTGCAACCCAGAGATGTTCCAGTAGGAGACGGTTTGGGCGGTCACTGTGCCTTTGAACTCTACTTGTTCCGCGCGCCCAGTCAAAAAGAGATGATTGATTTCTCGAACGCGCTCGTCTTCGAATTGCGTTTCCAACTCCAACCGGGCCTTTGGGGCTGATATGAACAAACGCATGTTCTCCCAGGCACGCTTGATTGGGTACAGGCTATCGCCTGGCAGAGAATCTGCCGCAGCATTCACCAATCCTGTTCCTGTCGAAACCAGCAGGCAAAACATCACAACTATCGAAACAAGCGCCAGGCTAAAAATACGACTGATTTTCCAGCGGTGATTTGGCATGGAAGCAGAATCTTGTTCGCGCAGCTCGGCGGCGGCTTGTAAGACGCGCGCCCGCCCCCGGCGTAAGGCAGTTTCAGGAACTTCTGCGACCGCAAGCGACCGCGCCTGGAGGGCGGTTTCCAGGATGGGTCGCAGTTCATCGGCCTGAGCCGGAAAACGCGCCAGGCAGGCTTCGATATCGGAGCCTTGTTCAAGGGCTTGCAGGCAGATTTCGAGCGCATCGTACAGAGATACCGTGTTCATAGTCTATCTCCCAGCGCACGATTGAGCGCAGCGAGCGCGCGAAATTGAAGTTGCTTAATGGCATTCACATTTTTTTGCATTAACGTGGCTGTTTCTTCAAGAGAATAAGATTGACTGAAACGCAGGGCCAGCACATGTTGTTGGTCCTCGGTCAGGGTTGCTATAGCGCTCTTCAGGCGGTGTTGATGCTCCTTGTCTTCATAGTGTAGGGCAGGGTTGGGGCTTCCGTCGGCAAGCGTTTCGGCTAAGGGGGCATCAGTCTGGCGATATTTTTTTCTCAGATAATCTGTGGTGAGATGGAAAGCGGTTTGAAGCAGCCAGGCCTTGAGATTGGTATGAGGTCCCCGGCCAGTTTTTAAGGATTCCAATAAACGCACAAAAACTTCGCTGGCAATATCCTCGGCGGCGGGTTCGTCAGTCAGTCTGTAGTGCACAAACCGAAAGACCTCCGGGTAATAGCGGTCGAAGACAGCACTGATTTCCTGTGGCTCAAGACGGCGCAAGGATTCGAGGTCAGTCTGCTCTGTTTGGATAGGCATGGTTATCAAGCGCTCAGAATCTGTCAGGCCTTTGGAGTATATCATTGCATTAATACGAACGTTTCCCCGCCTGGAAGGCAGGGAGACGTTTTTTGACGAAACAGTTACCTAATCGTTGCCATCATCGTCATTGCTGGTGTCGTCTTTGCTGTCATCATCGCTGTTGCCATCATCGTCATTGCTGGTGTCGTCATTGCTGGTGTCGTCTTTGCTGTCATCATTGCTGTTGCCATCATCGTCATTGCTGGTGTCGTCTTTGCTGTCATCATTGCTGTTGCCATCATCGTCGCTGCTGGTGTCGTCTTTGCTGTCATCATTGCTGTTGCCATCATCGTCGCTGCTGGTGTCGTCTTTGCTGTCATCATCGCTGTTGCCGTCATCGTCGCTGCTGGTGTCGTCTTTGCTATCATCATTGCTGTTGGTGCCAGAATCATCGTCTGGTTTTTCAATGCTTTCCGCCTGCGCCTCGCCATTTTTATCGATGACGGCTGCCACTTTGACATCATCACCAACCTGAAAGGTCATTCCATCCACCAAATCCGGGCTTACTTCAACCGCCTGACCGTTGATGGTCCACTGATTGCCTTGCATGGTTTCAATGGTGCCGACAAATTGAACGCGGGCTGATTCTACGCCAGGTTTTTGCTGGGCGAGGGTTGGAGCGCTGCCGCTGCAGGCCGTCAGTAAAAAGCCTGCCAGCCCCACCACAGAGAGAAAGAGTGAGAAAGAACGTTTCATTTTAGCCTCCAATCTGGTTTAAATTTTGATTTGTTACATCCAAATAGTCGTTTTCGGAGGGCAAAAGTTACGGGCAAATTGCTGAGTTTGAGCATTTTGACAGGCATGCATTTTTTCCAAAAAAGTGAGGGGTGATGATTGTATACTCGCAAAATTGCGAATTTGGTGACGAGGTAAAACAAAAAAACCGGGATTACCTCCCGGCCGTTTATTTTCAGGCTGAGTTTTAAAATGGCATGGATGGGAAAGATAGGATAAGTACGCTGCCCTTGCCCGCTTCGCTTTCCATCCTGATTGTCCCGCCCATATTTTCGGTCAGGGCTTTGGCGATGGACAATCCCAGACCAAAACCGGGCAGGGTGAGACTATCTTCACTGCGATAGAAACGGTCGAAAATGTGAGCCAGAGCTTCTGGCGCGATGCCGGGGCCTTCATCTCTAACGTGGAGTTCAGTCTGTTTCCCGTTTCGATGGGCGTTGACCCACACCCGGCCTTGCGTGTGCTTAAACGCATTATCCAATCCAATCAACAGAATCTGCTTGAGCGCGTCGCGGTCTGCCTGCAGGGAAAGCGGCTCGGCCTCCAGGATGATTTCTCTGCCAGGGTCGAGCGCGCGTGCCTGACGGCAGGTTTCTTCAAGAAGCGGAAGTAGTTCGAGCGGCTCACGGGCAAGATTTCGTCCCGCATCGGCATGCGCCAGGGTCAACAGGTCGTTCACCAGGCGCATCAAACGGTCGCTTTCTTCGGTCATATCGTTCAGAATTTCGACCTGCTCTTCCATAGGGAGAGGCGGCTTGTGTTGCAGCAGGCCCAAATTGCCCCGCAACGTGGTAAGCGGGGTGCGAAGTTCATGCGAGACATCGGCCACAAAGTTACGCTGCATCTGAAGCGAATGCGCCACTCTTTCATAGGCTTCTTGCAACTGCGCCAACATATTGTTGAAAGTGGCGGCCAATTTTCCGACCTCATCTTGCGGGCCGCGATATTGGACGCGGTGGCTGAAATCACGTTCCTGACCGATGGTCTGCGCAGTTTGGGTGATTTGTACAATAGGGCGCAACAATAACCCCGAAAATAGCCAGCCCACCCCCAGCGCAGTGACAATGATGAACAGACTGATTCCACCAAAAGACAGCCCAAAGAAACTTAACGAACGGTTGCGCTCTTCAAGTGAGCGCGCCAATTGCAAAATGTATAAAACCTGGCCGTTTTGAATGAGTGGACGGTTATAAATGAGCATGGTTTGGTCGTTAACGGCTGCGGTCTGCCACCACTCATACCCGGATTGCAGTTCGGTCAGGCCAGTTTGGTCAAGCGGCAGGGCATCTTCAACGCGGCCCATTGGGCTGGCAAGCAGGTTTCCATTGGGGTCGAGAATGCGTACAATTTCGCGTTCGCGTAACTCACGGAAAGGGCGGTCTTCAGGAAAATCATCGAAGGAGCGCGGCGGAATGCCGATGAGAGGGCGAATTTGCATGTTGAGACTGTTCGTGCTTAAGATAGCCTCTCCCAGCCCCAAACTGGCGCGGCGCAGGTCGTCTTGCAAGGCCAGGTACGTAACGCGCGAGAGAATGCCGTAAATCGTCAGGCCGATGAACAAAAGGATGACGGCCAGAATGATGCTGTAAAGTAGCGCAAAACGCAGGCGAATGGACATAGGGTTTTACTCTTCTCTCAAAACGTATCCTACCCCGCGCACGGTCTGAATGAGACGGGGTTGGCCTCCTGCTTCCATCTTCCTGCGCAAGTAGCCGACGTAAATTTCCAGTACGTTGTCATCCCCTCCAAAGTCATAACCCCAGACCTCATTCAAAATTTGGAGCCGCTCCAACACCTGGCGCGGGTGGCGCAGGAACAGGTGCAGCAGATTGAATTCAGTTACGGTCAGCGGAAGTTTCGTTTGGCCGCGCCACGCCTGGTGGGTCGTTGGGTCGAGGGTCACATCGGCATACGAAACGACCTGCGATTCTGGCCTGGATTCGACTCGCCGCAAGAGCGCATGAACTCTTGCCACCAGCTCGGCAGGCGCGAAAGGCTTCACCAGGTAGTCATCAGCCCCGCTTTCCAATCCCTCCACGCGATTTTCAATGGCGTCGCGGGCCGTCAACATCAATACCGGGATTTTGTTTTTTTCACTGCGCAATTGTTGGAGCAGAGTCAGGCCGTCCATTTTGGGCATCATCCAGTCAAGAATCAGCAAGTCGGGACGGTGCTCGTCGATGAAATGCAACGCTTCCTGTCCATTGCAGGCAGTAAAAACGGTCAGATTTTCATAGACCAGCGTGCGCTGGAGCATTTTGAGGAGCTTTTGGTCGTCGTCAACAATCAAAACGGTGGTCATGGGCTTGCTTTCTTTTGATTCATCATATCACAACATCAAATATATGAAATTTTGCTGTGAAAAGACTGTGAACCATCTGACCCGAAAACTATTCACAGCCTTTTCACAGGCTTTTCTGGTTTTTACAGGCGGGGATTTTGAAATTTTATCGCGTCCTAAATCTTCTGAAGAAGGCCAAACAGAACCACAACAAAGCGTTGTGCTTTGCTCGCCATGCGGCTTTCATCTCGGCGCTGAGCTTTCATCTCACGAATCTGGCGCAGTCGTTTCTACATGCCGCTTGTTGCGCTTTCACAGCAAATTCACAGACGTTTCACGGCTGGCTCACAGCCTGAAATTTTAGAATGCAATTGTAAAAACCATATTGCATCTCCACTCTCCATTTTTGACCGATTCTTCGATGAGATGGAGAAACCGGAGAAGAAAGGAATCAACCATGTCCAACAAAACCAACCTTGTGCTCGACCTGACCATTTTCATCACCTTCCTGATTGCCTACAACCCACGCCTGACCGGGAACGCCATTCACGAGTGGCTTTCCGTCGCTTTTGGCGCGGCCATCGTCACTCATCTGCTGTTTCATTGGAAGTGGATAGTCAGCGTTTCTACCGAATACTTCAAAAAATTCTTTCACCGCTCGCGCCTGAATTACATCATCGATTTGCTGTTCTTTGTTGCCATGACCGGCTCGCTGTTCAGCGGCTTGATGATTTCAAAAGATGTGTTGTCCACGTTCGGAATTCAACTTGCCGAAGTCAGCCGCAGTTGGCGAATCGTTCACTCTCTGACATCTGATGCATCGCTGGTTTTGCTCGGTATTCACTTTGCCTTGCATTCGAAGTGGGTTGTCTCGAACCTCGGACGCTATCTTGTGACCCCAATGGCGGGGTTGTTCAAACGTCAGCCCTCCATCCTGCTGGTCAGGCCAGTACACATCGATGAAGAAGAGTAGCCAATCTTCCGCGCATATCGGTAATCCATCTTCTAAAGGAGTCATCATGAAAACCATTTTGAAAGTGATTGTCATCTTGTTTATCGCGGCGTTGGTTGCGGGAGGTTTTTACCTGGCGGTCGAAAACACATCCAGCCCAACCCCGGAAGAACGCCTTTTTTCTGCTATGACTGATGAGGCCCGCCCCGAACCCATCGAAGGAATGCCCGAACGCGGCGAACACCACGATGAACACAATGCTTCGCTTGCTGGGGGGCTGGCGGGCATCCTGGGGACTCTTCTCAAACTGTCCATCATCATCGCTCTCGTTCTGATTTTTGAAAAAGGAATCAGCCTGTTTGGCAAAAAGCGCGCCGTCAGGCCAGCATAAGATACTCAATGTTCTCCATAAACAGTTCATGTTAGATGAAATCTATGCCTTCCTGTGGCGGCAACCCGGTCGGCATCGTCCGCTGCCAATTTTGACGAACCCTACCGAAAGGATATCACCCATGCAAAAATATTTGAAAGCACTTCCGTTCTTCCTTCTGGCCGCGCTCCTGCTCACGGCTTGCGCCGGACAGGCCAATGCTCAGACCAGTCTTTCGTTTGAGCCAGTGACAACCGTCACGCTTGGTACGAGCATCGAATCGAGTGGTACGCTCAGCGCCGGGCAATTGACCACGCTCTCATGGGGCACAAGCGGCGTTATCGAATCGGTCCATGTTCAGCCGGGCAGCCAGGTGAAAAAGGGCGAAATTCTTGCCACCCTGCGGCTGGATTCAGTCCCCGCCAGCATTTTGCAGGCTCGCGCCAGCCTGGTTGCTGCCGAAGAAACCCTGGCTAACCTGGAAAACAACACGCTGAATATAACCCAGGCCGAATTAGACGTAGTCACTGCCCAGCAGACCCTGGAGGATGCTGAAAAGACCTACGCCTCGCTCGACTACCCCCGCGCATCTGATGCATTGATAAAGAACACCGAAGCCCAAATTCGCCAGGCCGAGCAAAATGTTGCTCGCGCCGCCGACCGTTACCGCATGGTACAAAACCTGGAAGATGGCGATTCGCGCAAAACCGAAGCGGCCCTGGCTCTTACCAATGCCCAACTTAATCTGAATACGCTCAAAGCCACGCTCAACTGGTATACCGGCAAACCCGACCCCGAAGACTACGAAACAGCCCGCCTGAATGTGGAAAAAGCCAGAATTGAACTGGAAAACGCCAAACGAACCCTGGAACGTTTGAAAAACGGTGAACTTTCGGCGGAACTGGCGCAGGCGAAAGCAGATGTGGCTGCGGCCCGCGAGCAGGCCGAGGCGATGTATATCATTGCTCCCTTCGATGGCGAGGTGATTGTCCTGTACGCACAACCTGGCGATGTCGTTCAGAATGGCACAACCGCGCTTGGCCTGGTGAATTACGAGACCATGAAAGTTGAACTTGCCATCGACGAATCTGAAATTACGCAGGTCAAAGTGGGCGACCCGGCAGAAATCACCATCGATTCACTCCCCGGCCTGACCTTGACTGGCAAAGTGACCCTGATTGACCCCATTGGGCAAACTGTTAGCGGGCTGGTCAAGTACACTGTTATCGTCGCGGTGGAACGGCCCGATTCGCCCATTTTGTTTGGGGCGACTGCCAATGTTGTGGTGACTACCGGCGAGCCGCGCGCCCTCCTGGCCGTACCGGTTGGCGCAGTATTGAGCGATTCGCAGGGCGAATATGTCTTGCGGGTTGGCGCGGATGGCCTGACGCAGCGGGTCGATGTAGAAACCGGCGACCTGTCTGGCAGCCTGGTCACGCTGGTTAAGAGTGGCGGCCTGAAAGAAGGTGACCAGGTACAGGTCGGCGGTTCCTCCAGCACCAATCAAGACCAACCCCAGCGCGGCCCGGGCGGAATCATGATGCCCATCGGAGGCTGATATGGCCCTCATCGAACTACGCAGCCTGACCAAAGTGTTTCAGATGGGCGAAAACGCAGTTCACGCCCTGGCAGGCGTCTCGCTTGATATCGAAAAGGGCGAAATGCTCGCCATCATGGGGCCATCGGGGTCGGGCAAGAGCACCCTCATGTCCATCATTGGCTGTTTGGATGTCCCTACCGGCGGCTCTTACCGCCTGGATGGGCAGACGGTCGAAAAACTCAAAGACTCGCAACTGGCTCAGGTACGCAACCGAAAAATTGGTTTCGTCTTTCAGCAGTTCAACCTGCTTTCGCGTACCAGCGCGCTCGAAAACGTGCTGCTTCCACTGGGGTATAGCGGCCTGGGGGCGCGCGCCAGCCGCGAAAAAGCCTTAAGGGCGTTGGAAATGGTCGGCCTGGCCGAGCGTGTGAAACACCACCCTGCTGAACTCTCTGGCGGGCAGCAGCAGCGCGTGGCGATTGCCCGGGCCCTGGTCAACGAGCCAGCCATCCTCATCGCCGATGAGCCGACCGGCGCGCTTGACAGCAAAACCGGCGAGGAAATTATGGGATTGTTCCAGCGTTTGCACCGCGATTTCGGTCAGACCGTCATCATCGTCACCCATGACTCCTTCGTCGCCCGCCACGCCCGCCGCATCGTGCGCCTGTCCGATGGGCTTATCACGTCTGATACCGTTAACCCTACCCCACTCGCCGCTGGTACGCCCCGCCCTGACCTGGAGATGTAACCATGCTTTTAACCCAAAACATCCTCACCGCTCTGCGCAGTCTCATGGCCAACAAACTGCGCTCCGGGCTGACCATTCTTGGCATTGTGATTGGCGTGGCGGCGGTGGTCGCGCTGATGGCGATTGGCAACGGCGCGACCAGCGACATCACCAGCCAGATTCAAAGCGCCGGAACGAACCTGCTCTCTATCCAGGCCGGGCGAATGCAGCGTCCGCAAGCGGGAGGCGCTCCACCGGCTTTTTCAGCGCTGACCTACAAAGATTACCAGGCGCTTCAGGCCGCGCTGACCGACATTGCCGGAATTGCGCCGGTTTACCAGGCCAGCAGCACCGTTGTCTTTGAAACCGACAGTTATAGCGTTTCTGTCACCGGCACGAGCGAAGACTATCTGAAGGTCTATTCTTACGAAATGGAGCGCGGGCGCTTCTTCACCGCCGAGGACCGTCAGAGCAACAAGCAGGTGGCCGTGCTGGGCGCAACCACTGCTGGGGAACTGTTCCCCAATACTGATGCGGTTGGGCAGACGGTCAAAATCGACAATGCGCGCTTTACCGTGATTGGCGTTCTCAAAGCCAAAGGCAGTTCTGGCTTCAGCGACCCCGATGACATCGTGCTGATTCCGCTTGAGACGGGCTATCTCAAACTGTTTGGCGCAAACGCCATCCGCAACGGCCAAAAAATGGTCAATTCCATCGCTGTTTCGGCGGTCTCTGCTGAGGCAGTCGATTCGGTCACGGCCCAAATCAACTTTATCATGCGCCGCCAGCACAAAATTGAGCCTGGCGCCGAGGCCGATTTCCGTGTCCAGAGCCAGAGCGATATGCTTGAAACGCTTGGCACGGTCACCACGACCCTGACCACTTTCCTGGGCGCGATTGCCGCCATCTCACTGCTGGTGGGCGGGATAGGGATTATGAACATTACCCTGGTTTCGGTTAGCGAGCGCACCCGCGAAATCGGCTTGCGCAAAGCGGTCGGCGCGCGCAAAGACCACATCCTGCTTCAGTTTCTGGTGGAGACGATGACACTCAGTTTGCTGGGCGGCCTCATCGGTATTCTTCTGGGCGTGGGAATTGCTCAGACGGTTAGCGCGTTTGGGCTGATTAACTCGCTGGTAACGGCATCCTCCATTCTGCTGGCTTTTACATTCTCGTTGGCGATTGGACTGTTCTTTGGCCTGTACCCGGCCTATCGCGCGGCCAATCTGCATCCGATGGAAGCATTACGCTCAGAATAATTTTGGAGATGGTATTCGAACTACAATTTTCGGGCGGCAAGCCGCCTTTCAGGTGAAATATGCAAACATCTACCCCAAAATCTCTTCTCATCATGACCATTTTGCTCATCTTGCTCACTCTCATCAGCCTGGCAACCCCCGTTTTAAGTGGCCTGTCCGCCGGTCGCTTGCCCGGAATGATGCTGCAGGTGGGCAAATTCCCTCCTGAAAATGCAAATCCCCCGTCGGACGGGGGATTCCAGGGCCGCCAGCCACAGCCCGGCAGTGAGAACTTTTTACAGCGTTCTGACGGCAACGCCTTCCACCCGTTCCAGGCGACTCGCGCGCCCGGCCTGGGTGGGCAGGCCATGATTTACATCAACTATGGGGTTGGCGTCATTGGCGCGGGTCTGGCTGGGCTGGCGGCTTTTTGGGTTTGGAGGAAAAAGAAATCTGGGTTGAACCTGGCGCTTGTTTTGGCCATCCTCTTTTTGCTGGGCGCGCTGCCGGGCATCTTCCTGGGCCTGCGAATGATGGGTGCCGCTGCCATTCTGCGTTACGCTCTTCATCTGCTCAGCGCGGGCATTTCTCTGGTCATCCTTGTGATGGGCATCATGCCCTCTGTGCGGGATGAGGTGGAATAGGGCCTTTCTGAAAATTCGCATCAGGCCGGCCTCGCCGGGGAGATAACTCTCCGGCTGCCGGCCTTTTCGCATGCTCGGGCAGCCATCACGCAGAGATTGTGGGCAACTCTCTTTTTTTCAAGCCTCTCAAGAGAATATTCCGCGCTCCCCAGTTTACTTAAAGAGCGCCAGCCATTCGCTCAATTCGCGCTCGCTCATGCCAGTCGGTTTAACCTGGGGCAGCAGCCCGGTCTGCAGCGTGTGTATGATTGTGGCGGCAAATTCTTCGGACGAGATGACCTCCGCCCCGGCGGCGCGCGCCTCAGCCTGCACCCGTCGGTCCGATGAGACCACCCTCCAGTTGCGGGCCGCGCGCCCCAGGGTTTTAAGACGCTGCCGGATGGCCTCGTCTGCTATCAGTGGGCGGCGGACGAAATGGGCGGTGACCAGCCCCACTTTGCGGTTTTTGGGGCTGCCAGGTGGGGCATGGTCGAAGTAAACTTCCATATTTCCTTTGCGTGAAAGACGGCAATATTCGTTCAGACGCGTCAGAAGTTCATCCTCGTCGTCGAAAGCGTTGAGGTTGAGCCCCAGATTGGGAATCAGGTTATGGCCGTCAATGAGGAAAGGCATGTTCGCCTTTATTCGTCATAACTTTTGCCGCCGTATTCACCTTTCAGGGTGGAGCGGCCGTTGTTCCAGTCGTAACTGAAGTCGAGCTGGCCGGTTTTTGCGCCGCTGATTTCGGCGGAGAAACTGACCACGCTGGTCTCAAAGTTGTAACCGCCGGTGCCAGTCATTTCGAAACCCCGGGTGAAGGCGCATTTTTCATAGGAGTAATAGATACCGCTGTCGTCAGGCCCGAAAGTGAAAGAGCCGCCATACGGGCAGGCAAACGAGTTCTCTTCATCGTCGCTGCTGTAATAATATTCAGGGGTGCGGTTAAGTTCATCCACAATGGAGAGGAAAATATCCACCGGGTTTGAAAACTCGCTGACGTTTTCAGACATGAGTGGAACGAACGGATAGATGACAGCGGGGTCCCATTCGCAGGTGATTTCGCGCTGCGCGGGCAGTTTTCCATCTACCAGAAAGTCGGTGACGTAATTATCGGGGCAAGATTCGCCCCAGCCAAAAATGCCGTGCAACCCCCCTTTAACGTAGATGTGATAGCCGTTGTCGAGCCGTTCAAAGACGGCTTTGCCCTCGTTGAACGGCGTGGCGGGATCGAGGGTGGCATTGAGCACCAGGACGGGTAATCCTGGCGCCACCAGCGGCGGGGTGTTGACTGGTTCTTTGGGCGAACTGGGCCAGTAAGCGCAGGTCAGGCCGGTATAGATATTTCCATCTAGACGGGGAACCGTGCCGTTGGAGGCCTGCCCTGCTTCGATGGTTTTGGCAACCCGCTCTTCGGGCGTGCCGCTGAAATAGGCGTTATCGGTGCAGTGAACGCTGGTGAACATGGTGTCGGAGAAGGTCGGGTCGCCAACGTATTCGCCGGTGGCCGGGTCTATGTTGGCCTGGACGTAGAGCAGGCGCGCCATGGGGACGATGTTTCCGGCCTTTGCGGCGGCCAGGGCGCGCAAGAAAAGAGAGCGGCTTCCGAGCGAGTACATCTGGTAGGCGGCTACGAATTCCAGTTGGTCAAAGGTGAAGAGCCGTTTGACTTTTGTGCCGTCTGGCAGGGGAAATTCATACGAAATGGGCTGTTCGGCAATCTGTTCAGCAAAATCGTCATAGACCGAAAGCGCATCTCCGCCGAGCGCGTCGCGGCAGTCGGGGTCTTCGTCACAGGCTTTGAGGGTGGCGACCAGCACTTCATCGAAACCTTTTTCCTGTGAATACGCGCTCTCTTCGCCGCTCAGGGTCAGGTCAATGGTGCCATCGAGGATGAGGCCGTTCAGCCGGTCGAGATGTGCCGCGGCGTAGGTTTGGGCGACCGCCGTGCCGTAACTGATGCCGTAAAGCCAGATTTTTTCGTCACCAATGGTCTGGCGGAAGGCTTCGATGTCTTCTGCAACCTGGTCGGTGCCGTAGAAGGCCAGTTTGGCAGGGTCTATGCCCATTTCAGCCACGCAATCCTCGACGAACTGGCGAGATTCTTCGACGGCCTGCTGTTGTTCTTCGGGGGTGTCCAATCCCTCCAGGCCATCTTTGTCATAGTCATTGAGGAAAGTCTCTGTGCCGGAGGCGTTGGCAACCGGGCAGTCGAGCGGGCTGGAGAGACCCAGGCCGCGCTGGTCGAAGTAAACGATGTCGAAGTGTTCGAGAACTCGCTCATCAAAGTAATCATAATAGGCCGAACTAATGCCCTCGCCGCCCGGCCCGCCGGGAAAGGCCTGAATGTACATGCCGTAACGCTCTCCCGATGCAGGAAGGACGCCAAACACAACCTGAAGGGTTTCGGCGTTGGCAGGGTCGAAGTGATTGAGCGGAACTTCAATGGTGACGCAGGTCAGGTCGGGCTGTTCTTCGCAAGGCTGCCCGCCGAGTTTTTCCAGAATGGGGCGAATATCTTCGATTTTGGCGGGGGAAGGTGGAGACCCTGGCTCTTCGGTAGTCGTAGGTGGAATGGGGTCTGATGTGATGATGGTGGGGGTTATCGTTGGCGTTTCGGTGGCAGGGGTGAACAGGCGGGTGACGTAATTGCAGGCCAGCAGCGACAGGACGAGCGCCAGCCAGGCGGGGAGCCATTGTTTTCGGGGCATGTGTTCTCCTCGGGGGCGGAACCAATTCCGCATGACGATAAAAACGGGTTAAAGGTGTCGAAATTGTAAACTTTTGCGGGGAGATTGGCAAGCAGGAGAAAGGGGGCAGGGATGGGAATAAAAAACCTCTTTCATTCGTTATGGGCGATGAAAGAGGGGAGAATGCGGGAAAATCTGTTCTTATGCCGTGGCGACTTCTTTTGCCGTGACATCAATCTGCGGCGGATTTTCAAAGTGCTTTTTGACGGCGCACAGTTCTGCGGAGCGAATAAGCGATGGGCGGTATTTTTCTGGGAAGGTGGGCGGAACTTGAATTTCGAGGTCAATTTTTTCGACCATGCCGCTGAAGGGGTTGCTGTGCATACGCTGGATGATGCGAATGCCCTCGGTGGGCAGGCCGCGCTGCTGGCAGAAGCCCAGGACGTAAATGCCCGCGCAGGTGCCAATGGAAGCCAGGAAGGTGGCAAAGGGCGTGGGGGCGGTGGCCGCCGGGGGCTGGTCGGTCTTGACTGTGAACGGCCCAAAGTGCGCGTCTACGCGTGCGCCGCCTGGGAAGTCGATGAGCATTTCCATAGGATGTAGTCTCCTTGATACCTAAAGTTTGAGAGATTGGTTATACATTGTTTTGGATGCGGGAGCGTGGAAAAAGTTACAAACTTAACAATGTTTGAATGTGGCCAGTGCTCCGAATTGGGTGCTTTCAGGACAGGTCGTCTTGCTGGCGGATAAGCCGCGATGCTTCCAGCCGCAGCAGGCGGGGGAAGAGAAATTGATACAGCTCGCAGTAAGGGGAGCGGGAGTTGAATTGCCCGTTGATTCTCTGGCTGAGCAGCGGGCAGCCCCCAGCGCAGTAGGCGCGCCATTGGCAGGAATGGCAATCGGGTTTTTGCGTGACGGGCGGGTTTTGCAGTCCTTGGGGCGCGTTGCGCAGTTCCAGGAGCGGGTCGGCGGCGTGCAGCGAAGTGACCGGCAGGTGCATTTCCATCTGGCATTTGGCAATTTGCCCATCCGGGCGCAGGACGAGGTAATCACGCCCGGCACCGCAGGGGTGGAGGTGCGAGGTTGTGAATGAAGCGCGGTCGGTCAACAGGCCGAGCAGGCTGTGGCGGGGCGGATTTGCTTCGAGCAGAGAGAATGTTTCTTGCAGGATGGAGCGGGTTTGGGGCGAAGCCGGGTCGAAGGCGCGGATGGAGGCGGCGCAGTCATTTTCGCGATAGAAATTGAGCGAGAAGGTCAGTTTGCGTTCCAACAGCCAGTGTACGGTCTGGGGCAGGCCGGGCAGGTTCTTTTCGGAGATGGTGATAGAGATGTGGGGCGCGAGGCCAGCATTTTGCGCGCATTCAATGGCGCGTTTCACTTGCGCGAAGGAGGGCTTTCCTCCGGCGTAATGACGCTGAATGTCATGCCATTCCCCTATTCCATCCAGCGAAATCATCAGGCGGATGTGATTTTCGCGCAGGAATTGGATGTGTTCTTCTGTCAGCAGCGTGCCGTTGGTCAGCACTACGGCTTCCAGGCGGATTCGGGTTTGGCGGGAGGTTTCTTCGGCGCGCTGGTGGGTTTCCTGCAGGAGCGGAAAACGCAGCAACGGCTCACCGCCGGCATATTTGAGCTTGACGGCGGGATAGCAGTGCTGCCGCGCCAGGGTGAACAGGGTTTCGATAGCCTGGAACGCTGTTTCGCGCGGCATGGTTTGGGGGCGGTGCGGCAGGTAGCAGTAATCACAGCGCAAATTGCACGAATCGGTGAGATGCAGCCAGGCCGTGAGCAGCGAGGGCGGCTGGATGGGCAGCGTGGTCTGGAGCGGTTGGAGAAACCCTGCCCGCGCCAGTTGCCGCAGGGCGGTTTGACTGGCGGGCGTTTCAGATTCCAGGGAGCGCGGCGCGGCGTAGTCGTTGAGCAAATCCCAGGCGGGCGGGTTCAAAACGGCCAGCGGGAGCGGCCCGCGCGGGTTGTAAACCGCCTGCCAGGGTGTTTTCGGCAGGGGAATTGGCTGGAGTTCTGCGTTGCGCTGCCAAAGGGTGGAAGTCTCCGGCGCGGCGGGCAGGGTGTCGAGCGCGCAAGCGCAATCGCAATCGTTGGTGCAATCGCTGGATGCGGCCCAGCCGGTTGGGAGCGGAATCAGCACTTGCGGGATGAGAGCGTGATTCATACGCCATCCCTCCAGAGTTCGTAGTCGCCAAAACGTTCGCTGAGCCAGTGCAACAGGCGTGGCTGTTTGCCAGGCGGAAGAAATGGCCTGAATTCTTCTTGAAGAGTCTGCGCGTCTTTGTAGAAAAGCGGCAGAAGATGGGTTTCCCAGTCACGCGAGGCGCGGAAGCGGGTTTCGAGACTGATTTCGGCGCGGCGCAGGTCATGCGAAGTCTGCCCGATGCGGTAGTTGTATTCCAGCGAGAGCGCGGCGCTGCGCATGGCGTTGCGCAGGTCTTCAGGATTTGGCGCTTTTTCCCAACGGCGTAAGTGGTGGAAGCAATGCAACATTTCGAGTTTGCCCAGCACGACCCAGCGTTGAATTTCGGCTTCATCCGATTTGATTTTGGGCGGCCATGCGTAGTTTTTTCCAATGATGTCATGAACGAGTTGGGTGTACAACGGGAGATTGGAGTCATTTTTCTGATAATGCTCGTGCCAGGCCAGGTTTACCAGCGCAATGGTCGGCCAGTAGGGGCTGCCGCCAATCCGTTTTACCTGCTCCTGGGTTTGGGCTTTCCAATCCCCTTTTTCTTGTTCGATTCCGGCGGCTTGCAAGAAGCGAACGCGCGCCATCTGCGAGCAGGCTTCGTACACCTGTCGTTTGCGGTCATCTTGTTCCGAAATATCTCGCAGCACCCAGGCTGCCTCGCGCCAGCAGTTGCCGCTTTCGTTTTGGGCGACGGCCATGTTTTCGGCGTCGCGCCCTTTGAGCAGGGCAAGGGCGCCTTTTTCGGATTCTTTTTCTTCGACCGGCGTGGTGGGACTCATGCCCAACTTCCCCTGGACATAGTTCTTGCCTTCCAGCGCGTAGAGCGCTGGCGGCAGGATTTTGACCCATTCCTGTCGCCAATCTACCAGGTTATCAGCGACAATTTGATTCCAGGCCTGGCGTTCGGTCATCGCTTTTTGAATCAAAACGATGCCTTTGAGACGGTCATCCCCCGAAATGCGCGGCAGGAGTTTGATTGCGTTTTCGACGAAGCCTTTGGCGCGTTCTGGCTGGCCGGTTCGTAATACCACGAAGGCTAACACGTTCAGGGCGCGGATTTTCCCGCTGACGTCATTGTTTTGCTGGGCCATTTCCGCCGCTTCGCGCGCGGTTTCGTAGGCGCGGCGGTCGAAGCCGAGCATGGACATGGCATAAGCCTGGTTGGTCAGCACGCCGTCTACGCCGCTTAAGCCCAATCGCCTCATCCGCGCGGCGCTTTCCTGGTAATAGCGATGCGCGTTCTGGTACTTTCCCTCTCGCCGGTTTTGGTAGCCCATATAGTTGTCGATATAAGAGAGCAGGGCTTGCCGGGCTTCTTCCAGGTCTGGTTCATTGAGCGCTTCGGCGTTGTCTAAGGCGGTTTTCAGGGAAATGTTGATGGGCGCATTCAATCGGAAGGTGGTCATCGAGCGCTGTCCCTGCCGAATTCCAATGAGGGCATACAGGTAATGCCAGTAGGCTTTCAGCAGAAGCGGCAGGTCATCTCGTGACATTTCGTTCAACAGTTTTTGGGCGGAAGATAAATCTTTGCGGAGCAAATCTTCAACTTTGCGGAATGTCTGGTCCCTTTCAAGATACGGCTCCAGACGCGCGTCTTCCATTCCAAATTGCTTGCACAGGCCAAGGGTCATCCGCAGTTCGTTTGTCACCATGTTCAGGGTGGAAGCATCTCCTGCGGCGCGGACGTCAGTGACGAGAATGAAGTAGTCGCTGTAGCCGCGCAGGCCGCCCAGCCACAAAGCATAGTGCATTCGCTCAATTTGCGCCAGCCGCCAGCGCTTGAGATAGCGGAAGCGCAGCAGCGAAATGTCCTTGAGCGCGTTGCGCCAGTGGGAGATTTCTTCCTGGTAATATTCCTTCAGGCCTTCGAACAGAGAATGGCGGGCCGCCTGGGCTAGCGGGCGGTAGCGGCTGAACAGTTCGTAGATTTCATCGTGCAAAAAAAAGTAGGGACGGGTGATTTCATCCCCTCCTGGGCGCTTTTTGACGAGGGTGAGCAGTTGCGCCTGCTCGAGGTACGATTTGGCTTCTTCTTTCGTAATTTGCATGACCTTTGCGATGAGATTCTCATCCACTCCTTTGCGCAGGGAGCCCATCGTCTGGATAATTTCTCCGAGCGGGGAAGTCAGCCCGAGCAGGTGGTCCACCAGGGCGCGGTCCAGGTCTTCGGAGGAATCTGGATTTTCGGCGGTTGGCTGGTAAAAGCCTGGCGGCAGGCTGCCCCCGGCGCGCAGAATATCGGCCACGATGGCAAGGCGCAATGGCTTGCCGCGCGTTTGCCGATGAAGCGGGGCGATTTTCCATGTCTTCAGGTATTCCTGAAGACGGCGGGTGCCGGCAGGGTCTTCGGCTGCGAGCATCTCGATGGTTCTTTGCATGTAAAGCCCGGTTTCTTCCTCCGACAGATAGCGCAGGGGGGGCCTCCACTTTTTGAAATTCTCCGGCAGATGCTTCCACAGATAATCACAGGATTCGGAAGCGCGCCCGGCGGCCACGATAATCAGCGGGCCCTTAATGAAAGGCAGAATGCGCGCCAGCCACGACAGGAGTTCGTGACCGTCTTCTTCGGTGGGAGGAAGCGGCAAGACTTCGAGCGTATCGAGGAACATCCAGAGCGGGGCATACCAGGTTTGAGCGTTGAGCGCCCCCAGCCAGGCTTTTTCGGCTTTGCGCCAGGCCTCGCGCTCGGCTTCGGGGTCATGCAAATCGCGCGCCTGCTGCATTTCCTGGTAATGATTGCGAAATTCGCTGAAGTTGACTTCGGTCAGGACTTCGTGCGCGGCCCAGGCGAAGCCATCGGGGGTTTGATATTCCAGGTGATACAGGTCAAGAATGTGGCGGAAACGCATTCCTTTGGCCTGTTCCTGAATGGCGCGCAGGATGGCCGTCTTGCCGATGCCGCCTTCGCCTTGCAACAGGATGAAGGCGGGCTGTTTGGTTTTCGAGACAGCGAGGATGTCCCGAATCAGGTCATCGCGCCCAATCAGGGCAATCTGGCGTGAAGCAGAGAGCGAGGAGTCGGTCATCGTTTCCTCCATGGTTTCAATGTGAGGTCAGGCTGGAATACACGTTCGGCTTGGACAGAGCAAGCCAGGTTTTCAAAACGGTCTGGATGGGCAGGTACCAGCCGCCATCGGTCTGCATCCACCCCAATCCTTTCATTTTCAGTCGGAATGGCAGGCCATTTTCACTGAAAGAAATGCTGTTCTGACTCAGCGCGTTTTTTTGTAAATCAGAAAGCGTTGCGAGCATGGTTCGTGGGTCGAACGTGTTCCGGCAGGCCAGCGCCGCGAGCGGCAGCAACTGGGTGGAGAAGTTTTGTGGCACGTTCTGACCGCTTTGCTGCCACCAGCCTTGCAGATAGTTGCGGAGAGTATCGGCATCGCGCTGGCGGCGATTGCGTCCTTCGCACCAGGCCTGCACCAGCCCCGGCAGGGTTTCTTTTTCCGAAAACAGCATGGTTTCCGTTGTATCAAATGAGGAAACCAGCCCAAATTTGCGCCGCACGGCCTGGGCGCCTTCTGGCGAAAGTGGTGGGATGAAACGCGCGTGTGGTTTCGGAATTGCTCCTCCCCAGCAAACCTGGTCGCGTTGTCTTAATGCTTGCATCACCAGATTGCCGCTGGCGAGTTCGGCTCGTAAAATTTCTTCCTCGAATTCATTCGTCAGTTCGTCTTCCACATTGGGAACGTTATCCAGGTAAAGAATGCGTTTTTCTGGGGCGTTTGCCAGCTTTGTTTGCATCTCGCGTATCCGCGCAACCGCAGTACGATTGTCTTCTTTCAGGTCGAGCAAAACCCCACCCCAGCGTTTTTGCCAGCGCTGAAGCAGCCAGGTTTTGCCGCCGCCCCAGGGCGCATAGACCGCCTGCAACAGGCTGCTCATGTCGGTCAAAGCGTCCTGTTGCCAGTTCTGAACAATTTGCACAAGGTCGGTTTCAAGCGGCTGAATGTGGTCTTCCGCTTCTGTGGACAGCAGGCGTCCTGTCATCATGGTTGCTGTCCTCCTTGTTTCGACTTTTCTAGTCGAGCCAATTTCTGGATTTTCCGATTCCCCAGTTCAATCAGCCGCGCTGGAGAGCGCCGGGCCTCCTGGACCAGTTGTGGGATGTCGCGGCTCATTTCATCCAGGAGTGCATTTTGTCCGGTTTGCTTGAAGCGGTGATGGAGCATGGCGGTTAACTGTTCTCCCGTCCAGGCCAGTTCGTAATCTGTCAGCGCGCCGCTCAAATGGGTGGGCAGGGCTTTTGCTGGCGAGAAAATTTTGGCAACGCCCAGTTGCAGCAGGCCGCTTTCGGCCAGCAGGTCGAGCCAGGCGCTCGTAAAATCCGCATCTTTCACTTCCGCCCAAATGAAGACCTCGAAGCGGTCATCCCGCAGGCGGTAGCGCGCGGCTTCGCCCAGCCGCTGGCGGAGCATGGAGAGGAGCTCGGGGAATTGAGCCGCTCCCTGGTAGGCTTTTCGTCCGGCGGCGGCATGGAGCGCGTTAACAATCAAGTCGGTTTCCTCTTCTGGCAGACCGGCTTCCTGTAAGCGGCTGGAAAGCCGCCAAATGCTGCCATAGACGTGCTCAAAAAATGAAATGACCCATTCCTGCGTGAAGGCGTTTGCGCTCAACAGCCAGTAAGGGTCTTCCACCAGGTCGCGCCGCAGGGCTTCGGAGAGCGCGCGCTCGGCGCTGTGCCACAGCGTGGACATCTCCGCTTTGCCGCTCAGCGAAAGTCCTAGCGAGAGAGCTGGTTTACGCCCCCAAAAGCGGCGGATGTGCCGCCCCATGCGCAGCATGGCCGATACGCCGCTGCCGGGCGGCGCCGTGACGAAGCACGGTTCGAGCGAGAGCACGGTGGTCCACAGCGGGTGTTCATCCCAAAACAGGCCGTGCGCCGGGCGCAGGTCGCTTTTGCCTGCTTTCAGCGGCAGGCGCGGGTCATCTTCTGCTTTGCGCGGGCCAAAGGGGTGTTTCCAGCGTGGATTTGTCTCGCCGAACAGTTTGAGAACTTCAGACGGGGTTTCGTACACCGGGTCGTTGCCCCACAACCCAAACGGAGGCAGGATGAAATTGGGCGGGGCAGGGTCGTTTGCCTCCCATTCGAATAATGCTTTACGCAGTTCGGGCTGTGTTTTGGTCAGACTTTCCAGCAGATAATGCCCGGCGGCTTTGCCATCATCGAACCACGCTTTTTTGATAGATTCGAATATTTCTTTTGGGAAGAGCGGCGCGGTGGGGGTTAAGCGGTCGTTTTGTATCTGCCGCCTTGCATCTTTGGCGTTCTCTTCAATGGCCTGATTCATTCGTTTTATGATAAAAGGCTGGCTCTCGACCCCTAACGCGCGGAAGACTTGCAGCGCATCCTGAAGCAGGGTGGAAAGGTCTTGTGATTGAGCGTGGTTATATATGAGCAGACGGGTCAGGCTTTGGAATTGCGCCTCGGAGAGAATTTGCGTCTCTTTCTGGGCGTCTTCCAGCCATGCAATCAGTTCGCTGCGGCGAGAAGACTGTTCTGTTCCAGCCGATTGCTTCTCGCTATCTTGTTGTAGGAACTTTAAGTCTTCCGTCAGCCGCAAACGCAGTCCTCGCGCCCAAATGTGTCCTTGCGGAAATTGACGGGCGAAATCTTTGAATTTGCGCTTCAATTGCTCTTGCTGAGGGGAGGAGATTCCCGACTTTTTGTTTTTTGCCAGCAAATCCAGATATTCGTTTGCGATTTGTTCGGGCTGTTGAGTTGCTCTTTGCTCAAATTCGGCCAGCGCCGTATCAAATTCTTTCTGTTGCTGTTTCCGCCGTTCCTGTTCGTCGTTGAACAGTTTGTAAATTCCACCCACTACCGTGAGGATGCTGGCCAACAGCGTTAAATTTTGCGAACCAAGCAATAAATTTGCCAGCCGAAACCAGCCCGATGCGCTGGCCGACCAAAGGTTGACGGGAATTGCCGTCAGGTTGGTTCCATCTGATTTCCGAATTTTGTCAACTCTTATCTGGTTGACCAGCACCGTAAGCCCTGCCCTGGAAGGCAGATTTTCTTGCGGCGCGAGATAAATAAACGTCTGGTGCGGCTTCGCTTCTTCGCGCAGATTGCTCACCGGCAACAGCCATGAAGCGGATACTTCCTGTTTTTCCTCCAGCCAGACCAGGTCGAGGGCATCGTGCGAGATGGCAATCCGCGCTTCGGGGTCGCAGACTGCCGCGTTGGGGTTGGGGTTTTTCCAGGCCCAAAATGAGGCTGGTTGAGAAACTTCGCCCCCTGGCTGATTGGCAACTGTCAAGACCAGGGGAAAGCGGATTTCCACGATGAAACAATCTGTCTCGAGATGGTATCGTTCCGTTCCGCCCGGCAGGAACGGGAAAACGAAAGCCTGATAAGTTATCGAAATCGTTACGTAGAAAAGCAACAAAATTGCCCACCACCACCGCGTCAGAACGCGGCGCGCTTTTGAGCCTGTCTCGTTCTCGGCCATGCCCCACCTCGATTTGTGAATGAGAGTGCGATTAAAGAATTATATGCTCTTTCGCCCTCCAAAATCAACTGATGAAAGTCACATGCTATTGCGCATTAAAAATAGGGATGGCCCCGCCGCCATCCCTGTTACGTTGTTCCGGGTGTTCTCTAAAACACTGGCGCTACGTACTCGCCCCACACGCCGCGCAGCGTATTGCAGACTTCGCCAAGCGTCATCTTGTTTTCTACGCATGTAATGAAGAGCGGCATGAGATTTTCGCTGCCTTTGGCGGCGCGTTCCAGTTGGGCGCGCAGTTCGGCGATTTTGGCATTGTCGCGGGTCTCGCGCAGCTTCGCCAGCCGGGCGCGGGCCTCGGCTTCAATGGCCGGGTCAATCACCTGGCGTTCGAGCGTCATCTCTTCCTTGACCTGGAACTGATTGACGCCAACCACCACCTGCTCGCCTTTTTCTATCGCCATTTGGGCTTCGTAGGCTGCGTTCTGAATTTCATTGGCCTGGTAACCCTGCTCGATGGCGCTCATCGCGCCGCCCAGGTTGTCAATTTTCTCGATGTACTCGAACGCCATCCGCTCAATTTCATCGGTTAGATGCTCTATCAGGTACGAACCCGCCAGCGGGTCAATCGAATCTGCCGCGCCCGATTCGTAGGCGATAATCTGTTGCGTGCGCAGCGCCACGCGGACGGATTTTTCGGTAGGCAGCCAGAGCGCTTCGTCCATTGAGTTGGTATGCAAAGATTGCGTCCCGCCCAAAACAGCGGCCAGCGCCTGAAGCGTAACGCGCACCACGTTGTTTTCGGGCTGTTGCGCCGTCAGCGTCGAACCGGCGGTTTGGGTGTGGAAGCGTAGCTGCCACGAAGACGGTTTCTGCGCCTTAAAGCGCTCGCGCATGATTTTTGCCCACATGCGCCGCGCGGCGCGGAACTTGGCAACTTCTTCCAACACGTGATTGTGGGCGTTAAAGAAGAATGACAGTTGTCCGGCAAAATCGTCCACCTGCAAACCGGCCTTGAGCGCGGCCTCCACGTATGCAATTGCGTTTGCCAGCGTAAAGGCCACTTCCTGGGCGGCAGTGGAGCCAGCCTCGCGGATGTGATAACCGCTGATGGAAATGGTGTTCCAATTTGGCACTTCGCGCGCGCAGAACGAGAAAATATCGGTGATCAACCGCATCGACGGCGCGGGCGGGAAAATGTACGTCCCGCGCGCCACATATTCTTTCAGGATGTCGTTTTGGATTGTGCCGCGCAACGCCTTCGCCTCAACGCCCTGCTGCTTCGCCACGGCAATGTACATCGCCAGCAGCACACCCGCCGGGGCGTTGATGGTCATTGAGGTCGAAACCTTGTCGAGCGGAATCTGGTCGAACAGCGTTGCCATGTCTTCGATGGACGAAATCGAAACGCCCACTTTGCCCACTTCGCCGAGCGCCATCGGGTCATCGGCATCGTAACCGATCTGGGTTGGCAGGTCGAAGGCCACAGAAAGCCCGGTTTGGCCCGCGCCAAGCAGGTAGCGGTAGCGTTTGTTCGATTCGGCGGCGGTCGAAAAACCGGCGTACTGGCGCATCGTCCAGAAGCGCCCGCGATACATCGTCGGCTGGACGCCGCGTGTAAACGGATATTCGCCAGGAAAGCCCAGTTTTTCGGCATAGTCGGGGTCTTCATCCTGCGGCACAAAGACCGGTGGCAGTTCGATGCCAGAAGAGGTTTGGAATTTTGGTTTGCGTTCAGGAAAGCGGTCAATGGATTTTTTGTACGTTGTCTCGCGCCAACGCAGGTATTCGGTCTGATGATTCATGGACACTCCATTTTCAGTTTGTGAAAAATGACGCATGAAGATTGTACCGTTTTCTGGCTGGTTGCGACAGCGATAAGCGTCATACCGTTTAACGCCAATCGTCCCGAATCGTTCTCCCCTCAGCCGGTTTTCCGTTAAGTTTGCCCTTTGCTAGCGCACTCGTTTCTCATCGCCCCTGGCATTGATCACCAGCTTCGGTCGTTGATCACGCTTTTGAGCTTCCTCCGTTGCGCGTTGTTGCTCATCTGCCAGTTCCCCGGCGCCTTTGAAACCCGCCAGTTTTTTTCCAGTGCGTAAATCGTAGTGTACCCATTGATCAAGGTCATGCCCCAGGCTATTCATCACAAAATAATCTGAAAGGATCTTTTTCCGTCCCTGGCGGTTGAGCTCCCGGCGCTCCAGGCGCATCCCGCCGCCAGTCGCTGAGAAATCTGCCGCCATGATTTTCTTTTCACATCCCCGCTCGTCACGCAGCAGCAGGAAATACTTTCGCCCGCGCCCCCAGGGCTGGGTTGGGTCGCCTTGGGCCTGTTCATAAACCAATTCTACGGTGAGGGGGTTAAAAGCAAACCAGTTAAGAAGCATGGTTCAAACTTGCGGGTCTTTCGGTCTCTGCCCGCCCAAGTGTGACTTGCTGTGGAAATTCGCTCATCTCTAAATTTTAACCGGGTGTTCACCGACTGTCACGGCTGAAAATCTCCCCCGCCAATACAAAATTACTTTTCCTGTCCCCACTTATCCAAACTTTGGCGCAGTTTTTTCGCAACGATCTGCTTCCCCTGCCGGTCAGCGAACCGATCATTCTCGGGGTATTTCCCAGTCACCTGGTGAGGGCTGACATAATTGGGAATCTGCTCGCCGGATTCCAGATCGAAATGGATCCACTGATCAAGATCGTGACCCATAATATTGACGTAAAAAAAGGCCGAAAGCACCCGCCGCTTCCCATCCTGGTTAATCTCGTAATTGACCAGGGTCATGCTCCCGTTTTTGATGCGGGCCAGGTAAAACGCGCGCTCGACATCCCCGCTCAGGATGAGATTGAACGTCCAGGTGCGGTCGGCCACTTTCGTGCGTTCCAGTTTGGCGTGGATGGGCATGTTTAATCCTTCACACTGATTTGCTCCTATTTTTCCATTTTTTTGCCGCATAATAAGAGTAAATATCATAACATTTTGGAGAGTTTTAGAACACTAAACACCCGTATCGTGCTATCATATTGGGACTTCAAAACCATCTCGCAAAGGTAACCCGTTGAACACCTTGACACGCATCAAATCCGCTTCTCGCGAGCTGCTCTTATTTGCCAGCGCCGCGCTTATGCTGGGCATGGCGCTCAGCATTGTCAACTCCACGTTCAACAACTTTCTCAACGAACGTTTTCATCTGACCGGCTTTGAGCGTTCTTTTCTGGAATTTCCGCGCGAATTGCCTGGCTTTTTGGTGGTGTTCGTTTCGGCGGCGCTGTGGTTTTTGGGAACGCACCGTCTGGGTGTGTTTTCCATGTTTCTGGCCGGGGTGGGGGCGTTTCTGATTGGCTTTGCCTCGCCCTCCTATTGGGTGATGGTGGTCTGGTTGTTTATCTACAGCATGGGTGACCATCTGTTCATGCCGATTGCATCCACTATTGGAATGCAACTGGCGCGCAAAGGACAGGATGGCCGCCGGTTGGGGCAGATTAACTCCATCCGCAACGCGGCCACTATTTTGGGCAGTTTCCTGGTTTTTGTTGGTTTCCGCTATCTGGGCTTTTCTTTCCCGGTTACGTTTGGGTTGGCGGCGGCGTTTTTTCTGATTGCGGCCTATCTGCTCTACCGAATGACCCCCGAACGGACGGCGGAAGGACGCAGTTATCTGCAATTGCACCGGGAATACAAACTATACTACGCGCTCAATGTCCTTTCCGGCGCGCGTAAGCAAATTTTCATCACCTTTGCGCCCTGGGTGCTGGTGCAGGTCTTTGAGCAGCCCACCCAAATTATGGCAACGCTTTACACCATCGGCGGGGTGATAGGGATTCTCTTCCAGCCCCTGCTTGGCTGGGCAATTGACAAATTTGGCGAGCGCTTTGTTATGGCAGCGGATGCGGTCATCCTGGTCTTGGTGTGTTTAGGCTATGGATTTGCCAGATTTATCTTTCCATCAGAGGTTGCTTTCCTGGTGGTTTGCGCTTGCTTCCTGCTGGACCAGATGATTTTCTCGGTCAGCATGGCGCGCGCCACTTACATCAAGAAAATTGCCAAAGAGCCAGGACATATCCAACCGGCCCTGACCGCTGCCGTTACCATTGACCACATCTTTTCGATTTCCGCCGCGCTCTTGGGCGGCCTGATTTGGAGTGTCTTTGGCTTTCAGTATGTGTTCCTGATGGGCGCCGGGCTGGCCGTTATCAACTTCTTCACCGCTTTGCGGGTTCATATCCGTCCGCCGCAACTGAAACTTGAGCCAGTGGATGGATAAAAAGACAAAACAGCCATTCGATAACCTTGTGACACCATTTCTTCAACTTATCTTCCTGCTAGCCCTTACCCTTTTTGCGGCCAAAATTGCCGGATACATCAGTATCCGCCTGGGACAGCCCTCCGTATTGGGGGAGTTGCTGATTGGGGTTGTTCTTGGCCCTTCTCTTCTCAATTTACTTAACTTACCTGTCCTCGACCAGGAATCGATGGGGGAAATTCTGCGCCTGATGGGTGAAATTGGCGTCCTCCTGCTCATGTTCATTGCCGGTATGGAGTTGGACTTCAACGAACTTCGTCATACCGGGCGCGTCGCGGTCCTGGCTGGGACGTTGGGCGTGGTTGTGCCGGTTCTGCTTGGCTGCGGCGTCGGCTTGTTGTTTCAGATGGATATTCGGGTGGCTCTTTTTCTCGGCCTGGCGCTGGGCGCGACTTCGGTCAGTATTTCGGCGCAAACCCTGCTGGAGATGAAAGTCCTGCGCACGCGCGTTGGCTTTGGCCTGCTTGGCGCGGCAGTATTTGATGACATCCTGGTCATTTTATTGCTTTCCATTTTTTTTGCGTTTGTGGATGGAAGCGGCAACATGGCCAGCATTCTGTTGGTCTTTGGGCGCATGTCCCTGTTCTTTGCGGTTGCTGCTGCCTTTGGCCTGTGGGTTTTGCCCCAGCTGATTAAGTTGGTGCGCAACCTGCCGGTGAGCCAACCTGTCTTATCGCTGGCGGTGGTTGTGATGCTCGGATATGGCCTGGCAGCGGAATTGTTGGGCGGCATGGCAGCCATTACCGGGGCTTTCCTGGCCGGGCTGATGTTTGCTCGCTCACCCGAAAAAGAAGTTCTTGCTCCGCGCATCTCGGCTTTGGCTTATGGTTTCTTTGTGCCGATTTTCTTCGTCAATATCGGGCTAAATGTGCATCTGGAGGCCGTCTCTTCCGGTCTGGCGCTGACCATCGTCCTGATTCTTGCCGCCATTATCGGAAAGTTCATCGGCGCGGGATTGGGTGCTTATTGGGGTGGGTTTTCACGGCGCCAGGCGGCCCAATTGGGCGCAGGCATGATTTCGCGCGGCGAAGTTGGTCTCATTGTCGCCAGCGTTGGCGCCATGGCTGGGCTGGTGAGCGATATCGAGTTTTCAGCGATTGTCGAAATGGTGGTGGTCAGCACGCTCATTACCCCTCCAATCTTGCGCTTGCTGTTCAAACAACCGGATAGTCAGGAAACTGTGAAGGGAGTCGAAAAGTAGTCCTATGAGCATGATTCTGTTTGTTTTGCACGACCCGGAAAAACTGCCAGATGTGCTGGCCGCCTGGGAGGAATGCGGAGTTCCAGGCATTACGGTATGGTATAGCACCGGTCTGGGACGCCTGCGCGAGAAAGAAGGATTGCGTGACGACATCCCGCTCATTCCTTCATTTAGCGATTTCTTCTCTCAGCCTGAGCACAACGGGCGGACGATTTTCTCCATTCTCGATGACGATGGCCTCATTCCTGTGATTATTGAGGCTACTGAGCGCGTCGTTGGCGACCTGGAGCAACCCGGAGCCGGGATTTTGGCGGTGTTGCCTGTCAGCCAGGTGCGCGGCCTGCGCAAACGGAAACCCGGTGAAGGGTAGTTGAGTTCCATTCAGGCGGAAGCGTGTTCAATCTTTCAGGATTCTCCGGTGGGAGGTTGCTTGCCATCCTTCCACCGGAAAACTTTTAACTCATAAATCACGTAAGAAATAGAGACAAAAGTCATTTGTACCAGGCGGCGCAAGATGCTACACTGATAAATAGCATTTCAGCATGGAGGTTATGATGGGAAAAACGTTTGCTTTCATCGGCGCGGGAGTCTTGTTCCTGATTGGCCTGTGTTTGCTTGGTTACGGCGCGCTGCTGTTGATTGGTTCGACAGCGGACACTGGCAGTTCCAACTGGCTGACCTTTGGAATTGGCTTTGCCTGTTTGGGCGTTCTGTTTTTTGCGGGCGGCGGCGGGTTAATTTGGCTGGGCATGCGCGGTCAGAAGACCGAAGTGATACAGCAAGTGACGATGAAAGTGGACCTGCCCGGCGAGACGAAGGTTTCGCAAATGAAGTGTCAGTCGTGCGGCGGGCCAATTACATCGAACGATGTCAAAATGATGGCGGGCGCGCCGGTTGTCACCTGCCCTTATTGTCAGGCGACCTATAACCTGACCGAAGAACCCAAGTGGTGAACGGAGGGATGAAATGAAACAGCGTATTTTGGCGTTCCTGCTGGCCTGTGCGCTTGTGTTTGGGCTTTCCACCAGCGCGGCGGCCCAAACCTACCGCTTCCAATTGCCCAAAGAAGAAGTTCATGTGTACTGGAACAGCGATGGTACAGTGGCGGTGGATTATCAGTTCACCTTTGCCAACGATGCTTCGGCAGACCCGATTGATTTTGTGGATGTTGGTCTTCCCAACAGCGGTTATGACTTCAACAGCATCAAAGCTGATATAGGCGGAACCCCGCTTAAGGTCACGAGTGATTATCAGGGCAGCGGCGCCTATGGGGTTGCGGTTGAGTTGGGCGCGCGGGCCATTCAGCCTGGGCAGACCGGCACAGTGCATGTCTATATCGGCAAAATCGAGCGCATGTATTATCCTGATTCGGAGGACGAAGCCTATGCCAGCGGTGAGTTTTCGCCGACCTGGTTCGGGTCGCAATATGTCAGCGGTACGACAGATTTGTCGGTGACGTTCCACCTGCCCCAGGGCGTAACCGCCGATGAGCCGCGCTATCACCTCCCTCAAGATTGGCCAGGAGCCAACGAGCCGGTTTTTGGCTTCGATGACGATGGACGCGTGACCTACACCTGGCGCAGCCCTGATGCCAACGGGTATACCCGGTACACCTTTGGCGCATCCTACCCAGCCAAATACCTGCCCGAGAGCGCCATTGTTCGCACGACCTTTCTCGATTTGGTGATTGGGGCGATTGCCGCCTTTTTTGGGTTGGTAGGGCAAGCCCTGCCGTTTTGTTGTTTTGGCTTTTTCTTTTTTGGAATGCCTATTTTGGGCGCGGTGCAAGAACACCGGCGAAAGAAACAGTACATTCCGCCTAAGATTGCCATCGAAGGACATGGCGTCAAACGCGGCCTGACGGCGGTGGAGGCGGCCATTTTGATGGGCCAGCCGCTTGAAAAAGTGATGCAGATGATTTTGTTTGGCGTCGTCAAAAAAGGAGCGGCCCAGGTGGAAAAACGAGACCCGCTTGAACTTTCAGTATCTGACCCGTTGCCCGAAGGCTTGCGCGCATACGAGAATGAATTTCTGGCAGCCTTCCGCGAAAAGGACGTTCGCAAACGCCGCAGCCTGTTACAAACGATGACAATTAATCTGGTCAAAAGCGTGACCGAGAAGATGAAAGGCTTCAGCAGCAAAGAGACGAAAGAATATTATCAGTCTATCAACGAGAAAGCCTGGCAGCAAATTGCCGCGGCCGGAACGCCTGAAGTGAAGAGCCAGATGTTCGAGGAGGCTCTCGAATGGACCATGCTGGATAAGGATTATGACGACCGCGCCCGGCGCACCTTTACCGGCCCGATCTTTGTGCCATCGTGGTGGGGCCGCTACGACCCGGTATATCGCTCATCAACTTCTACCGCTGCCTCGTCTCCATCCGCTTCTGGTGGCGGATTCAACCTGGGGGGCGGGCGCGGCGGCGCGCTGCCCGGCGCCGATTTGGCGGCCTCCATCGTCACCGGCACGCAGAATTTTGCCCAGCGCGTGCTGGGCGGCAACTTTACCGAGAGCGTGACCAAAGTCACCAACCCGCCTCCGCCACCCTCGCGTTCCAGTGGAGGGCGTTCTGGCGGCGGCTGTGCCTGCGCGTGTGCCTGCGCGGGTTGCGCCTGCGCCTGCGCGGGAGGCGGACGATAAAAGGAGTCCAACGTCTCCTGACGTTGGACTGATGGCCTCTCCAAAATCTGAAGGTTTTGGCGTCCGAGATGGATGATATTTTCAAAAAGGCGCAAAACAATCCGCCACATTTGTTTCGCCCGAATGCGGTGTATATGTTAACGGCATCTACGTATCGCAAGGAGAATCTTATCCACAGCCCGGAACGCAAAATGCAGTGGCAGGGAGCGTTTTTGAAAGCGACTCAGATTTATCAGTGTCGTGTAATTTCCTGGGTAGTTTTACACAATCACTATCATGCAATGCTCGAAGCGCCAGAAAACCCGCTAACTCTGGAGAAAATGGTTGCCAGCTACCATAAATTTACTGCCCGTTTGTGGAACGATGCCGATAAAACCCCTGGACGCCAGGTTTGGTGGAATTACTGGGACACTTGCATTCGTTCTGAGAAAGATTACAACAATCGCCTGGGCTACATTTTCTGGAACCCGGTCAAGCATGGGTTGGCGCAATCCATCGAAAAATATCCTTTTAGCAGTTACCAGGATTACATGGCACAGGACAATGGTATTGATTTTACAGGTTGGAACGAGGTGAAAGATGTCCCTGAGTTTTAAAACTGGAGTCCAACATCTCCGGATGTTGGTTTCAGGCAAAAAAGTCCAAAGTCGGGAGACTTTGGACTCCAAGATACATCACTACCGTTTTGACCAGGAAGGTGAACAATCGCGGATTCACCTGCGGCTGGATGCCGATGGCAGCGGCACGCTGATTGTCAACGCAAACCGGATTATGCACCTGAACCCAACCGCCGCCTGGCTGGCGAAAGGGATTTTGGATGGCAAGAGCGATGCGGAGATTTTGAAAGCTGGCTTAAAAGAGTGGAAAGTAGAAAGTAAACAATTGCAGGCTGACCTGGCTGCATTTCACTTTCAACTTTCGGAACTGATTCGCCCCGATGGCGCCTGCCCAATCCACGAGCTGGATTTGGAAACCCTCGCCCCGTTCAGCGCCCGCCCTTCCGCGCCGTACCGGCTCGACCTGGCGCTGACTTACCGTTGCAACAACGACTGCGCCCACTGTTACAACGCCCGCGAGCGGAATTTCGCCGAACTCTCGACCGCCGAATGGAAACAGGTCATCGATAAAGCCTGGGCGTTGGGCATTCCGCACATCATCTTCACGGGCGGCGAACCCACCCTGCGCGAGGACCTGCCCGAACTGATTGCCCACGCCGAAGCCAACGGTCAGATTACTGGCCTGAACACCAACGCCCGGCGCTTGAGCGACCCAACTTTCGTCCAGCGGCTGGTGGATGCAGGCCTCGACCATGTGCAGATAACGGTTGAATCATCCGACCCGGACATCCACAACCAGATGGTACGCGCCAAAGCCTTCGACCAGACCATTCGCGGCTTAAAGAACGCCCTCGCCACGCGCCTGTTCGTGATGACGAATACGACCATGCTGCGCGATAACGTCCATTCCATCCCGGCTACACTCGACTTTCTGGCTGAGTTGGGCGTGCCGACGATTGGATTGAACGCGCTGATTTATTCCGGGCATGGTGCGACGGTCGGGACCGGGCCGCCGGAGCGGGAATTGACGCCGCTGCTGGAGGTGGCCCGCGAAAAAACCGAGGCGCACGGCCAACGCCTGATCTGGTACACGCCGACCCAGTATTGCCACTTCGACCCGGTGCAGATGGAATTGGGCGTCAAAGGCTGCACGGCAGCCCAATACAACATGTGCGTTGAGCCAAATGGCGATGTACTGCCCTGCCAGTCGTATTACCAGTCGCTCGGCAACCTGCTGCGCGATGAATGGGATACCATCTGGAATCACAAACTTGCCGTCAAATTGCGCGAACGCCAGGATTTGCCGCTCAAATGCGAAGGCTGCACGCTGCTAGCCGAATGCGGCGGAGGCTGTCCGCTGCAATGGGAACCTGGAGTCCAAAGTCGGGAGACTTTGGACTGATAATAGACTTTGGATTAATAAATCATTCCAAAATCAGGAGATTTTGGAGTCCGGAGATGAAAATGAACTGGCTCAAAGAATTTCCCGCCGCCATCACCGTTTGCGACCCGGACGGGATTATTCTCGAAATGAACGACAAGGCCGCCAAAACCTTCGAGAGCGATGGCGGCTACCGGCTGGTGGGCGCGAACCTGCTCAATTGTCATCCCCAGGCGGCGCGCGAAAAACTGGAAGCGATGATGAAAACCCGCTCCAAAAACGTTTACACCATCGAGAAAAATGGCATCAAAAAGCTGATTTACCAGTCGCCGTGGTACGAAAATGGCGAATATGCCGGGTTTGTCGAGCTGTCGCTCGAAATCCCGTTCGAATTGCCGCACTTTGTCCGCGGCTAGTGTTAGAGTTTAGAGTTCGTTAATGAGAAAACCCTTTGTACACGGAATTGCACGGATTTTTTTAAAGAAAAATCCGCGTAAATCCGTCGAATCCGTGTCCAGATTTTGATTGTCAGCACAAATTGCGCCAAGATTTTCGGGTTGCGCAGACTTCAAAATGAAGTCTAAAAGCCAAGTGTTAAGAATGGATAGCGAAAATGAAACGAAAATCTTCCAATTCCAATTTGCTGGGATTCGCGGTCAAAGCTTACCTGGGCGGTCTGACGGCTTGGATTTTGTGGCGGCTGCTCAATGACACTGCGCCGCGCATGTTGGCCCAAGACCAGAACAAATTGCGCGGGGCCTGGCCGACCGTCTCTGAGACCGAGGACAAGGTCGCGTACACCGTCACCCATTCCCTGCAAGACGGCATCGAGCGCATCACCTACACTCCCAAAGAGCGCCAGCACGAGACACCAATCCTGATGGCGCACGGCATGTGGCATGGGGCCTGGTGCTGGCAGCCCTGGCAGGAAATCCTGGCCGAACAAGGCTGGGAAAGTATCGCTTACAGCCTGCCGGGACACGGCCAATCGCCAACGCAGCGTTCACTTACCCATTGCACGCTCGGTTATTACCTGGCCTTCCTGCGCGATGAAATCGAGCGGCTGCCTGTGAAACCGGTTTTGATGGGTCACAGCATGGGCGGGGCGCTCAGCCAGTGGGTTTTGCGCTACATCACCCAGGATTTGCCCGCTGTGGTGCTGGTCGCGCCCTGGGTCTCTCACAGTATGCTGGCCGAGGGCTTCTGGCGCGTCATCCAACTCGACCCATTGGGCATGGCGGCGATGTTCCTGACCTGGAACGCAACCGTTTGGATGCGCAGCCCGGCAGCCGCCGCCAGCAAATTAATCAGCCCCGAAGCAGTTATCTCGCCCGAAGAACTGCATCGACAACTGGGCGGCGAATCGGGGCTGGTGATTTTTCAGCACAACCCGCCTTTCTGGCAGCCTGCCGAAAACGTCAAAATCCCCATGCTCCTGCTGGCCGGTGAAAAGGATGCATTAATCAGCGTGGAGGGCTTGCGCAAAACGGCGACCCACTACCAGGCCGATTTCGTGGTCATTCCCGGCGCGGGGCATAACTTGATGATGGAAAAATCGTACCGCGAGACGGCTGAGTCAATTGACCAGTGGCTGACGCAAAAGATTGGTTGAGTACACAGAATGTTGGTCTCGATACGCCGGAAAACCACTGGCTACTCGACCAGCATGGCTAAATACAATTGATGAACACCTTAACCCAGACCGAAATCTGTTCCTTGCTGGCCTTCCCTGATGAAGTGGAGGTCCCAACCCCCGCCGAGCCGGTGACAGGGCTGAAGAATGCGCCCTACTTCCAGCCGGTTGATATTCGCCTCCATACGCTGGGGGTTGAAACCCTCTCCATTGACGGAATCACGGTTACAGCCACACAGCAGCGCTACGAGGAGCAGGTTCAAATCGTCGAGTGCCACTTCAAATTGCCCGACCCACTCAGCCTGGAATCCATCCAACGGCGGCAAAAACTCGAAGAAGAACTGCAAGAGCGCTTTATCCCAACAAACTATCGCGCCAGTGGCCTGTTTGAAGTTTATACTGTGCTGCTGGTGAAAGACAACCTGGATGTACCCGATGAATTTGTGGAGGCCAACCGCCCCACGCTGGCACGCTTCATCCGCTCACAGCGCGAAGTGCTCGATGAAACCGAAATTGATGACATTCTGGTTTCGCGCTTGCATTATTCAAAAGACGACCTGACTCTGGTCGATTGGGAAGCCGCTCTGATTTTTGCCCCTGAGGGCGACTTCCAATCGGATATCGAATTGCTCAAAATTGGTAACTACCAGCTTTTGCGCTATCGCCTGCTCGACCAATCGGTTGAGGAACTCCTGAAGGCTATCAACCGCGCTTTCCAGCAGAGCAAATTTTCGGTCTTTGGCCCCACCCGCGTCACCTTGCGGCGCATCATCACCCACCGCCTGGAAATCATGCTCGAATTCGAGCATACTGAGCAAAACCTGCTTCTGATTGGCGATTGGTACACGGCCAAACTTTACAAAATTATCTGCGATGAGTTTTATCTGGATGACTGGAAACAGGTGGTCCAGTCTAAGCTGGATAACCTGGAAAGCCTCATCAGCACCATCCAGGAGAATTTTTCGATGACCTGGAGCGGATTCCTTGACCTGGTACAACTGGTTGGCTGGCTGGTTTTGCTGGTTGGCTATTTCATTCTGTTTTTCCTCGAGGATTTGAAACTAAGCCCCTGACCTGGAACGTATTCCACCGTTAAGCGGCTACAAAAGGAGCAACCTATGAACCTGTTTGAGCGCATTAAGACCCTATTTACCCCTGTTCAGCCCCTGCCGGCGGCTACCTATCACTACCAGTCGCCGCCGGAAGATAAAAAGCCCTATCGCCTGCATTTGCGCCTGAACAAAGATGGCAGCGGCCTTCTGGTGGTCAATGCCAGCACTGTCCTGCATCTCAACCCCACCGCCGCCGAATTTGCCCTGCACTTTTTTCGCGGCGCGGCCCCGGCTCAGGCCGCCAAAGAGATTGCCGGGCGGTACCGCATCAGCAAAGCTCAGGCCGAAAAAGATTATGTTGACTTCATGGAACGGGTCGAGACACTGATTCAGACCGAAGACCTCGACCCGGTTTCTTACCTCGATTTTGAGCGGGTGGCCCCCAACTCTTCGGACCTGACCGCGCCGCTGCGTCTGGATTGCGCCCTGACTTATCGACTCCCCTCCGGCGCCGACCCGCTCAACGCCCCCGAAAAACGAGTGGAGCGCGAACTGACGACCGGGGAGTGGATGAGTATTCTGGATAAGGCCTGGGCCTATGGCGTGCCGCACATCATCTTCACGGGCGGCGAACCGACCTTGCGCGATGACCTGCCCGAGCTGATTGCCCGCGCCGAAAAGAACGGCCAGGTCTGCGGCCTGCTCACCGATGGTCACAAACTAGCCGATAAAGCATACCTGGAGACCCTCCTGCAAACCGGCCTCGACCATCTTATGATGATCCTTCCATCGGAGGGTGAACCAAACTGGCAGGCCATTCAGAACACGCTGGTGGCCGATATTTTCCTGTCTGTTCACCTGACGTTGACGCCTAAAAACGTGAAGAATGCCCCGGCGTTGATGGAAAAACTGCACGTGGCTGGCGTGGAGGCCATGTCGCTCAGCATCTCCGACCAGAACCTGCACAAAGAACTGTCGCAACTGCGCGATGTGGCCGGGGAAATGGGCTTGCGCCTGGTTTCTGACCTGCCTGTGCCATATTCCGCCGCTAACCCGGTAGCGCTTGAAGTGACCGAAGACGCCGAACCCGCCGGGGCTGGCAAAGCATGGCTCTATGTTGAGCCTGATGGTGATGTTTTGCCTGCTCAGGGCATGGCGCATGTCGTTTTGGGCAATATTCTCAAGGACGAGTGGGCAAAGTGGTATGCATAGCAGCGCTTGATGAACAGACAATCAAAAAGCCCTGCCAGCGTGGCCCAACTTAACCGCCCATTTGCTGGCGGGTTTTGGTCTTTCCGCGCAATCGCATCAGGTCCAGAATTTTTGGCATAACCCTGGTATACATCCCATGCCACAGCCGGTTGGGGACGAAATCCCACGCGCCGAGCGTGCGAATCACCTGCCCGCCCAGGCCCTCTTTAAAGCGAAAGACCCCCCACATCGAATCGCGCTCGTCGAATACATCTGGCGCGCCCCACAGGTCATATACCTTGCAGCCACGCCTCTGCGCCCATTTCATTGCTTCCCATTGCAAAAGATAATTTGGCATCTTGTCGCGGTGCGCCTCGCGACTCATGCCATACACATAATAGGCTCGCCCTGCAAACGCGAACAAGAACACTGCCGCTACTGGCTCGCCCTCTACCTCGGCAATTAACGGCTCGGCCAGCGGAATTTCATAGCGTGGATGAGCGGTGATGGATTGAAACAGCCCCCACACCGTTCGGTAGTAGGTTTCATCTCGAATTACAAATCCGTCCCGTATGGAAGTCTCCGCATACATTTTATAGAGCATCGCCCAATCGGATTCTGTCCCGGCTCGTACGGTTACCCCTTTTTTCATCGCCAGGCGCGCATTATAGCGCGTCTTTTGCTTCATGCGCGCCAGCATTTCTTCTTCGGAAAGGCTGACATCAAGCAACACTGTGTTTTTAAATTGGATTTGTTCCTCAGAGAATTGCCAGCCCCGACGCAACAAATCCGCGCGGACGGCCTCTCCCTCTGGGCTCGTTCTCTCCGTCTCTGTCCCTGGCACGCCGGTTCCAAGTACCACGTCTGGGTCCAGTTTCAGGAAAATCGCCCCTTGCTGACGGGCAAGGCGCTCTAAATCGTCCAGCACTCGTTTTCGCAGCGGCAGGTCGTCCCAGTCGAGATTTGGCCCTTTAGGACAGTATAAAATACATAGCCGCGCCGCCATTCCGCCCGCAATCACGGTTTTCTTCAACACCATTGCCGCCGCTTTGATTTTTTTTGTGTCCGTCAACGGTTCAAGGATTAGTGAAGATGGATGACTGAAGACCGCGCACTGCTCTTCGTCCCAAACCAGATACATCGGTTGCCAGCCATACCTGGCTTTCACCTGCCCCCATTCCCAGGTTTGCAAGAAGTGCGGATGGGGCAGGCGAACAATGCAGGCATTCCAAAACGACGAAAATTCCATGCCGGGCATTATAACTGCTGCGCCGCCAACCCGGAACAGACTTTTGGCTTAGCCTTTTTGCAGACTGGTCGGAGACCGGTTCTACAGGCGGTATAATGGGCAGAGTTTTTCTCAAGGAGACCCTGTGAAGTTTAATAAAATCTGCATCCTGGGGCTGGGCTACATCGGCCTGCCCACTGCAACCATGTTCGCCGCCAATGGCGTGAAAGTTGTTGGCGTTGACACCAACCCGAGCGTTGTCCAGACGCTTCAGGCCGGGCGGCTGCACATCCACGAACCCGGTCTGGGCGAAGTCCTGCAAAAAGCCATTGCAAGCGGCAACCTCATCGTTTCATCCAGGCCCGAACCCGCCGACGCCTTCCTGATAGCTGTCCCAACCCCGTTTTACGAGACAGAAACCGGCTACTATAACGGTCGTTCCTACAAAAAAGCCGATATGCGCGCCGTGACCTCGGCCACCGAAGCCATTGTTCCGCATTTGCGCAAAGGCAATCTCGTTATCCTGGAATCGACCTCTCCGCCGCGTACCACCGCTGATTTGGTCGCCCCCATTCTGGAACGCTCCGGGCTGAAAGCAGGCGCCGATTTTTACGTCGCCTACTCGCCAGAACGCGTTTTGCCCGGACAGATTTTGCGCGAACTGGTTGAAAATGCGCGCGTCATTGGCGGCCTGACTGCCGAATCGGCCCAGGCGGGCGCGGAACTATACTCCCTGTTCGTACGCGGTCACATTCACCAGACAGATGCCACCACCGCTGAGATGGTCAAATTGATGGAAAATACCTATCGTGATATCAACATTGCTATTGCTAATGAGTTTTCGCGCCTGGCCGAGCGTTTCGGCGTGGATGCGTGGGAGGCAATTCAACTTGCCAGCCTGCATCCACGCGTTAAGATTCTCAATCCCGGTCCTGGCGTGGGTGGACACTGCATTAGCGTTGACCCCTGGTTTTTTGTCGAAACCGCTCCCGATTTAGCGCAGCTCATCTGGAAGGCGCGCCAGGTCAACGATGCCCAGCCGCATTTTGTGGTCGAAAAAGTCCGTCAGGCGCTGGGCGGCAACCTGTCTGGCAGATGGATTGCCGCTCTTGGCCTGGCTTACAAACCCGATGTCGATGACCTGCGTGAGAGCCCCGCCGTTGAAGTGGTTCACCTTCTGCAAAAAGAAGGGGCGCGAGTGACGGCTTTTGAGCCATTTAAGCCAGAAAACGGCTTACCAGGTATCGATTCGGCCCCAACGTTGAGCGCGGCTCTGCAAAATGCGGAGGTGGTCTTGCTTCTGGTTGGACATACTCAATTTCGCGCTCTGTCGCCTGACCAGTTGGCCTCGCTTACCTCTGCGCGGGTGCTGGTGGATACCGTCAACGTCCTGACTGGCAAAGATTGGCAATCTGCCGGGTTCCGCCTGTGGCGGTTGGGCGTAGGAGAGCGGATGAGTGAATCGGATAAACGGAACAGCAGGTAACCATCATTCCCAACCAATTTGTGTATATAGAATGTCCCTGCCTTGTTGTATAATGCGATTGTGAGTAAGTTCACGCGTCTGTTTCTTTTGTTTTTTCTGTCGGTTGGCTTTTGTGCTGGCGCTGGGCCATCGGTGTTGGCGCAGGGCGTTTCGTCGCAATATTTTGCCGATACAGGGCATAACGTCAGCGGGGATTTTCTGATTTTTTACCAGAGCGTTCCTAATGCCCAGTTTCTGTTTGGCTCTCCCATCACGGAACAGTTTACCGATTCAACCAGCGGGCGCGCAATCCAGTATTTCCAGCGCGCGCGCTTTGAATATTTTCCAGAACTGGCAGTCGGCCAGCGTGTGCGGGTGGCTCCGCTGGGTGAGTATGTTTACCAGCGCGTTCCCAACGAAGGGGAAGTCAATATTTTTACTCCGATTGGCTGCCGCTATTACGCGGATACTGGGTTTTCCATCTGTTATGCGTTTCTCGAATTCTTCGACAAAAACGGCGGCGAGGCGATTTTTGGCAAGCCAATCTCGTCTTTTGTGTTCTATAACGGTCGAATTGCGCAATATTTTGAGCGTGCGCGCTTTGAATGGTACCCTGAATATCCCGATGGGCAGCGCGTTGTCCTGGCGGAATTGGGGCGCATCTATTTTGACCTGGCTGGCGAGGACCCTAACCTGTTACAGCCCGTCAAGGCAGATGCCTTTTCTGGCAGCGTGACCAAAATTTACGCGCGCGCCTTCACCTGGAAGGCCGTTACGCGGCTGGATGACACCCAAACGGTATATGTCGTTGTGCAAGACCAGACCTTATCCCCGGTCGCCGGCGCCACAGCGATTGTGACTATCTTCTGGCCCGGCGGGGGAACGCAATCGCTGGCGCAAACCACCAACGAATATGGTCTGGTCATACTCTCTTTCCCGGTGCAATCTCAGCCGCACGGCAGCCTGGTGACGATTAAGGTTGAGGTTTTGTACCAGGGGTGGAATAGCGAAACGGTGACCTCCTTCCGCGTCTGGCAGTAAACTGGTTCATAACGGGGGAGGCGCAATTTCGCCGCATGATTGCTCACGAAAAGTATCAGCGACCGTCGCATTTGACGGTCGCTTTGAATTTTTTAGGGTGATTGGGGCTCTCACAGTGGTTTTATACGATAGACTTCAGGTCGAAGACCGGCCCATCTTTACAGGCCAGGAAATATCCCGATTGGGTTTGCAAGGCGCACGCGCCGCACGCTGCCATGCATCCGCAGGGCATGGGCGTTTCGACCAGAATTTCTGTCGTGTAGCCGGAAATGATGGGACGTGAGGCGGGCGGAAAGGCATTGCGGATTTCGGCCAGAGCAGCGCGCGGCGCATCGATTGCCAGGTAGTCGGCCCATTTTGCGGCATCGGCCAGGGCGGAGAGTGGCAGAATCTCAATGGCAGGCGGCAGATTCTCGGGGATGGCATTTGCCAGTAAAGTGATTTCTGCTTTTTGGGGTATGGCGAATTCGAGCAAGGCCAATAGACGAGATGCGTTTCCGCCCAATGCTGCCAGCGCCACTCGGCGGGCTGAGGCTGGCAGTTGGAATCCGCGTCCGAGCGGGCCGCGCAGGGCCAGTTGCGTGCCTGGAGTCCACGAAACCGGCAAGGGCCTGGCTGCGTAGAATCCCCTGGAGTGGCTGGCGGTCAGGAAGATGGGATGCGGCAGAGGGGAATCTGGTTCGGAGAGCGCATGGGCGAGCAGATATTGCCCGGGCGCGGGAATCAGGTTTGGGGCGCAGATGATGCGCGCTGCGCGTCTAGAGTTTATAAACGTTTCATCAATTTGACCGGTACCGCTGTTCATGCCTTAATCCTATCACGTTATAATGTTAAAGTTCAAAAGGAGACACTCATGAATATTGCTCAAGTAATTCAGTTTGTCAGTTCGCTGGTCTGGTTGTTGACGATTGTGATTGGCGTGATTGCCATCACGCGCGCCGGACGCGGCCAGAATGCAAAGGGGCTTTCTACGCTGCTGGTCATTTTCCTGGTGGCGGCCATTGCCCTGACAGGTATTGGCGCTGGCCTGGTGTTTATTGAGCCGGATGAAATCGGCGTGGTGATTACGGCGATTGGGCAGGGCGGCATCCGGCCTGACCCGCTGCCTTCGGGCTTGCATTGGATTGTGCCATTTGTCAACCGCGTGGAGCGCTATTCGATTTTGCGCCAGACGTATACGATGTCATCGGTGGAGCTTGAGGGCAGTCAGCCGCGCGATGACTCTATTCAGGTGCGCACCAAGGATGGTCAACAGGTTTACGTGGATGCTTCCGTCATTTTTGCGGTGGACCAGGCCCGGGTGGTGGATTTGTATCGCACCTGGCGCGGTGGGTATGAAGCTGGATTGGTTCGGCCTGTGGCGCGGGGAGTTATCCGTGATATTGCATCGCAGTACGGGGTGGAAGAAATTGTCAGTAGCAAGCGCAGCGAGATGGAGCAGTTAATCACTCAGGAACTGCAGCGTGTCTTCTCAAACAATAACCTCGTCTTGCAGGATTTTGTCTTGCGCAATATTCGCTTTAGCGAGGAATATGCGGCGGCGGTGGAGCAAAAGCAGATTGCCGAACAGCAAGCCCAACAGGCAAGATTTGTGGTCGAGCAAAAACGACAGGAAGCCGAGCAAGCGCGTCAGATTGCTCAGGGTCAGGCCGATGCGGCGGTCATTGCAGCCAAAGGCGCGGCAGATGCGCGACTGATTCAGGCGGAAGCCGAAGCCAAAGCATTGCAGTTGATAGCCGATGCGCTGAAAAACAATCCAGATTTGCTGACCTATCAATATATCACCAAACTGGCGCCGAATATTCAGGTGATGTTGGTGCCAAACGATAATCCTTACCTGTTGCCACTGCCCAACCTTACGCCGTCTGTGCCGACGCCGGTTTCTCCTCAATAGGCGTTTTGGCGCTCAAACAATCCAAATGAGTAAGCGCAGGGAGAAGCACCCAAGATAGCAAATTCAGTGGTTGAGACGGAGCGTAATCGTTTTCGGAATTTGGTATCCGCATAGAACCTGGTGGAAAGCGGGAGATGGTAAAATCTTCCTGCTTTCCACCTTGCTTTGGAGTTTCTATGAATGAACATGCAGCCTCGGGGCGCGAAATTCGCCTGACGACGCTTTCCAGTTGCGCTGGTTGAGCGTCGAAATTAAACGCGGAAACGCTGGCGCAGGTTCTGCGCCCTGTCTCCAATTTATTCCAGCCGGGCGCGTACCCGGATTTGCTGGTTGGGTTGGAAGGCCCCGATGATGCTGCCGTGTGGCGACTGGATGATGAGCGCGCTCTGGTGGTGACGACCGATTTCTTTACGCCTGTGGTGGATACGCCCTACGAATATGGCGCGATTGCAGCGGCCAATTCTCTTTCTGATATTTATGCGATGGGCGGAAAGCCTTTTCTGGCCCTCAATATTGCCGCCCTGCCGCCCGACCTGCCGCCTGAAATTTCGGGTGAAATCTTGCGCGGCGGCGCCGAAAAATGCCGCGAGGCAGGCGTGGTGGTGGCGGGCGGGCATACCGTGCAAGACAAGGAACCCAAGTTTGGGCTGGTGGCGCTCGGTTTGGTTCATCCGCAAAAGATGATGACCAAAAACGGCGCGAAGCCCGGCGATGCCCTTGTTCTCACCAAGCCGCTGGGCTTTGGCGTGACAACCACCGCGTTGAAACGGGGTGTTGCCACGCCGGAAGATGTTCGGGATGCGGTTGACTGGATGAGCCGGCTCAATGCGAAAGCCGGGCAGCTTGCCAGTGAGTTTGGAATTTGCGCCGGAACCGACATCACCGGCTTCAGCCTGCTTGGTCATGGCTGGGAGATGGCAAATGCTTCGGGCGTCCGCTTCCGCTTCAAATTTGACCGTATCCCCTTTATCTCCTGCGCCCGCAAGTATGCGGAACAGTGGATTTTTCCCGGCGGCTCGGCAGACAACCGGTTGTTTTACGGCAAGCAGGTTCATTTTGATAAGCAAATTAGCGAGATGGAACAAATGCTGTTGTTCGATGCTCAAACCAGTGGCGGACTGTTGCTCTCTGTTCCGGCGGAAAAAATTTCTGCGTTTCAGGAGCGCGCTGCCGCGTTGGAGCAGTCAGTTTGGGTGGTGGGCGAGGTCGCGCCTGGCGCAGGAATCGAGGTTGTACGGTAAAATCTAATAGGATGATTATGGATTTTGCAAGTTCAATCCAATGAGGTAAAACAAGCAAAAATGGATGTAGGCCTAGAAATACTGATTGTTTTTTTATTGATTATTCTCAATGGCATTTTTGCGCTTTCAGAGATGGCAATCGTTTCTTCTCGAAAGGCGCGCTTGCAGCAGCGAGTTAACGAAGGAAGTTTGGGGGCAGGTACGGCCTTGCACTTGGCCGAAAACCCGAATCAGTTTCTCTCCACCGTCCAGATTGGTATCACCCTGATTGGCGTGCTGGCGGGCGCGTTTGGTGGCGCGAGTATTGCCAGACCATTGGCCGCGAAGTTTGAACAGATTTCCGTTTTTGCGCCCTATGCGCTTTCTCTTGCGCTTGGGATTGTCGTTGTTTCAATCACATTTCTCTCGTTGGTGTTGGGTGAACTGGTGCCAAAGCGGCTTGCTCTGCATAACCCGGAGCGCGTAGCGGCGGTCATTGCTGGGCCGATGCTTTTTGTATCGCGCCTGTTTTCCCCCTTGGTCTGGTTTTTAGGAGCAGTGACCGACCTGACCCTGCGTTTTTTGGGCGTGAAGCCTGGCAGCGAACCGCCCGTGACGGAAGAAGAACTCCTGGTGCAGTTGGACCAGGGAACGCAAGCGGGCGTTTTTGGCGAAGCCGAACAGGATATGGTAGAGGGTGTGTTCCGTCTGCACGACCGGCGCGTGTTTTCGCTGATGACCCCGCGCTCTGAAATTGTCTGGCTGGATGTGAATGATTCGCCGGAGGACATCCGGAAAGTCATCGAAGAGAGCCAGTTTTCCCAATTTCCGGTCTGCGAAGACAGCCTGGATACTGTGCTTGGCATCATCAAAGCGCGTGATTTGTTGATAGAGAGTTTACGGGGAGAATCACTGCGCCTGCAATTAAATTTGCAACCGGCAACGTACATTCCCGAAACGGCGCATGCCTCGCGCGCGCTGGAAATTTTCAAGGCGGGCGAGGCCGAAATGTTGATGGCGGTTGATGAATTTGGTTCTGTGCAGGGTCTGCTGACCATCAGCGACATTCTCGAAGAAATTGTGGGTGACATTCAGGATGGCGAGCCGCAGGCCACCCAACGTCAGGATGGCTCCTGGTTGTTGGATGGGATGTTGGATGTGGAGGATTTCAAAGAGATTTTCAATATCCGCCACCTGCCTGATGAGGATGAATATGAAACCCTGGGCGGTTTTATCATGAACCATCTCGGCAGGGTGCCGCACGAATCTGACATGTTTGAGTGGAATGGTTTGCGTTTTGAAGTGATGGATATGGATGGGAATCGAGTCGATAAGGTGATGGTGACGTTGAAGCCGGTCAAGGAATGATGTTTCAATTCAACTCCCGACGCTCTACAATCTATGGCAAGGGCGGCATGGTGGCCACATCCCAACCGCTGGCCACTGCTGCCGGGTTAGAAATCCTTGCCAAAGGCGGGAATGCCGCCGATGCCGCTGTTGCCGCGGCCGCTGCGCTTAACGTCACTGAACCGTGTTCCACCGGACTGGGCGGCGATATGTTCGCCTTGTTCTACCATGCTCCCACCCGCCAGGTGACGGCGCTGAATGGCTCAGGCCGCTCTCCAGCGGGGCTAACGCTGGAACGCCTCCAACGCGAAGGACTGGCCGGTGGATTGCCGCCTTTTCATCCGCATACCGTCACCGTGCCAGGCGCATGCGCTGGTTGGTGCGACCTGATAGAACGGCACGGCACGCTTGCGATGTCCGAAATTTTGGCTCCAGCGATTCGCCTGGCCGAGAAGGGTTTTCCGGTTGCTCCACTGACCTCTTCCTTTTGGGGGCGTGGCGTAGAGCGGCAACTGCTGACCGCTCCCAATGGCCGCGAACTGACCATTGAAGGGCGCGGCCCCCGCCCCGGCGAAATTTTTCGCAACCCTGGCCTGGCGCGCGCTTTGCGCGTGATTGCCGAAGGTGGAAAAACCGTTTTTTATCAGGGTGAAATTGCTGAATCAATTGTTGAAGTTTTGCAAGATGCGGGTGGCTGCATGACCCTTGACGACCTGGCCTCGCATGTTTCTACCTGGGAAACGCCCGCCAGCATCACTTTTGGAGAGTACCGCGTTTATGAATGTCCACCCAACGGACAGGGAATTACAGCCCTGTTGGCGCTGAACATCCTGGAAGGCTTTGACCTGGCCGGGCCGAATCCGCTCTCTGCCGGGCGGCTGCATCTCGAAATTGAATCGCTGCGCCTGGCCTTTGCTGATACCCGCCGTTTTCTGGCCGACCCAGCCTTTGGCGCCGATTGGCAGTGGATGCTCACCAAAGACTACGCCGCAGAACGACGCAAGCGGATTGACCCCCGCCGCGCCACGCTCAATCAGCCTGCTGGCCGCCCGTTGGCCTCCTCAGACACGGTCTATTTGTGCGTTGTAGATAAATGGGGCAACGCCTGTTCGTTCATCAACAGCAATTACATGGGTTTTGGCACGGGCATTGTTCCAAAGGGCTGGGGCTTCACGTTGCAGAACCGGGGCCATAACTTTAGTCTGGACCCAACCCACCCCAACCGACTGGAACCGCGCAAACGCCCGTATCACACCATTATCCCCGGTCTCATCACCCGCGAGTCCGATGGTTCGCTTTTTGGCCCCTTCGGCGTGATGGGTGGTTTCATGCAGCCGCAGGGACACGTTCAGGTGGGTCTGGCTTTAATGCTGGATGGTCTCGACCCGCAATCCACTTTGGACCTGCCGCGCTTTTGCCTGGAAGATGGCAACCCCTCCGATGCAGTGGCGCTCGAAGAAGGGATTCCGCTCCCGGTGATGTCGGCTCTGGCCGAGATGGGACATCCTGTCCGACCGGTGAGCGGCTGGGGACGCGCAATCTTTGGCCGGGGGCAGGTCATCTTGCATGATGGTGGTGGCATACTTGCAGCGGGAAGCGACCCGCGCGCCGATGGATGCGCGATGGCGCTCGCGTAATCGGAACCATTTGCAGGCTTGCAACGTCATGAAATTATTGTTTCACGCGAAAAAATCGTGCTATAATTCGCTTAATTCCCCGGACGGTTGAAAAAAATGTTGTAGTTAAGGGTGGCCGCGGGGCCAGGTTTCATGAAGATATTTCCCAATTTTGAAAATTAAAACCTTCGTCCCGTCCTTGTTCCAGGGACGGCGCTTTCGTTTCCTCTATACTCATTCCCCTGCAGAGAAAAACTCATGATGAACATCCTCGAACTTGAAAGCAAGCCTCTTTCTGACCTTCGCTACATGGCGATTAAGGAGTTTGGCATACAGAATGCCAATCGATTGAAAAAAGAGGCCCTGGTGTTGCGCCTGCGCCAGGAAGAAGCCCTGCGTGAAGGGCTTGAAATTCGCGGCGGTATTTTGGAAATTATGGACGAGGGAATTGGTTTCCTGCGTTCGGCCCGGTACAGCATTAGCGATGATGATGTCTATGTTTCACAGGCGCAACTGCGCCGCTACGAATTGCGCTCTGGCGACCTGGTGATTGGCCATGTGCGCCCGCCCCGCGAATCGGAACGCCATTGGGGATTGCTGAAAGTTGAGTCGGTGAACGGCGTTGACCCTGAAGAAGCGCGCCGCCGCCCCAAGTTTGAAAACTTGACCCCCATTTTCCCTGAAAAACGCTTTGACCTGGAAACCAAAGGCGATATTCTCGCCACGCGCGTGATTAACCTGATTGCCCCCATTGGGCGTGGACAGCGCGGGCTGATTGTCTCTCCGCCTAAAGCCGGAAAAACCACCATTCTGAAACAAATAGCCAACGCCATTTCTACCCAATACCCCGATGTTCACCTGATGGTGGCTCTGATTGGCGAGCGCCCTGAAGAAGTGACTGATATGGACCGCTCGGTAGATGCCGAGGTCATCGCCTCCACCTTCGATGAGCCGGTCACATCGCATGTTCGCACTGCTGAAATCGCCCTTGACCGCGCCAAACGCCTGGTGGAAATTGGCCGCCACGTTGTTATCCTGATGGACTCCATCACCCGCCTGGCGCGCGCCTATAACCTGACGGTGAATCCCTCTGGGCGCACGCTCTCCGGTGGCATGGACCCCTCCGCGCTTTACCCGCCCAAGCACTTTTTTGGCGCAGCCCGCAATATCGAGGAAGGCGGTTCACTCACCATCATTGCCACCTGCCTGGTAGATACTGGCTCCCGCCTCGACGATGTGGTCTATGAAGAGTTCAAAGGCACGGGCAATATGGAATTGCATCTCTCGCGCAAGTTGCAAGAGCGCCGCATTTTCCCGGCGGTGGATATTGAGCGTTCTTCTACCCGCCGTGAAGACCTGCTGCTCGGCCCCGATATCCTTCAGCGTGTCTGGACAATGCGCCGCATGTATGGTCAGATGACCGCCAACCCACCGCAGGGCGCGGGCATGGACCAGACCGTCGCCACCGAAGCCATCATTACCCGTATGTCCAAAACCAAGAACAACCAGGAATTTTTGGAGACGCTGCACGAAAGCATGTGAGCAGAATGGATACAACCTCTTCCTCCCGCTGGTTCGACCTTATCAGTTGGGGAATTACACTGGTGATTGTGTTGTCGTTGGCCGGTTTTGCCTTTTGGCATACGCGCAGTGCTTTAGCAGAGGGTGAGCCGGTTTTGCCACCCACCGTTGCTCCGCAACCATTCAGCGCTTCGGGGAGCGTTGCGCCAGGCCCGGCAATTTCTGCGCTGTCGCTGCCATCCATTGGCCGCGACCTGAAACTCGAAACCATTATCCCAGAACGTCCGCGTTATGATGTGCTTAATCATACCGTTCGGCGCGGCGATGCCCTGTATCGGATTGCTACGGAATTCAACATCAAACCCGAAACGTTGCTATGGGCAAATTTTAATATTTTGCAAGATGACCCACATGGTCTGAAACCTGGTCAGGAATTGCAAATTCCCCCTACCGATGGCCTGCTCTACCAATGGAAACAAGACGATACCATTGAAAAAATTGCGGCGGAATATCGCGCCAGGCCCGAAGACATCATTAACTGGCCGGGCAATCACCTGGATTTGAGCGACCCCAGGCCCAGTCCTGGTCAGTGGGTGATGATTCCTGGCGGTTGGCGCGAATCAAAAACGCCATCGGTTGATGTCGGCAGCGTAGCAGCGGGCACCTGTAATGTTCCATTCAGCGGATTTGGCTGGCCGGCCGGAGAGACTTACCTTTCGGGCAATGACTATTTCCCTGGTCATTATGCCATTGACATAGCAGCCGTTGAGGGAGCGCCTATTTATGCCGCGGCCAGTGGCGTGGTCACCAAGGCGGCTGGTGGCTGGAACAGCGGCTATGGAAACTACATTGTAATTGACCACTGCAACGGCTACACTACTCTTTATGCTCACCTGAGCGTCATCAATGTTTCGGTGGGAACGGTGGTGGGGCGAGGGGCGGTGATTGGCGCCTCGGGCAACACCGGCAACTCCTTTGGCGCACACCTGCATTTCGAGGTGCGATTAAATGGCGCATACATCAACCCCTGGGGAATCTTCCAGTAGAGTCTATGAATCTCAATTAAGGGCCGCCGTCGAGGGGCTTCTGCCAGGCGGTTTGCGGTTCTTTGCTTCCATTGGCTCGACCAATGATGAGGCTCTGGCCTGGGCATCCTCTGGCGCGCCCGATTTTTCACTCATCGTGGCCGATGAGCAGACCAGCGGGCGCGGCCGCATGGGGCGCAGTTGGTTCACTCCCCCCGGCGCGGCCCTGGCCTTCAGCCTTATTTTGCGCCCAAAAGGCGCTGAGCGCGAAAAGATGGGGTTATTCTCTGGGTTGGGCGCGCTGGCCCTGGTAGATGCTCTGCGGGCTTTTGACGTCACTGCCCAGGTCAAATGGCCGAACGATGTGCTGATTGGGCGCAAGAAAGTGGCTGGAATTCTGGCCGAAACCGTCTGGCTGGGGACGGAAGTGGACAGTGTCGTCCTCGGAATAGGGATTAACGTCAGCCCGGAGTCGGTCCCGCCTGCGCAGGGATTAAACTACCCTGCTACCTGCCTTCAGGCGGAAGCAGGGAAACCGATTGCGCGCGCGTTTCTGCTCAAGGCGTCGCTGGAGGCGATTGCGCGCCGAAGGGCCATGCTTGCGACGGAAACGTTTCTCCGTGATTGGGAATCTGTTCTGGCTTTTCGCGGCGAAACTGTGCGAGTTTGGGTGAGCGAGGCAGAAACTCTCACTGCGCAACTCCTTGGCCTGGAACTGGATGGCAGTTTGCGGCTAGGCCTGCCCGATGGGGTGATAAAAATTATCCGCTTTGGCGAAGTCCACCTGCGCCCTGAACGTGGAACGGGTCTCTAACTTTTCCTGCATGATATACTTATTTCGATATGAGGTAAACCATGTTCGACGATTTACGCAACAGTGAGCAACCCATCTTTGAAGGCGAGCAGATAAACAAACCCGAACCTGTTTTGTCAGCCTCCAACCGCCCGGCTGCCAAAAAGAAAAAAAGTAAGAAAATCCTGGGCATGACGGCCGCGCAGCGATTTATCCTTTCTACACTGCTGTTTTTGATGGTTTGCATAGTGGGTATAGCCGTACTTTTTATCACTGGCAAGATTGCGCTTCCGCTTTGATAAAAAAACCCGCTCAATTGGCGGGAATTTTTTTTAAGACGGCGTAAGTTCTTTCGTCGCTAAAACAGGTTTGGCTGGTCTTTTCCGACCGGCTTTTCGGTCTCATTGCCATTTGCGCCGACCGATTTCAAATCGGCGTTCGCAATGCGGGCGATGGCGGCGATGCTGTCTCCGGTCTGTGGTTTCATCAGGCGCACGCCGCGCGTGGCGCGCCCGGCTTCCTTAATTTCCCTTACTTTCAGGCGCAAGACAATGCCATTGGTGGAAATAATGGTCACATCATCGGCGGATTGGACGACGCGCGCTGAGGCAATTTTCCCGATTTTATCCAGTGATTTTTGGTCGATGGTGGCAATTCCACCTGTGGCGCGTCCTTTGGGTGAGTACTCTTTGAGCGGCGTGCACTTCCCGTAGCCTTCGTCGGTCACAACCAGCAGAGAACCGCCTGGTTCAACGATTTCCATGCTGGTGACGCGGTCGCCTTTACTCAGGCGAATGCCCTGTACCCCGGCGGCGGTACGGCCCATGGCGCGGACTTCGTCTTCGGCGAAGCGCAGGGCCTGTCCGTTTTGGGTGACGAGCAAAATCTCATCCTTGCCGCTCGTCAGACGTGCCCAGCCAAGTTCATCGCCGTTTTCAAGGGTCATTGCAATCAACCCGGAGGGGCGCACGGCGGCAAATTCTTCTAAATCGACACGTTTGATTTTCCCGCCGGTGGTGGCGAGAACGCAATAGCCGTGCGAATTGAAGTCACCTACGGCCAGGGCAGCAGTGATTTTCTCGTTGGCTTCGAGCGAGAGAACGTTGTAAATTGAAATGCCCTTGCTGGCGCGGTCTGCATCCGGGATTTGGTAGACCTTTTCGCTGTAGACTTTGCCTTTTGACGAGAAGAATAAAATGGTTTGGAGCGTGCGCGCCGGGAAGATGAACTGCACTTCGTCTTCTTCTTTAGTAGTATGCCCGGTGACGCCCCTGCCGCCGATTCCTTGCGATTTATAGGCAGCGGCGCTGGTGCGTTTGATGTAGCCGCGCCCGGTCAGGGTAATCAGAACGGCTTCGTCTTGCACCAGGTCTTCCTCGCGCAATTCTTCTTTGGCTTCTCCCGCAATGCGCGTGCGGCGCTCATCGCCGTATTTTTCGGCAATTTCCTGCATATCAGCCTGAATCAGCGCCAGGATTTTGCGGGGATTCGCCAGCAAATCTTCCAGATAAGCGATTTGTTCGCGCACCTGGCGGGCTTCTTCTTCGATTTTCCAGCGTTCCAGCGCGGCCAGGCGGCGCAGTTGCATATCCAGGATGGCCTGGGCCTGGATTTCGGTCAGTTTGAAGCGCTTGACCAGTTTTGCTTTGGCGTCGTCGGCGTCTTCGGCGCGGCGGATGGTCTGAATGACTTCATCGAGGTTGGCAAGCGCAATCAGAAGGCCATCGAGGATGTGGGCGCGGGCGCGGGCTTTCTCCAACTCAAACTGCGAGCGGCGGGTGATGACTTCTACGCGGTGGTCAATGAAAATTTGCAGGGCGCGTTTGAGGGTGAGGGTGCGCGGTTCGCCATCCACCAGCGCCAGAATTTGCACGCCAAAGGTGGATTGCAGGGCGGTGTATTTGTAAAGCTGGTTGAGGACTTTTTTGGGCTGCGCGCCGCGCTTCAGTTCGATGACAATGCTCATGCCGCGCTGGTCGCTCTCATCGCGCAGGTCTGAAATCTGGTCAATTTTTTCTTCGCGGACGAGTTCGGCAATGCGCTCAATCAGGCTGGCTTTGTTCACCTGGTAGGGGATTTCAGTGATGACAATCTGATGTCGTCCGCCCTTCATCTCTTCAATGGCAGCCATGCCGCGCAGTACCAGGCGTCCTTTGCCGGTAGTGTAAGCGTGGAGAATACCCTCCCGCCCGATGATGACGCCGCCGGTGGGAAAATCGGGGCCGCTGATGAATTCCATCAGTTTTTCGACCTGGATGTCGTCAATGTTGTCGTAGTTTTCAATCAAAAACGAGACGGCGGCGGCCAACTCGCGCAGGTTGTGGGGCGGGATGTTGGTGGCCATGCCGACAGCGATGCCCGACGAGCCGTTGAGTAACAAATTGGGCAGGCGAGCTGGTAATACCAGCGGTTCTTGCAGCGAGTCGTCAAAGTTGGGGCCAAAATTGACGGTGTTTTTTTCGATGTCGGCCAGCATTTCTTCCGACAGGCGGTTGAGCCGGGCTTCGGTGTAGCGCATGGCAGCCGGGGCGTCACCGTCTATGGAGCCAAAGTTTCCTTGTCCATCAACCAGAGGGTAGCGCATGGAAAAATCTTGCGCCATGCGCGCCATCGAATCGTAAACCGCTGAGTCGCCGTGCGGGTGATATTTTCCCAGCACTTCGCCAACGATGCGCGCCGATTTTTTGTAGGCGCTGTTGGCGCGGATGCCCATATCGTGCATGGCATACAAAATGCGGCGGTGAACGGGCTTTAGCCCGTCGCGGGCGTCGGGCAGGGCGCGCGCGACGATGACGCTCATGGCGTAATCGAGATAGGCTTCGCGCATTTGTGAGTCGATGTCAACGTGTTGAATTGTGCCAATTTCCATGAAAACCTCGTAAAAATACGCAATACGGGCAAACCGTATTGCGTACGGAATGTGCATATCAAGCGTCCCCCAATTATACCAAACGTCTTGCCAAAGCCGTGTCAGGTTTGATATGATGAGGATGCCTGAACTTCACGCTTTCCATGCCCCAGCAGGGAGATGTCATGTCCAAATCTAAATCTGTTTTGTTGGGAATTGCGTTTCTGTCGGTTTCGCTGGCCTGCGTGGTTACAATTCCTGTACCCGGCGGCGCGCCGTCCCCGACAACAACGCCTTTTGCGACGCCTACTTTTCCCAATACTGCAACGTTTACCCCTGAGCCTAGCCGAACGCCCATTCCTTCGCCTACGCGCCGCGAAATGGTAACAGAGGCGGTGTTTGCCTTTCCAACGATTACCCCATTGCCCCCTATTCCAACGATGACTTTGCCTAATCTTGAAGAGACAGTGGTGGGTGGCACGTTCACCCCTACGCAAGCAGGCGGGCCGGTCAAAATTTATACCGCAACCCGTGAGCCTTTAAAGTGTCGCGTGCAAATTATTAAGCCGGAGTTTGGGCAGGATGTGAAAGCGGGGAAGGATTTTGATGTCGCCTGGCATATTTACAATGAAGGTGGCAAAATTTGGGGGATTAATCAATTCTATTTCGATTATATCAGTGGTGACCAGATGCACAATCCTGGCTATGGGCCAAGGTATCTTCCCTATAAGTTGTTTCCGGGCGACCGATTTCGGTTGAATGTGCGGATGACTGCGTCCAAAGTGCCTGGACGCTATTCTGCGACGTGGGGGATGTGGCAAGCGGGCCGGAAGGAGCCGTTTTGTACTTTTTCTGTGACGGTTGATGTGAAATAAGTGCTTGCCCGCCCCATACAACTGTGATAAAATCTTGCCCGCACAATTCGGGGCGTGGCTCAGCCCGGTAGAGCGCACGGTTCGGGTCCGTGAGGTCCGCGGTTCAAATCCGCGCGCCCCGACAGGTGAAAGACACTCTTGCAAGAGGGTGTCTTTTATTGTCCGGGAGTGGTAGATTTATGGACTAACAAAATCCATCACGTTAGTAGCATAAAGCGGATACTGCCGCTTGTGTAATTGCCGCCGATTGAAAGAATAGACAAACAAGCGTAAGGCACATTCGAGAGCGTAAGGACAGCGCGAAAAACAACGTGAACAGCGAGCCAGACGTGCCAAATAGTGCCTTAACTCGGCATTGTCTGCCTCAACAGAATAAGTTTCCGCTTTGCCTTTTGAGACTTCGTGGCGGCCAAAGTGATACCATAGCCATTGATAAGCATCAAAGCCATTGCTGAAATACCATTTCGCTTTGGGTGCTTGACCGACAATCTTCTGAATCTCTTCCTGGGTACGAACCCAAACGACAGACCAGGCCAAAATGCAGCGTGTTTGGCGATCTACAATGGTCAAGATGTAGATTTCGTTTTTTGTCGCCGATGAAAGTGAATAACTCATCAAGATTCGCTGTATGCACCTGCTCAGGAACAGGGGCCACAGGCAAAGTCTCGGCATGATCCTTGAGCCAGAGAGAGACTGTCCGATGATGTATTTTCAGATGACGAGCAATGCGACGTAGATTAATCCCATCTACATACATCTCGAGAGCACGCCGGCGCATGCTTTCTGGATAGCCATGATTTTCGGTTGCGGTGTGTATTTCCGCTGGCAATGCATACATCGATACCGCTGTGAGCCTACTTCAGTTTGACCAGCTTTATTTTGACGAGTAGTTGCCTGGCAATATGGACATTGGTTCATGCCACTATATTTAACCCAGAATAATATCCACTCTGTTTATTCATAATACCCAGCAGATTCCTTTAAGGTAGATTCGCCCCTTTTTCGACAGTTTCAACGGCCTGCGCATCACCCGCAGGCGAGCCGAGCGCAGCGAGGCGAAGCCTGTCGGGTGCATGCGCAGGTTAGCCCGCGCAAACTCTTTCTCGACGCGATAGATTTGTACCACCAAATGTTACTACCAGGACGAGTGCTACAAGAACATACAAGATTGCCAGGGCAATAATGGACACGCCACTTACCACTACTCCAAATGTATTCAGCGTAATGTGAAATAGTGCTACCAGCAAAAGACTGCCTTTGGTGCTGTTGTAAAGCCAAGTGTAGATAAACGTTTCTGCAACCGTGCCTAGAAGCCAGAGCAGAAAAGGATACTCCGACATTGGGTTGCCTTTCCACAAGAAAAGTGGTACATGCCATACCCCCCACAAAACACCAACGATAAGGGTAGCAACCAAAGCAGTGTATCGCTTCTGTAAATGTGGTAAGGCAAAGCCTCGCCAACCAACTTCTTCCCACGGATTGGAGAACAAAGACATGACGAAAGCCGAGATAACAAGAGGCAATAGTTCGCTTTGAGGCTTTGACTGTGTCACCGAAAGGTCCAGCCATTGCGTTATGCTTTGTCCTACAAGAAGAAGAACGATGGGGCCAACAATTGCCGAGAGGTACCACCCAGGACGAACGCGCCACTGAAACAGTGCCTCGAACAAATTGCTAACCTGTGTTTTACCATATGCTGCACGTGTCACAATAACAGCCGCCAGAGCGGGACCGATAGCGGGAAGAATGAGGAGAATCTGGAAATAAGGCTGGTTGAACGGAGCAATGCCGTGCGACCCTATTGCCACTGGTATCCAGCCAAGCCATGAAATGCCAAATGCCAGAATGTAGAACCAAACGATGGGATGTTTGCTCATTCTCTCACTTGATCTTTCTTTGCGTGCAAGAATGCGGGCTAACGAGACTGTCGAAAAACCCTTTGCTCGAAAAATCCTGACAAAAATCTCCCACAACGGGCTTTAAAATACGCCAAAATAAGGTTGAGAGCACAAAAAACATGGCGCTTTTCGATGTTTCTGCCCCACTTTTCAAAATATTTTTTTGAAAAGTGACTTTTTCGACAGTCTCAACGGCAAGCGTTAGCGGCAGCGGCGGGGCAGGTAAGACTCCTTCGCCCGAAAATCACTTCTCTAGCACGCGGCGCATACCCTCAGTGGGCGAAGCCGCTGTCCGCTGCAAACGGGGTTGGCTGGCGTTTTGACTTACCAGTGCCTTTGCTTTTGATAGAACTACGCTGGCACTCGTGGACGTACTTCTCGTTCAAGGCGATTGCCCAAAGCATCCAGCGTTACATCCAAGTCATACTCTGCCTGTAAGCCAAGCCAGAACTGTGGGGAAGTGCCAAAATAGCGAGCCAGGCGCAATGCGGTATCCGCTGTAACGCTTCGTGTTCCCAATACGATTTCATTGATACGACGTGCATCTACGCCAATCTCAATCGCCAAGCGATTTTGGCTCAAATTCATAGGCTTCAGGAACTCTTCCAGTAATACTTCGCCAGGGTGGACGGGCTTTAATTTATCAGTCATTCTTACCTGCCAATCTAGTGATAATCGGTAATCTCAACATCACAGGCATCACTGCCTTCCCACCGAAAACAAACACGCCACTGGTCATTTATGCGAATGCTCCATTGCCCTGCCCGATTACCGCTTAACTCTTCGAGACGGTTTGCAGGCGGTACTCGCAAATCATTGATGGAGATGGCGTTGTTTATCATGCGTAACTTTCGCAGAACAACCTGCTGAATATCGGCGGGTAACTTTCGGGAGCGTTGACGCTGATAAATTTTGTGGGCCTCATCGTCTTTGAAGGTTTTTATCACGCCATTATTTTATGGCGCAACACACCAAATGTCAACCACCCAGTTTGATTTTACACGAAGCCAGCCAACGAATCTGCCGAAAAAGTCCTTTTTACAAAGACGCGCCGCCGGGCGGAGGGGGTCTTTTTGACTGTGTTGGGATTATACCCCCGCCATTTTCCCGTCGGAGGTGGCTAATTCAGCCTCCTGAAGGCGTGGATTTTGCCGAGATTGTGAACCATTGCATACAACCTCCACGGCACATCCACCTTTGGCTTCGTGGGGAGCGTAAAGCGGTGCATGTGCTTGTCCACGACTTCGCTGATGGTGTGCTCGAGCGCGCCTGGGACGAGTTGGTCCTGCAGGGAGATGGGGAGCATGATGAGTTGCTGGTCGTTGCAGGGTTTGTATTTCGCCATAGGTTTCTCCTTGCAAGGAGAAACCCCGCGGCTTTAAGATGGATTTGCCCCTTTTTCGACAGTTTCAACGGTGGGCATAACCTGCGAGTGCGAGGCTCTCCAACCAACTATGCTTTACGCGCCAGTAGCACTCGTCGGGTTCATGCGGTGTTGGGCGGCGCTACTTATCTAGGAGTGTTGGTCGCGCTCAATAATCTGCACAATTTTTTCGCGATTCTGTGTCCCCCACTCAGCCAAACTCTCTAACATGGGGCTGAGTGTTTTTCCAAATGCGCTGAGCGAGTATTCAACTCTGGGCGGCATTTCGTGATACATCGTGCGGGTCACCAACTCATCACGTTCCAACTCACGCAATTGTTGGGCCAGCATCTTTTCGGTAATGCCCGCAAGCTCGCGGCGCAATTCCCCATACCGCATTGTGCGATTATGCAACTTCCACAAGATGCGCGCTTTCCAGCGCCCGCCAATTAATTCCAGCCCCGTTTCCACAGGGCAAATATGGGTTTGACGCAAACGGGCATGATTATTCGCCGCCATATCAACTGTTCCTTGCTTACTTTTTAGATAGTATATTCCAAAAAAGTGCGTACTTTCATAATTGACGGCTTTATTTTATGATTACGCTTGGAAATTGTCAATCGCCTAACCTGAACCCCACAACGAGAGAAAACTATGCCGTAATCACAAACGACGCATTAACTAACCCACGTCAACCCTTATTCTTACTTTAAGGAGAAAAAATGTCTACAGCCAAAGAAATTCTTAACTACGTCCATCCGCATGGCGCGCCGAGCAAAGGCAAAATCCTGATGGTAGCCAGCAGCCCTTCGGTTTCCAAACAAACCGGCTGGCCGATTGGTTTTTGGGCGGCAGAGTTGACCCACCCCCTGCATATTTTTCAAGAAGCCGGTTACGAAGTTGAGTTAGTTTCCACTGAAGGCGGCGCCTTGATGATGGACGGTTACTCCAACCCGACCGATGCCAGCGGCTATTCGGCGCATGATGTCATCTCGCTGGGGTACATGCAGAAAGACTGGTTCAACCAGATGCTGGCGAACACGCGCAAGTTGACCGAGGTAAATCCGGCAGATTATGCCGCTATTTTCCTGGTGGGCGGGCAGGGGCCTATGTACACCTTCAAAGCCAACGCTGAGCTGGAAAAACTCTTCGCGGCTTTCTACGAAACAGGCAAGCCCTCCGCCGCTGTGTGCCATTCCACTACCCTGCTGCTCAGCGCCAAAACGAGCGATGGCAAATTGATTGTGGAGGGCAAAACCTGGACCGGGTTTGCCAATGCCGAAGAAGATTTCGCTGACCAGGCCGTCGGCACGAAAATCCAGCCGTACCGCATCGAAGAGGAAGCCCGCAAAATCCCCAACACCACCTTCAAGGTTGCCGCACCTTTCTCGTCTTATGCCATTGTGGATGGCAACCTGGTAACCGGGCAGCAACAAAACTCAGGCGCCGCCGCTGAGTTGGTGGTTGAATTGTTGTCCAAGTAACGCCGATGATTCTTAAGCGCAATTTTGACCCCCGCAAGGTGGCTACCTATGTGTGGCGGGAACTAACTTTGGCTCTGGTGTTGAGCGTGGGCGTGTATGTCTCCCATGTCACACTGGGCATCAGCCAAATGACCATTCCGTTTGGCATCCTCAGTCTATTGGGCGCGGCGCTGGCCATTTTTCTGGCGTTTCGGAACAACACCTCGTTCACCCGTTGGGGCGAGGCGGCGCAACTTTGGGCCAGCATTATCAACCAGTGCCGCATTCTGGCGCGGATTATCATCACCTTTGTCAACGCGCATCAGCACACCCCGCAATACAAAGCCGCCGCCGCCGATGCCTTCAAACGGGAGATGGCTTATCGCCTGATGGCGTGGCCCAACGCGTTGCGTCTGCAATTGCGCGGTATCCCGGAATGGGATGAATTGCGGCCTTTTCTCAGCGCTTCAGACTATGAGACTGTTAGTGCCGCGCACAACAAGCCCAATGTCATTCTGTTGCTCATGGGGCGGCAAATCTATGATGGTATGGCGATGGGCATTTTGCAGGGCTTCGATAGTTTCCAAATGGAAGGCGCGTTGGCGCAATTAAGCAGCCTGCAAGCGGCGTGCGAGCGCCTCAAAACCATTCCCGTACCACGTCAATACGATTACTTTACGCGGCTGTTCGTTCTCATTTTCATTGTGCTAACGCCGTTTGGTCTCGTGCGCTTATTGGTGGCCGAAAATGTCGCCTTCCTGCTCATCCCCCTATCGGTTTTGGTAGCCTTTGTTTTCACCATTCTGGAACGCACGGGCGAAGTGAACGAAGCGCCCTTTGAGAATCGCATCACCGACGTGCCGATGTCGGCCATGTGCCGCACCATCGAACGCGATGTGCGCGAACTACTGGGCGAAAAAGATTTGCCGCCTGCCCTGCAACCGAAAGACGGCTATTTGTATTGAAAAGGAGTTAGTATGGATATTGCGATTCTGGGCGCGAAAATTATTGGGAGCACGCTGGCGAAAAAATGGGTGGCGGCCGGCCACCGGGTCAGGTTCGGGGTGCGCTCGCCACATAACCCCGAAGTTCAAACATTAGTGCAATCACTGGGCGGTAATGCTTCAGTCACTGTGATTGCCGAGGCGATTGCCTTTGGCTCAGTGGTGGTGTTCGCCATTCCGGGCGGGGCGATGGACGCCACCATCGCCGAACACGCCGCAGCACTCGACGGAAAAATTATTATTGATGCCGCCAATCATGTCGGGGCGGCGGTGATGAACAGTGCTGCCAGTTTCGCCGCGCATGTTCCCACTGCGCAAGTTTTTCGCGCCTTCAATGCGCTGGGCTGGGAAAATTTTGAAACCCCGCGCTTTGGCGATGTGCAAGCCGATTTGTTTTACAGCGGCCCAGCAGGGGAGGGGCAAACCCACATGGAACAGCTCATTGCCGAGGTGGGTTTGCGCCCGGTGTGGGTCGGTGGCCCTGAGCAGACGCCTCTTGTGGATGCCCTGGGCAGGCTGTGGTTTGCTCTGGCCTTGAACCAGAGCCGGGGGCGACACTTGGCTTTCAAGATGTTGACGGATTAAGTATGTTGCAACCTGAAACCGAACCCCCCATCCTTACAAATCGCATTGAAGCATTTAGCGATGGCGTCATTGCCATTGTTGTTACGTTGCTGGTGCTGGAATTGCGCGTGCCACATCTCGAAGGCGCAGACACGGCGGCATTGTCTGCGGCGGTGGCCGCGCTGGCCCCCAAGTTCCTGAGTTTTGTGATGAGTTTTGTGTTTGTGGCGGTCTTTTGGGTGGCGCATCATCAACTCTATCACCCCATTGAGCGTTCTACGCCCACGTTATTGTGGCTGAACAACATTTTTCTGCTCTGCCTTACCTTCATTCCTTTCCCCACTGCAATGCTGGGCGAGTATCCCGATAACCCGTTTGCCGTCACCTTCTTTGGCGCCGCCATGCTTGCTGCCAGTCTGTCATTTTCTCTTATGCGCTGGTATGCCACGCTCAAAGCGAGTTTAGCGCGGGAAGACATTGATTTGCAGACTCGGCAATGGGCCATGCGCCGTAGTCTGATTGGGCCGGGGCTTTATCTGGCCGGAATCATTGTGACGGTTTTAAACACGGCGCTTGCAATTAGCATCTACCTGGTCATCCCTTTACTATATCTTGTGCCTGTTCGATTGGGTAAAAAGTAATGTGAATCTGCCCAACGTTCGCCATAACCGGCAGTGAAAAGCGGGGTGACGAAGGCGCGCCGCTTTTCACTGTCCGTGTTGATGGCATTGTTATGCGGCATTGTCTACCCGGTATTTGCTTTGGACAAAACCGGACAGAAAAGCTTTCGTTGAGATATGGTTTAACTTGATGTCACGGCCGGTAGCACCAAACAAGGAAATGCCTTCGCCAATAAGAACGGGAACTCGTGTGATTGTTAACTCATCAATCAGTCCGTCGCGAAGAAAGCTTTGAATGGTAGTGCCGCCATCGACATAGATATGTTGCACACCTCTGCTTTCCAGTTCAGATAGCAAGTTCCGCGGCGGCAACGACGTGCCTTCGACGTTCTGTGTAATGGGCTGTAGTGTTTTTGGATAACGGCTACTTAGCACTACAACACTCTTCCCAGTGTAGGGCCATTCCGCAAACGATGAAGCGAGCTCATATGTCTTGCGACCGAAAATCAAAACATCAATCGATTCAAAGAACGATTTGTAACCGTAGTCCTCGCCACCCGACGCTCCGTCACTACCAGGCAACCAATCAAGAGCGCCGTCTTTACGAGCGATAAATCCATCGAGGCTTGTTGCGATGAAAACAGAACATTTAGGCAAGGCACTGACTCCTGACTGCCGCATAACGGCGAGCGTTAGCGGCGGGGGGGCGGGGGTAGAAAAAAGCCAGAGGGCAGAGAAATGCTTGGGCGTAAGAAAAGGCTTCTCGAAGCCGCAGACTCCCCGCCATCCGCTGCACGCTGTGTTAGCCCGTTTTTGTTTTATGCATAAATGTCATGATAGTATGCTAAACAAAATACTAATAAACTATGTTGAATTGACTTTTATTCAACTTGCCTTCTTGGACGTTGCTGATGTAC
>DAOTZC010000001.1:0-182256 GCA_034434535.1 Anaerolineales bacterium | reverse complement strand
GGCGCTCTTCTGGTTTGGTCAGCAGTTCTTCCGGCTTCGCGCCCTGCCGGGCCGCCAGCGATTCCAGCCATTTGAGCGCATCATCCTGCTCCGCTTCGCTCGTACCGGGCCCAAAAACAGGCGCCGAGAGTTCTGTCGGTGGGTTTTGTACTTCACCCAACCAGGCTGGAGCGGACTGGCGGCGAGATTCGGGCGGGGTGATGAGTTCTTCGGGTTTGGCGCCCTGCTTTTCAGCCAGCGATTCCAGCCACTTGAGCGCATCATCCTGCTCCAAAGGGCCGGTACCAGGCGCTTTTGAGACCGGAGAAAGTTGCCCCTGGAAAGGCTCTGCGTCGATTTCAATAGGCTTTTCGGGAATATAGGGCGCGGGCGCAGAAGGCGCAGGCTGAGACGGAGTTTGCCCCACCTGCTCAATCCAATCGGGCAAGGCTTCGATGCGCTCTTCAGGCCTGGTGAGAAGTTCTTCCGGCTTTGCCCCCTGCCGGGCGGCCAGCGACTCAAGCCACTTAAGGGCTTCATCTTGTTCAGATTCGCTTGTGCCGGGGCCAGAAGCCAGCGCAGAAAGCGGCTGCTCTTCCGCAGCAGGAGTCAGGTCTTTCAACCAGTCGGCAACTGGCTCAGGTTGAGGAACAGATTCCTGGGCTGGCGGAACCAGGCCGGTCAGCCAATCGGCATTCGATTCCGCAGCCGATGGTTGAGGCTGCGATTCGCCCAGCCCACTTAACCAGTCTGGAATCGTTTCTTCAGCAGGTAGCGCAGATTCGACTGGTAATGACTCAGGCTGCGATTCGCCCAGCCCGCTCAACCAATCGGGAACTTCGGCAGGAGGCGCGGTTTGTGGTTCGGCAGGTTTCTCTTGCTGTGGCGCGCCCAGCCCGCTCAACCAATCGGGAACGGCTTCATCCGCCGTCGGTGCGGGCGCGGCGGGTTGCTGCGCTGAAACACTGCCAGCCAGCGGGCCGCCCAAACTGGCCAGCCAGTCGAGGTCTTCGGCGGCGGGGGCTTCATCAGCAGGCTCGCTTACGGAGGGGGGAGCCATTGCCTTGAGCCAATCTGGAATCTCTGCTTCGGCCAGGCCAGAAAGCGGGGCTGAAGCAGCCGGAGGCTCCGGCTCGTCAAAATTGACCGGGCCTTCCTGAAATTCGCCGGTCGAGGGTCCCCAACCCGCCTGCCGCATCCAATCGGGGAGGTTTTCAGCAGAGGGCTGAATTGCAGGAGCGACGGGGGTTTGAGTAACGGGCTGCCAGCTGGTTTCCTGGGCAGCAACATCGTATTCCAGCCGCTCAACCGAAACCGCCGCATCGGGGACGTTATCCACCTCGAACAACGAACCAGTAACAAGGGATGCATAGGGGTCAAGGGCCTGGACGCGCTTCTTGTACTGTTCCACGCTGCCAGCCAGGCTCGTGCCAGGCAAAATATCCACCAGAATTCGGTTGGCGTCCAGGTTGTAAGGATAGCGCCGAAGTAATTCCGTGCAAATTTCCGTTGCTTCGACTTTCATTCCGGCGCGAAAATAGGCGCGTGCCAGCAAGGTTTTCAGGTCATTACGGGTCGGGTCTTCGGCCAGCACCGATTTGATTTCGACAATCGCCTGCTGATATTGCCCACCCTTGTTATACATCTGCGCCAACGCGCCGCGCGTCAGGCGGATTTTGGGCGGTTCCAACCCATCCCGACGGCCATACAAACGGCGCAGTTCGTTCTGCACCCCGGCATTCGAAGGAGAAATCTCATAAGCGCGCTCCATGTGCCAGATGGCCCGGTCCAAATCCTTCTGCTCATCACTCACGATGCTCATCCCAAGGTGAGAGATAAAATCATCCGGCACGGCCAGGAGTACGCGCTGGAAAATATCGGCCGCATCAGAGAAACGACGTGCTTCGAGATAGGCCTTGCCGAGCAGGCGATAAATTTCGAGATATTTCGGAAAGATTTTGAGTACGTGTTGGCAGTGGGCAATGGCCTCATCAATGTGTCCCTGGTCAATGAGGGTTTCGATGTCACGGTTGTAAACACGCAAGGCAACTTTACTCATGGGCGGTCTCCGCGGTTGGATGCTCTTGGCCGGCTAGCAAAGGGCAAACAAATATGACCAAACTGGCATTCAGGGCAGTATACAGTAAGTATGCACTAAACCTTAAGAAAAGGCAAGACAATTCACCTTAATTATAGAACAAATGGGGCAATTAATGGCAAAGTGGCGCAAATTTGTAATTCTAATTCGCGCCACTCCAATTTCATTCGTAGAAAAGCGGTAAAGGCGATACGGGCGATTGGCTGAACCTGTGCGCCGCCAGAACCGCCTGCCGGGCGCGAGCGAGTTTCTCGCTGTCGTTGGCGTGAATGACAAACAACGGCTGTCCCGCTTCCAGCCAGTCGCCCACTTTGCGTAAAATCTGGAACCCGACAGCGTGGTCGATGGAGTCGCCTTTTTTGGCACGTCCGGCTCCCAAATCCACCGAGGCCTCGCCAACCGCGCGAGCGTTAATTTGGGAAAGGAAGCCGGATTGGGGCGAGGGGACGGTTTCGATAAACCGGGCATTTTCCATTTTCTGGGGCGAATCCACATAGGACACGTCCCCGCCCTGGGCTGCGACCAACCGCCGGAAGGTTTGCCAGGCTGAACCATTGGCAATTGCGCTCTCAGCCATGCTGCGCGCAACTTCCAGGCTTCTGGCGCGCCCGCCCAAAACCAACATGCGCGCCGCAGCGTGGAGACAATGTTCGCGAAAGTCTTCCGGGCCGCTGCCACGCAGAGTTTCGATGGCTTCGCGCACCTCCAGTACATTGCCAACTGCCTGCCCCAATGGCTGATTCATATCTGAAAGCAGAGTCTCCACTTTGCGCCCGGCCAGTTTGCCAATGGCGGTCATCAGGTCAGCCAGTTGGCGGGCTTCTTCAAGGGTTTGCATAAACGCGCCTAAGCCGACTTTGACATCCAGCAAGATGGCAGTGGCCCCGGCAGCAATTTTCTTGCTCATAATGGACGAGGCAATCAGCGGAATGGACGGCACAGTTCCGGTTACGTCGCGCAGGGCGTACATTTTCCCGTCGGCAGGGGCTAAATCGGCGCTTTGGCCGGTGAGGACGATGCCGATTTCGCGCAATTGTTTCTTGAACTGCTCAGTCGTGAGATTGACGTTGTAGCCCGGTATCGATTCGAGCTTATCAAGCGTGCCACCACTGAAACCAAGCCCACGCCCCGACATTTTTCCACACGGCAGGCCGCAGGCCGTTACAATGGGCAGGATGGCCAGGGTGGTCTTATCGCCCACGCCGCCGGAGGAATGTTTATCGACGGCGACTTCCACGACGTCCGAAAGGTCCAGCACTTCGCCGCTTTCGGCCATGGCCAGGGTCAGGTCGGTGGTCTCTTGCGGGGTCATGCCATTGAGCAAGACAGCCATTGCAAAGGCTGCCGCCTGGTAATCGGGGATGGAGCCATTGGTGAAGCCTTGAATGAAAAAACGGATTTCTTCGGCGGCGAGAACTTGTTTGTCGCGTTTTTTAATGATGATGTCTACTGCGCGCATGGTTTGACTCCTTGTGTTTAACGAGTCTATTGTAAACCATAAAGTAAAGGCGCGGAGACCGCGCCTTTACTTGACCAATCTTGGCCCTTCGGGAGTATCCTGCACCGTCCAGCCGAGGGAGAGAATCTGGCGGCGGTAGCCATCGGCGGCGGCCCAGTCTTTGCGGGCGCGGGCGGCCTGACGCGCTTCGGCCAGGGCAATCACTTCAGGAGGGGGAGATTCTTCCATCACGGAAGCAGGCGGCGGGGCGTGGGCGGCCATCTCCCAGGCTGCGGCAGAAATTCCACTCGAAAGTGGTTCGGGCAATCTGAATGTCCCAATTTCATCCATTGGAATTGTCGAACCCGCCGGAAAAATATCGGGGTTACAGGCGCGCACCAGCGAGATGGAACTGACACCCATGACCTGACATTCCCGTTTCTGGAAGTCAAAGACGATGCCGGTATGCTCATCCAGGCCGAGGGTGGTGTGGTTGCCGGGGAGTTGACTGCACCACTCGTCGAACCGCTCGCGGCCCATGAAACAGCGGCTGGTATCAACATCCTGACCGCCATCGGTGTTGTTCCAGTGCGGGATGAAGGAGAGTGGGACTCCAAAATCATCGAAGATGCCCAGCCCGGGAACGGAATGGACATCCTGCCCGACTTTGTAGATTTCATAAACCGGAAGGCCAACTTTGCCGACGGCGATGGTGGCGGCGGAGGCAAATGCGAGGGCCGCGCCCAGGCGATGACGGGCGCGAAGCAGGTCCCAGGCCAGGCTGTCTTTCAGTTGGCGAATGGCGTAGGTGGGCGAACCCGGCCCCATGAAAATCAGGTTGGCGCGCAGGAGTGGCGCGCAGGTTTCGGGGTCATCGGGGCTGTAGGGGGTGCCGCGTTTGCGGGCCGGGATGACATCCACTTGCGGTTTGTAGTTGGCAAGACGGGTTTTGAGAAACTCTGCTACGCGCCCGGCAACTTGCGAAGCGTTGAGTTCAAACCCGGCAGGCGTTTCGAGAACGGCAATGCGCAAGGGTTCGTTGATTTGGCGGGCAAGATGCTCAAAGATGCGTCCGCCAGCCAGGGAGGTTTCACCGGAGCCGAGAAAGGCGATAGGGCCGATTGTAGTCATCAGTTATCAGTCATCAGTTATCAGTTATTGCTCTGTGGCAAACAGGATATTTGTGTGCAGTTTCCCATCACCCCTGCCCCTCTCCCAGTGGGATATGGATTGGGGGTGAGGAAAATCCAACGGGAAAGCGCGGAAGCAGGTTCATCTTTGCAACAAAGCAACCAGTTATCAGTAAATCATCTTGACGATTGACCGATTTTATCGAGCAGGGTGAGCAGCAGCTCGTTTTCGGGAATGTCTTTCATAGAATCGCTGTAATGCTGGTAACGAATGAGACCAGCCTTATCCACAATGAGCAGGGCCGGAATGCGCCCCATTTTGAAGAGATTCCATTCCTGGCCGTACAGGTTGGCCACCCGGTGCCTGGGGTCAGGCAGGCCGATGAAGGGCAGGTTGTTCTCTGCCCAGTAGCGGCGGTAGGCATTGGGGCCATCGGGCCCAATGGCGAGAATTTCCGCGTCACGCGCGGTGAAGGCCGCGTAGTCATTGCGCAACCGCGCAAGATGAGCGCGGCAGTGTGGTCACATGAAGCCGCGCAGGAAGGCCAGAACAACATTTTTCTGGCCGCGAAAGGCAGAAAGCCGCACAGGGTTGCCGTTGAAATCGGGCAGTTCAAAGTCGGGGGCAATGTCAGTCATCAGTCTCCAGTTGTCAGTTATCAGTTGGCAGTTGCCGGTTTTCAGTTGTTCGTTTGGCTGTTTACTGACCTGCGAGAAATTCGCGCACGGCCTGCATGAATTCGGCGGGTTTTTCTTCGTGGGGAAGGTGCCCGGCATTTGGAATGACCACCAGCGCCGCGCCGGGAACATCGCTCCCCAAACGAATGGACTCTTCGGTCGGGACGATACGGTCGTCATCGCCGGTGATGACCAGGACGGGCAAAGCGAGTTCATTGAGCCGGTCGGCCAGGCCGAGCGGGCGGCTGGCGGCGGTCAGTTCCCACAGGGCGCGGTCCCAGTGATGGGCGCGCAGGGGTTTGCGGTAGCCTGCCAGAATTTCGGGCGTGACGAGCGAGGGGTCGTGGAAGGCGGCGCGGATAAAGTCATCGCCGTTGGTGGCAATTTGACGCGCCAGGAGCGGGCCGAGGTGACGCATTTGCGGGGTGGACAGGAAGGGGCGCGCCCAGGCAGGCGAGCCGCCGCCAGTGTAGATGGCGGCATCCACCAGAATCAGGCCGCTGACGCGCTCCGGGTAGGTGAGCGCGGTATAGACGGAGACCGTTCCCCCGGCGGAATTTCCAACCAGCCAGGCTTTTTCCACGCCCAGCGCGTCCATCAGGCCAATGACGATGGCGGCCTGCGATTCGGGGCTGTAGGGGTTTTCGCCCTGCCACTCACCGGGCATGGGGCGGCTGGTCAGCCCAAAGGCGGGGCGGTCATAAGCAATAACGCGCCCCAGTTCAGAGAATGGCTTCATCACTTCGCGCCAGGAAAAGACCGAAGCGCCAAAACCGTGCAGGAGGATGAAAACAGGTTGGCCGCTGCCACGTTCTTTGTAGTGAACCGTCAGTTCGCCCACCGAAATGAACTGACTATCGGGGTCGGCCAGTTCACGTTCGCTGACGGTATCAGTCAGCGGGGGGACGGGGACCAGGAAAGGGCCGACCAACACGACCAAAAGGAGAACTATCAGAATGCCCAGGAGAAGTTTTTTCCAGCGTTTCATAGGAAGTAAGAGAATCAGGGGGTGAGCGATTGGAGAAAAGAGACCGTTGCCTGTGCGGCCTGCTGCCACTGCGTTTCGGCAGGGATGGAGGCCGGGTTATCGCTGCTCTGAAAGCCGTAATCGCCAAACTGGGCGTGATTGCCGCCTTCGATGGGGACGAACAGGGTGGCTGCGGGCAGGAGCGCGCGCGATTGGTCAATGCGGTCGGGGGCGGCCAGCCCATCGCGCGTGCCATACACCGAGAGCGCAGGCAGACCAGCGGCTTTGAAGCGCTCATCGGCAGGGTAAGAAGCCCAAAAGACCACGCCGCGCACCTGGGGGTGATTTTGGGCGAAGATGGAAGCCGCCACCCCGCCCAGGGAATGTCCACCCGCTGCCCAAACATCAATGCCTTCGGTGGTTTGGAGCAAGGGCGCGCCTGCTTCGATATCGAAAAAGGCCAGGTTCAGGCGAACGCGCGCCAGAAAAACGATGACGCCCTGTTCGGCAATCTTGCGCAATGCCGGGGCATAGGCGCGGTAATCTACATGCCCGCCGGGGTAGAAAATCAACGCAGTGATGACGTGCGGCTGGCCGGTGGCGTTCTCTTCGGCAATTTGGGCTTCGCAAATGGCCGGGTAAAAGACAATGTGGTCTTTGCGCTGGAAGACGTACACAAATTCATCTGATTCAAGCGCGGCCAGAGCCGCCGGGCCGGGGCGGGCGGGGGTTTCGGCCCAAATGACAAAGCCGCCCACAGCCAGCAAGAGAAGAATCAGCACGGAGAGAAAAGCAAGTTTCAGAAAACGTTTCATGAGATGAGAATTGCGGATTAAGAATGATGGATTAGGGTTGGTCCAACAGGATTTTGGTTTTACGCCAGATTTCATCAAACATTTCGACCGTTAACCGGCCGGTGAGGGTGTTTTGCTGACTGGGGTGGTAGGAAGCCAGTAACCAGTGAGCAGTGTTCAGTATCCAGTGGTCAGGATTCAGTATGCAGTGTTCCTGAGAAAAACGGTAAAACGCGCCGTGCGCGAACTTCCAATTGGAATTTCTGACCGAAAATATCCGTAATATGCTCTCAAATGCTATCCGACCGAGGACAACGATGACTTTCGGGCGGATGAGTTCCAACTCGGCTTCGAGGTACGGCTGGCAGTTGGCGATTTCTTGGGCGGTGGGCTTGTTTTCGGGCGGGGCGCAGCGGCAGACCGGGGCGGTGTATACATCAGCCAGGGTCAGGCCGTCGAAACGGGAGACGGATTCCGGCTGGCTGGCGAATCCCGCGCGGTAGAGGGCCGGGTAGAGAAAATCGCCCGACGCGTCTCCCGTAAACTGCCGCCCGGTGCGGTTCGAGCCGTGCGCGCCAGGAGCCAGCCCAACCACAAAAACCCGCGCCTGTGGGTCGCCAAAGCCAGGGACAGGTTTGCCCCAGTATTCCTGGTCACGGTAGGCCTTGCGCTTTTCGCGCGCTACCTGTTCGCGCCAGGCAACCAGGCGCAGGCAGCGGCGGCACTGGATGAGTTCGGAGTTTAACTTTACAAGATTCATAAGTTTGATTGTATCAATTATCATGCAACTATAATAAAATTTTAGTGTGCATATCAATACCGAGGCTGGCCCGTTAGTGGAGACCAAACATGAAAAAGTTGTTGCGTTTTTTGCTGGTCATCATTATTGTGGGGGGCGCGTTTCTCTCGCTTTTTTACCCACTCTCGCGTTCATCAGCGCAGCCAGAACACGCCATCAACTACAAGAACGGCATTCGCTTTGAGCGGCTGCTGGTGGAGGACGGCTTGCCGAATGCCACCGTGCTTTCCATCCTGCAAGACCGCGATGGTTTCATGTGGTTCGCCACCGCTGATGGCCTGGCGCGCTACGACGGCACCGATTTTACTGTCTTTCGCTATATTGAAAACGCCAACAGCCTGAGCAACAACAACACCTTTTGCCTGGTTCAAAGCGCCGACGGCTTGCTCTGGATTGGCACCGACCCCGGTGGCCTGAATGTTTATGACCCGCAGACGGGCCAGTTTGGCGTCTATCGCAATGACCCCAATGACCCTGAAAGCCTGCTCAACGACAGCGTCTGGTCGCTGATGGAAGCCAGCGATGGCAAAATTTGGGCTGGCACGCGCAACGGCTTGAGCGTGCTGGACCGCGCCACCGGCAAGTTCAAAAACTATCAAGTCGATAGCGAAAACCCACGCGCCCTGGCCGCGGCGGTGGTTTATCGCATTTACCAGGACAAATCTGGGACGATTTGGGTTGGCACGCGCGGCGGCTTGCAGCGCTATGCGCCCGAGACGGATGATTTCGACATTTTTACGCACAACCCCGATGACCCCAACAGCATCAGCAGCAACAACATCTGGGGCATGTTGGAAGACAGCCAGGGCAATTTCTGGATTGCCACCCGGGCGGCGGCCTGAACCGCATGGACCGGCAAACCGGCACCTTCAAAGCCTACCGCTTCAATGCCGATGACCCCTCCAGCCTGAGCAGCGACCGGGTCTGGTTCATCTTTGAGGACAGCGCGGGCAACCTGTGGGTGCTGACCGAAACCGCCGGTCTCAATCTGTTTGACCGGCAAACCGAAACCTTTACGCGCTTTCGCTACAATGCCAGCGACCCGCTCAGCCTGAGTAACGATGACCTGTTCTGGATGACCGAAGACCGCTCCGGCGTGCTGTGGATTGCCAGCCGCTATGGCGGGGTGAACCGCCTGGCGCCCATGTCGCAACGTTTCGGCCTGTATCGCAGCATCCCCGGCGACCCCAAGTCGCTCTCGTCGAGCAGCGTTTATTCGGTGCTTTCTGAAAAAGACGGCACGCTGTGGGTTGGCACTTTTGGCAGCGGCCTGAACCGCATTAACCGCAAGACAGGCGAGGTGACGGTTTTTCGCAACGACCCCAGCGACCCAACCAGCATTTCGAACGACAAGATTTATTACATCTACCGCGATAAGCAGGGCATCTTATGGGCGGCCACTTCGGGCGGAGGCCTGAACCGAATGGACCCGCGCACGGGTCAGTTTACCGCCTATAAGTATTCGCCAGACAACCCCAACATCATCGGCACCAGTTTTTTGACCGTGATTGAGGGGGCCGATAAGGGCCGTTTGTGGGTCGGCACGCTTGGCTATGGGCTAAACCTGTTCAACCCAGCCAAAGGCGAAATGGACAAGGAATATTTCAATGACCCCGAAAACCCCAATTCGTTGAGCGAAGATACCGTTTATGACCTGGCAGTGGATAAAAATGGCCGGGTCTGGATTGCCACCGCGCGCGGCGGGCTGGAACTGCTGGACCCTCAAACCGAGACTTTCACGCATCACCGCCACAACCCCGATGACCCCAACAGCATTTTGAGCGATACCGTCCACGCCATTTATCTCGATGAAACCGCTGGGGTCATTTGGGCCGCGACGCCCAGCGGCCTGAGCGGCCTGGAAATTGCCAGCGGACAATGGCAAAATTACACCACCAGAGACGGCCTGCCAACCGATACCCTGATGGGCGTCTTGCCCGGAAAAAATAATGACCTGTGGATTAGCAGTGGTAAAGGCATCAGCCATTTCCAACTCGACAACAAGACCTTCACCAACTACGATTCGCGCGATGGCTTGCAAGGCGACCAGTTTGAAATTGCCGCCGCGCACCTGGGGCCAGATGGCGAGCTGTTCTTTGGCGGTTCTGCCGGGTTGACCTACTTCCACCCAGAGCAGATTACCCCCAATCTCTATACACCCGCTGTCGTCCTGACCGATTTCCAACTGTTCAACAAGCCTGTGCCGGTTGGGAGCGAACTACTACCCCAGCCGATTGAAAAAACGAAAAAAATCATCCTCAAGTACGACCAATCCGTTTTTACCCTTAAGTTTGCGGCTTTGAGTTACCAGATTTCATCCAAGAACACCTTCCAGTACAAAATGGAAGGCTTCGATAAAGACTGGTCGCCGCCGCGCGCGGTCAACCAGGCCACCTACACCAACCTGTCGCCGGGGAACTATACCTTCCTGGTGCGGGCCGCCAACCATGATGGCGTCTGGAACGAAGAGCCAGCCCGCCTGGAAATCGAAATCCTGCCGCCCTGGTGGGGAACCTGGTGGTTCCGCATCAGCGCCTTCCTGATAGCGGTGGCGGCTATTGTAGGCGGCGTGCAGTTCCGCATCAACTCCATCCGCGCCATCAACCGCGAGTTGGAAAAGCGGGTGGACGAACGCACCCGCGAATTGCAAGAAGCCCAACAACAGCTCGAAAATGCTAACGCTGAACTCAAAACCCAGCTGGCTGAAATCATCCAACTGGAGCAAAAAGTCCGTGAACAGGCCATTCGTGACGCGCTGACAGGGCTATACAACCGCCACTATCTGTCCGAAATGCTGGAAGGCGAACTGAGCCGCGCCCGGCGCGGCAGTTACACCGTTGCCTTCCTGCTGGCCGACCTGGACCACTTCAAAAACATCAACGATACTTACGGACACCCCGCCGGTGACCAGGCCCTGGTTCAAGCCGCAAAACTGATTAGCGAACACACCCGCCGCAGTGACATTGCCTGCCGCTACGGCGGCGAGGAATTTCTGATTGTCATGCCAGAAATTCACCGCGAAGACGCCCTGAAACGCGCCGAGCAACTGCGCGCCGACATTGAAGCCCTGTCTATCGAATTCGAGGGACAAAAAACCCCAATCACCGCCTCAATTGGCGTGGCGGTCTATCCCCTGCATGGCGAGGACGCCAGCGCCCTGTTCTCGGCTGTCGATTCGGCCATGTACCAGGCCAAAAACAGCGGAAGAAACCGGGTCGTGTTATCCGCCGCCAGAGCAGCCAGCGAAAGATAATTTGACCCTGCCGCCAAACAAAAAGGCTGGAGAAACTCCCAGCCTTTTTGTTTTCTGCTCTTTGCCTTACCCGGCAGTTTTGCGGGCGAGATACGCCTGGTACAGCGTCCCCAAATCCTCATACATTCTCTTGCCGTAGTATGCTTCTCCATCCAGACCAGGAAATCTGGCATAGTCGGGAATCGGTTTGACCTTTGGATGGGTGGCTGCAAACTGCTGGATGACCTGGGCGTGGGGCTTGAGCGAGCCATCGGGCCGGACGAGGCCAAAATGCCGCTCGTGGCGCGATTCGCCGCACGGCGGCACGTTCCACAGTTCCTCGGCATAATCGGCAAAGCACCAAATCATGGCCCCGGTCGCGCCCACGTCATGGATGTTGGGCAACACCTGGCGAATATATTCGGCAAAATCCTGCTCCGAGGCCATGAACTGCGTCCGGTCGAGGCCATAGGCCTGCCAGGCCCAGGTTTCGGAAGGCTGACCCGGCAGATTGGTACAGCCGCCGAACTCCTCCATCAGCGCCGGTTTGCCCGCAAAATGAGCGGTCAGGGCCGTCATGAAGGGAACATGGTCGGGGTCGAGCGGGCCGCGCACCCATTCGGTGTACATCGGGTAGGCGTGCATCACGGCCGCATCGGTTTCAGCAAAAACATCATGCACGCGCAAACCGGTATCCGATTCGAGGTCGGCGCTGTGCAGCCCAACCGTGACCGGTTTGGCGTCGATGTCCTTGATGAGGCCGGTCATCTCGCGCACCCAGGCGCGGCCCTGCGCGGCGTTCTCGGGCCAGGCAAACAGGTCGGGTTCGTTGCCCAAATTCCACATCCAAACGCCCTCATGTCCCTTCAGCGCGCCGACCACCGTTTTGAGCAGTAAACGCTCCGCCTCCAGCGCCATCGGGTCGGTGAACATGTTGCGGTAATTGCCATTCGGAACAATTTTGCCCTGGCTGACCACCTGCCGCATGAAGCCAAAATAAGGCGAGGGCCAGCCCTCGCGTTCCTGAAGCAGCCAGCGCGGGGCCCAGTTGGGGCCGCTCATGTGGCCAGTGAAAAAGGTCACATCCAGACCGAGATGATGTTTGGCGGCCAGGTCGGCCACCTTCACCAGGTTCGACAGAGCGGTTCTATCCACCGCCGTCGGTTCGGGCTGAAAATCATCCCAGAGCAAAAAAATGCGGGCCACGTTCAGGCCCAGCGACTGAATCAGGGCGAAATCGTCATCGACTTCGGCGGCGTCGAAATTCGACCACCAGTACATCGCCTTGCGGCGCGGCCAATAGTTAACGCCAAGAGTAAAAGGTTGAGACATGGAAACTCCTTAAAGGAAAATTCGATACTCGTTATGCGTAATTCGTAAACACGACGGCAAATTACGAATAACGAATTACATAATCAACATTGCATCGCCGAACGAAAAAAAGCGATACCCCTCCCGCTTGGCCGTTTCATAAGCATTCAGCACCGTCTCGCGCCCGGCAAAGGCGCTTATCATCATAATCAGCGTAGATTTGGGCAGGTGAAAGTTGGTCACAATGGCATCTACCGCGCGGAACTGGTAGCCGGGCAGGATATAAAGGGAGGTGGGGCCAGAAAAACCAGTCATCAGGGGACAGTTATCAGTATTCAGTGAATCTTGAGCCGCGCTTTCAAGAGTGCGGACGGAGGTTGTGCCCACGCCAATCACCCGTCCACCATTCCTTTTGGCCGCGTTAATTTTTTCGGCCACTGCGGGCGTCACCTCGCACCATTCGGTGTGAATTTTGTGCTGACGCGGGTCCTCCTCCGTCACCGGGGCAAACGTATCCAGCCCCACATGCAGGGTCACTTCGGCAAACTGAATGCCTTTGGCGCGTAGTTCGTCCATCAGACGCGGCGTAAAATGTAAGCCAGCCGTTGGCGCGGCGGCAGAGCCGGGCGTTTTGGCGTACACCGTCTGGTAGCGTTCCGGGTCGGTTAATTTTTCGTGGATGTACGGGGGGAGGGGCATTTGCCCGTCTTTCGAGAGATGATTCTCCACCGGTTCCTCGAACCGCACGATGCGGCGCGAACCTTCCAGGCTGGAAACGATTTCCGCTTCCAGACCGTCTTCCAGCCTCAGCCGCTTGCCCTCGCCCAGGCCTTTCCCACCCACCAGGCATTCCCACACCGTCTCAGATTCCCTTCGCAAGAGTAGAATTTCTGCCTTGCCGCCGGTCTCCTTGCGGGCTGGCAGCCGGGCAGGAATAACGCGCGTCTGGTTCACCACCAGCAAATCGCCGGGGGTCAGGTAGTCGCCAATCTCGCGGAAAATGCGGTGTTCAATGCGACCGGTTGAGCGGTTGAGCACCATCAGCCGCGAAGCATCGCGCGGCTCCACCGGCGTTTGAGCGATGAAAGATTCGGGCAGGTCGTAATCAAAATCGGAAGTTTTCATAAAGCCTTCAATCGTATTCAGATTTCCCAAACGGAAAGCCCAGCCTGGGCAATAGTCACCACTCGCCAGGTGGGGTATCGGTTAGCACTTATGCCTTGCTTTTGAGTTTTTGTTTGCGTATCCAACCCGTCACGACCACCCCTAGCAACGCACCCAGGTTATCGTAAATCAGAACGTCTTCAACCGAGGAACGACGTCCCGGCGTAAAGGACTGGTGAAATTCGTCGGTGGCAGCATACAAAACCGCCAACAGCCAGGCCAGCCAGCCTGTTCTGGAGGTAAAGCGCAGCCAATACCAGTAGGAAAACGCAAGCAGGGCATAACCGAGGACATGTCCGCCTTTTTTAATCAGCACATCCCAAAGGCCATAATCGGGCAAGTCGGAGGAGGGCGTCGAGGAAAAGATGAAAATCGCTGCCATCAAGGTCGTGGCAGGCAGCCAGCGGGGAATTTTGACCATTAACCCAAATCCTTCGAATGGTAAACCGGCTTTTCTGTTACGGTCAGCGCCTCGTTCTGACCGCCCGCGTTATAGACCAATTGCAAATCGTGAATTTCACGATACAGCCCACCTTCGGCCAGCAGTTCCTCGTGCGTACCCATTTGCACAATGCAGCCCCTATCCATCACCACAATTTTATCGGCGCGGCGGACGGTGCTCAGGCGATGAGCAATGACAAAGGTGGTGCGGCCTTCCATCAGCCGGTCGAGAGCGCGTTGAATGAGTTGCTCGGTTTGGGTATCCACGCTGGAGAGCGAGTCGTCCAGAATAAGAATGCGCGGGTCCATTAGCAGCGCGCGCGCAATCGCCACGCGCTGACGCTGACCGCCAGAAAGCGTCACGCCGCGCTCGCCCACAATGGTATCGTAGCCTTTCTCAAAACCCATGATGAACTCGTGCGCCTGAGCGGCCTGGGCGGCGGCGATGATTTCCTCGTCCGAAGCATTGGGGCGGCCATAGGCAAGGTTGGCGCGGATGGTATCGGAAAACAGGAGCGAAGTTTGCAAGACAATCCCAATCTGACGGCGCAGGCTGGTCAGTTCCACCTGGCGCACGTCCATCCCGTCCACCAGCACCGCGCCTTCGGTGACATCGTAGAAGCGCGGAATGAGATTGACGAGCGAGGTCTTGCGGCTGCCAGTTGGCCCAATCAGCGCAATTAACTGATTGGGGCGCACGTGCAGGTGAATGTTCCGCAACGAGGCCTTCTTCTCGTCCTGATAGGTGAGCGAAACGCCGCGAAATTCGACTTCGCCCCGCAGGCAGGGCAGGACGGTGGCATCAGGCGGGGAGGCAATTTCAATGGGCGTATCCAGCACTTCGAAGACACGCTGGGCCCCGGCGGAGGCTTCTCCGGCAGCGTTGACCAGCCACGTCAGCTGCTGGGCCGGGGTGGCGAGCATCAAAACATAGGCATTGAAGGCCACCAGTTCGCCAACCGTCATCGTTCCATTCAAAACCATTTGCCCACCGAACCAGAGAATCAGAATCGTGCAGAGCGTGACGAAGAAATCGGTGGTAGGCATGACCTTAGACCAGGTGTTGATGAGGCGTATGCGGGCATGGTAGTAGGTGCGGTTGGTTTCATCGAAGCGCTGCATTTCATACTCTTCGCGGGCAAAGGCGCGCACCACCTGCGCGCCGGTCACGTTCTCTTGCAGGCGGGAAGACAGATCGCCCAGCACGGTATCAACTTTGAAAAACAGAGTGGTGATGCGGTTGCCGAAATCGAAGGTCATCCACACCAGCGGAAAAATCGGCAGGATGGCAATCAGGGTCAGTTTCCAGTTGGCGGCCAGCATCACCCACAGCACGCCAAAGAGCAGCAAAATCAACTGCGAGAGTTCCACAATTGAGCTGCCAATGAACTGCTGTACTGAGCGCACATCTTCAATACAGCGCGAGATGAGTTGACCGGTTTGGGCGTGGTCGTGAAACGAAAAAGAAAGATGCTGGATGTGGTTGTACAGCCGATTACGCAGGTCGTAGCCGATGTGGCCGCTTATCCACTCGGAAAGATAACGCTGAAAGCCATTCATGGCGGCGGTTAGCAGCCCCAACCCCAGCAGGCGCAGCGCCGAGCGAACCAGAAAGCCGCTTTCGGCGCGAATCAGGCCCTCGTCAATCACATCGCGGATGATGGCCGGGATGTACAGGTTGAGGGCGGTCAGCGCCATCAGGTTGAACATACTCACGAGAATTTGGGGCAGGTACGGTTGAATAGCAAAACGCAGACGCAACAGGGGATGGTTCATCATGGTTGTTTGGCGACGTCGAAAGTTTTTTGCAGGATGTTCATGGCGGTCAGCAGGGTGGACAGTTCATCGGGCGGCAAGGATTGGAATTTCTCCCGCAACCAGGCTTCGGCCTGGTCATACACCGCTTCCAGCAGGCGTTGACCTTCATCGGTCAGAGTCAGATGGACGTGGCGGCGGTCTTTTGCATCCACCAGACGCGAAACCAGACCTTTGTTGACCAGCGCATCCACCGCCTTGCTGACCGCCGGGCGGCTGGTGCGGTTGGCCTGGGCCAGGCCGCTGACCGTATCCACCCCTTTGCGAATGCGCCGCAAGACCTGGAATTGCCCCACCGTCATGTCAAACTGCTCAACGGCAATGCGCCGGATGGTTTCGCGCGTCTCTCGCCAGGCGGGGGGAATGCTCTCCCAAAACTTTTCGATGAGTTCCTCTGCGGTAACAGAACGATTTGACATGAATTTTCCCAAATAGTTAACTCAAATAATAGTTAAACAAGGAAACGAATTGTATCCGCCTGGAGATAAGTTGACAAGAGGAAGGGCCTGAAGACCATCCATTCTAAAGGCAAGTGATTTTCGTCAATTGCGCAAGCAATGTATTTGTCCTATACTGAAGCAGGACGAGAGAATATCTTGCCCTATATTTTCACGAGGAGGCTTGAATGACGGACGCACGCAAGAAAATCACCCTGCCTTATCTGTTCGATAAAGTGAAGAAAGGCGAACCCATCACCTGGCTGACCTGCTACGACTACCCCACTGCCTACCTGCAGGAACAGGCCGGAATCGAGATGATTCTGGTCGGCGACAGCCTGGGGATGACCATGCTCGGCTACGATTCGACCCTGCCGGTGACGATGGACGACATGATTCGCCATGCGCAGGCTGTGCGGCGCGGCGCGCCAACCGCCTTCCTGGTAGGCGATATGCCCTACATGACCTATCAACCCTCGGTGGAGACGGCCATTCGCAACGCCGGGCGCTTCATGGCCGAGGCTGGCTGTGACGCCATCAAACTGGAAGGCGGCGCGGCCATGGCCGACCGCATCAAAGGCATTGTGGAGGCCGGCATCCCGGCCATCGGCCACCTCGGGCTGACTCCGCAATCGGTCTCCGCCCTCGGAGGCTTCCGTGTGCAGGGCAAGAGTGCGGCGCTGGCCAAGAAAATCGTAGATGACGCCAGAGCGCTGCGCGATGCGGGCGCATTTTGCATCCTGCTGGAGCTTGTTCCCGACCGGCTGTGTAAACTCATCACCGAAACCGTCAGCGATTGCATCATCATGTCGCTCGGCTCTGGGCCAGATGCGCATGGTCAATTGTTGATTTACCACGATATGTTTGGTCTCTACCCCAAGTTCACGCCAAAGATGGCAAAGGTCTATGGCAACGCAGGCGAGGTCATCCTCAATGGCCTCAAGGCCTATCACGATGAGGTCATTAGCAGGCAGTTCCCCCAGCCCGAAAACTGGTTTGGCATGAAGGACGATGAGTTTGAGGAACTCAAAAAAATGCTCGATTAGTGGATACATAGACTAAGTACACAAGGAAAATCTGTTTCCCTATCCACCCGTTTACTCCCTCCTGGAGACAAAATGACCAATCTAAGAAAAATGCTTTCCATTCCCCCCAGCCGCCTCGAGGCCATCAACGCCGTTCTGCTCGACCCCGATTCGAAAGTCATCAACAACTTCCTCGAGGTGGTTGCCAAATATGGCACGCCGGAGGAAATCAACCGCAAACACCGCGAAGCGCGCAAACTGGAAAACCTGATGAAACAGGTTGAAGCGCGCGCGCCGGGCCACGTTGCTGACCTGAAATGGCTGATGGAACAGCGCGACCGTGGCGCATTTGTCTCGGTGGCCGATTACCGGCGCAATTTGCTGGGCGCGAAAGCTGATTCGATGGCATTCAAGGACGAGTTCGCCGTTACGCTCGAAGTCTCGGCCCTGCAATACTTCCCCTGGGTGCGCGAGATGTGCGAAAAAGCCATCCAGAACAAGACCCTGGTTCCGGGCCGCTTTATTGCCGTACGCAAGATGAAAGAATCGGAAGCCGATGGCGACCTGCCCGCCATTGTGGCCGCGCTCGACATCATCGGCGCCTCGTTTGTAGAAACGCTCGACACCAAAGGCACCGATGGCTCAAACCCGCATCTGGGCGGCCCGGCCACCATCACCGGCTATTTTGGCGGCATCGGCCAGCCCAACGAACATGCCCTGATGTGGCTGGATGAATTCCTGTACTATTACACCAACTACGGCGTTCAGCACGTCTTGAATTTCAACGCCGGAACGATTCTGCTCGGATTCCTGCTCTACAAACTGGGCGTGGACATCAACTTCAAGATTTCGGTTTTCTTCGGCTCCGATAACCCCTACCACGCCCTGTGGATATTGACCGCCGCCAAACTCTTCAGCCGTGATGACGGCACCTCCCCGCTGATTGGCTTCAACTGGTCGAACTCCGTCAACAACCAGACGATGGAACTGACCGCCCAATTCCGCAAGGCGCTCGGCTTTGAGGAGGTGGTGCGCTTTGAGCATCACATCACCGAAACCTGGAAGAGCATCGTCGTCCAACCCTACGACCGGCGCGCCGAACTGGTGCAACTGGCCGACCACGTTGCCAACATCAGCGCCAAGCACGAGGGCGGCCTGCCGGAGACCGAGCAAACCCGCGCCCATCCCTCCGACATCCTCGATTACTTCCGTACCAAAGAGGAAGTCATCGCCAGCGGCGATTGGGACAACCTGAAACAAAACTTCCTCGATAAAGTCGATGCCTGCAACTCCAGCGCGCGCATGTTGACCGAAGCCGGGCTCAGTTTCGTGGCGGCCCGGCATCTCCACAAATAAACCAAACCGCGTGCTTTGCGCCATTTGAGCGGCGCATTTTCCTCACCTTCCCCTCTCCTGGCCGGAGAGGGGTTTTCTCTTGCCTCTAGCGAGGGCTTTTGTTGGTACAATCAATGCATGTCCGAGCTCAAATTCCTGTTTGCCATCTGGAAGGCCAACCTGCAATCCGCAATGGAGTACCGCGCCTCGTTCCTCTCACAGATGATTGGAATGATGGTCAACAACGCTATCTACTTTCTCATCTGGGTCATTTTCTTCGACCGGTTTAAGGAAGTGCGCGGCTGGGGGCTGACCGACATGTACGTCACCTTCGGAATCACGGCCAGCGCCTTTGGGCTGGTTTCCATCCTGTTCGGTAACGCCTTCTTCTTAGGCGACATCATCACGCGCGGGCGGCTGGACTACTACCTGTCGCTGCCGCGCCCGGTATTGCTGCATGCCCTCGCCAGCCGCAGCATTTCCAGCGGGGTTGGCGATTTCACGTATGGATTCATCAGTTTCGCCATGTCAGGCGTCTTCAGCGGGGAGGGCCTGCTGCGCTTTGTATTGGCGGTCCTGCTCTCGGCAATTGTGTTTGGCTCTTTTCTGGTCATCGTTCAAAGCCTCGCCTTCTGGATTGGGAATGCCGCCAATCTGACCAATATGGCCGTTAACGCCATCATCACGTTTGCCATCTATCCAATTACGCTGTTTGACAGCACCGCAAAAATCATCTTATTCACCATCATTCCCGCTGCGCTCATGGGGGCGGTGCCAGCCTCGTTTACGCGCATGTTTACCTGGCAGGTGCTGGCCCAATTGCTGGCCGGGGCGGCGGCCTTCTTTTTCCTGGCGGTGGGCATCTTTCGGCTTGGGCTGAAACGCTACGAGAGCGGCAGCGGCATCCAGGTGGAAGTGTAAAAAAATGGGAGCAGCACCGATGAGCATTGAATTCTCTCCCGAAGCCCAGGCCTTCCTGTCCCGCCCCTTGCTTGGACGCCTGGCCACCGCCTCGCCCGATGGACAGCCGCACGTCGTACCGGTCTGGTTCCTGTTTGAAGATGGGGTTATTTGGGTCAGTGCCTTCCGCACTACCCGCAAGGTCATAGACCTGGAGCGCAACCCCAAATGCGCCATCGTCATTGACATTGAACAAGGACAGGAATCCCTCTCTGCGGTGGCCATCGAAGGACGCGCCGAATTAATTCGCACGCCTTTTCTGGAAGTCCGTCAGCGCGCGCAGCGCATCTATGCCAAGTACCTGGGGCCAGAAGGGGTGCTGGCAGCCGACCCGCAAAGCTGGCTTGATTCTCCTGAAAATCTGCTCATCAAAATCACGCCTGTGCGCGTCAAGACCTGGTAAAAATGGCAGCTAAACTTGTGGCTCTCGTTGGAGCGAGCGGCGTTGGCAAAACCAGCCTGGCTCGCGCCCTGCGCGCCGCCTATCCCTTCGCCCTCGGTCTGGAACAACACGCAGAACGCCCTTTCCAGGCACTATTCAAGATGGATACACGCTATGCATTGGCCAACCAGGTCGATTATCTGCTCTTGCGCGCCGAACAGGAACGCGAACTGCGCCGCGCCACCGAACCTGGGCTGGTGGATGGCGGCCTGGACCAGGATTTTCACGGCTTCACCCGTCTGTTCCGCGCCCGCAACGCCCTCACCGAAGCCGAATTTGACCTGTGCCGCCGCCTGTATCTCACCATTCGCACCAGTCAGCCCCTGCCCGACCTGGTCATTTCGCTCAACGCTTCGGAGCAGGAGATTCGACGGCGATTGGCCGGGCGCGACCGCATTAACATTGCCGGCGTCGAAGACATCTCCCTGCTCAATTCATTCCTGGAAGAATGGCTGGCCTCGCTGACCCCGGAGCGGGTGTTGCGCCTGGATGTCTCGGCGGCGCGCCCCGATTACAGCGACCTGCTCCCCGCGCTTTTGAATCAGATTCGAGCGCGGCTGGGGTTAGATGCGGGAACTTACGACACCGAGTATATTCCGTAATTCAAACGGGCGAGATTGCTCTCGCCCGTCATTTTCTAACAATATTTTGACATCAAACTATTTGACATTCCACCTTCGGGCCAGTAAAATAAGAGAGATTTAGTCGCATTCACAGGCGGAATAAATTCCGCAGTATGGTTGAGGAGATTTTTATGTCAAAAATTCGTGAGGTTAAGCAGGTCATTTCGCCGCAAATGGTCATCGAAGGCGCGGGCGTGTTGTTGCGCCGGTCATTTGGGCCGCACAAGAGCAATCTGTTCGACCCGTTTCTGCTGTTTGACCATTTCGCTTTCAACGACCCGACGGAAGGTCCCATTCGCGGCTTTCCCAATCACCCACATCGCGGCATTGAGACGGTGACATACATGCTGGATGGAATCGTCCGGCACCGCGACAGCCTGGGCAACGCAGGTGAAATTGGCCCCGGCGATGTGCAGTGGATGACTTCCGGGCGCGGCATTTTGCATGAGGAAATGCCGCGGCGCGGCCCCAATGGGACGATTTACGGCTTTCAGTTGTGGGTCAATTTACCGGCGCGGTTGAAGATGTCGCAGCCGAAATACCAGGAGGTGACTGCCAGTTCCATTCCGATGGTGGAACGAAATGGGGTGAAGGTGCGCGTGGTGGCAGGTGAGTTTTTTGGGGCAAAAGGGCCGGTCACGGAAATCGCCGCCGAGCCGATGTATGCGGATGTGCAGGTCGCGCCAGGCGTGGAGTTCATTCAATCGGTACCGCATGACCACACGGTCATAGCGTATGTGTTCGAGGGGCGGGGCGCGTTTACCAACGGCGAGACCGGCTCCAGCGTGGATGTTGAAGCCGTCTCAATGGTGGAATTCGGCCCGGGCGAGGAAATCCGCATCCGGGCAGGCGCATCCACCCCCATCCGCTTTATGCTGATGGCAGGCGCGCCGTTCAAAGAGCCAATCGTCCCTTATGGGCCATTTGTGATGAACACGGTTGAGGAAATCCAGCAGACGTTAATCGATTTGCGCAACGGAACCTTTGTTCAAGGGTAAAATCAATGGGCGGATAACCGCCCATTTTTTATTTGCGGAGGCTCCATGGCAAAAACGCAGGTCATCTATGGCGAACGGATTGCGCGGGAAGGGAAAATCCGCCTGGGATGTTCGGCGGCGATTTTTGACCAGTCACGCCAGAGAGTATTGCTTACACAGCGCAAAGATAACGGTCAATGGTGCATGCCGGGCGGGGCGGTTGACGCAGGCGAAAGCGTGGCGGAGGCCTGCGTGCGCGAAGTGTGGGAGGAGGTTGGTCTGCGGGTGCGCATCCTGCGACTGGTAGGGGTGTACAGCGACCCGAACCGGCTGGTGGTGTACCCGGATGGGAACAAAGTTCAGACGGTGGCGCTGCATTTCGAGGCAGAAATTGTGGATGGTGAGCCACATTTGAGCAATGAAGTGACCGATTTCGGCTATTTTGGAGTGGAAGAAGCACAGGCGCTAGAGATGCTGGGAAACCATCTCGAACGCATTCGGGATACGATGACCGGGCAGGCGGCCGCGGTTATCAAATGAGAATCGATGGAGCAGGCGCACCTTACAAGCACAAAGCCCGGCATATTTTCAAGATAAAATCAGGGTAAGTTGTTTCAAGAATGCGGAATAAATATGATGCGCAAGGCTCTTCTGCAATTTTTTAAAGTTCCCCACTTCAACGATGATGAAAAAAATCGCGTTGCGAAGTTTTTACATATCATCATTCTGACCATCATTGGTATTGCGCTGACCTCGGGTGCAATTACGCTGGCACGCGGCAACATCATCTCGACGGCAGCAATTGTGGCGTTGCTTGCGCCAACGCTCATAGCGTATTGGGCAAATGGCGCAGGGCAAACTGAAATTGCAAGTTACATCGTTTTGTTTGGCGCAATCGTGGGGATAACCACGATACTGGCAGTTGGGCAAGGGATTCATGATATTGCCATCATCAACTATGGTCTGATTCTCATCATTGCAAGTTATTTACTGCGCAATTGGGGAATTCTCCTTATCACCTTCGGGTTGATTATTTCAGCTGCAGTGGTGGTCTTTGGGGAGTTTTACGGCTGGCTGCCGGTGCAAAATACGCCCGAAAAATTTGCTCCCGAACTTTCAGATTTTGTAATTGTTGCGCTTTTTCTCATTTTGGGGGCAGTTGCCATCCAATTACTTTCCAAAGCCCTGCAAGAATCGCTCGAAAACTCCCAAAGCGCCGAGTTGCGCTGGCGCTCACTGGTCAACAGTATTCCCGATGTAGTCGCCATGATTGACCAGAAAGGGGTCATTCAGTGGCTGAATCACGCCACCCCACAGATGTCTGCTTTTTACATCGGCAAATCGGTCTTCGAGGTGCTGCCTGCATCCGAACAGAATTTCTCACAGGCCGAGTTGGAGGATGTCCTGGCCGGGAATATGATTCAGACCGAGGCTCAATTGTTGATTAGCACGGGCGAAACGCGCTGGTATTCCATCAGCATGGGGCCGATTCTGCAATCAAACGGCAGCGTCAGCGGCATCATTGCAGTTATCAGAGATATTCAGGAGAGAAAAGACGCAGACGCAGAGATTCGCCTGGGCCGCGAATCACTGCGCGCCCGCACCCAGCAGTTAGAGACCCTGCAGAAAATCAGCCGCAGTATATCCTCTTTGAACGATTTGCCAGGCACGCTGCGCCTGGTATTGGAACAGATTCAGGCAGTCCTGCCGCTAGATGGATTTGTCGTAACATTGTATGACCAGGAGACCAACTTGTTGTCTTTTCCCCTGGTTTATGATGATGGGCAAATTTACCAGGAAGAACCAACGCCTTTGTACCCGCAAAATGTCATCGCAGACGCCATTTATTCGCGCAAAACCCACATCCTCAACCGCAGCGAAGAGCAAATTCAGAACCCTTCCATCCCTAACTCCAAGCGTTTGGGGACGAAAAAAGTCTCGACTTCCATTCTCACTGCGCCAATGCTTGTTCATGACCGGGTGATTGGAGCTCTATCCGCGCATTCGTATTCACGCAACACATATAATGAAGAACATGCCACCATCCTGAACGGCGCGGCATATCAGGTTGCGATTGCCATTGAAAATGCGCGCCTGTACGAAACGAGCCGAACCAAAGCCGAGCAATTAGCGACCCTGAATGAAATTGGTCGGTCAATTTCGACGCTGCGCGACCTGAATGGCGTGTTGGAAAGCGCTTATCACCTGCTGCGTAACATTTTGCGCCTGGATGCCTTTTACATCGCCCTGTACCATCCTGAAGACCAGACGGTTTCTTACCCAATTGTGATTGACTGTGACAAAAAATGGAGTGAAGAACCAACCGGGCTCATCCCCGATGCGCAACTGACGAAAACGATTTTGAACGCCGAACCATATCTAATCAATCGCAGCAGTGAAGAAGTTATCAGGTGGCAGGAGAATCTGGAATCTCAAAACATGCTGGGGGCGGCGTCAAAAATATCGGCATCGCTTATGATTGCGCCCCTGCAATTTGGTGGAAAAACGCTGGGAGCCATTTCGGCGCAAAGTTACCAATTCAACGCCTATAGTGCTGACGACTTAGAGTTGCTCGTCGGCGTTGCCACGCAAGTCGCGACCGCTCTCGAAAATGCCCGGCTTTACACTGCGCAACAGAAAGAACTGGCCGAGCGCAGGCGCGCCGAAGCAGAGGTGCGCAATCTGAACAGCAGTCTGGAAGCGCGCGTCCTCGAGCGCACGGCAGAATTAGAAGCCGCCAACAAAGAGCTGGCCTCTTTCACTTACACCGTTTCGCACGACTTGCGCGCGCCCATTCGAGGCATTCACGGCCTGACCCACATCATTCTTGAAGACTTTAAGAAGGATTTGCCCCCTGAAGCCATCCAGTACGTCATGCGCATTCAGTCAAACGCCCGCCAGATGGGCCGATTGATTGATGAACTGCTGGCGTTTACCCACCTGGGCCGCCAGCCCATAAGCAAAATAGACCTGGATATGGAAGCGCTCACCCATGCGGTCATCGGAGAGTTGATGAAAAACGAAATCCGCAAGATTGATTTCACCATTCAGCGCTTGCCAAACGCTTATGGCGATGTTACCCTGATTCGTCAGGCGCTCACCAACCTGCTTTCCAACGCCATCAAATTTACATCGAAAACAGAACATCCACACGTCGAAATCGGCAGCCTGCGCCAGGGCCAGGATACGGTCTATTTCATTCGTGACAACGGCGTCGGGTTCGAAATGGCTTACGTCACAAAGCTATTCGGTGTGTTTGAACGACTCCATCGTCAGGATGAATTCGATGGCATTGGCGTTGGGCTGGCTATCGTCAAGCGTATCATCACCAAACACGGGGGGCGCATCTGGGCGGAAGGGAATCTCAACGAGGGCGCCACCTTTTTCTTCACGCTGCCGCCCCAACCAACCAAAAAGGAAAAACAAAAATGACCAAACCACTCTCCCCTTCCGCGCAAAAAGTTCAGGATGCCCTCAATGCGCGCGGATATTCGTTCACCGTCATCGAATCCGAAATCCCAACAAAAACTGCCCAACAGGCCGCCGAATTTGCCAGATGCCTGCTGGGACAAATCGTCAAATCGCTCATCTTCCAGGGAAAGCAGAGCGGCAAGCCCATTCTGGTCCTGACCAGCGGCGCAAACCGGGTTGATGAAGCCCGCATCAGCCAATACGCCGGCGAACCCATTGGCCGCGCCGACCCCGAATTTGTGCGCGCCGTAACCGGCTTCGCCATCGGCGGCGTGCCGCCGGTTGGGCATGCGCAACCCGTAGAGACTTATCTTGATGAGGACCTGCTGCAGTACAAGACCATTTGGGCCGCCGCCGGAACACCTAATTCTCTGTTTGAACTCACTCCCACTGCGCTGCAAAAAATGACCCAGGCCCGGGTGGTCATTGTGCGGCAGGAGCAGGGTCAATGAGCAAACAACGCGCCGCATTAAGTTTGCTTCTGCCAGCAATTTTTGCCCTGTTCTGTGCAAGCTGGCTGCTTTCCATCCCATCAGACATTCAAAACAGCCTATGGCTGGGATTTTCCGCCAGCCGCCTGGGGATGCTTGGCATATTCGCGCTTCTTGCGGCTGGGTTTGGTCGCGCTGCCTGGCTGGCTTTTTACGCCCCCTCAACGGGACTCCATCTCTTCCTGAACAAGATGGAACAAAACACCGGGGTTTCAATCCTGCTATTTTCTCTCATCTTATTTTTCAGCGCCTGCTTCCTGCTTATACCGCAAGAATATCTCAAACAGTTCCAGGCATTCCACCAACGGCTCATCCCCATTGCCGTCTGGGTTTTCTATACCGCGCTGGTATTTACGATAAATCTGATTGCAGCGCGCCTGCAAAACACTTCAAACAACGAACAACCACCCTTCCACGCCCTTTTGCCGGGCTTTGCCTTTACCCTGGCCTTCTTCCTGTCCGTCTGGCTGTTCATCGCCATCACCGGGATAGGAATCGGCGCGCCACAAGACTTTTGGTCGAGGCCGTCCGTCCCCATTTTATGGCCGCAAACCCTGGCCGCCTTACTGGTTGGCCTGCTTGTCATCAACTTCGCGCCCCGCCAAGCCTGGATGGAATACACCCTGCTGGCGGCACTGACCATCCTGGCTTTCCTGGCCTGGAGCCGCCAAAGCGACCTCCCCGGCGCATTCAATACGCCACCTGCGCCGCCAACCTACGAAATTTTCCCCATCAACGACTCAGAAATTTACGACACCGCCGCCCACCGTCTGCGGGCCGGGCATGGCATGGACAGCGCTGTTGCCGACAAACCGCTTTACATTGCCTACCTGGCCCTGCTGCACCACCTCGACGGGGGAAGTTATGCGCGTTTCTACCTGTTACAAATTGCCTTCTTTACCCTTATTCCACTGTGCGGCTACTGGCTTGGCAAGGAAATCCACTCCCGCCACCTGGGCCTGGCCTTTGGACTCCTGCTCATCATCAAAGAACAAAACGCCATCGCCCTCACCAACTACCTGTCGATGTCCACCACAAAAATGATTTTAAGCGAACCGCTCACCACCCTGGGCGTTCTTACATTTACCCTGGCGTTTGTAAAATGGCTCAAGAATCCGCGTCTCAACCATCCTGCCCTGTACCTGTCAGGCGGCCTGCTTGGCTTAACCAGCCTGGTGAGGCTTAATTCCGTCACCATCCTGCCATTGGCCATCCTGCTCATTGGTCTGGCGCTCCGCTTTGAATGGAAAAAATGGCTGCCTGCCTCCCTGGCAATGGGCCTATTCGCCTTCCTCACAATCAGCCCCTGGATATTGCGCAGCGCGCTCAACACCGGCAACCCCATCAGCTTCATCACCGCCAAAACCGAAGGCGTGATATCCAATCAACGCTACGACCCTATTCTGACAACCAACCTCCCACCAGCCGCCTCGCCCACCACGTCTGACAAATACCTCCTCCTCGGACAAAAAATCGCTATTCACTACCTCCACAACCTGGTCAGCATGAGCATCATGCTGCCCCCCAGCCCACAACCCTATAACCTGTTCGACATCATCCGCAAACCATATTGGAAAATGGAATGGCGCGGCGAACTCACTACCCTCGAAACCTTGACTTTGTTTTCCACGTTCGCCATCAGCGCGCTTGGCCTCTCGGCTTCCACCTGGCGCTGGGGAGCCGCCGGACTTGCCCCACTGGCAGTTGCCCTCGGCTACAATCTATCCACCGCCATCTCGCTCACATCAGGGGGGCGTTACCTGATACCTTTTGAATGGGTGCTGATTTTTTACTACGCTACAGGATGGATGAACCTCTTCCAACGCCTGAACTTCCTGCGCCCCACCCCAGGCTTGCCCTCCACCCCATCATCGTCTGACGCCGCCGAGACCGCATCGCCGACAAAAATCCTGATTCTGGCTGGCAAGGTCGCCGCGCTGTTCATCTTCCTTGGAGCCACCCCCGCCCTCATCGAGAACCTCTCCACGCCCCGTTACAGCCAGCCAACCAACCTGCGGCAACTTCCCTGGGCAGAAACCCCTCCCGCATTTATCTCCGCGCTCGAAGGACAACCATCCACCCGCATCCTGCACGGCATGTTGCTCTACCCGCGCTTCTATTTCAGCGGCGAAGGCCTGGTCAATGAACCCCAACTACCGCTCCTGACCCGATTGCCCTACGCCCGGCTGACCTTTTCCATCACCGGCCCGGTTACCAGCAATTTCATCCTGCCCATCCAGCAATTGCCGCCCCACTTCCCCTCAGTGACTGATGCCTGGGTGGTTGGCTGCCAGCGCCAGGGATATATCGAAGCCGCAGCGATACTCCTTCCAACCAGCAGCGGCTTCCAACCACTCATCACATCTCAAACCACCTGTCCCTAACCGATGACACTCTCATCAATCATCAACTTCCTGCAACTGGACCACGCTCTCTACACCAGCGGGCAGCCAACTGCGGCGCAATTTGACGCCATTGCCCGCGCCGGAGTTCAACTCGTCATCAACCTGGCCCTCGCCACCTCCGACCATGCCCTGCCCGATGAACCCGGCCTCGTCCGTTCACTGGGCATGGAGCATATTCACATCCCGGTCGTCTGGGAAACGCCCCAACCCGCCGACCTGGAACGGTTTATGGACGCAATGGACGCCAACCAGGGCAAAATTATCCTTGTCCACTGCGCCATGAACTACCGCGCCACTGCCTTTACCGCCCTGTGGCGCGTCTTGCGCCAGGGCTGGAGCGTGAACGATGCCTTTGCCCCCCAGCGCAAAACCTGGAATTTGGAGGAGTATCCGGTTTGGAAGACGTTTGTCGAAAAAACGCTGTCAAAAAAATAGCACGGGATGTTCTCTCGTGCCACACTGATTACTGATTACTGTTTCACGCTTCTTCCAGCGCTTCCTTCGTTTTCTTGGTCTGCTTGCCGCGTTCTTCGGTGTCGAGAATGCGCTTGCGGATGCGGTAATTGAGCGGGGTCACTTCGAGCAGTTCATCTTCGGCCAGGTATTCGATGGCTTCATCCAGCGACATCTGGCGCGGCGGCGTCAGGCGGATTTCCATGTCGCCGCGCGAGGAACGCATATTGGTCAGGTGCTTCTTGCGGCAGACGTTGATGGCAATATCGCCGGGGCGTGAGTTTTCGCCGATGACCATGCCTTCATAAACCGGCACGCCCGGCCCATAGAACAACACGCCGCGCTCTTCGGCGCTTTTCAGGGCATAGGCGGTGGTATCGCCCGCTTCCATCGCCACCAGCGAGCCGGTCGAGCGGGTGGCAATCGGCCCGGCCAGTTCGTCGTAGCCGTGAAACAGGGTGTTCATCATCCCCATTCCACGCGTGGCGGTCAGAAATTGGTAACGGAAGCCGAGCAGGCCGCGCGTAGGGGCAATATAGACCAGGCGGACATGACCATCGCCGGTATCGTGCATCTCCATCATCTTCCCGCGCCTCGAACCAAGCATCTCCACCACCACGCCGACCGTCTCGGCGCTGGTTTCAATGTGGACTTCTTCGTAGGGTTCGAGCAGCGCGCCATCCTCGGCTTTGTGAAAAATCACTTCAGGGCGCGAAACCTGGAATTCGTAGCCTTCACGGCGCATCGTTTCGATAAGAATACCCAGATGCAATTCGCCGCGCCCGGAGACGAGGAAATTTTCCGCCGAATCGGTCTCCTCCACGCGCAGGGAGACATTGGTGCGCAGTTCATCGAACAGGCGCTCACGCAGTTTGCGTGAGGTACTCCACTTGCCTTCGCGCCCGGTAAACGGCGAGGTGTTCACGCCAAAGGTCATGCGCACGGTGGGTTCTTCCACCTTAATCGGCGGCAGGGCCACCGGGTTGGCCGGGTCGGCGAGCGTTTCTCCAATGGCAATCCCTTCGAGGCCAGCCAGCGAGATGATATCGCCCGCCGAAACTTCATCCACTTCCACTTTGTTCAGGCCCTGGAAAGTGTATAGATAACGGGCCGATTCGGGCAGGTTCTGGCCGTCCACCGTCAGACGGGCCAGTTTTTGCCCGGCTTTAATTTTGCCAGCAAAAATGCGCCCAACGGCAGTCACGCCGCGATAGTCATCATAGCCCAGCGTGGTGACAAGCATCTGCAAGGGAGCGTCTTCATCCACCTTTGGGGCGGGGATGTGGCGCAGGATGGCATCGAAAAGCGGCTTCAGGTCGGGGCCAAGCTCAGGCGTCAGCCCGGCGCGCCCGGCGGTGGCTTGCGCGTAAATGACGGGGAAATCGGCCTGCTCATCGCTGGCGCCAAGTTCGATAAATAAGTCAAACGTATCGTTCAACACCCGCGCCGGTTCCGCATCGCGCCGGTCCACCTTATTGACCACCACAACAGCCTTGTGGCCGCGCTCGAGGGCTTTTTTTAGCACAAAACGGGTCTGCGGCATGGGGCCTTCGGCAGCATCTACCAGTAATAGAACGCCATCCACCATATTCATAATTCGTTCCACCTCGCCGCCAAAATCGGCATGGCCGGGGGTATCCACAATATTGATTTTGACGTTCTGCTGGGTCAGTTCATCGAACAACGTGATGGCGGTATTTTTTGCAAGGATGGTGATGCCGCGTTCGCGCTCCAGGTCGTTAGAATCCATCACGCGCTCAGCCACCTGCTGGTTTTCACGAAAGGTGTGCGACTGACGCAGGAGATGGTCAACCAGCGTGGTTTTGCCATGGTCCACATGAGCAATAATCGCAATATTTCGGAGTTCGGTTCGTTCTTTCAGCATACCTGTTTACCTGTTTACTTCTTTACCTGTGTACTTGCATCCATCTCTTCCTGCTCTTACACACAGAAAAACCCCGGCAAGGGGGACCGGGGCTTGCGTTTAATGGGAAGTTCCGGCTTAGGCATGTTATTTTACCAGACTCACTCCACTTTGGGCAGGGGTGTCGTGGAAGTCCAGCGGTGAAGTCAACCACCACTTCATCCACGCCTGTCTTGCTCTGTGTTTTTGAACGGGCTGCTGCTTTTAGCGCCACAGAGCCAGCTTTGTCTTTTGGGGCAGCCCGATTTCGCGCTATAATGACAGAAGAAAATCAGGAGTGTTTATGTCCAGAATACTTGATTTAACAAAACGCCATGCTTCCCTTGCGCCGGTTCGCAAACGTGGCGTAGATGTGTTCCCGGTAAATATTCCGCCAGGAGAAACGTTTTATCAATGCCGCCTGACTCTGCTGGAGGCGCAGCCCGGCGCAGGGGCGAGAATTGCGGCGCAGCCAGAAGTCCATGCCCGGGGACAAGGGCAGATTTCGGTGGAATGGTATCATGCGGGGGCGGCGCGGTTGCGCTATCAGTTGGAGGCATTTTCCAGCCCGGGGGAAACGACTTCCAGCCTGGTCTCGCCAAGCGCGGTGCTGACCGGGTTTGACCCGCTCAAACACGGTTTCCACTTCAATAACGCCTTCCCGCCCCATCCCCATCTCCAATTGGCGACCCCTTTTGGGAAAATCCGAATCGGGAATGCGAAAAATGGCCTGTGCGGTGGAATGGTCTTTGCCGCGCTTGATTTTTTCTATGCCGGGCAGCCTGTTCCCGATACAAGAAAACCACCCTCTGGCGACCTGCTGTTCGATTATATTGTGAAGCGCTTGTATGACAGCTTTAACCTCCCCTTTGGCATTAGCGGTTATATCGAGATGATGCAGCCAGATTTGCCCGACTACGCCAGTGGGTTCAGCGCCGTTGGCAGCCGGGCCTGGCGCACGGTACGGCAGGAGTGGCCGCTCATTAAAGCCCTGCTCGATGCCGGACAGCCCTGCCCGCTTGGTTTGGTGCGCGTCAAATCGACCGATTTACGCAAACTGGGTGAGAACCACCAGGTGATGGCCTACGGGTATGATGTGAAGGATGACCAATTGACGCTTTTTATTTATGACCCCAATTATCAGGAGAATAAGAATATCCAAATTACGCTTAATCTTTCGAACCCCGAAGGCCCGACCGTCATGAAGTATTCGACCGGCGAACCGTTATATGCGTTCTTTCATGTCCGATACCGTTTCAACCCGCCTCCGGCTGAGAGCGCGGCGAGAGGGCGAATTCTTGTATTTGAGGGCCCAAATTTCGAGGGGCGCGCGAAAGATATTTCGCTCGGCAGCCCCAATCTTGCGCTGAGCGAGGATGGTTTTTTCAACGACCAGGTTTCATCGTTCATCATTGCCAGCGGCCACTGGATGTTCTACAAACATAGTGGATTCCGCTCACCGTATATGCGCGCGGGCGAACCACTGGTCCTTGGGCCAGGGCAATACCCCAGCGTGGAAGCCCTTGGCATCCCGGAGAATGATATTTCATCGCTGCGAGCAGTGAATTTGCCGGTGAATGGAGGATGAGTTAAGGGACAAACACTTCGCAGAACCCGGCTTTGATATCGCATAATCCAACTTGCTGGTTTTGCCACAGGACGCGAAACTGGTCGCTGCCGGTTTGCTCTGTCCAGAAGATGAAGTTGTTGTCGCTGGCAATGCTGCGGGTGCTGAGATAATAATTTTTGCAGAGGGGCGGGTTGAGGTAGTTTCCAGGGTTGTTCTGGATTTCGATGCGCATACAGCGGCTTGGGTGCAGGGTGGGATAAAACTCGGCCCAAACGAATCCATCGAAACGGTTGGAGCCATCGAGCCGCTCGAAGGCTATGGGGGAGATGGAACGGTTGTCAGAGGAGGCGTTGTAGATGTAAAAACCGTACCGGTCGTAGTAGAGCCACATCCGCTTGAGGTTGGGGAATTGCGGGGTGGTGGTGGGGGAGGGAGAGGCGTTGGGAGGCGAACCCGGCGTTTCGGGCGTGGAGGTGTCAGGGATGAGCGGGGAGGGCGTGGAGGTCAGCGAAACAGTAACGGTTAATGCAGGCGTAGCAGTAAGGGTAGATGTTGGAGTGACGGAGGCTGTTTGGGTAGCGGTTGGCCTGGGGGTCGTGGTGTAGGTGGGGGGCAGGGTGGGCGTTTCAGTGAGGGTCTTGCTCGGGGATGGCGAGACGGTGGCAGTGGGGAGGCTGGTCCTCGTGGGGGTGAGGGTGGTTGTTTGGGAGAAGATGGGGAACAGCGCCGGGAATCCGCCCTTTAATTGGAGATTTCCCCAAAGAATAAGAGAGAAAAGAGCAACAAGCAAGAAAAACAGGAAAAGCAACCAGCGGTTTCGTTTGGGAGCGGCTTTTGGGAGGGCAGGCAAGACTTTGCGGGTGATGGTGCGGGTTTTGCCGCCAATCACAGCGGCTGGCATGGGCGGCAGGGGCAAAATGCGCTCTCGACTGGATGCAGGCCTGCCCAGGGCTGTTTCGAGGGCATGGATAAGCGCAGCGCCGTTTTGGTAACGTTCTTTAGGGTTTTTGTTCAATGCCCGCAATAAGACTTCTTCTGTTTCTGCGTTAAGTTGCGGGTTGAGGCTGCGCGGCGGGGGCGGGGGCTGGGTGAGGTGCTGAAGAGCAACGCTGGCAGGCGAAATGTCGTCAAAGGGGACGACGCCGGTCAGCATTTCGTAGAGGATGACGCCAAGCGAGTAAATGTCAGATTGTGGGGTAGCGTCGGTGGAGCGGCGTGCCTGCTCAGGTGAGATGTAATGCGGGCTGCCAAAGGCTTCGCCTGCTGAACCCTGGCTGGCATCGAGCGCCAGTCCGAAATCTCCCAGGACAACGCGGCCATCTCGAGAGAGGAAGATGTTGGAGGGCTTGACATCACGGTGGATGACGCCATGTTTATGGGCGTAATCGAGAGCGGAGGCGATTGCCTTGCCGATGCGCAAGATTTCAGAATGTGGCATTTTTTCGCCGCGCTTGGCATGGGCGCTCAGGATGCTGGCCAGGTCAGGGCCGTCAATATATTCCATGACATAGTAGTACAAACCTTCCTGGTCATCTGCGTAGTAGATTTGGATGATATTTTCGTGCCGCCAGCGGGCAACTGCGCGCGCTTCTTTGACGAAACGTTGGGCATAGAGGGGATTGTCGCGATAGCGGGCGTCGATGACTTTGATGGCGACCGGTCGCTGAAGTTTGATATCTTGCCCGTAATAAACGACGGCCATGCCGCCGCGTCCGAGGACGCGTTCGATGCGAAAGTTGGCGAGCTGTTTGCCAATGAGAGGGTCGGTCGTCATGGGAATTTTACCAAGCGCAGAATGTTATTTTTCGGGTTTGGTTTTGCGGCTGGCAAGGGTGATACGCTGCAGGTCAAAAATGTAGTTGTTGAAGCCTTTGACGTAGGAATCCAGGTAATCCTGCACAATTTCGCGGGCTAAGTCGGCGCGGCCAACGGCTCGTAAAGCGGCGACATGCGGACGAAAATCGCGCAGGCTGATGTGCATGACCCCCTCCGCGTCGGTGATGACGCCCCAGACCAGTTGTTTCTGTTCGTTATCGTCTTTGGCGGTGACGAAGCGTCGGAGGGTGCTGGTGGAGACGACTGCGCCGACGTTGGAGAAAACTTCGCGCCCTTTGATGACGTTATTGAGCAGTTCAAAACGTCCGGGAATCTGGTCCAGCAGGCGTTGCAGAGGCGGTGGGATGTGCGCCAGGGCCTTAATGGCTCCCACGCTGGCGCTTTCGCCCTGGATGGCGATTTGTTTGAGACGGTCAAAAATGGCGCCAAAGCCGGCCAGGGCGGCGAGGTAGGTGCGCTGGGCTTCATCAAATTGGGCATATAAAGCAGGCCGCTCGCCTTTGTAGCCTTCGTAGGCATTGAGGGCTTTGATGGCGCGCTCGTGCAAACCAAGCAGGTCGAGTTCAGCCAGGGGAACTTCCATGCTGAGGGGGTAAAGCCGGTCGCGCGGAGAGTGGCGACTGGCATCCATTGGGATAAGCATGGAGGGGTTCTGTCGGCGAGATTCATCAATTGCAGCCCGGATTTGCTCGGCAATAGCGCGGGTGGCGCGGTCGGATGCCAGCTTCTTGAGTCTGTTTTCCAACTCAGGCGAGGGCTGATAGCGCACAGCATGGATGGCGCGATATAAAACCAACAGGTCGTTGACGGTCAGTTTGAGAGCATGATTGCGTTGTTTGAAATAGTGCCGCAGGTTGAGACAAGCGCGCAGGTTGACTTTGTCCGATTCCGCGCCTGTTTCAACGGTGACGCGCGGCGCGCTGCGAATTTGTTCCCGGTCGGCGGCGGTCAGCGGAAATGCCAGGACGCTGAACAGCCGCTGGATGGCCGGGCGAGCGGCAGGCAGAGTGTTGAGGTAAACTGCCCAGGAAAGGGCTTCGTTGGTGATGATTTCTGCCAGGGCTGCGCCCAGAATTCCATCAAAAAAGATGTGAGATTGGTCGAATACAGCGGTTGATTCGGTCTGGAAGATGGTAAGCGCATGACTGCCAACGCCGCGTTCAGCCTGGCGCAGTTCGGTGAGCGGCAGGCTGGAGTGACGCGCATCAGCATTGATGATGATGGGGGCATATCTGAGACGGGAGAGTTCTTCGACAACCGCTGGAGAGAGTTTGCGAAAGAGGGCGGGGAGGGCAGAACGCTTGATGCAAGCCAGGTCCATTAAGGGGGCTGGCGCCGCGCCTGGAAGCGCCAGCAAGGCTGCAATTTGGGCGCGGACGGTTTCGGCGTTGAGTGGCTGGTCACTGCCTGGGGCGCAAACAGGCAGCAGGTAGTAATTACCGCGCAGGATAAGTCCAACTTTGGCTTGTTCAAAGTTGTAGGGAACGCGCGTTTCTCCGTATTGTCCCGGTTCAAGGTAGGCCAGGATGGACATCTGCCGCTGGTAGGCGGGCAAGTCTTTTTCGGCGGCCTGCATCTGGCGCTGCCATTCCGCGCGCAGGTCAGAGGGCAGGTCACGCATAGCCTCCTGCAAGAAATGTTGAAATTTGAGGCGGCGGTAATCGGGGTAATCATAACTGGCAGCTTCAGCGCCGCGCCGATAGGGGCGTTGGGTTTCCCATTCGCGGTAGAGGGTGGCGTACCTGGACAGGTCTGGTTGGGATTGCGTCAAATCGCGCAGGATGGATGTGGAAATGCGTTCACGCCATTCGATTTCGAGCAGGGCGTCGTACTGGTGAATGACGCTGATGGCAGCCATCGTCCAGGCGGTCAACCGGTCTAGTTCGTTCAGGTGGATGCCATGTTGTTGCAACAACGTCTCAAAGCCATGCGTTTCGATAACGTGCCGGGCCGTGTCCTCGCGCAGGGCATAATCAACGTAGAATTGCCAGATTCCCTCTGGAAAGGCAGATTCGGGGTCTTTGCCAGCCAGTTTGAGCAGGTGCTGGTAGCCCCAGATAACGGCGGCGGGCGCTACTAAGATTGCGCTGGATGCCACCTGGTCGAACAAAAAATCGAGACTGCTGAACAGGGCGGTAATGTGTTTCTGGACGGTTTGTTGCGGCAGGCGCTGGCCCCCAAGGCGCGTCAGCCCGCTTAAAATCATGCCGGGGATGTTGCCTGCGGGGATAATTTGGGAGGTGACATCCACCACTGCGTCGATTTCCGGCAAGCTCAAGCGTGATAAATCGCGTACCGGCGGCGATTGGGCAATCGATTTCAGGTCGGTAGCGGTTTCAATCGTGGCTTGTTCGAGTTTAGAATTGGTCATAGTTGGCGAAGCTCAGTGACATTGAGAAGTATTATACAACAGTTGGCTTTTTCATTCGCAAATACAAAAAAGAGGGACGCAATTTTGAGATTGCCTGTCTCATCCCCCTCCACAGCGCATATAATAACAATATGGAAAATGACAAGGCAGAACCATTAAACCTGCTGCTGGTCGAAGACAGCGATATAGACGCGCATCTGCTGGCTTATGACTTAAAACAAGCGGGGTTCAATGTGCATATGCAACGTGTTCAAACGGAAGAGGAAATGCGCGCGGCCCTTGCGCGCAATCAGTGGGATGCAATTATCTCTGATTTTCACCTGCCTTCGTTTAGCGCTTCGGACGCGCTCAATGTATTACATGAAAGTGGACTGGACCTGCCTTTTATTATTGTATCGGGCGTGATTGGCGAGGAAACCGCCGTACAGATAATGCGGGCTGGCGCACATGATTACCTGATGAAGGGAAATCTGAATCGATTAGGAGAAGCCTTGCGGCGAGAAATGCGCGAAGCGCGCGTAAGAAAAGAACGCCGCCAGGCAGAAGTTGCGCTGCGCGAGAGCGAAAGTCGCTTTCGGATGCTGTTTGAGCGCTCCAGCGATGCAATTTTCGTCGTCGAAAAAAAGTCAGGACGGTATCTCGATGCTAACCATGCTGCTGAGGAACTAACCGGGCGAAGCCTGGACGAAATCAGGCGCTTGCGCACATTTGATATCACCCCCAAGGGGGCGCAGGAACGGCTGGAGCAAATTGCCGAATCTGACCAGACGATTGAATTTGGCGAGGTCGAATATTTGCGCCCGGATGGTTCAGTTCGCATCACGCAGTTGACCTCAGTGCCTATTAACCACGAGATTGTCTTTGGCATTGCGCATGATATTACGGAATCACAACAGGCGAAGGCTGCGCTGGAACGCCGCGCCCGCGAAATGGAGGCGCTCTACAAGACCAGCCTGGAAATTAACGCCCAAATTGACCTGATGACCTTGCTCAACACCATTGTGAAAGAGGCCGCCAGCCTGCTCAATGCGCCAATGGGTGGCATCTACCTGATGGAGCCAGATGATGAAACCTTAAAACTGGTAGTTGCTTATAAATTGCCCCCCAACCTGCTGGGAGTTTGTTTGCGCATCGGAGAAGGCCTATCCGGACGGGTTGCGCTGAGCGGCAAACCCCTTATGGTTTCGGATTACTCGGCATGGGAGAATCGCGCCGATATTTTTAATCAAATCGTTTTTCGGCGGGTTTTGGGCGCGCCGCTCAAGGTGAAAGATAAAATCGTAGGCGTTATCAATGTGATTGATGATGCGTCCACCGAGCCATATTCGGCGGATGAAATTCGCATGTTGCAATTATTGGCCGACCAGGCTGCCATTGCGGTAGAAAATGCCCGTCTGTTCGAGACCGCCCAGCGCGAACTGACCGAGCGCAGACAAGCAGAAATTGCCTTGCGCGAAAGCGAGGAGCGTTACCGTACCGTCGTGACCGGGGCAGATGTCGTTTCATTTATGTTGAATAACCAGGGTGTTTTCACCTTTTCAGAAGGAAAAGGCCTTGCCCAACTTGGCTTGAAGCCCGGGCAGGTGGTAGGCGTTTCCGCGCTGGAAATGTATCGGGATTTCCCCAGTATTGTCAACTCCATTCAACGCGCGCTGAAAGGGGAAACCGTTCGGAGCGAAGACCATATTGGCGAAATCATTTTCGATACAACTTATGCGCCTTTTTTCGATGAGAAGGGAGCAGTACAGGGCGTCATTGGCGTTGCGGTCGATATTACGGACAGAATCAAATCTGAAGAGCAACTGCGCGAAAGTGAACGCAGTTATCGCGGCTTGTTCAATAGCGTAACGGACGCCATTTACATCCAGGATAAAGACGGGCGATTCCTTGATGCCAATCAGGGCGCGGTAGAGATGTATGGGTATCCGCGTCACTATTTCATCGGCAAATCTCCCGAGGCGTTGGGCGCGTCTGGCAAAAACGATTTTGACCATATCCGACAGTTAATCAGCAAAGCCTTTCAGGGCGAAACGCAAACTTTCGAATTTTGGGGACAGCGCAGTAATGGAGAAATCTTCCCGAAGGATATTCGCTTGTTCAACGGAACTTACTTTGGAAAGGCGGTTGTAATTGCCCTGGCCCGCGACATTACCGAAAGTAAACGCACTGAACAAGCCCTGCATCGCCAGTTAAAAGAACTGACCCTGTTGCATGCAATTGCCGAAATGGCAATTCGCGCCCGCGCCATGGACGAATTGGTGGAGTTTGTGACTCAGGAAGTCGGCAAAGCCTTTTATTCCGACAATTTTGGGTTTGGATTTCTGGATGAAACTGAACAATTCATCCGCCCTCATCCCTCCTACCAGGGTTTGACTATCAACATTCCCCCTTTGTATTCAGTACAAAACAGTGTCTCTGGCTCGGTTGTTCTCAGCGGCAAGCCACGCCGCATTGGCGACGTCACCAAAGAGCCAGATTACCTGATGATTAATCCAGATATCCGCTCCGAGTTATGCGTGCCGATAAAACTAGGTGAACGCAGCATTGGCATTATCAACGCTGAAAGCAAAGAGTTGGACTTTTTTACTGAAGAAGACGAACGGCTCATGTTGACCATTGCCGGGCAGATGGCAAATGCCATCGAACGCTTCCGATTGTTCGAAGCCGAACGCAGCCGTCGCCTTGAAGCCGAAACACTAAAAGAAGCAATCAGCGCCCTTTCGTCATCCCTGGAATTAGAAAAAGTGCTGGAAATCATTATGAATTCTATTGAACAAGCAATTGCCTTTGACAGCGCCAGCATTTTTCTGCTTGACGGAGATTGTTTGCGCATCATGATGATGCGCGGCATCACTAACCCGGAAGAATTGAGGAACAAGACCTTCCCGGCGGATGACCCACTGTTTGCAGAAACCATCCGCAATAAGCAACTGGTTATTCTCGAAGATGCTGCCCTGGACCCTCGCTTTAAAAAATGGGGCGAAACAAATTATGTGCATGGGTGGATGGGCATTCCGCTCATTGCCCGAGGCGAAGTTATCGGCTATATCACTTTGGATAGCCGAAAACCAGCTGCCTATTCACAACAACAAGCTAAACTCGCACAAGCCTTTGCTAACCAGGCTGCCATTGCCATTCAAAATGCCCGTTTATTCGAAAGAATCCAAAAATCCCTTAAGGAACTGAACGAAGCCTATGAGACCACCATTGAAGGCTGGTCGCGCGCGCTCGACCTGCGCGACCGTGAAACCGAGGGCCATACTCTGCGCGTCACCGAGTTGACGCTCAAATTGGCCGAGGCGATGGGCTTTAGCGAAGAAGAACGCGTTCATATTCGGCGCGGCGCCCTCTTGCACGATATGGGCAAACTCGGCGTCCCCGACCGCATCCTGCTCAAACCCGACAGTCTGACCGATGAAGAGTGGGAAATTATGCGAATGCACCCACTCTACACTTACCAAATGCTCGCTCCCATTGAATATCTGCGACCGGCACTGGAGATTCCACTCTCACACCATGAGCGATGGGATGGCAGCGGCTATCCGCGCGGGCTGAAAGGAAAAGAGATCCCGCTCGTGGCGCGCATCTTTGCCGTAGTAGACGTATGGGACGCCCTGACCAGCGACCGGCCTTACCGTCCGGCCTGGAGCCAACAAGCAACCCTGGGGTACCTGAAAAAAAACGCCGGGACTCAGTTCGACCCTGAAGTTGTCAAAATCTTTTTGCAATTGTGGGAACAAGGAATCATCTCATAATTTGCTTTTGCCACTATACTAAACGCAAGGAGTTTCAATCATGGATATACGCGAAGAATTGATTGCCCGACTGGCGCATTCGCGCGCGGCGATGCTTGCCCACCTTGACGAAATTGATAGAAACCGCAAAATTTACCCGCTTTGGACTGTTCGCGAAATCCTGGCGCATATTTCGGGCTGGGATGACGCGACGATTGCTTTCATCCGCACCATCCTCAAAGGTGGTCAACCCGGCCTGACCCTGGCGGCGCAGGGCATCAACGTTTACAACGCCGAAACGGTCTCTACTCGTGAAGGATTGGACTATGACCACATCTACCGTGAATACCTGGAAACGCGGAGGATTTTAATTGAACTCATTCGTCAAATGCCCGTCGAACAGATGACACAACAATATGTTTTGCCCTGGGGAGGTTATGGCACGCTGGTAGATATGGTCAATATCTTCGCCCCTCATGAAGAAGAACACGCCGAAGATGTGCGAAAAATCATAACAGATGCAACCTGAGGCGAAATCCATTCCGTAACCTGAATCTTGTAAGCAATCATTCTCTATAAAGGAATATACGATGGCAAACGTCCTCGTCACCGGGGCATTTGGAAATCTTGGCTCGTATGTAATCGCGGAGTTGCTGCGTCAGGGTCATGCCGTGCGCTGTTTCGATGTCCGAACCCCAAACACGGAAAAAAAAGCCGCTCATTTCCCCGGCCTGGTGGAGGTTGCCTGGGGTGATATTCGCAACGAGAAATTAATCCGACAGGTTGCACAAGGGCAGGAAGTTATCCTGCATCTCGCGGCCATCATTCCTCCTGCCAGCGATGAAAACCCAGATTTAACTCGTTCGGTCAACATTGAAGGCGCGCGCAACCTGCTGGAAGCCGCCAAAGCCCAGAAAACCCCACCCCGTTTTTTCTATGCGTCTACTTTTGACTTGTTCGGGCATACCCAGAACCTGCCGCCGCCGCGCCGGGCCGATGACCCGATTGAAGTTTCCGATGTCTATACCGAAACCAAAGCCGCTGGGGAGCAAATGGTGCGCGAATCGGGCCTGCCGTATCTGATTTTTCGCTTCAGCGACATGCCGCTGATTGCCCTGCGTGACGCTCACCCGATTATGTTTGAAATCGGGCTTCACAACCGTATGGAAACCATGCACCCCGCCGATGGCGCGCTGGCGGTTGTCAATGCCATTGCCCACCCCAAACTGTGGACAGGGCGTCTCCTGCTTGTTGGCGGCGGCAGGCAAAATGGCTGCCAGATTACCTACCGCGAATTCTTCAGCGGCCTTCTGACGGCCATGGGAATTGGCATGTTGCCTGAAGAAGCATTCTCCAAAAAAGAATACGTCACCGACTGGCTGGATACTGAGGAAAGCCAGCGTCTGCTCCAATACCAACGCCACACCTTCGATGAAATTGTAGCCGAAGTAGCCGCCCTGCTTGGCTGGAAACGTTTCCTTGTTCCATTGGCGCGGCCTTTCGTGCGCCGCTCCATCCTGAAACTCTCTCCCTATTGGAAAAAATGAGCAAGGAGTTCCATGAACCAGGCAGACCGTCATGCGCTGATTATCTTTCCCGTCCTCATCCTGGCCGGTCTGGGCCTGGCCTGGGCCGGAAGCCAACATGGAGCGGTTGCCTTCGGCCTGCCGCTATTCAACCTGGCGGTAGGACTGACCTACATCATCCAATGGATTGTGTTTATTCCATCCTTCCTGCAACAGACTGAAAAATTGTTTGACCTGACCGGCAGCCTGACCTACATCTCCACCTCCCTGCTCATCATTTTTCTCAGCCCGGCCCAAAATGCCCGCTCCTTCCTGTTGCTGGCGCTGGTGCTTATTTGGGCCATTCGGCTGGGAACTTTCCTGTTCCGCCGCATTCACCAAGCAGGCAAAGATGACCGTTTTGACCAATTGAAGCCGTCCTTTTTCCGTTTCCTCAATGTCTGGACCATCCAGGGGCTGTGGGTCTCGTTTACTGCTGCTGCAGCCTGGGCAGCGATGACCTCCCCAAACCAGGTCGCGCTGGATATTTTTGCGCTTTTCGGGCTCCTGGTCTGGGTGGCAGGATTTGCGATTGAAGTCGTCGCTGACTGGCAAAAAAGCCGCTTCAACGCTGACCCGGTCAACAAAGGAAAATTCATTCAGAGCGGGTTGTGGAGTCGCTCGCGGCATCCAAATTATTTTGGCGAAATTCTACTCTGGACGGGAGTGGCGATGATTGCCCTGCCAGTGTTGCAGGGATGGCAGCGGGTAGCGCTGATTTCCCCCATCTTCGTCGCGTTGCTGTTAACGCGAGTGAGCGGCATCCCGTTGCTGGAGCAAAAGGCCGATAAAAAATGGGGCGGTCAGCCGGACTATGAAGAATACAAAAAGAAAACGCCCGTACTGATTCCGCGGCTACGGCGATAGGATAGATTTTTATATTTTTCTGATAAAATTTATCTAAATTAATGCTATAATTCTTTACAATGAGTCTCACAGGCTCATACCCATCCTCGCACGCCCAGATTTTATTTACATCTACTCAAGAGGCAACCCCATGACCACTCGCACATCCTCCGCAGAATGGAAAGGCACGCTCAAAGAAGGCGCTGGGACCATGAAACTCGCCAGCGGCGCATACGAAGGCCCGTTCACCTTCGCATCGCGCTTCGAGAGCGGCCCCGGCACCAACCCCGAAGAACTCATCGGCGCGGCGCACGCCGGATGTTTCTCCATGTTCCTTTCGGCGCTGCTCAGCAAAGAAGGCTTCACCCCAACGCGCATCGCCACCACCGCCACCGTTCACCTGACTGAAGGCCCCACCATCAGCCTGATTGAACTCGACTGCCAGGCCGAAGTGCCGGGGCTAAGCGAAGAGACTTTTCAAGAGAAGGCCGCTGCTGCCAAAGCGGGCTGCCCGGTCTCGAAAGTGCTGGCCGGGGCCGAAATTCGGCTGACGGCCAAACTTCTCTAACCTGTCGAACTCCGCAGCCCCGCCTGCGGAGTTTTTTATCGGCCCGCTGGGCTTCTGCCTGCCTATTCGTCTAGTCGGAGGCCACCCGTTTCGGTGATGCGCAGGAAACAGGAAACGAGTATGCTTTGTAAAACGAACAAAGGAGACAAGATGTCAAACATACTGGTAGAACTATCCAACGCCTTCGCCGCCGCCGTCGAAACGGCTGGCAAATCAACCGTTTTGGTCAATGCCCGCCGACGAATGCCCGCCAGCGGCATTGCCTATGCTGCCGACCTGGTTCTCACCGCCGACCACGCCGTCGAGCGGGATGAAGAACTCAGCGTCATTCTGTTTGACGGAAGTGAAATTCCTGTCAGCCTGGCCGGTCGTGACCCCGGCAACGACCTGGCTTTACTGCGACTGGAGAGGCCCATCGCTTTCCCGGCATCACCAGCCGCTGAAACGAAAATCGGGCAACTTGTCCTGGCCTTAGGGCGTCCTTCTACCGAAGGGATTGAGGCCAGCCTGGGGGTAGTCAGCGCAACAGGCGGCCCGCTGCGCACATCGCGCGGGATCATCGAGCGATACCTGCGCACCGATACAACCATGTTTCCTGGCTTTTCTGGCGGTCCGCTGGTCGATGCCGAAGGGCGCGTAGCGGGCATCAATACCTCGTTTGGGCGTGGAATGCCCTTCACCATCCCTGTCAAAGCAGCCTGGAAGTCGGCAGAGCAACTCGCCTTGCATGGGTCAGTCAGACGAGGTTATCTTGGCATTCGTTCACAGGTGGTTGAAATTTCATCCGCCGGGCAGCAGGCTCTTAAGCGACAACAGATAACCGGCCTGCTGGTGATGGGAGTCGAGGCGGATACCCCCGCGAGCCGGGGCGGTCTCATCGTCGGCGATATTCTGGTCGGTCTGAACGGGCATCCCATCGGCGACCACGATGAGCTCTTTGGGCGGCTGACGGGCGAGGTCGTCGGCCAATCCACCCCGGTCGAAATCTTGCGCGGCGGGCAGCCCCAGGTCTTGCCAGTAATCATTGGCGAAGCGCCACCTTCCGAGACGCGCCGAAACAGCCACCATCACGAACACGGCCACGGCAGAGGCAAATAAAATTGAACGCGGAGGCTGGATTTTGATACGGGTTGCCGTCGTTGCGCCATCGCTGGCGCTGCGCGTGGGATTGCGGGAAGTGCTTAACAGCCTGGCAGAGGTGCAGGTCGTGGCAGAGGCATCTCGCATGGATGACTTGCCCTGGCAGGCAACCGATATTTTGGTTATTTCTGCGTCAAAAGAACTCACTGCACTGGCGGATTTAACCGAAATCCTCCCTCCGCTCCTGCTCCTGACCGACGATCCCGCCGAGGCGCGCATATTCCCTGCCCTGAATACACCCGCCTGGGGCCTGTTGCCGTTGAATGCGCAAGAAATAGAACTGGAAGCGGCGCTACATGCGCTGGAGGCAGGGCTATCGGTGGGCGCGCCTTTCCTGTTGCGCGGCCTGTTGCGAGAGGCGGACTCGCTTGATGCAGACGCTTCATCCCCTCTACCCGACCCATTGACCGGACGTGAAATTGAAGTCTTGCAAATGATGGCGCAGGGATTGACCAACAAACAAATTGGGTTGGCATTGAGTATTAGCGAACATACCGTCAAGTATCATCTGTCATCGTTGTACGCCAAGTTGCAGGTGAACAGCCGCACAGAAGCCGTCCGCGCTGGAGTGCGGCGGGGGCTGGTGGGACTGTGAGGCAAAAGAGCGAGGCAGAGAGGGAAGACAAACCAGGCAGTCAGGAATCAAAAAATCGGGAGCGGGCCCGATTTTTTTGTTGCTGCAGGGTTTGCGGCCAGGGTTGATTATGAAATGCGCAGCTCTCGCAGGCGAATCACAATTGCAGCCACAATCACCGTAAAAATCAGGATTCCCAGCAAGGCAATTCCATTCGTATCCCCGGCCGGGCCGGTCGCCACGACGGACGTCTCGATGGTGGGAGTGGGAGTCACATCCTGAAAGAGCGGAGCAGACAGGCTCGAGGCAACATTAATCAAAACCAGCGCGCCCAGCGCAAAAACGGAAGTCAGCGAATACAGTTTGAATTTCATAGGGATTTCACCAGAACGGGTGATGAAGTTTCACCCTAGTATAACATGCCAGAAATTAAGGCAATTCTTATCAAATATTAAGTTGTCTTGTATAATCTTTGCGGGCTGGGAGGCTCAAAATTATGAGGAGAGATGCCAAGATGCGAAATTCCATTCGCTTTTTTTTCGTCTTGATGGCCCTGGTTCTCTGGGGCATATCTTTCGCGCTTTGGGGCCAAAACGCAGCCAGCGCGCGCGGAATGACGGCGACCACCGCAGATGAAATCACCAGCGGCGCGCTCTTGTACGACAAATGGTACGCCGCTCTCGGCCAGCCTGCCCCGGCCGGCGACATGCCGCTCTGGAAAGAACAGACAACCAACTCTCGCTCTGGGGCGGATACCTGGCGCTGTGTCGAATGTCACGGCTGGGACTATAAAGGCAAGGATGGCGCTTATGGCAGCGGCTCGCACTATACCGGCTTTCCGGGCGTCTTCGGCACGCAGGCCGATGTGGTGGCAGCCCTGCAGGGCGCAACTGACCCCGCTCACGATTTCTCGGCCTATCTCGATGAAACCAGCATGAACCAGCTGGCTGTGTTTATTAAAAGCGGACTGATTGATGACTCCCAATACATCGATACCGTCACCCTGAAGGCCAAAGGCGGCGATTCGTCCAAAGGGAAGACGCTCTACGATGCGAACTGCGCCAGTTGTCACGGGGCGGATGGCGCGAAAATCATTTTCCGCGCCGAGGGAATCAACGAAACGCTTGGCGCGGTTGCCAATCGCGACCCATACCGCTTTCTGCACCGCACCCGCTTTGGCGTGGCCGGAACCGAAATGCCCATTGGCCGCGACCTGGGCTGGACACCCAAAGATGGCGTAGACGTGCTGGCCTACGTCCAAACTCTGCCGACCGGCAACGAGCCGCAGCAGCCGGGCAACGTGGGTGAAAGTTCAGGGGCTTCCCCACAGGTCGGCGGCCCTCCTGCAGGCCTGGCCGGCGGCATCCTGACTGGCATCCTGGCTTTCCTGGGTACGTTTGGCGTGAGCGCCTTTTTCCTGTTTGGGCTGGTGGTGCTGGGTTTCCTGGTGGTGTGGGCCCTGCGCAAGCGAAAATAGATATGGACTTAAGCGATTTACCGCTTGAAGTCCGTTTTTGAGGAGAGAATCGATGCAGAGAGTGTTCGAACTACTGAAGCGGAAAGAAATCCAACTGCTCGTATTGATTGCTTTCATGGTGGTCATCAGCGGTGGGGCCTGGGCCTTGTATCAGACCCAAATCCCACCAGAGCAGCCCATCCTGTTCCCTCATGATATTCACGTTCAGCTACAAATCCAGTGTCTGTATTGTCACCCTGGCGCGCAGCGGCAGGCATCCGCAGGATTGCCTACCCAGCAAAAGTGTTGGGCCTGTCACGGGCAGTTACGCAAGTATACCGACCCTGCCGCGCCCGTTCCGCTGGAACAGTGGCCAGTGGAACTGCAAAAACTGGCCGGGTATGTGGAACGCAACGAACCGATTCCCTGGGTGCCGGTGTATATCGTCCCTGACCACGTGCATTTCAATCACCGCCCGCACATCGCCGCCGGGTTTGCCTGCGAACAATGTCATGGAGATATGAGCAAGCAGAAAGTTGCCGAACTCCAGCAGACAGTGAACATGGGCTGGTGCATCACCTGTCACCAGCAAAACACCGTCAATGACCCGGAAAAGCGCATCAAGTTGATTGACTGCGGGACATGCCATTATTAGTGCTTCGTCATTCGTTATTCGTAACCTGAAATTTCCGTCAAAACGGCTGACTTCAAAAGCGAAAGCGAATAGCTGTACATAGGAGAGCGTTCAATGAGTGAAAAACTTTCCCGGCGCGATTTTCTCAAAGTGGTTGGCGCAGGCGCGGCTGCAACAACGGTACTGACAGGTTGCGGCCCAGCCTCTCGGTATGTAACGCGCGAACCTTATGCCAAAATGCCGGAGTACAACTATAACGGGCAAAGTACCTACTTTGCCACCACCTGCCGCGAGTGCGCGGCGGGGTGCGGCCTGGTCGTCCGCACCATGCAGGGACGCGCCATCAAGACCGAGGGCAACCCCTACAACCCGGTCAATTTGGGCAAAACCTGCGCACGCGGGCAAGCCACCCTGCAAGGGTTGTATAACCCTGACCGTATAAAGAATCCTGTTCGGAATGCGCGAGGCGAGAGCAACCCAGAAGGCGAACGCGACTGGACCGAAATGGATTGGAACGCGGCAATTGGGATTGTCGCCGACGCCCTGAAAGACCCTGCCGGAACGCAATTTTTGCTTGGTCTGGCGCCCGACCATCTCTTCGACCTGGTAAGCGACCTGTGCAAGTCCATCGGCGCTCCGGCGCCCATCCGCTTTGGCGCCTTGGGGATGTTCGAGGCGCGCGTGACGCTCGGAGAAGCTGCCCGCGCCGTGTTTGGACGCCCCGATACCCTTTTCTTCGACCTGGCCAACGCCGACCTGGTCATTTCCTTCGGCGCGAACTTTCTGGAAACCTGGGTTTCGCCAGTGGCCTACACGCGCGGCTACGCACAGATGCGTAAACAGCGCAGACGTGGCATTCTCGTTCAGTTTGAGCCGCGCCTGAGCCAGACCGCTGCCAAAGCCGACTCCTGGCACGCCATTAAACCTGGCGCGGAGGGACTGGTAGCTGCCGCGCTCGGCAAACTGTACGCGGAAGAAAAGTTCGGCTCTGTGCCTGCCACCTTTGAAGCGGTAGATGTGACCGCCACCGCCGAAGCCGCCGGGCTGGAGGTGGAGGCCCTGGAAAACCTGGCCGCGCTTCTGCTCGATGCGGAACACCCGCTGGTCATCCCAGGCGGGGCAGCGTTGGCGCACGAACACGGCCTGGAGACAGCCAAAGCCATTCTGGCGCTCAACGCGCTGCTAAACAACCTGGGCAAACCCGGGGGCGTGTTCCACACTCCGGCTTCTCCGCTGGGCGAAGAATATCGCCGCCCGGCATCTCTCAAAGAAATGGCTGACCTGGTGGAACGGATGAACGCCGGAAAAATCAAGACCCTGCTGGTTCATGGCGTCAATCCGGCCTTTGAGTTGCCCAAAGCGCTCGGCTTCCAGGCCGCGCTTGCCAACGTGCCGACCGTCATCTCTTTCGCCACCTTCCCCGATGAAACCGCCATGGCCGCCGATTACATCTTCCCTGACCATCACGGCCTGGAATCATGGGGCTATCAGCGTGTGACCGATGGCACAGGGCAATCCATGCTCTCCGGCGCGCAGCCGGTGGTTGCGCCCTTCTATAACACCAAATCCACCGTGGATGTGCTGCTGGCCGCTGCCGGTTTGCCCTTCAAAGACGAGGTGGAATATCTTCAGGGCAAAGTGACCCCGCTGGTGGAACAAACCGGCGGCTTTTATGGCGCGGCCGACCTGCCCTCCTTCTGGGCGCTCTTTCAGCAATTTGGCGGTTGGTGGAAGAACGAGAACGGGCTGGGCGCACCGAGTGGTTCATCGAAACTCTGGGACAAACTGAACCTGGAAGCGAAATCTGACAGCGAAAGTCATGATGAGTTCCACCTGCTGGTGTATCCCTCGCCCATCCTGGCCGAGGCGGGCGCCAACAAGCCCTGGCTGCAAGAAATCCCCGACCCGATGACAACCGTAATGTGGAACTCGTGGATTGAAATTAACCCGCACACGGCGGAAGAACTCGGCCTGCATAACGACGATGTGGTGCGCGTGGTTTCTCCCTACGGGGCAGTGGAAGTTTCGGTATACCAGTACCCCGCCATCCGCCCGGATGTGGTGGCGATTCCGTTTGGGCAGGGTCATACCGCGTATGGACGGTATGCAGAAAACAGAGGAATTAATCCAGCAGATTTGTTCGAGGCAAAAACGAATGGGGCCGGGGACCTGGCCTTCGCCGGGACCAAAGTCCGCATCGAAAAAACCGGGAAAAAGCGCGAAATTGCGCGCCTGGAAAGCAAATTGGGTGTATACGGCGAAGGCCTGGAGGAGCATTAGAAATGGCGAGTTTACCGAAGATTCCTGAGTACAAAGCCGAGTGGGCCGAAGGCGAAGAAGGCCGCTGGGGCATTGCGATTGACATGGATTTGTGCACGGGCTGTCAGGCCTGCGTGGCAGCCTGTTCCATGGAGAATAATATTCCGTTTGTCGGCGAGGAAGATGCCGCGTACGGACGGCAGATGAGTTGGATTCGGGTGGAGCGTCTGTGGGAGGGCGAATATCCTGAAGTGAAGGCTACGCCCTTTCAGCCGGTAATGTGCCAGCAGTGCGGTTCCGCGCCTTGCGAATCGGTTTGCCCGGTCTTTGCCACCGTTCATAGTCAGGCTGAGCAAATCAACTTACAGGTCTATAACCGCTGTGTTGGCACGCGCTATTGCGCCAACAACTGCCCCTATGTAGCGCGCGTCTTCAACTGGGCCGATTACGAACGCCCCGAACCGCTTTCCAACCAACTGAATCCCGATGTGACTGTGCGGCGGCGCGGCGTGATGGAAAAATGCACATTCTGCATTCAGCGCATTCACAAAGCCAGCGACCAGGCCAAAGCCGAAGGCCGCGAAGTGCGGGATGGCGAAGTGCAGCCTGCCTGCGCCCAGGCCTGCCCGGCAGACGCAATTGTCTTTGGACGCCTGGATGACCCCGAAAGCCGGGTGAGCAAACTCTCGAAGGACAAACGCGCCACCCACCTGCTCGAAGACCTCGGCACGCAGCCGCGAGTAACCTATCTCAAAGGAGGCTATCATGGCAATCTCGGCTAGTGCTTTGCCGCACGCCCAATCAGAAGAACACGCGCACCCCGCTTCTCACGGGACAGGCGACCATGAAGCAGAACTGCGCAAAGAACACCTGATGCTCGACCCCAGGCCACGCGGCGAAATGAACGCGATGGTGATGGATTCGATGACAACGACTTCGTGGAAGTTCTGGTTGGTGGCTGGTATCCTGGCGGTGATTGTGGCTGTGGCACTCTTTGGCGCCTGGGGCTACATGATTTCAGAAGGTCTGTATCTTTCGGGCAAGAACCGCCCCGGGTATTGGAGTTTGTTCCTGGTTCACACGGTGTTCTGGGTAGGCATCAGCCATGCCGGGACCTTTGTTTCGGCACTCCTGCGCGTCTTCAAGGTGGAATTCCGCCGCCCGTTCACCCGCGCCGCCGAATTGATGACCACTTTTGCGCTGGCGCAGGCCGGTATTCAGATTTTCGCGCATATGGGGCGCGTCTGGCTGGCCTACTGGATGTTCCCCATCCCTAATCAGCGCCAATTGTGGGTCAATTTCCAGTCGCCGTTGATGTGGGACTTCCTGGCGATTAACACCTACCTGCTTTCTTCAACCATGTATTTGTTCCTGCCGCTCATCCCCGACCTGGCGATGGCGCGTGACCGCTCGACCGGCTGGCGCAAGTCTGTTTATCGCATCCTGGCCCTGGGCTTTCGCGGCACTGAAGCCGAGTGGACTCACCTGCGAATTGCGCTCAATATTTTTGCCTTTGCCATTCTGCCGGTCATGTTCTCGGTTCATACCATCGTCTCGTGGGACTTCGCGGTTGCGATGCGTCCCGGATGGAGTTCGACCATCTTTGGCCCATACTTCGTTATTGGGGCCTTGCAATCTGGCGTGGCGGCAGTGGCGATGGTGGTTATCGCCATTCGCTACACCATGAAGCACATGGATTACTTCATCCGCAAAGAACACCTCGATGCGATTGGCAAACTCATGCTGGTCATTTCGATGGGCTGGGCGTATTTCTTCTTCAACGACTACATGATTCAGTGGTACGGCGGTGATAAATTCACCGATGCCCTGTTGCACTTCCACGAGGCCGGCCCCGGCGGCTGGATTTGGTTCATGATGCTGATTACGAACGTCGCCATCCCCTGGCTGGTCTTGTGGAACAAAGCCTGGCGTCGCAACCCGGCCATTCTTTTCTCGGTGGGCCTGCTCATCAATGTTGGCATGTGGGCTGAACGCTACATCATCGTGCCAGTCTCGCTCCAAATCAACCGTATGCCCTTCCTGTGGGGGCAGGACTTCAAACCCGGCATTGAAGTCCCTATTTTCATCGGCACCATCGCCTTCTTTGTCCTGCTTTACATGCTGGCTTCCCGATTCATCCCGCTTGTGCCGGTTTGGGAAGTGCAGGAAGGTCAGATGGCGCACTCCATCCGTAAATACGGTAAAGAGCCGGTAGTCACGGTGGCGGAGCTGGAATAGCGATATTCGATACTCGATTATTTGATGTCTGGCATTGGCCGCCGAATATCGAATATCGAACCTTGTGGAGTCATTATGACAGAAAAGAACCTTCTTCTTGCCATCTTCGAGGATATCGACCCTGCCGCCCATGCGGTGGATAAATTGCGCGAATTGGGCGTGACCGACACGCATGTGACCGTCATCTCTGGCACGCCTATCACCGAAGCCATGCTGGGACGCAAGCCACAGTGGAGCAACGTCACCCGCTTCGCGCTGGGCGGCGCGTTCCTCGGCTTGTGCGTGGGCATTTTCCTGGCCTATGGCACGCCCAACCTGTATCCAATTATCGTGGGAGGTCGCTGGATTGGCGTCCCACCAACGATTGTGGTGATGTTCGAGATGACCATGCTGGTGATGCTGATTAGCACCTTCATCGGAGTATTTCTCGACAGCCGCTTTCCTAACTACACCCCCACTCAGTATGTGCCAGAAATTAGCGATGGCCGTATTGCGCTACTGATTGAGTGCGGCGGGGAACTGGAAATCGCAATTGAATCAGCCATGAAAGCAATTGGCGCGGAATCAGTCAAACGCGCCCAGGCAGAGGCCCTATGAGTTTGTTCCAGCGTCTGATGGTCGTCATCTCTGTGGCGATGTTACTGCTCGGAGTCGTCTTAATTTTCACCATGGACATCGTCAAAATTGAGTGGATTTCGTTCATGGAAATCCAGCCTTCTTACAAACCAATGGAAAAACCCTTGCCCGTAGCCATGCGCTCCATCCCTGTTGAGGGAGCGGCTTACATTGCTGGTCAGGGTTCGCCGGTTAACCCAGTCCAGGCAGATGAAATTTCTATCGAGCGCGGGCGGGTGCTGTTCCAGCAAAATTGCGTCCAGTGTCACGGCCCGGCCGGAGAGGGCAATGGCATCATTGGCGGCGCGTTGGTTAATCCGCCTGCCAACCTGACCAGCGAGGTGGTGCAGAGCAAAGCCGATGGCGCGCTGTTTCTTACGATTTCGAATGGAATTTTGGGAACCGGCGGTCAGATTCGCATGCCTGCCCTCAACGAAAACCTGACCGTGCGTGACCGCTGGGATGTAGTGAACTACGTCCGCACTCTCAAAGCGACCGTCACCCCCACGCCCGCGCCCTGAATGGAGGAGAACCGATGAAAGACCTGAAAGGAATCGTCTTGGGCATCCTGGCCGGTTTGCCAGCGCTGGTGATTGCGTTTGCTTTTGGCCTGTATTTCTTTGGCTGCCGCACCAACAACACCTGTACCGGAATTGCCCTGCCGGTCACCACCCCTATCCCAACCCTCATTCCGGCCACCCTGCCCGCTCCCAAAGTTGGCGCCGAGGCAGTTGCAGCGGTTCCGCGCTGCCGCGTAACCGCTGCCGACCTGGTAGCCGCCTGGATTGACGCAGGCTACCCCGAAACCGAAACATTCCCCTTTACTGATGTCAAAGGACAAACCTGCTCAGCCACCTTCAAGGAAGATGTGCAGAAATTGTTCCTGGAAGCCAACCTGTGGTACGATGGCGCGCCTGCCTGCACAACCTGCCACAACACCGATATTGCGAACAACCAGAAAAACATGGATTTGAGCAGTTACGCTGGTATTTTGGCGGGTTCTAACCGCGTGGGCGAAAAAGCCGCAAAAGGCGATGACATTCTGGGCGGCGGCGATTCTCAAAAAGCGCTGCTCTACCTCATGCTCTACGCCCCCGGCGGGCAAACCACCATCAATCGCCCGGCCATGCCGCTTGGCCGCCCGGCTGCTGTTCCAGAAAAAGGCCCGGTCATTTCCGCTGGAACCCCGCCGGAACAGGCTGCCGCGCCCTAAACAAGAACCTGGCAGAAAAAATCCCCGGTTGCGCCGCATCGGGGATTTTTTTTGTATTAACTTCCCTGTCCTTGTTGAAAATATACTTCCTCATACGGCTGCACCACCACCCAGCCACTGCCGTCAAATTTGAGTTGCAGCGACTCGCCGCTGCCCCGCCCCAACAATGTGCCGAAACTGATATCGGTGCGAATATCAGGCGAGAGCGAGCCAGACCAGGCGACAGTGGCGTTCGGGTCGGTGAACAGCGGCTGACCCGGGGAAACTTGCAAAGTCAACGGTTCATAATGCGTGGTGATGGCAACCATGCCCGGCCCGGTCAGGCGAATATTGAACAGACCACCGGTCAACATCCCGGCCATGCGCCGCATCATGGTAATATCCCATTGGACGGTATCCTCAAAAGCCAGCAGGTCATTGCCGTTGACGAAAATCGTCTCTTTTTGCAGGTTGAGCACACGCACTTTTTTCCCCTTTTCGGCCAGATACACGCGCCCCTGACCTTCCACTTTCATCAGGGTAGTTCCTTCGCCAGTCAGCATCTTTTTCAACATCCGGTCCAGGCCATGTTCTAAAACACCCTCACGGGTAAACTTAACCTGCCCCGTGTACGCCACCATCGAACCGGCTTTGGCCCATACGCGCCCTTTCAGGTTGACTTCGAGCAGATGAGGGTTTTCCAACTCAAACGGCCGGTTGGCGGCGTTATCCTGCGCGGTAGATTTGACAAACTCTTCAACCGAGTAGCCAGACATGTTTTCTCCTTGTGATTTCAACAGAATGATTTAATAACGCTTTTATATACGACAAACTCCCCGGCCTGGTTGCACAAGCGGGGAGTTTGCTCTGGTTTTGGAATTTATTTACCCTTTCGTCTCATCCTTCCAATCAGAAACCGCAGCAGTCTCATCTTTTTTCTCCTGGCGCGTCAACACATAAATCAGGATAAGCGCCAGGCCAAAGAAAGTTGGCAGCAAACCAGCCAACATCCAGGGCCCAAAACCAAACGGCAGGTCCGCCCCCAGCAACAGGCCAAGCGGCCATAAGCCCAGCGTAGTCGCCAGCCCAAGCGCGGTGATGATGATTCCCCAGACCAGCGCCCCCTTGCCATTGCCACCATTGCGCGCCGGTTTGACCAGTCCTTTCTCGGCCAGAGCCAGCGTCTCTTTATACGATATGAAACGCATGAGCAGAATGAAACCCAACACCAGGCCAATAAAAACCACGCTGCCAGCACAGAGAACAAAGGCTTCCATACGTTTTACTCCTTGTATTTTGAAATTTGCAGACGGATGTTGCCGTTTTGGGTCGAGACAGTCAGGCGCGAACCACCGCCGTTGATGTTGCCTTTCCAGTGCTTTTCGTCCAACTCGCCAGAAAGGGTCACAGGGAAATCAGACCAGATTTTCCCGAAGTCCGTTTTCAGGTCGAAGGTCAGCGCAGAATCGGCAGGCAGGTTCAGATAGATGTCGCCAAAATTGCTGTTCAGAGTGTGGTCGCCCTCATCCAGCGAACCGGTAAATATCACTTGACCGTTGTTTGAGGACAGAGTCAGAATGGCTTTTTCAGCGGTGACCTCCACATCACCATAGTCAGAGTGAGCATTGATTTTGCCAGCCACGCTTTGTGCGCGAATTTGACCATTTTGCGTCTTAAGCGAGATTTCGCCAGCCTGCACCTTTTCCAGAGTCAGGTCGCCAAAATTGCTGGAAAGGTTCACTGCGCCGCTGAACTGCCCATCGCGGCCGGTTATCTTGCCGTTGGCAGTGTCAGCCTCGAGCGACAAACCGCTGAGCAAGTGAAATTTCAGCCACCCAAACTGACTGCGCATCTTCAACGCGCCTTGGGCATCCGCATCTTCCAAAACCAGGTTGCCATTGGAAGACTCCAGCGCAATTTCTCCTGCGGAGAGCATGCGCGCCTCGATATCGCCAAAATCGGTTTTGAGAGCAATCGCCGCTTCGCCTGCCTGGATATTTTGGACGGTGATTTTGCCGGTGGACGTAGAAGCAGAAAGCGCGCCAGTCAGGTCCGAAACATCCACCTCCCCAAAACCGGTACTCAAGACTGCATCGCCACGCGTACCGGAGAGCGCCAGGTCGCCATTTGCCGAGGACAAATCGACGCTGGTTTCTGTCGGAACGGTGATGGTAAAGTGAACCTGGTGACCGCGCGGCCCAATGTGAAAGGGGCTGACTTCCACCACTGGCTTGACCCAGACGCGAATTTCCCCGGTTTTTTGCTCAACCACCACCTGAATATCGTCCAGCGCCTTCTGCGCCTCGTCCTCGGTGCCGCCCCAGGCCGTTTTTCCGATGATGAGTTGTACTTCATTGACCGCGCCTGTATTCACGCTCACAGAACCGTAGCCGTTCTCCACGGTCAGGCGCTGCGGACCATCCACCAACAGTTTTTTTTGCTCGGTTGCGTTTGCCTCCAGCCGGTGGAACGAGCCGGTGCGAAAACTGAACCCACTCGCCTGCACTATCTGCACCCCCTGCCAGACGGCAAACACTGCTCCAGCGCAAGTTGCAACCATAGCCAGGACAAGAATTGTGGCTATAATCCATTTACTTTTCATTCGTCGAAACCTCCGTTTTGTGTTTTCAGAGAGTTTGACCAGTGAATGCGCAAAAAGTTTCAAAACAAGCACCGAATTTCGCAAACTTTTTTCCTGGTGATTCTATGCCCAAATTGAGTGAAACTTTTGGATGGTTGCCCTGGTCTAACTCTTGAAGGATACCCACCGCCGTGAACGAGCAGGAACTCATCCTCCGCGCCCAGCGAGGCGACACCAACGCTTTCGCCGACCTGCTGACCCTGCATGAACGCTTCGTTTACAACCTGGCCATGCGCACCCTTGGCGACCCCACCGAAGCCGAGGATGTAGCCCAGGAAGCCTTCGTGCGCGCCTGGCAGGCCCTGCCAAACTTTCGCGGCGGGTCGGCCTTGCGTACCTGGCTATACCGCATCGTCATCAACCTGTGTTGCAACCGCTTTCCACGCCTGCGCCGTGAGTTGAACGAGTTGACCGATGATTCTTCCACCAATCTGCCCGCCCCTCCCTCTCTCGAAGCCAATCCTGCCCTGTATAGCGAACTGCGCGAACGGCGCATGCTGCTCCATCGTGAAATTGAACGCCTGCCAGAAAGTCAACGCTTGCTGATTGTTCTGCGCTACCAGGATGAACTTTCGTATGAAGAGATTGCCAGCCTGCTCGAACTGCCGCTCGGCACCGTCAAAACCGGCCTGTTCCGGGCCAAAGAACGCCTGCGCCAGGCGCTCTCGGTTTATCAGGAGGAACCCGCATGAACGAACCTCATTACGATAATCTGGAAGTGCTAGAGGACGCCCTACGAAGCTGGCCGCGCGCCCAAACCCCGCGCGGATTTTCCAGCCGGGTCTTGCAACGCATCGAAAGGACTCCGCGCGCTGCCATCCAATTTCACTTAACCTGGCTGGATGTGGCCCTGGGGCTGTTTACAATTTGCATCCCCCCGGTAGTGTTTTTTATCTGGAATAGCCTGCCGCTGCACATTCTGATGCGCCTGCAATTTCAAATTTCCGCATTCCAGAACATGCCCTGGGCCGGAGAAATTCTATTTCTGACGGTTTTGGGGGCCGCTGCGCTGCTGATTTTGCTGCTTCTTGCGGCATTTCTGTTTGTCTTCCCCATGCGCGTAGAAACAGAAAATCCCGGTTAGCCGGGATTCTTCTATTCATCAGAGATCGATGCGAATTTCGACCGCTTGTTCAGGCCAGCCTTGCGCGGCGGCCCGCCCCAAAAGTTCGGCAATCGGCGGCGGGAAGAGATTAATATTCCCTATCTCGCGCAGCGGAATCCAGACTGGAGTGTAAGTACCGCGTTCGGGCGGGTACTTGCCGGTCATCTCCGGCCCGGCGCCCGTGCCAAAGTGCCCGCCGGTGGCGCGCGCCAGGAAGTAGTATTGTTCGCGGCCATGGAAAATGATTTTCGCCAGCAGCCGCTCAATGGTAATCGACAGCCCCAACTCTTCGCGGCTTTCGCGGATGGCAGTCTGTTCGGGCGTCTCGCCCGGTTCCATGCCCCCACCCGGAATCACATAATATTCCTGCCCATCGCGCTGGCGCTTGATGAGCGCAATATGATTCTTGCGAACAATAATTGCGCGGGAGCGGAACATGAGAGAATGTACCGAACGATTACAACTTATACCCAATCATGCGCAAGAAACCCTTGCGCCAGCTCTTGCCTTCTTCATCTTCCACGCCTTTGGGAGAAGAACCATCAATAATGCCCAAGATACCGCGCCCCTGTTCAGATTCGGCAACCAGCACCTGGGTCGGGTTAGCCGTTGCGCAGAAAATCCGCGCCACTTCTGGCACGTTCTTAAGCGCGTTCAACACGTTGATAGGATAGAACCCCTCACCCAGGAAAACAATAAACGAATGACCAGCGCCAATCGCCAGGGCATTTTTAATCGCCAACTCAAGCATGGCATCGTCAGTACCGCTGGTACGCACCAGACATTTTCCGCTCGCCTCGCAAAAGGCAATCCCGAACTTGATACCTGGCACAGCGTTCACCAATGCTTCGTGAACATCTTCAACCGTTTTAATAAAGTGCGATTGTCCCAGGATGAAGTTGATAGGTTCAGGTTTTTCAATTTGTACAAGTTTGATTTCCATCATACACCTCCAATAATTCAGGCAGATTCTTGGGTATTGGCATCCGCCTTGTAATTTGCGCAAAACGTACTCATCTGGAAGGATACTGCCCTGGTAAAAACCATTTCAAGCAACCCTGCCGAAAAGATTATACTCGAATCTGTTTTATTCTCTGCCAGAGGGATTTTCAAGCATGGCCGCTATTTTTTACCAGCATGTTCCGGTTCCTATCCAGCCGTCAACCTTCCTCTGCCCACGCGTTGCGAGACATTGTTATGGATTAGAATAGAGCAAATATTTTAACCAACAGGAGAGTGAACATGACCAAACGACGCGAAGAGTTCAGGCGGCAAAGGGAACTGCGCGCCCAAACCATCCAGTGGGTCGGAATCGGGATTGCCGTGATAGTCATCGCGCTAATTGTGTGGATGTCTTGGCCTCAAGAGCCATCGTCTAATCCACAGGGCGGTCCGTCCGCGCCCCTTGCCATCAAACAATATGACGCCCCTCCGCCGATGACGATTGACGTGAATAAACAATATTTTGCCACCTTCAAAATGGCCAAAGGTGGTAAGTTTGTCGTGCAACTTTACCCCGATAAGGCCCCCATCACCGTTAACAGTTTCGTCTTCCTGGCACGCGAGGGCTACTTCAATGGCGTCACCTTTCACCGTGTCTTGGACGGATTTATGGCCCAGGGTGGTGACCCAACCGGAACCGGCATGGGCGGCCCCGGTTACCAGTTCCAAAACGAAGACAACGATTTGACCTTCGATAAAGCCGGGGTAGTTGCCATGGCCAATGCCGGGCGCGATACCAACGGTAGTCAGTTTTTCATCACTTTTGGCCCAACCCCGCATCTGAACGGCGGATACACCATCTTTGGGCAGGTGATTGAAGGCATGGAGGTCGTCAACAACCTCACCCGCCGCAACCCAGAGAACAATCCAGACTACCTGGGTGATGTCATCGAAAGCATTACCATTTCAGAACAATAGGGCGGATGGCGCATCCGCCCTACTTTATTACTCGACCGCCCAATCCAGGCTATAAATATCCTCCACATCCACCGGAAATTGAAAGTGGTAATTATCGGTTCCATCGGGGCGCACCAGATAAAGTTTACGCTCGTATAAAGCAATATAGGCAATCCACTGTCCGTCCGGCGACCAGACTGGCCTCCACGATGGAGTTTCGTTCTTTGTCAACTGACATTCGCTACTACCATCGACAGCCATAATATAGAGGTCATAATTGTTCATCGCGATGCCACTGCCGCGTGTTGAGGCAAATACAATCCAGCGTCCATCGGGCGACCAGGCAGGCTGGGTGTCATTGGCAGGGTGATTGGTCAGACGACGGATATTTGAGCCGTCGATGTCCATCAGATAAATATCCTCATTTCCGTCCCGGTCAGAGACAAACACAATCTGTTTCCCATCCGGCGAAATACGGGCTTCTCCGTCGAAACGCTCCGAACCGGTCAGGCGGCGCAGGCCGCTCCCATTGACGTTGACAAAATATAATTCGGTATCATTAACGGTTGCCTGACCAGTAAAGAGCAACGCTTTGCCATCGGGCAGCCAGGACAATTCTTCCAGTTTTGTTTGTTCATCCAGTAACGCCGGGCTAACTTGACCCTGCAAATCAGCCAGATGCAGAGCAAAGCGCCGAGTCTGGAAATCCTGCGAGACAAACGCAAACTGCCTTCCTTCGGGCGACCAGGCGGGCGAACGGCCCCAATAGGCTTTGTCAAGCCGAAACAAAAGATTCCCTTCGGGCGCAAGCACCAGAATAGTGCGCGACTCGAAGTCGCTATCCGCCGGGACTTTAACCGCCAACGCCATTGGGCCATTGGGTAACCCGGTCACGCTTTTCGGGTCGGGCAATGCCTCGCAGCGATTGAGAAAATCCACCCGGAACCAATTCACCCCCAAAATTCCAGCAACGATAAGACCACCGGCCCAAAATACTACCAGGGTGCTGGTCAACATCCCTTTGGCAACGGGCAAAACAGGCTGTCCACGCAGCCCAGATACCACCCAACTGATGAAAAAAAAGATAAATACGCCAGCCAGGTAAATCAGAAGAGCACCAACCGTTAACGGCACAATCCCAATCGAAGTCCAACCGATGACGGTGATAATCGCATAGAGCGTGCCACAAAACCCCTCTGGCATGGAAGCCCCGCTCATCTGGCAACCAAGCGCTTCCGACACCAACCCGGCAACCAGCATGATTAGGAAGGGCAGTGCCGCCAATAAGACCAAAGTAAAGAGAAGGACAAGGTTAAGAATAATCCCGCGTTTCACATATCCTCCAACCATAAGTTTTACAAGAAAAGGGCCTGCGTGGCCCTTTCTATTCACACTCATTTTATCCGATTTTCACGCTGCAGGGTCTTTCAAATGTCATCCCCAGCGATTTCCTGAATGGTATCATTCCACAATACGCAACGATTGCGTCCAGTCTGTTTGGCGTGATACAGCGCCCGGTCGGCCCGGTTGAGCAGGGTGAGCAAGTCGGTGACATCTGGGGTAAGAGAGGCTATTCCAAAGCTGGCGGTAACAAAAGCAGGCGCAGTATCTGTTTCAACCGGGGTAGATGCAAGTTCATATCGCAGGCGTTCAATCAAATTGAGACCCTGCTCTCCATCGGTTTCTGGTAGCAGGATGACAAATTCCTCGCCCCCATAGCGGCCAATCGTATCTGGGTGGCGCACGCTTACGGCGCAGCGCTGCACCACAGCGCGTAAAATCTTATCGCCGCGCGCATGACCAAAAGTATCGTTGACCTTTTTGAAATGGTCCAGGTCAAAGATGACGACCGAGAGTGGACGTTTGTAGCGTATCGATTCGCGGAATTCTTTTTCGGCAATTTCAAAGAAATGGCGGCGGTTGTAAATGCCGGTCAACGAGTCGGTGACAGCCATTTGGCTGATTTGCTGGTGCAGGCGTGCATTGCGCAGCGCAGCAGCAGCATGGGCGCTAAACAATTCAAGCATCTTCAGGTCGTTTTCGATAAAAGGCTGGTCCGAAAAAACAAAAATGACGCCCAGAAATTCGCTCGCCCACATGATAGGCGCCCCAGCAACTTTCCCCCAATACGATTTTTCCAGGTCGGTGGTGCGTCCGGTATGGTAGTCATCCAAAAGAATGGATTTTCCCATTTCCCAGACGCGCCCGGCCAGTGATTCGCCCCGGCGCGTATATTTTTCCAATCTGGGCTGGTTATCACCCAGGCTAATGGCCAGTTCCAAATAGTCTTTTTCTGGATTATACAGGTAGAGAGCCATCGCATGCCCGTTGAGCAATTCTGCCGCGCGCGGAGCAATCATCCAGATGAGCGCGTCTAACCCAAGTTCGGCAGAAATTTCTAGCCCGGCCCACCGCAGTGTCTCCAATTGGCGGGCATAACGCTCCAGGCGTTGTTCTCCCTGCTTGAGTTGGGTCATATCACGAGCAATCATCCCAAACCAGCGATGCTTTTCGGTGCGAATGGGAAACGTAACTGCGTGAACCCATTTGCGCATCCCGGTACTATGCTCCACCGGTCCTTCAAAGACGCGGGAAAGACGGCTACGGGCAATCAGTGGCAGGTTGCGGGTTAATTGGTCGTGCGGAGAATCCCCTGAGTCATTCAATTTCCAGTCCACGTTATCGAACAGGGCAGGAAATAAATCGGCCAGGCGCTTGCCAACTGCTTCAGCACGCGGAATTCCAAGAAGCGTTTCGCAACCCTGATTCCAGTCCAGCACAATCCCCTGGGCATCGAATATCAAAATTCCATCTCCAGCCTGTTCGACCACCGCGCGGAATTTGGCGGCAGTGAATTTCCAACTTTCGTCCACGCTCTGGATATCGTTGAGGTCAAGGTAAATATTGAAAAGACTATGGCCCTGATGTGTGGGAATGACATAAGTGGCTGCCAGCAAGATAATTTTGTTACCATCTACTGCCTGGTATTCAATTTCGGAAAATTTTCCCTGGATAGGATGGTTGCCATTTATCAATATCTCCTGACAGGAAGTTTGCAATTTTTGGAAATTTTCAGGGGTTTGCAGTTCAGGAGACATTAACTTAAACTGAATATCCCAAAGGGGTTGGCCCAACACCCGCCTGGATGGAATCCCAAGCATCCGTTCGAGAGCGGCATTCCAAAACACGACTATACCGTGCTCATCAGTGGCAGAAATCCCCAGGTCAATTTGCTCCGCAAATTTTTGGAATAGGCCACGCCGAAGCGGCCTGGTAGGTGTTTCTTTAACTGCGCTTTCGGGTTTAATTTCTTTGGTATTCATAATTTCGAATTGTGGTTAGCAGTTTTCCTGACAACCGATTTCAGTTACAATGATAAAAATCTGCTTCTACAAACTCCGCGGCAGATTGAAAAAAGGAATTCCAGATGGAAATTGGACAACTTTTTGCCAAAGATTGGAACGGCCCGGCATTTGTTCTGTTCGGCCCGCCGCACCTGGCGGCACTTCTTGTTATTATCCTGTTAAATATCGGATTATTCCGTTTCAAATACACGACAGAAACGACTCGTCACTACCTGCGCTGGACGATAGCAATAATATTGTGGCTCAATGAGATTGGCTGGCACATCTGGAACTACGCAACCGGACAATGGAGCATCCAAACTATGCTGCCTTTGCATCTATGTTCAGTGCTGGTATGGGGAGGGGGGCTGGCATTGGTGACGCGCAATTACAGCATCTACGAATTCATGTACTTTATGGGAATTGCAGGGGCTTTGCAGGCGCTCCTGACGCCAGATATAGGAATGTACGGTTTTCCACATTATCGCTTCTGGCAGACGTACATCTCTCACGGACTGATTGTTACGGCGGCAATTTATATGACAGTTGTAGAGGGTTTCCGTCCAACCTGGAAATCAATGGGGCATGTTTTTGTCTGGACGAATGTGTATATGGGGATTGTTTTCGTCATCAACATGCTCATCGGCTCAAATTACCTGTTCATTGCCCGCAAACCTGATACTGCCAGCCTGCTAGATGTTCTGCCTGCCTGGCCATATTATATCGCCTACATTGAAGTCATAGGATTGGTGATATGCCTGGTTTTGTACCTCCCATTTGCCCTCAAAGATTGGCGGGCAAGACACATAGTTACACCTGCCGCGTAATCGACCCGAAAAAGTTGCGCTCATCTGGTTGATTGGTTCGAAAAATGTTTTTCAGATAGGCTCTTAATAACGAGAATGCCACCTTCGCAGGTGGCATTCGGTTTGGCGCAGTGGCTTCCTTGGGATTAACCGAGGAGGGATGCCACTGCGCCGCGTTGGATACTGTTACTGTCCATGCGAGACATCACCTCCTCCTTTCTAAAGGATAGCAATGAATAAATGATTTGCCCTCAATAAGTAAGCAAGAGTATGACATAGAAATAATCGGATGTCAATAGACTGGTTTGAATTCTTATCGAGTTATAAGCATTTGAGGCTATCAAAGCCTTTCTGATAGTATGCGCTAGCAAAAACCAACTATTCTGTAAAAAACATGGAGGCACAATGAAAAAATTTCCTGCTCAATTCTGGATGGTTGTTCTTTTGCTCGGCTGGCTGTTTGACATCCTCTTTTGGGGACACGAACCAGGTGGAATCTCGTTTGCCATTTATGTGCTTGCAACCCTGCTGGCAGGTTTTTTCTTGCTTTTACGAGAGGGGATTCACCCCGCAAGAAAAGCCCTCATCCTGGTTCCATTCATCCTCCTGTTCGCAGCGTTCACCTTCCTGCGCAGTGAGCCGCTAACAGTCTTCCTGTCGCATACCCTGACCCTAGTGTTGATGGCCGGTCTGGTGGTTACCTTTCGCGGCGGGCGATGGATGGAATATAGCCTGGCTGACTATTTTGCGCGCAGTTTTGACCTGCTTGCCAGCGCCCTTACCCAAGCGGGGCTATTCTCCATTGAGATGCGCCGCATAAAACTGGAAGCAACGACCAGCGAAAAAAAACGTCCCAGCCCAATCTGGTCAGTCGCGCGCGGCGTTCTGCTTGCCATCCCGGTCGTGGCCTTTTTCGCCGCTCTGCTTTCCTCCGCCGACCTGGTCTTTGCTCAACGCCTCGATGACTTCATCACTCTGTTCCGGCTCGAAAAGCTCCCCGAATATACCTTGCGCGCCATATTCATCGCAATCGTGTCCTACCTGCTGGCCGGGGTCTACCTGCATGCCGCCGTGCGCTCGGCGGACGGAAAACTACTCGGCCTTGAAAAACAGATTGTGCCGCGTTTTTTCGGTTTCACCGAAGCTGCCATCGTGCTGGGCAGTGTCCTGATACTCTTCGGGGCGTTCGTCGCCGTCCAATTTGGATATTTCTTCGGCGGGCAAGCCAACATCCGCCTGGAAGGCTTCACCTATGCCGAATATGCCCGGCGCGGCTTTGGTGAACTCGTGACAACCGCTTTTTTTGCCTTGCTCTTGTTTCTGGGATTAAGCATGGTTGTCCAACGCCAAACAGAGACCCAACAGAAAATCTTCTCAGGATTAGGAGTAACATTGACCCTGCTTGTGGGCGTTATGCTCATTTCAGCCTTCCAGCGGCTGATATTGTATGAAACCGCCTACGGATTCACCCGCCTTCGCATCTACACGCACGTTTCCATGGTCTGGTTGGCCTTCTTGCTGGTCTCTGCGGCCATCTTGGATATTTTCCAACGCCAGCGGCTGTTTGCCCTGGCAGCCTTGCTGACATCCGTCGGGTTTGCACTGTCACTTGCGCTGTTGAATGTCGATTCTTTCATCCTTCAACAGAATATCCAGCGCTTTGAGCGGGGTGAACCGTTGGATGTAGGCTATCTGGCCTCACTCTCGGCGGATGCGGTTCCCGTCATGGTGCATCTGTACCAATCTGAAAACGTACAACCAGCGACCCGCGAACGGCTAGGCGCAGCCCTGGCCTGTTATCAGATCCGGGCAGGGTCCCGAAGCGACACTGCCTGGCAGACCTTCCATGTCTCCAATCAGCGGGCATGGGCAGCCCTGGAACAGATAACCAGCGAATTGACCAGGTACCAGGTTGATGATTCGGCCGCGTGGCCCATCATTGTCACATCCCCTCAGGGACAAGAGTTCGACTGCTACAGTTCCACCTTCGATTAATAAAACAAAACGTCCCGAAGGCTAATCAATCTTCGGGACGTTTGCATCTACGCAACAGGTTTAAGCCGCGCCGACATATCACGCAGTTGAGCGAAGGTGATGGGCTTAATCAGTACGAAATCGGCATCATCGCGCAGCGATTCGCCCATAATTGCATCAGCCGTTGCAATGACAACAATGGTTTTCTCAAAACGCGGTTCAGAACGGATATATTCCAGGATATCTTTGCCTGAAACCTCAGGCAAGTGCAAATCCAAAATGACCAGGTTGGGCGTCACGCCATGTAAACGCTCGAGGGCAGCGCGCCCATTTAATACAAATTCTGTCTCAAAACCAGCAGCGTGAACGGCTTCTGAAAAAATATTAGAAAGGTCTGGGTCGCCTTCAATAATCAGACCAAAAGGCTTTTCGGGGGTCATTTTTCTCCTTCTTTCTCTTCCTGGCGCGGCGGTTCAAAAGGCAGAATAATTGTAAATGTACTTCCCTGCCCGACAACGCTTTTTAAGAATATCTGCCCCCCCATCAGTTCTACCAATCGCTTGACAATTGCCAATCCCAGGCCAATGCCGCCATGCGAGCGAGTGACCGTGCCTTCCAATTGACGAAACGGGTCAAAAATGTGTTTCTGGTCATCGGGAGCAATACCCTGGCCTGTGTCAGTAACATCAAAGCCCCAGTGTCGCTCATTAACTTTATAGATATGAACATCAACTGTGCCTTTATCGGTAAATTTTACAGCATTATTGACCAAATTCACCAGGACCTGTTGTAGACGATGGGAATCGCCAATGATTTGTTCAGGCATATTGGCATCGATACGAGAAGTGAGTTCCAGACCTTTATCGCGCGCAAGTTTATCCATCACGCTGTGCAGGTTATCGGTCAGGTCGCTCGTATGAAACAGTTTATAGTCAAATTTTAGTTTGCCAGCTTCAATACGGGCCTGGTCCAGCAGGTCGCTCACAATATTCAACAGGCGGCTGGAATTGCTTAAGATACGGTCAGCAGCATTCGATTGCTTTTCATTAACTGCGCCGTAGAATCCATCTCGAAGCATTTCGGAATACCCAAGAATGGCATTCAGAGGGGTGCGCAACTCATGAGAAACCATTGCCACAAATGCATTTTTCATTTGTTCCACTTCGGCTTCGCGGGTGAAATCGCGCATCACTGCCACATGACCTATCGCACGGCCTTTTTGGTCACGCACCGGCGCAGAGATGATAGAAAGCGTTCGCACGCCCCATTTGACACGGATGGGCGCCAACGTGGCCTGGTTATAGCCGACCGACCTTAATATCAAATCACGTTCTTCGTCAGAAATCTTAGTAGATTGAAGCACTTCTGCCAGATTTCTATTCAAAATTTTATCGAGCGGCAACTCTAACAGACGTATCAGCGCCGGGTTGGTCAATATCACCTTGCCCTGGGTATCGAACACCATCACGCCATCGGCAATGCCCTGCAAAATGGCCTGACGCTGGCTGGATTGTTCCGATTCGCGCCTTAACGCTTCGGAAAGTTCGCGAGTGCGCTCAACCACGCGCTGGTCCAGTTCTTTGTTGATGGCGCGCACTTCGCGCAGGGCCTGTTCCATGTTGCGGGCCGAAAGCCACGAGACCAGCGCAACCAGAAAGAAGCCAATGGCCGCAAAAGTGTTATACAAGGCTCCAGCTTTTTCTGCCAGATACCAAATTTCAAGTGCAGATAGCCCGGCAAAAATAAAACTGGCCGCCGGGTAGAGCAAGAGGCTGGCCATGATGATGGGAATGGTGAACACAAACAGGCTGCGGCCGCCTGCCATCTGTTCGGGAGTGTCAACGAACATAAACAAAATTAGTAGAAAAACCAGAAAGGTGCCAGATACCGCCCAGCCAGGAAGAGATGGCCTTCGATTACCCCAGGCAAATAAGAATATTCCCAAAAGTAATCCAATGGCCCCGGCCCACGCATTTCCATCAAGTACACTCTGCCGGCCAATAATGGATATAGAGAGTAAAGTAATTAATACTAAAAAATTTAGGCTGCCCGTGCCAATTAAAATTACGTTCAGGAGCTTGCGGCGACGAGCATCATCAGGGTCTGCTGCCGAAACATCTAACAGCAAATTAGAAAATCGTATCAGGCGTTCTCGCATTCACTATTCCTTTGCCAGAGCCAGCGCAACCGCAATTGAAGATTGGACAACCAGTTCCGGGCAATAGAGCGCTTTGCTAATCCATAAAGGCGGATAAGGACCACCGGCATGTTTTTCCAGCCAGTTGACAGCCATCTGGATATGTTGTTTAGGCACTTTACCACCAAAACGGTCCCACAAAATTAAAGATTGGATGCAATATGCTGTCTCCTCTGCGGCAGGGAAGCCAAACGAACCCCATGAGCCATTTTGGTTTTGGGTACGGAGCATCCAATCAACTGCGTCCTGGCATAATCCATTATCATAGTTCATAGCAGAAATCACCATGTGGGCTGTAATGTAGTATGGGGAAATATGCCATTTATCTACCAAATAACCGTCTTTGTGGCGCGAATTGCGCAGAAATTGCACAATTTTTTTTACGCTGGGGTGGTCAGCATCAAATCCATATTGTCGCAATGCGCCAAGCATGTGCACGTTTGCCCCTATGGATGGGTTGGCTTCGAGATGATAGCAACGAAAATATTCTTCGCCTTCGTAAGAAAGAAGTGTTTCAACATCCAGAAAAACGTCAAACCGTGCCAGGGACTCAGCCAACACGCTGGTATCATCGCCATCGCAGGGGGTATAAACATTTGCAAAACCAACTCCCTGACCAGGGTTCCAGGAATCTTGCAAGAATTGGAGATGAGGCTGGCAAGCATCTCGAATTTGTGGGTCATTTACCAGCGAAGGAACCAGGGCAATGTTCCACAAAACCCAGGCGCGCTCAAAGACATTGAAGGGCGTGGCAAATGGAGCGCCCCCTCCTCGCCCATCCAGCGCCCAATGCAAGTATTTCAAGCCTTGCTCATCCCCAACCTTGACCTGCGAGACAAAAAAAGCCGTCGCTGAGGGACTATTTGCCACTGAACCATTCACTTCCTGCAAGTTTTCCAGGTCAATCAATTCTTGCCGGTCAGTACCAACCATCTCAATAGAAAAGGCCGGCGTAAGGTGGCGGGAAATTTTAATCCCTTTCAACTTCTCCAGTTTGCGCTCACGCAGGGCTTTCATCCGTCCGAGGATGCGGTCGCCCTGCCTTTTGATAATACCCAGTTCTTCGGCCTCGTGAATCAAGGTCGGAACAATCAACTCGAAGCCAACCGTTGCGCCATTCGGGTCGGCAGCCAGCCCGCGCGTTGCCCCTGCTGTAATCTTTTCGAGGGCAACCAGGCCCTTTTCAATTTGCCATTTGTCCGAAGCACGCCGACCCCGCCGGGTGAGAGCCAGCATGGCCGCCAAAGTAGAAATAACCCGGTCGTGATAGTACATCACACGGGATGCGCCCCAACTGCCATCGGGCTGCTGGTTTTCACAAATCCATTGCAAAGCCTCCAGGCTCATCTGTTCTTCGATGTCGTGAAGGCGGGCAATCCAGGAGGTGTCGTAGGCCGTGTTATTCATATAGCCTGCGCCCATTTTTTGTATGATTTCGGTGATGGTGAGCATGGTATTCATTAGAAAATAGGATACCAGACCTGGTCTACCAGTTTCCCAATACCCAGAGTCTGTTTGCGATGTTCAGTGTAAAATTTTTTCATGTATGCCAGGCTGTGGGCAGACATTTCGGCATAATCCGGATGGTCCACCTCGCGCGCGAACAGGTGGTCGTACAGGATGCGCCGCAATTGGGGTTCCGACAGGTAAAGCACCGGCGCAACCATGAAATACAGGTCTTCTTCTCCAGAACTCAGAAGCGGGTAATCAAACACCCAGAATTTATCGGAACTGATAAACAGGCTGGCCTGCTCGACGTATTCCCCATAATACATTTCGACAATTTCGCGCCGGGAGGGCGGCTTGCCATGTTGAGCGTGATACTCTATTGCAAATTCGGCCACCGCTTCAGCGGCATCGGTGGCAAACGCGCCCCAAAACAAACGGCGGCTTGAATGTTGAAGGGTGCGCCGGGTGGCCTGGTCGAACAAATCCGAAAGACTGCTATAAGGCGTATCCTGTAAGAATTTGCGATACTCCCCATAAAAACGGACGCGGATTTCGTTCTCATCATAGAACGACAGAAAGTCAGGATGCGTTGCCAACCGCGCCAGCCCCTCCGCGCCAATTTTTTTCATATAATCATCACCGCGCCGAAACAACTCAGCCCCAAATACGGGCGAGAGGATGGTATCGATGCCATGCTCAAACAACAATTTATAAACGCGCAGGTGTTCCCGACCAGAGATTTCCATGTAAGCCGCAACAGGGTCATCGAACTTCTGACCACCGTACTCCATGACAAACCAGCGGCGGGTGTTGTTGATGGGAATGACGCAAACCTGCGGCCCGGCGGCGCGCGTAATTTCCGCGACTTCGGGAGTAGGCAACGCAAGGAAAGTTTCGAGGTCAATGGACATACTGTTTCACCAGTTTCATGAGCGCGTTGAGGAACGAGCCGCGTCCGCGCAGCATCAAAAAATGATTTAACTCCAGCTCAAAGCCGAGTTGCCGTTTTACATCGTATGCGCCGCTGCCCCAGCGCAAAGTCTGCAAATGACGCTCCAGGGCCAGCTGCAAACAAGAATACAACAATTGAAGATAAACGAAAGGAACATCTGGGGCCAGCCCAAGCGCGGCGGTCAGTTGGGTTTGCTCATCTTCCAGGACCAGGCCGCAGCCCACCAGCCGGTTGGCTATCTTCGCTTCCAAAAAAATTCCGTCAACCATTGGCAGGTATTCAAGCATGGCGGCCGCCCAGGGGTTAGGGGGCGAACCATGCCGGGCTTCCACATGGCGGATTAATTCTAACGCATCGTGTAGATTTTCGACAGTTAACTTTTGGGAAATTTCGATGCCCAATTGCCGCGCCTCGCGCAAAACGCGCTTGTAATGCTGACGGTCTTTTTTGTTGCCAGAGGCCAGATAATCCTCGAAACTCTGCCAGCGATTCCGCAGAATCGTTCCAGGGTCAGAGACCTGGAAAGGCACAAAATCGGCGGGCCAGCCGGGAAAGGCCGCTTCTGTCTCGGTCAGGTAATCGAAGAGCAGAAACGAGCCGCCCTGTTGGTGAAGCTGCTCCCGCGCCAGGCGCGCCAGCGTCTCCAGAGCGGGCGCGCGCAAAGGCGGCTCCGGCAACGCCAGCCCGGAAGAATTCGAGAGTGGCGAACGGCAAATAATAAGCGGCCAACGCCGAAACAAATCCTGGACGAAAGCACGCACTTTACCGGGCGGCAGGGGCAGTGGTTCGTTCTTCACCCGCCAAAGCGTGGCGCGGGCAACCGCATCCCCGCCCAGACGCAGGACGATATACGTCGGCAGGCAATCGGCCATGACGCGCTGGCCGTAACGATACCAGCGATAACTCTGGAAGGGGCGTCCTGCGCTTAACGCATCCCAGTCGCGCGAGTCGAACGCTTCCAATTGATGAGAAATTTGAACTGAAAAGGAAGGTACTTCTTGCATATTTCGATTGTACAATGCTGTGTGTATCGTATATACATCAAAAAATCTGCAAAAATGTAAAGCGCGAAAGCCGTCTTTATCTGGGTCGCCTGCTGAGTGAGCAGGCTATAATCTTATGCGAGAGGAGTCATCATGAACGAGATTAAAAAAATCTGGAAGCAATCAAAATCCTATCGCGCCTGGTTGATGCTTGCGGCAGTTTATTTCCTCTTGCGGCTGGCGGCACAGGTATATTTCATGATGCCAGGTCAGGCTGCTGAAGGAAATGTAGGAGAACAACTGGGAGCCGATATGCGGCTATCATACGTCAGAGCAGCGGCAAGTTTCCAGGCCCGAGAGGATATGTATCTCAAAGGTTCTCTAGAGCATGTCGAGGAACATTATCTATATTCTCCAGCCTTCGCATTCGTTTTTAGCCCAATTTTCTTACTGCGGGCAGATATTTTAACAGGTTTGATGGTCGTTTTACGCCTGCTTGCATACACACTCATGTATATCGCCTGGTTGCGCATTTTTAATCAAAACAAGTTAGAAAATATAACTACGCTATGGGTCAAATTCTTACCCTTATACCTGGTCTTTTCACCCTTTTGGGATGACCTGGCATATATGAATACTTATATCTTCATGGCGTTGTTTGCGACGCTCTTTATAGAAACAATTTTGAAAGAGCAGACTGGCTGGGCATCTTTTTGGCTGGGGGCAGTTATCCTACCCATCAAACCGCAATGGGCTTTCGCAGTGTTGGTTCCTCTACTGCTGGGAAGATACCGATTTTTCGCCCGTCTGCTTATCGGTACAATTATTGCTTACAGCGCAATTGTCCTTGTCACCATCACTGGGGGTGGTTTTGAATACACGTTCTCGCAATACAGAGATTATCTGCAATTTCTTGGGCGATTGGTACGCGATTACCCCTGGTGGGGCCCCGATAAACCCTTCCTGGGCTATAACCACTCTGTTATGCAAGTTATTCTTTACATCTTTGGTATTTCACCGACCATATTCAATCTTGCGACCGGATTTAAACTGCTCCTGCTTACTCCTCTAGGACTGTTCAGCCTGCGCGCCCTGCGGAATCCTGTCAGAAAAGCAGGGTACGAGACCCCGGAATTCGCTCTTGGACTTTGTTTTGTATTCTATCTTGCGGCGTTCATCTGGCTGGATATGCTTTGGGAACTGTCGATGGCGATGTCGGTCTTCGTATATTTATGGGCCTCTATTGAAAAATACTGGAAAAAACTAGTTATTGGAATTCTGTTCCTGCCCTACGCCTTCATTGACGTATGGCGACTTTTGAGTTATCTCATCTGGGGGGAGACAGTTATTTATAATGCTGGATACGTCCTCACCGACCCGCTCGTCTACATCCCCGTCATCCTGCTGGTGTTGCTGGTCTTTTACTTCTTCCTGTTAGAGCGATTGTGGAAATCGCAGAAAGCAGCGGAACATGCGCTTTGAAACGATTATCCACTCAGACTATGAGCGCGAACCAACAGCCGAAATTCCGGCGGATTTAACGGAAATCCTCACCAGGCGCAGGGAGATGCTTCAGCGGCGCATCCACTCACAAAACGGCGACCCGAATGCGGCCTGGCGCGAGCGTTCCTTTCCGGTACTATCCATCCTGGCCCCGGTCATGTCCACCCACGAGGAAAAAATCGAATTCCCCGGCGACCCAATGTGCCTGTATTCGGCCTTGAGTTACGCCGTCGCCCAGGCCGTTGAATCACATCAACGCGGCCTTGACCCCAACTCGCCCTACAACGACCTTTGCCCTGGCTGGGGTGAACTGCCCTCGCGTGAATACCGTCTCTCAGTCGAAGAAAGCGGCATCCGTCAGTACAACGCGCTGCGCCCCAACACCGACCAGACCGTGTTCGACCCACGCGTATGGAACGCGCGCGTCAAGAAATATTTTGTAGAAGTCGTACTGGCACATGTCCAACCGCGCGTGGTATTGATAAGCGCCGTCTCGCCCGCGCACCGCTACGCCATTGATATTGCCCGCACCGTGAGAGAGCATTTGCCGGGCTGCATCATTGTGCTGGGCGGACGCCACGCCGATGAAACCTGTCACTATAACCACCTGACAGGCACTCTCGATTTCAGCCCCACCAGCCCGGTGACGAAAATTGCGGAGGGGGCAATCCAGCCGGTTTTCGATTTCATCATCTCTGGTCAGGGCTACTACGCGCTCGACCTGTTGATGAAGTGCATTGCGCTGGCGATGGAGGTAGAGACCAAAACCGTCCGCGCTGCCGATGTGATAGGTACGCTCTCGCGGTTTGCGCCGCTCTTCCGCGACCTGCGCGGCCATGCCTTGATATTGGGCCTGAACGGCGAAACCCTGCACGCCTGGCCGCTCACCAGGCAGAAATTAAATCTGGCCGAGTTGCCCTCGCCTTACCAGGCCTTTGCCATCCGGGCGCGCTTCCCGGTCTTCGAGCGGGGGGGCCGCGTTTTGCGCACCGCGCATTTCATGGTGACAAACTCCTGCCCATATCACTGTTATTTTTGCTCCGAAGGCAGCTCAGTAGTTGGCGAATTTCTCTCTTTCAAGGCCGGTCATTTAGCCAGGGCGCTGGCGCGGGTGGTGGAATACCTTGATTACGGCGCGGAGGCCATCTTTTTCGACGATTCTCTCTTTTGGGGCGGGAATGTTGGGCATATCATCAACTTTTGCAAAGAATGGATTCGCATCCGCGAAATGGCATTGCACGCCCAAACGCCCACGCTCACCCTGTTCGGGCGCGACATCCCGCGCGAGGCCATCCTGGGCCTGGTCTGGGGCGCGCAACTGACAGTAGATTTCATCGTCTCGCGCAACCGCCCCGAGGAAGGACTGCTGGCGCTGGAGAAAATGCGCGAGGCTGGCTGCACCTACCTATATGTTGGCATTGAAAGCATGGCAGAGGCTGTTATTTCCAGGGTTCACAAAAACGTCAACCAGAAACTACCCTGGGACCAGCGCGTGCGCATGGCATTGGGAACAGCGCGCTACGCCGGTATCCGCGTTGGGTCATCCGTTCTGTTTGGGTTAGACGGCGAAACGCCTGAAACCATCCGCGAAACAATTGACAAAGTGGAGGAACTGCTGGCCGAAGACTTGCTGATGATTGCCAGCCCCAACATCCTGACATACCACCCCAATACCGAAATCACCCGCCTGCACGAAATGGAAGCGCGGCTTGATTATCACTCTCTCAATTTGGAGAACCGCCCGCCTTACTCCTACTTCGAGGAAGCCTTCCCGTCAGTGGTTACGCGCAATTTGACGGAGGCTGACATCTGGAACATTCACCAGCAAACCAGGGAACGCTGGGGCGTGAAACGGAATGCCAACCCCATGCCGCCAACCATCCTGGAAGACGCCTGATATGACCCCCTCCTCCCATCCTGGAATGCGACATTTCACCGCCCTGTGGCTGGGGCAGGTCATTTCCCTGCTCGGCAGCGCCATGACCTGGTTTGCCTTCACGCTCTGGGCCTGGCAAAAAACCGAGCAGGCCTCCACCCTGACAACCATCAGTTTTTTCGCCTTTTTGCCAACCGTGCTGCTGACCCCCATCGCCGGGACGTTCGTAGACCGCTGGAATCGCAAACTGGTGATGCTGTTCAGCGACCTGGGCGCCGCGCTCGGCACGCTGGCGGCTTTGCTCCTGCTGTTGGCCAATAAATTAGAAATCTGGCATGTTTACATCATCAGCCTGCTGGCTGGTTTCTTCACCGCCTTTCAGTACCCGGCTTACAATGCGGCGATTGCCACCATGCTCCCCAAAGACCAATATATGCGCGCCGAAGGGATGCTCGGTCTGGCCCCCGCCATTTCCACCGTCTTTGCGCCGCTGACTGCCGCGGCCTTGCTGCCGCGCATCGGCATCATCGGCATCATGAGCCTCGACCTGCTGACCTTTGGCGCGGCGTTCACCTCGTTGCTGCTGGTTCGCGTTCCACAGCCCGCCGCCAGCGAAATCGGAGCGCAAAGCCGCGGCTCGTTCTGGCAGGAAACCGCATTTGGCTTTCGCTACATTCGCCAGCGCGCCAGTCTGCGCGGCCTGGTCATCCTGTTTATGGCAGCCAATTTTTTCCTGGCCATTGGCGCAACGTTAATGGCCCCGCTGATACTCAGCCGCGCCAACCACGGCGAAGCAGCCCTGGCAAGCGTTCAATCGGTCGGCGCGGTCGGTGGGCTGGTCGGCGGCGCAATCCTCAGCCTGTGGGATGGCCCCAAACGGCGCATCCATGGCATCCTGCTCGGCGGGGCTGGGGCCTGCCTGCTGGGCATCACCTGGCTAGGGATGAGTTCCACCCTGCTGATGTGGAGCATTGGCAGTTTCTTCTTTTCGTTTTTCGAGCCGTTTGTCGAAGGCGGCAACCTGGCGATGTGGCTTGCCAAAGTAGAAGCCGATGTGCAGGGGCGCGTCTTTTCAGCCCGTCAACTGCTGGTACAACTTCCCTACCTGCTCGGCGCGTTCGCATCTGGCTACCTGGCCGATTGGCTGGGGCTCTCCTTCATGCTCGTGCTGGCCGGTCTCGCTGGGCTGGCGATTTTCCTGTTTGGGTATGGAATGCGGGTCGTCCGCCAGGCAGAAATTCTCTTACCCGACCAACCTGGAGGCTGAAATGTGGTGGATTGCTGGGACGATTGTTGTAGGAATTTTGCTCTACCTGCTCGACCGGGAAATTTACTTTTACGAAGGCACGCACCTCGGCCCACGCGTGCAAGGCTGGCTGTATGACCGTTGGGCAAAAAAATACGATTCAGGGAAAAAAGAAAGCCAGGCGCAAGATGCAGAAATGCTCGCCCAACCCGTCCTGGCCGCGCTCAAGGAGATTTCCTCCCCGCTGGTGCTGGACCTTGCCACCGGAACGGGGCGGCTGCCCCTGACCCTGCTGCGCGAACCAGACTTCGCTGGAAACGTGATTGCGCTCGACGTATCTACCGGAATGCTGGAACAAGCCGCCGCCCGGCTGGAAAAATACCGAGAAAGAGTAACTTTTCTACGGCTGATAGATTTCCCCCTGCCCTTTCCTGATTCCTGCTTCGATATCGTCTGCTGTATGGAAGCGCTGGAAGTCATGCCCGAAATGGAAACCCCGCTGCGGGAACTGTTCCGCGTCCTCAAACCGGGCGGAATGCTGCTCTCTTCGCGCGCCACAGATGCCTCGGGCCGCCGCGCCAAAGTCCGCAGCGTGGAGCAGTTTTCGGGTTTGCTCAAACAGGTCGGCTTCGAGCAAATCGAAATCGTCCCCTGGTGGCGCTGGTTCGACCGGGTCATCGCGCGCAAGCCAGGGCAATTCGGCTCACCCGCCGACCAGAGCATAACCAATCTCTTAAAATGCCCTGACTGCGGCAAACTGCGCTTAAGCCCTGACCTCCGATGCGAAAATTGCGGCAGGCAACTGGTCAAAAATCAATCGGGAGTGATTTTATACTAGAACGCGCAATTCAAACTAAGGCTCGAATCGGTTGTGGAAACAGTCATACTCGTTCAAATAGCGTCGAACTTTTCTCGGGAACTTTTTTGGGACACGGATTACGCGGATTACACGGAATCTCGCGCCCCCTACGGGGCAGTCTTCCGAATCCGTGAAACTTGTACTGAGCCTGTCGAAGTATCCGTGTACGAGTCTCTAAACTTCGCGTAATTCGATGCTACACCGGAGAAATTATGCCCGAAAACCTGCTGGCAATTGACAACGGCACCCAGAGCGTCCGCGCCCTGGTCTTTGACCCGCGCGGCAACCTGCTCGCCAAACAGCGCGTTCCCATCGAGCCATATTATTCCACGGCTCCCGGTCTGGCCGAACAAGACCCCGAAGTATTCTGGAAGGCCGTCTGCGAAGCCTGCCAGGGCTTATGGGCGCAGGGCGTGGAGAAATCGAGCCTGGCGGCGGTGGCGGTCACCACCCAACGCAGCACTGTCATCAACGTGGATAAAAACGGCCAGCCGTTGCGCCCGGCCATCGTCTGGCTAGATAAGCGCCGTACCCAGGGACTGCCGCCAGTCGGCGGGCTGTGGGGCGCGGCCTTTAAGGCCGCAGGCGCCTCGCAAACGGTGGCCTACCTTCAGGCCGAGGCCGAAGCCAACTGGATTCGTACCCACCAGCCCGAAATCTGGAAATCCACCCACAAATACCTGTTCCTTTCCGGCTATCTCACCTATCGGTTGACCGGGAAATTCGTCGATTCGGTCGCCTGCCAGGTCGGTTATGTGCCGTTCGATTACAAATCCCAGGCCTGGGCCAGGCCCTGGGACTGGAAATGGCAGGCCGTGCCGATGGATAAATCTCTGCTGGTGGACCTGGTTCCGCCCGCCTCGCGCCTGGGTGAAATTTCGCCCGCCGCAGCCGAAGCAACCGGCCTGCCGGTAGGATTGCCGCTGATAGCCGCCGCCGCTGATAAAGCCACCGAAGTGCTGGGCGCGGGCTGTCTCGACCCATACATTGGCTGTCTCAGTTACGGCAGCGCGGCCACCATCAACACCACCCACAAACGCTACATCGAAGTCATCCCGCTCATCCCGCCCTACCCGGCGGCCGTGCCGGGCGCGTACAGTTTCGAAATCCAGATTTATCGCGGCTACTGGATGGTGACCTGGTTCAAGCAGGAATTTGGCCTGCGCGAACAGGGGCTGGCCGAAGCGCGCGGCATTGAACCCGAAGTTTTGTTCGATGAACTGGTACGCAGCGTCCCGCCCGGCTCGGAGGGGCTGGTGTTACAGCCGTTCTGGTCGCCGGGGCTGCGCTTTCCCGGCCCCGAAGCGCGCGGGGCGGTGATTGGATTCAGCGATGTGCATACCCGCGCCCATCTCTATCGCGCCATCCTGGAAGGATTGGCCTACGCCCTGCGCGAAGGCGCGGAACGCACTGCCAAACGCAGCGGCGTGCCAATTACCGAACTGCGCGTGGCAGGCGGCGGCAGCCAGAGCGAGGCCGCCATGCAGTTAACCGCAGATATTTTTGGCCTGCCCGCCTCGCGCCCGCATGTCTACGAAGCATCCGGGCTGGGCGCGGCCATAGACGCGGCGGTCGGCATGGGTTTGCATCCCAACTTTGAGACCGCCATCCGTGAGATGACCCGCCGCGGCGCCACCTTTGAGCCAGACCCCCAAACCCACGCCCGCTACGATGAACTTTACCAGGGCGTGTATAAGCAAATGTATAAACGGCTGCAACCGTTGTATCAGATGATGAAGAAAGGGTAAAAACAATCGGGCGTCATGCGCCCGATTGAATTCAACTAGCCAAATAACTTCGGCAGGCCTTTCAGCCCGGTCTTTTGCAGAGTTTTCATCAACTTCTGCGTCTCGCGGAACTGTTTCATCAGGCGGTTCACGGCCTGCACGTCATTACCAGAACCGGCTGCAATTCGGCGACGGCGCGAGGCGTTAAGCAGGTCAGGATTGCGGCGTTCAGCGGGCGTCATCGAACTGATGATGGCCTCGATTTGCTTAAAGTTTTTCTCAATGTCGCGCGGGTCTACCTGTTTAGCGGCCTGCCCCAACTGCCCCGGCAGCATTTCCAAAATCTGGGCCAGCGGGCCCATCTTACGCATCTGACGCATCTGTTCCAGCCAATCTTGCAAATCCAACTCGCCCTTCAGCATCTTTTCGGCCTGTTTTTGAGCCGATTGCGCGTCAAAGGCGGCCTCGGCTTTTTCTATCAGGCCAATCACATCGCCCATGCCCAGGATGCGCGAGGCCAGGCGGGAAGGGTCATACGTTTCAAGGGCATCCAGCTTTTCGCCGGTTCCCAGGTACTTAATCGGCACCCCGGTTACAGAGCGAATGGAGATGGCCGCCCCGCCGCGCGCGTCGCCGTCCATCTTGGTCAGAATCAGGCCGGTAATCGAAACATTATCCCGAAACCCTTCGGCCACGCGCAGCGCTTCCTGGCCTATCATCGCATCCACCACCAGCAGCACTTCCACCGGTGAAATCTTTTTCTCGATAGCCTTGAGTTCTTCCATCAGGGCATCATCGAGTTGCGAACGGCCAGCGGTGTCCACAATCATCACGGTATAACCGCCTTTTTGGGCCTGCTCGAGGGCATAGGCGGCCAGTTCGGGCGGTTTCTTTTTCAAATCGGCAATCACCGGTACATCCACCCGCTCGCCGAGTTGTTGCAACTGCTGAACTGCCGCCGGACGGTAGGGGTCGCCCGCCACCAGCATCACCCGCTCGCCGCGTGAACGAAGCAGTTTGGCGAGTTTTCCAGCATGGGTAGTCTTGCCAGAGCCTTGCAGGCCCACCAGCATCACCACGCGCGGCTTCGGCCCGGAGAGATTGAGCGGAGCCGCCTGACCGAGCGTGCCAATCAATTCCTCATGTACAATTTTGATAACCTGCTGCCCCGGATTGAGCGCCTTCGAGACCTCCGCGCCCACCGCGCGGGTTTTCACGCGATTGACAAAATCCTTCACAACACTGTAATGCACATCGGCTTCGAGCAGGGCCAGGCGCACCTCGCGCATGGCGGCGTCCACATCCGCTTCGGAGAGCTTTCCCCGGCGGCGCAACTGGTCAAAGACCTGGTTCAGGCGGTTGGTCAAATTCTCAAACATAGCGCGCAGATTTTAGTGTAGAAAAAGGGGATGGTCAAGGACAAGATTATAATAGCCTCACCCACCAGGAGCGCGCCATGAAACCCCTCAAATTCAGCATTCTCAAAGGCCCCTTCACCATCCACCGCCTGAAACCAGGCGCGGGTATTCCCAAAGGCGTAACATCCAGCCCGTTTTACAGCATCAGCGGCTCAAGCGAGGAACTCTCCATCGTCGCGCCAGAAAACATCAACATCGAAAGCGAAAAATCTGAACCCGGCTGGAGCGCGCTCAAAGTCCTCGGGCCGCTCGACTTCAGCGAAACCGGCATCCTGGCAGGCATCGCATCCACGCTGGCCGCCGAAAACATTTCCATTTTTGCCATTTCCACTTTCGACACCGACTACCTTCTGGTCAAACACGAACAACTTAAAGCCGCCAAAGCCGCCCTCGCCGCCGCCGGACACAAATTCGCGCGCCCTGCCCAAGTGGAAGAAAAAGCCACCGCCCCGCTCAATTACGCAGCCTACGCCACCCTGCTTGAAAAACAGATTCCGCTCATCAAAACTCTGCTCATTGAAAAAATCGGCCCGGCAGCCCTTGCCACGCTGCGCAGCGAAACAACTCTGGCCGCCGCCATTGGCGGGTTATACGAATTTCTGCCCACTGCCATTCGGCTGATGGTCAATCGAGACATTTTCGTCAATTTCTGCGTGCGCAACCTCGACCGCATCCTGCCCGAAATCCCAACCGCCGCCAAAAAGCAACCCGCCCGCAAATCCTCATGACATATCCAACCCTCTTCGCCATCTGGACTGTTCAGGGTTTCCTCGCCTTCCTGTGGTTAATTTTCCTGCCCAGCAATACGGGCAGTTTTTCCACAGGAAGATGGATACTCCTGAGCATTTCCCTGACCTTGAGCGCCTTCTCCGCCCTGGCCTGGCTGCGCTTCCGAACAAGAAGTACCCCACCGACTCTTGCTCCTGTGACTCACAACATTCTCTACCTCCTGGCGCTCGCCGCTGCCCTGACCGCCCCGCTGACCCTGCTCACCCTCCACGCTCTGGGGCAAGTGAACTACACTTACTCTGCCTACGCCTCGCGCCTGACCCCTCTCGCGGCCTGGTTCACCCTGTCTGGATTGGAATGGCTCTACCTGCATCGCCCCAACCGGCCACTCCCAATCCAAGTCCGTCCGCTGCTCATCATTCTTTTCTCGCTCGCCCTCATCGCATTCCTTATCGCTATCACTGGCTGGGGTCTCACCCCGTCCCATGATGGCTCTTTCGGTCACCCGGCCACGCCTTTCCTCGAATGGCAGATACTTCTCGCCCTGGTCATTGGCATCGCCGCAACCTATTTCCTGCCGCGCCTGTCCCCAACCCGCCTCGACCAGTTTGCTTTTCTCCTTGTCTATCTGTTTACCTGTCTCCTCTGGTTGTCCGACCCCCTCATCCCCGGCTTCTTTGCCACCCCGCCGCGCGCCCCCAACTTCGAGCCATACCCATTTTCTGACGCGCTCATTTACGCCCAATATGCCCAACAAGCCCTGGTCGGCGAAGGCCTTTTGTGGCCCGACATCCCCACCCGCCCACTCTACGTTTCCCTGCTCGTCTGGCAGCACACTCTTGCCGGGCAAAATTATCACAACATCATCACCCTGCAAACGCTCTGGCTGGCCTTCTTTCCAGCCTGTTTGTATCTTTTGGGAAAAGAACTTGGCTCGCGCCCGCTTGGTTTGATACTGGCAATCCTGGCCGCCTTGCGCGACATCACAACAAATCACGCCGCGCCATTCGCGCTCAACTACACCTACTCCAAACTCTACTTTTCTGAAACGCCCACCGCCCTTTTTCTGACGCTTTTTGCATTGCTGGCAATCCGCTGGGTGAAATCTCCCAAACCCGGCTGGTATGCGCTGCTGATGGGTGGAATTCTTGGCGTCGCCGCCCTGATTCGCCTGCAAAGCGCCATCTTGCTGGCCCCGCTGGCCCTGGTCAGCCTCGTTCCGCTCTGGAAAACCCGCCGCGTGGAGTGGCTTCGCGGCCTGGCCTGGATGACGCTTGGCCTGGCCCTGGCCCTGGCCCCCTGGCTGACGCGCAATTACTTCGCCTCCGGTGGACTGGTGCTGGATAACCCCATCTCACAATCGATGGTGCTGGCACGGCGCTGGAGCGGTAGCAAAGGCAACGAAGGCATTCCCCGCCTGCCCAATGAAACAACCGCCCAATATGTCCACCGCCTGAACCAGATGTCTATTGAACATCTCAAACGCGACCCAGAACGCATCCTGAGCGGAGCCATCAACCATTTCTTTAATAATCTCATTACCAGTCTCCATGTCTTCCCCGTCCGTGACCGGTTGACCGCGCCAGGTGAATTAATCTGGCCCGCGCGCGCCTTCTGGCAGACGGATTTCCGCCCGACACCATTGACCATGCTCTATCTTATTTTATTCGCCCTCGGATTGACTGCCGCCTGGACGAGCCTGCGCTGGGCGGGCCTGCTCCCCCTGGCCTTGAGCCTGTTCTATCACGCCTGGACGGCGCTCTTCCTCAGTTCCGGCGACCGCTTCCTCGTGCCAATCGACTGGACCACTTATCTGTACCAGGCCTGGGGCTTGCTGCTGCTGGGACAACTGGCAATTTCAGGGCTGCGGGATAACCCATCCGCGTGGCAAACCGCCCCCCTTAACGGCGAAACGCCTGCCAGCGGAGTCAAAATCCCGGCCTGGGGGCAGGTAACGCTCACAGCCGCCAGCATCCTGCTCGTTGGCGCATCCATCCCACTCACAGAAGTCGTCTTCCCCAAAAAATATTCCGATAATGCGTCTTGTCCATTTACGCCGCCAGCCAATGAAATCTGTGTTCAGGGCCGCGCCATCTACCCGCGCTACTATAAATCCGGCGATGGTGAACCAGGAACGGCTAAACTGGGCTACGAAGTTGGCGATGAGGCGCGCCTCGTCTTTTGGCTGGCCGGCCCCCAACCGGGACTGGTCATTTTCCCGCTCGAAACCGACCCAGCCTTTTTCCCGCACGCCGCCGATGTGTGGATTGTCGGGGAGATGGACGGGGATGCCCTACGGGCGAGTGCGGCACAGGTGAAAAAAAATGGGCAAGTGTTTGTAATTCGTAATCCGTGATATTCGTTATGTTTTATTCGGTTGTCGGGTTGTCGAGGTGTCCGCTTCTCCGCTTCCTCCGTTGTCCACTCCGTTCCTAAAACTATGCGCATCAAAGCCGACCTGACTCTCTTCGCCATCGCCATCATCTGGGGCACGGCCTTCATCGCCCAAGACGTGGCCGGGCAATACCGCGTGGCCTACCTGTTCAACGCCGCCAGCTTCCTGCTGGGCGCGCTCGTCCTACTTCCCTTCATCCCGCGCGGCAAACCGTTCCCAGCCGGACAGTGGAAATGGATGGGCATCGCCGGACTCATCTTATTCGCCGCCGCTGCCTTGCAGCAAGTCGGCATTTTCTACACCAAAGTAGCGAATGCCGGTTTTCTCACCAGCCTATACACCGTCTTTACGCCCTTCCTGCTGTGGATATTCTTCCGCGAAAAGCCACGCTGGCTCGATTCCGTTGCCGTCACCGCCGCCGTCGCAGGAGCCTGGTTGCTCTCCACCGCCGGGCAGGGACTGAACTTCCAAAACGGCGACGGCCTGATTTTCCTGGGCGCGGTCTTTTGGGCACTGCACTTCGTCGTTCTGGGAAAATTCGCCTCGCGCTACGAGCCGGTCTCATTTGCCGCCGGGCAATTCCTCGTTTGCGGCCTGCTCAACCTAGCGGTCGGGTTGTTCACAGAACCCCTCGCGCAACTCATCCACCTGCCCATGCTCGGCGCCATCTTCTACCGGGGTTTGATGTCAGTGGGGGTGGGCTACACCCTGCAAGTCTGGGGACAAAACCACACTCCGCCCACCGATGCCGCGCTTATCCTCAGCCTGGAATCGGTCTTTGCCGCCCTGGCAGGCTGGCTCATCCTGAGTCAATTCCTGTCGCCGCTGCAAATTCTTGGCTGCGCCGTCATCTTTGTTGCCGTCATGCTCACCCAATTCAAGAGCCTGGGATGATGAACCAGCCGCCCGTCACCGAACTCATCCGCCGCCGCTTTTCCTGCCGCCAGTTTGCCCCGCAATCCATCGGGGTCAACAAACTGCGCGAACTGCAAGCCGCCATCGATTCGCTCCCGCCCGGCCCTTTTGGCAGCCGTCCACGCTTCGGGCTGACCGCCGCCAGCGAAACCAACAACGCCGCCCTGCGCGGTCTCGGCACCTACGGCTTCATTCGCGGCGCGACCGGCTTCCTCATTGGCGCGAGCGAACCCGCCCCCAACCACCTCGAAGACTTCGGCTACCTGATGGAATGGCTCATCCTGCGTGCCACCGGCCTCCACCTGGGAACCTGCTGGCTGGGCGGCACATTCACCAGGAGCAGCTTCGCCCGCAAAATCGACCTGCAAACCTACGAAACCATCCCCGCTGTAACGGCCCTGGGAGAATTTACCAGCCCGGAGCAAGCCCGCCGCGGCCTGGTCAGCGCGCTGGCGGGCGCAACCCGCCGCCTGCCCTGGCAAGCCCTGTTTTTCGAAAGCGATTTCAGCCATCCGCTCGACCCTTCCAGCGCCGGGGAGTACGCCCTCCCACTTGAGATGGTTCGCCTTGCCCCTTCCGCCTCCAATAAACAGCCCTGGCGCATCATCAAAGATGGCTCACACTGGCATTTTTACCTTCAGCGCACACCCGGCTACCGCGCCGACCCGCTCAAAATCCTGCTCGGCCTGTGCGACCTGCAAAGGCTCGACATGGGCATCGCCCTCTGTCACTTTGAACAGACCGCCCGCGAAACCGGCATCTCTGGCCGCTGGACGCTCGACCCCAGGCGCGAATCTCCCCTCGGCGCGCAAACGCGCTATACTGCAACGTGGGTGATAGAATAAAGACATGAGACGCCTCGCCTGGCTCCTGCTGGCTCTCCTGCTCGTCTCCTGCCAGCCGCAGACTGGAGACCCAATCTCCGTCTTTTTGTTGGACGGAGAAACGCTTTACACGCTTCAGGCAGATTCCGCTACCCCGGCCTCGTTCGCCGCCCGGGCTGGCGTTCCGCTTTCCCCAACCGACCGTTTCTTGCTCAACGGACAGACTGTCCCGGCGGATATTCCCCTGCCGACCGGCGAATCCTACACCCTGCAAATCGTCCGCGCTGTGAGCGTGACCCTGCGCGCGCCCGCTGGCGAAACCACCTTCCAAAGCGCCGCCCCCACCCTCGGCCAGGCCCTCGCTGAACAGGGCCTCATCCTCTATGCGGCAGATTTCCTGGCCCCGCCGCCCGAAACCCCGCTGACTGCCGACATAACAGCCATCTACCGCCCGGCGCGGGAGTATGTCATTCGCGTGGACGGCGAATCCATACCGGTCAAATCCTCCGCCGAGACGGTGGGGCAGGTCCTCGCCTCTGCCGGGGTTCCGCTGCTCGGGCTGGATTACAGCCTCCCCGCCGAGTCCGAATCCGCGCCCCAAGATGGGGCGATTGAAATTGTGCGGGTACAGGAATCGCTTTCCGTGACCCAAAACCCCATCCCATTCTCCACCCGCTATGAATATTCGTCCGAAATTCCGCTCGGCTCCGAAAATCTCATTCAGGCTGGCGAACCAGGGCTGAGCGTCAGCGCCATCCGCATCCGCTACGAGAACGGCGTGGAAGTCTCGCGCGTGACCGAAGCCGAAAGCGTGGTACGCTTGCCAAAAGAACAGGTGATGGGGCGCGGCACGCAGGTCACGCTGCAAACGCTGGAGGTGCCGGGCGGGCAAATCCAATACTGGCGGGCCGTGCAAATGTGGGCAACTTCCTATTCCCCCTGCCGCTCTGGAACTTCGACCTGTCACTACGGCACGGCCAGCGGACTGCCCGTTCAGCGCGGCGTGGTGGCTGTGACTCGCGTCCTGTTCAATGCCCTGCGCGGCTCGCAGGTGTATATTCCAGGCTATGGCGTGGCGACCATCGGCGATGTGGGCGGCGGCTTTCCCGATGGCCGTTTGTGGATTGACCTGGCCTACAGCGACGATGACTGGCAAAACTGGAGCGGCTGGGTGACGGTTTACTTCCTGGCCCCCGCCCCGGCTTACATTCCCGCGCCGCTGCAATAATCTTATGTCCTCCAAAGAACGCTCTGCCTTCCTGCTCCTCCTGCTCATCGCCGCCGGTTTGTGGGCGCTGGTTGCCTACCGCTTTTATCATGGCGCCTGGCAGCAGCCACTTGGCCCCGCCCTGGCCTTACCCATCTTCAAACCGTCCGGCGCAGGCAATTCCGCGCCTGCCGCGCGCCCCACCGGGCCAACCAGCACCACCCTACCCGGCCAGCCCACCCGCACCCCCTACACCCCCGAAGTGAGCGGCCAACCCAAATGCGGCGGGCCGCTGACCATGACCATCCTGGCGGTCGGCTCCGATTCGCGCGGCAGCGGCTACCTGTATGGGCTGGGAGATGTCATCCGCTATGCACGAGTCGATTTTGCAACCCCGCGCGTGACCGTGCTGGAATTCCCGCGCGATATCTGGGTCGAAATTCCCGAGCTTGACCCCAAACATGGCATTGACCACGGCAAACTCAACCAGGCCTATCTTTACGGCAACAAGGGCATGGGCTACTATCACGGCCCCGGCGAAGGCCCCGGCCTGCTGGCGCGCACTCTGCTGCACAACTTTGGCGCGGCGCCCCAACACTATGTTGCCGCCAACATGCAAACCTTCGTCAAACTGGTCGATTCCGTCGGCGGAGTAGATGTGGTTCTACCCCACAGCGTAGACGCCCGCAAAGCCGACCAGCCCAAACGTTATGACCTGTACTTCAAAGCCGGGAAACACCATCTTAACGGCAGCCAGGCGCTCATGCTGGCGCGCATCCGCCAGCAAAGCACCTTTGAGCGCGCCGACAACCAGAACATCGTTCTGTGCGCCCTGCGCGACGCCCTGCTCAAGCCTGCCAATGTTGCCAAACTGCCCAAAATCATTGATGCTTTCGATGGCGCTGTGCAAACCGACCTCAGCCCGCAACAAATCAGCCAGTTGGCTTGCCTGCTGCCCTTGCTTGAACCCCACAACATCCAATTCATCACCTTCCCGCCAGAGTACCTCACCGCCACCCGCACCTACGACAAAGGCGTGAACAAAGACGTATACATCTTCGAGGCCGATTTCGAGTCCCTGCGCTTGCTCGTTTCCCAATTCGAACGCGGGCAGTGGCCGCCGCGCGCCATCCCCTCTCCAGTTACAGTCACGCCCGGCAAATCCACATCCGAAGGCGGTTTCATTTGTCCATGAGTCATCATCTGCCCCCGCTCAACAGCGCCGCCCTGCTGCGCCAACACGGCCTGCGCGCCGATAAATCCCTCGGCCAGAACTTCCTCCAGGACCCCGCCGCGCTGGAGAAAATTATCCAGGCTGCCGAAATTTCCAGGGATGATTCGATTTTGGAGATTGGCCCCGGTTTGGGGAGTCTCACCCGCTACCTGGCCGCTTCCGCCAAAACGGTGACGGCGGTCGAACTGGACACGAGCCTGGTTCCGGTTCTCCGAACTGTCCTCGCATCCCATCCAAACACCCGCATCATCGAAGGCGACATCCTGCATTTTTCACCCGCCGAATTATCCCTGCCCGAAGGCTACCTGGTCGTCGCCAACGTCCCCTACTACATCACATCCGCCATTTTCAGGCATCTGCTCGAACAGCATCCCCGCCCCCAGCGGATTGTCCTGACCATTCAAAAAGAAGTGGCCCAGCGCATTTGCGCCGCGCCCGGCGAGATGAGCCTGCTGGCATTGAGCGTGCAAGTTTATGGACAGCCGCGCATCGCCGCGCATATCCCCGCCGGGGCGTTTTACCCTGCGCCCAAAGTCGATTCCGCCGTCATCCGCGTGGATTTGTACCCCCAGCCGCTCGTCCCCCTCCCTCAGTTGGAGCGATTCTTCCAACTTGCCCGGGCCGGATTCAGCCAGAAACGTAAAACCCTGCGGAACAGTCTCTCCGCAGGGCTGAGAATCTCCATATCCGAAGCCGCCCGTCTGCTCGAAAGCGCCAGAATTGACCCCATGCGCCGCGCCGAAACGCTCTCGCTCGACGAATGGCGTCTCCTGGCCCAAACCGAATAACGAGTATCGAATTACAAATTACGAATTACGACTCTTCCCGCTTCCCCTTTGGCGCGCAAATCGCGGTAATTCCACTTCACCTGCCAAACCCGGAAGGCGGCTTCCATCTGGATTTTGAGCGACATCTTCGACTTGCCAAATTTGCGGTCGGCAAAATAAATCGGCACTTGTGCCACGCGATACTTGAGACACCAGGCAATATACGCCATCTCGACCAGGAAAACATACCCGCTGGATTGAATCCGCTCCAGCGGCAGGCCCAAAATAGCCTCACGCCTCCACAGGCGGTAGCCGGTGGTCACATCACGCAGCGGAAAGTCAAGAATAGTGCGGGCGTAGAAATTGCCAAAGGCCGAAAGACTCTTCCGCCATAACGGCCACTCCTTATCCACGCTTCCGCCGGGGACGTAGCGCGAACCAAAAGCCACATCCGCCGTTTGAAGCGCAGCGGCCATCTCCACCAGATTAGCGGGGTCGTGCGAAAAATCAGCATCCATCTGACCAACGGCCTCAGCGCCTTCGGCGATTGCGCGCCTGAAGCCTTCCAGGTAAGCAGTGCGCAACCCCAGTTTCCCAGAACGGTGCGTCACAGACACTTTACCGGGATGTTGCCTGGCCAGTTTGTCGGCAATCCGGCCCGTGCCGTCGGGACTGTTGTCGTCCACAACCAACAGTTTCAGGTTTTCGAGTGGAAGCGCAAATAAAGCGGAGACCAGTTTTGGAAGGTTCTCCGCTTCATTGTACGTCGGTACAATTATCGTAACTTGCAAAACTGATTCTCCTACTTCTTACGCGACAATAACTCCATTTTCATTTCGTCGATTGTCTTGAATTTTACTTCCCCGTGAACAAGATGCCCGCTTTTGACAGCCAGCCGCTTTTTGTGGGTTGCCGCCTGGTCGCGGTCTTTGATGGGGTAGAAATAATCGAGCGATTGTTCCAGCCGCGTGCGCACGCGCTCTTCCATCGTCCCGGCCAGGCCCGCTTCCAAAACCAATACAAAATCAGTCGGGGAAATATGACCCAGGAAACTATCGGGGCTGGCCAGTTCCCGAATTGAGTTTTGAATCATCAGGCTGACGGCACGCATGACATCATCCGATGCAACAAAACCATAATATTCGCGGAAAGCGTCCAGGTTTTCCAGGGAAATAGTAACCAGCGCCCAGCCTTCCTGTCTAAGGCATTCCTCCAGTTTTTCATCCACCAGCCCGCCTTCGGGAAGGCCGGTAACAGGATTGGTTAAGGTATCCTGACTGGCGCGCCGGAGAGCATTCCGCACCCGCAAGCGCAGTTCCTGGACATCGAAAGGCTTGGTAATGTAATCGTCGGCGCCCAGTTCCAGGCCATGCAAGCGGTCAGCGCGGTCGCGCTTTTCAGTCAGAAAAATAATCGGGATGGCGCTTGTGCGACGGTCGGAGCGTAAGCGGCGCGCCACCTCGTACCCATCGATATCTGGCAATCGAATATCCAGAATGATTAACTCTGGACGCGCCGTGCTGGCTGCCCGCACGCCATCTTCGCCCCAATTGACGGTCAGAACTTCGTAGCCCTGCACGCGGAAATATGCATTGAGCATATCGGCCACGTCCAGGTCATCTTCGACGATGAGGATTTTTTGTTTCGGTTCAGCCACAACGCGCCTCGCCAGGATAATGATGTCAAGCAATTGGTTCTTTTTGGATGATGAACTCACAAACTTCATCACCCAGGGCAACGCATCTGGATTCGTTGACGCGGAATTCGTTTCCGCCGGAAACCCACTTCAGACCTTCTTGCAACAAACCCACCGCAATGAAACAGACCGGCTTATCAACGCCAGAGCGTCCCCAACACACGGGACATTTGTGGATGGTGTAAACAAACTCGTTTTCACGCTCTTCAACCGTGCTGTACTGGTCGCTGACTTGCGAAAAGATTTTTGCCATCGCAGGAATACCAATACGCATTTTAGCCTGCAGAGGCAAAACTTTGAAAGCCAGGTCGCCCGCGCCCGCTAATGCGCCAAAATTGCGCAACGCATCGGCAAACGTGGCGCGGCCAGCGCGCAGGGCCAAACCACGTCCTCCGCGCGGGCCATACATTTCTTCCAGCGCAATATTGATGGAAGAAAGGTCGGCAAAGTCGAACGTCTTTTCCAGATTGTCGGCAGGATAGTTGTCGACATAGTGGTTGAGACCCGCAAGATTTAGAATGGCATTCAGGCCATTCTTGCCCATAACATCTTCCAGGGCTTTAAGAGTAATGTAGCCAAACTTACTCGGGTAATACAAGCCTGCTTTTGGGATTGGGCTCATAACGGTCTCCGCCTTAGATGAGTTTCTCGAGGTCTTCGGTAGCGCGGCGCATGTCAAGGAAAATCAGGCCAAGTTTAGCCTGTTCCCGGGCCAGGGCAGTCAAAACTGCTTCCTCGCCCACCGACATAAGAACAACAAAGCCTTTTTCGCCTTTGATATACACCTGCTCCAGCGAGCCGCGACCAAGTTCCGTTGCAATCCGCTCGCCCAGTGAAAGCATGGCAGCAGACATGGCCGAAACCCGGTCTTCTTCAACGCCCTGGGGTAGGGCTGATGCAATGCTCAAACCATCAACGCTAACGATGGCTGATGCTTCAATATCAGGCGATGAGGCCTGCAACGCGCGCAGGCGATCCACCATGAGTTGTGTACGTGACTTGGACAAGACAGCCCTCCTGACATAAAATGCAATCACCCATGCACATGCAATGGTTGATTGAAAAGGTTTTAATATTTTTGCTACTTTAGCACAGCGGTTTTTTTATGTCAAGTTTCGCATGACGCTGTTATTATAGCATGAGACTTACAAAGCGTTTACACTTCTACGCATTAAAACCTGGGGAAAGCATGTATAATTTGCCCGTCCTTAACGAGAAAATATGAAACGAATTTCAACATTCTTACCTGTACTGTTTTTGATTCTCGCCCTGACCCCGGCCCGGCCTGTTTCAGCCGAAAGCACGCCTACGCCCGAAGATAATAGCGGCGCAGTGCTTTGCCAACCAGGCATTTACCTGGAGACGCCCGGAGATTGCGCTCCACTGGGGCCATCCGAAACCATCACCCGCCTCGCGCAAATTGGAATGGAGTATCCCCTGCGTTCGTTGCCGGCATCCAGGCCAAGCCCAGAACTGAATTCTCTGCCTTACCAATACTACAAAGTGGATGCCAACACTGGCACAAAATTTTATCCCAGCCTGGAAGCAGCCATTGCCAAACAAGGCCCCAGCCGCATCTTGCCTCCCGGTCGACTATTGTACGTTGTTTATAACTCTCGTATTGATACTGAACGGCAAGGAACTTATTTCTTGCTTCCTTCAGGAAATTACATGCCTGGCGACGGTTCAACCGCCCAGGTGGCAAGCTCATTTCAGGGGCTGGAGTTCCATGCCACACCCCGCCATGCCTTTGGCTGGGTTATTTCGCCTTCCGGCGCGCCGGTTCATGAACAGCCCAACCATCTTGCACACATCAACCCACCCTTGCGTACCCTATCCCGTTTTGATGTAGTGCAGGTCTACTCACGACAGAACGTTGAGGGAGTGGAATGGGCGCTGATTGGACCCGATGAATGGGTTGAGGAACGCTTGCTTGGCATCGTAACCCCCACCCGCCTGCCGCCGGAGGGAGTGACGAATGGCCGCTGGATTGATGTAAACCTGGCAGAACAGACCCTTGCCGTTTACGACAATGGCCGCATGGTGTTTGCCACCCTGGTCACCACCGGCGTGGAACCATTCTACACCCGGCCCGGGTTGTTTCCCATTTACAAAAAGTTGGAAATCGAGACCATGCAGGGTGCCTTCGAGGCCGACCGTTCGGATTTTTATTACCTGGAAAACGTGCCGTGGACAATGTATTTCGACAAAGCCCGCGCCCTGCACGGCGCCTATTGGGGAACGCTGTTTGGCTATTCTGCCTCGCATGGTTGCGTCAACCTATCGGTCGGTGATTCAAAATGGCTGTTCCTATGGGCCAAAGAAGGCGACTGGGTTTGGGTGCATGACCCCAGTGGAAAAACCCCAACCGACCCATCTTTCTACGGGGATGGCGGCGCGTAAGGGAACTTGCCCCAGCAATTTGTTGCCGGGGCAAGTTTCTTACTTCAATACTTCTATAAAACCTGTTTCAAATTCCTGCTCGCTCACATAACCATTCCAACGCCTCACAATGTTGCCGTCCGCATCCAGCAGTACGAAATATGGCTGGTACTGGAACCCGTATTCGCGTTGAAAATCCCCGGTGGCTGGGTCGTCGGCATCAAGGTAGAAGAAATTGACCCGACCTGCATACTTTGCTTCAAGCCCATGCACCATGGGCGCCATCGAGCGGCAGGTGCCTCAGGTAAAACGGAAAAATTCGAGCAGAACGGGTTTACCTGCTCCAACCTGCACAGTGACCGGGTCACTGGCGACTAATTGAGCGCCACGCGAGGTAGCCTGGGGAACGGGTTGAAGCGTTTCGGTGGAGGTGGGCGCAACAGCCAGAGACTCTGGGGTCGCAGAAACCGATTGTTCAACAGTAGCAGGCGGCAGCAAAGTCACAGCAGGAGATTCCGTTGGGGCCGCGCAGGCGGCCAGTGTCAAGGTCAAAGCCAAAACGAAGTGTGTTTTCATCGGTATTCTCCTTAATATAAAAACCAGACTGATTTTATCCGGTTATATTCGAGGCGACAATGCAAACCGCAAAATCAGGATTCGATGCGCTGAAAGAGATTGTGAAAACAGGCTCAAACATGGAACGCGGTATAATTAACTTTTAAAGAAATCTTTGACCTCTCTGGGAGAATTGGCATGTCCACACCACTTATCAAACCAATTAAGCGCGTTGCCATCAGCACAGGCGGCGGCGATGCGCCCGGCCTCAATGCGGTGATTCGGGCCGCTGTCCTGACCGGCATGAAGCGCGGCTGGGAAATGTACGGTATTCGGGATGGGTACCATGGCCTGTTGAGTCCTGAACAATATCCTGAAGGCGGTATCATTCGCTTGAATCGCACCCGCGTGCGTGGAATTACCCATCTCGGCGGCACCATCCTCGGCACGAGCAATCGCAATCACCCCATGCGCTATCCAATTACTATGCCCGATGGCACACAAGAAGAAGTGGACCGCACCGATGAAATCGTCCGCGCTTTTGCGCTGCATGGGCTGGATGCGCTCATCACGGTTGGCGGCGATGGTTCGCTTGAAATCGCCCAGGTGCTGGCGAAAAAGGGTTTGCGCGTGATTGCCGTCCCTAAAACCATCGACAACGACCTCGACAAAACCGATATTACCTTTGGATTCGACAGCGCAGTTGCGTTTGCCACAGAAGGCATTGACCGCCTGCACTCCACAGCCGCCTCGCACGGGCGCGTGATGGTTGTCGAGGTGATGGGACGCTATGCTGGCTGGATTGCTCTCGAAGCCGGCATTGCCGGCTCCGCCGACATCATCCTGGTCCCTGAAATTCCGTATGACTTGCGCAAAGTCTCCCAAAAAATTCAGGAACGCGAAGAACTGGGGCGATTTTTCACAATTGTAGTGGTCGCCGAAGGCGCCAAACCAGTTGGTGGCACGTCTTCGGTGATTGGCAAAGAAGCCGGACGCGCTGAACGACTGGGTGGGATTGGCGAAAAGGTTGCCGCAGAAATCACCAGGCTGACCGGCAAAGAGACCCGCGTGGTGGTGCTGGGGCACCTGTTGCGCGGTGGTACGCCAACCGCTTTCGACCGCGTAATCGCCCTGCGCTTTGGCGCCGCGGCGGTGCGCGCCCTCGAACAGGGACTTTCCAACGTGATGGTCGCCCTTGATGGACAAAATATGAAATATGTCCCCATTGAGGAAGCCTATGGCAAAATGAAATCCGTGCCGCTCGATAGCGACATCATTCAGACTGCCAAAGACCTGGGCATCAGCTTCTGCGAACCCGATTAGCCATTCACAAAGAAAAACCGGAGGGTAGTTCAGCCCTCCGGTTTTTTTGATACTACAACTCACTCGCGCGGCGCGAGATTCGGTCTCTGATTCGGGCCTTGAACTCGGCCAGGGGAATGTTGTTGACCTGGGCTCCATCGCGCATTCGCAGAGAGACAACCTCAGCGGCAGCCTCGCTGGCGCCAAGCACCAGCATATACGGCACCTTGAACAACTGCGCGGCGCGGATTTTGGCGTTCATCCGCTCCGAACCCAGGTCAGCGCTGACCCGAATTCCATCCGCCTTGAGTTGGGCCGCGACCTGGGCAGCATATTCATTTTGGGCGTCCGTAATAGGAATGACGCGCACCTGCTCCGGCGAGAGCCAGACCGGGAAGGCTCCGGCGTAATGCTCAATCAGGAATCCGACCATGCGCTCGTGCGTGCTGAGCGGCGCGCGGTGAATGCACAGGGGAATTTCATCCTGCCCGTCTTTATTGACAAATTTCAGGTCAAAGCGTTCTGGCACGGCGAAATCGACCTGGTTGGTTGCGAGCGTGAACTCGCGCCCGATTGCGCTCCAAATCTGGACATCAATTTTGGGGCCGTAGAACGCGGCTTCGTCCTGCGCTTCCACGAAAGGCACGCCGCCATTCTGCATAGCGCGCCGCACCATATCTTCCGTCTTCAGCCACAAACGCTCGTTATCGACATACTTCTTCCCCAAACCGGCTTTAGCGTGGAGAGACAAGCGCATGACATATTTGCGAATGCCAAACAAGTCAAAGTACTTTTTATACAGGTCAACCACGCCCATGAATTCTTGCTCAAACTGTTCCTCAGAGCAGTAAATGTGGGCATCGTTCATTTGCATCGAGCGCACCCGCATCAACCCAAAGAGTTCACCCGATTTCTCAAAACGGTAGCACGTTCCATATTCGGCCAGGCGAATGGGCAATTCACGGTACGAACGTGGCCGCGCGCCGAAAATTTTGTGGTGCATCGGACAGTTCATCGGCTTGATGTAGTACTTTACGCCTTCTTCCAGTTCCATCGGCGGGTACATGCTTTCTTTATAGTAGGGCAGGTGACCAGAGCGAAGGAACAAGTCTTCCTTCGTCAGGTGCGGCGTTCGCACGCGCTGATAACCAGCCCGTTCTTCCATTTCCTTGGCAAGTTTCTCCAGCTCTTCGATGAGAATACCGCCGTTCGGCAGCCACAACGGCAAGCCAGGACCAACTTCATCATCGTAGATGAAAATTTCCAGTTCCTTGCCCAACTTGCGGTGGTCGCGCTTCCTGGCTTCTTCCAACATGGCCAGGTAATTTTTCAAATCTTCGGGCTTTTCCCAGGCCGTACCGTAGATGCGCGTCAGCATCTTGTTTTTCTCATCGCCACGCCAGTACGCGCCCGCAATCGACATCAGCTTGAAAGCGCTGGGGTTGATTTGCTTCGTATTCTCAACATGCGGGCCGCGGCACAGGTCGGTAAATTTATCATGCTGGTAAATAGAAATTTCCGGCTTGACATCGAGCGGATTGCCATATTCATCAAAGCCGCCTTTTTCAAGGCCTTCGATGAGTTCCAGCTTGTAGGGCTGGTCTTTGAATATCTGGCGGGCTTCTTCGCCGGAGATGACCTTTTTGATGAATGGGTGCTGACCAGCCACAATCTGGCGCATGCGCTTTTCGATTTTTTCCAAGTCTTCCTGGGTAATCGGCTGGGGAAGGTCAAAATCATAATAAAAACCATTTTCCACCGGCGGGCCAATGGTATATTTTGCGTCGGGATAAAACTCCAACACAGCCTGCGCCATGACATGCGCCGCCGAATGCCGGATTCGATAAAGCAACGAATCTTCGTAACGGATATTTTCAGACATTCTTACTCCTTGGATGTAGCCTCGAGCAGTAAACTACCCGAGCAAAAAATACAAATTCAGAGAATGTGCCGCCCAATCAAATGAAGAGCGGCGCACCCGGATTGGGCGGCTACCAGCCTCCGGGCCGCCAGGAAGTGATAGTGTGGTCATCAGTCATGGCAGACCTCCAAAATAAAAAAACTCTCGCCCGCAACGGGGCGAGAGCGCTTGCGCGTCACGCGGTTCCACCCGATTTACCCGGAAAGTTCGGCTTGAACAGGACAAAACATACCCAAACCGCTTACCAGGCATCTCCACAGCCGATAACGAGGCCATCCGTTTCCCTTACTTGGTTTTCTGTGAACATTTATTTTTGTTCACTGAAAACGGTTCTGTTCCATGCTCGCGGGTGGTTTTCAATGGTTCTCACTGAAGCAGGCTCTCAATCTATGGCCTTGCTCTCCCTGTCAGCAGAAATCCACTTACTCGTCCCGGTCATCACACGTTGAAATTCTGGTCATTGAAATTGACCGAGTGGGCGGGATAGGACTCGAACCTACGGCCTTTGCGATGTCAACGCAATGCTCTAACCAACTGAGCTACCCGCCCAAGCGAGTGGGTATTATACACAGAGCAGGGGAAAATGACAATACTATTTTTGCTGAAAACAAGAATTGGACAGCCTTTACGATTTTCGGCACAGGAAGCCTTTCTTCATGTAAAATTAACTTCATCAAGTCTGATTTTCTACTGGAGTGCGCATGGCGCGTTTTTATACATTGGTCAATCAAAAAGGCGGAGTTGGCAAAACCACCACTGCCATCAACCTGGGAGCCTACCTGGCAGCCTTTGGACAAAAAGTTCTGATTGTGGACCTGGACCCACAGGCCAACGCAACCTCCTGCCTGGGGGTGGACAAACGAACCGTCAAACAAGGTACTTATGAGGCCCTGCTTGGCCTGGTCCCGGCAGCAAGCAGCCTGCTGTCCAATCCTGACTTAAAACTCTCCTTGCTGCCCTCCTCTCCGGCGCTGGCTGGCGCAGAAGTAGAACTGGTCGAAGCCGATTTGCGCGAATTGCGCTTGCGGCAAGCCCTGGAGCCACTCGCCGAACGATTCGATTACATTCTGATTGATTGCCCGCCCTCCCTGAGCCTGCTGACCGTCAACGGGCTAATGGCTGCCCGCAACGGCGTCATCATCCCGGTACAGTGTGAATATCTGGCATTAGAAGGCCTCGGGCAGCTGATGACCACCCTCCAGCGAATTCGCGCATCCATTTTCCCTGAACTAAGCGTGCGCGGCGTGACCCTGACCATGTACGATGCCCGCGCCCGGCTGTCTTTCGACGTGGTTGGCGAGGTACGAAAACACTTCCCGGGCCAGGTTTTCAATGCCATTGTGCCGCGTTCGGTGCGATTGGCCGAAGCCCCCTCGTATGGTCTGCCAATTTCTGCCTATGCCCCTCACTCCACCGGGGCGCAAGCTTACGAAGCCCTGGCGCGTGAGCTTTTGGCTGGGGACGGGGTTGTCGTCCAGGAGGCGCCCTATGCCCAAGCATAGCGGACTGGGCAAAGGATTGGATGCCCTCATCCCCGGCAAATTTGCATCTGAATCAGAAACACCCCTTCGCCTCGAAACATCGGGGGCGGGTATCTTAAACATCCCGGTCGAAAAAATCCTCCCTAACCCGCGTCAGCCGCGTTCGCATTTCGACCCGACCGCGTTAGAAGAATTATCCACATCCATTCGGGAGCATGGCGTCATCCAACCGTTGCTCGTCAGCCGGGACGAAACCAGCGGTGGCTATCTCCTCATCGCCGGTGAGCGCCGCTGGCAGGCCGCCAAACTGGCCGGGCTGGCCGAAGTGCCAGTCATCGTGCGCCAGACCACCGACCTGGAGCGGCTTGAACTGGCGCTTATCGAAAACGTGCAACGCGCCGACCTGAACCCTCTGGAAGAAGCCAACGCTTACCGCCAGCTTTCTGAAGAGTTCAAACTTTCGCACGAAGAGATTGCGGCGCGCGTCGGCAAGAGCCGCGTTGCCGTCACCAACACTCTGCGACTGCTGAAACTGCCCCCAACCGCCCAGCAGGCCCTGGTAGATGGAGTCATCTCAGAGGGACACGCCCGTGCCCTGTTGGGACTGACCAACCCGCTGGCCCAGGAAGCCGCGCTGAAAAAGGTGCGCGAACACGACCTGACCGTGCGCCAGACCGAGGAACTGGTCAACAAGCTGAAAGGCGAAAAACCCGCCGCAGCGCCCAAACCCGCCCCCTCGCCCGACCTGCGCGATTTGCAGGAACGCCTCGAAGCCAGCCTGGGAACGAAAGTTAGCCTGAAAACCAACCAGAAAGGCGGCGGCGTGCTTTCACTGCATTATTTTTCAAATGAAGAGCTGGACGCCATTCTGGCCCGTCTGCTGACGGAGTAAACTGCAACAGACCTGACAGTCCTGCAAGGGAAAATCAGGTCTATGATTATCAGAGACGCATGACCAGCCAAGCCTATGAAACTTCTCCACAACGCCCGCATCTACCCTCTCGACTCATCCCAGCCGGTTCGGTTATCAAGCCGTCAGGTTGAGCCTGTCGAAACATCGTCGAGATACTCTGCGCTGGCCATTGATACTCACGGCCAAATCGTTGCCCTTGGCGGCGAGGAACTGCTTGAGTCTTTCCCATTTGCCCAACGCGCAAACCTGGGCGGGCGGGTAATTTTGCCCGGCCTGACCGATGCCCACATCCACCTGATGCATTACGCCCTCGGCCTGCAAAAAGTGGATGTGGAAACATCCACCAAGGCCGAGGCCCTGCGCCGGGTGAGAGAACGGGCCTCGCGCCTCGACAAGCTCGGCGACCGGGCTTCTGGTCAGTGGATTCTTGGGCATGGCTGGCAGCAAAACGACTGGGGCGGCGAGTTTCCAACCGCCGCCGAACTGGATGCCATTTCATCTGACAAACCGGTCTACCTGACCGCCAAGTCGCTTCACGCTGGCTGGGCCAACACAACTGCCCTTCGGATGGCCGGAATCGGCCCCGGCACGCCCGACCCGGTTAACGGGAAAATCGTGCGGGACGAAAAAGGCCAGCCCAGCGGCATCCTGCTTGAGAGCGCGATGACTCTCATCGAAGAAAAATTGCCCCAGCCAACCATAGGCGAAGTGGCCAATGCCATTGAGGCCGCCCAGCCGATTTTGTTTGCCATGGGGCTGACCGGCGCGCACGATTTCGATTACCGCCCCTGTTTCATAGCCCTGCAGCAGCTCGATGCCGAGCAACGGCTGAAATTGCGCGTCACCAAGAGTATCCCACTCGAATTGCTCGCGCACGCCCACGGGCTGGGGCTGCGCACCGGCTTCGGCAGCGACCATCTGCGCATTGGCTCGGTCAAAGCCTTTATGGATGGCGCGCTCGGCCCGCGCACTGCGGCAATGTTCGCTCCCTACTTGAATGAACCCGCAAATCAGGGTATCCTGAATATGGATGGCGAGCAGTTGTTCGAGCATGGCCGCCAGGCCGCCGACTCGGGCCTGAGCATGACTGTTCACGCCATTGGCGACCGGGCCGTCCATGAAGCGCTGGAGGCCTTTGAGCAGTTGCGCGGCTACGAGCGGAGTCACGGCCTCCCGGCGCTGCGTCACCGCATTGAGCATGTCCAGGTCATCCACCCTGCTGACGCCGCGAGGCTCGGCAAAATGGGCATTGTCGCCTCCATGCAGCCCATCCATGCCACCTCCGATATGTTCGCCGCCGAGCGCTACTGGGGCGAACGCGCCCGCCTGTCGTATGCCTGGAAAACGCAACTGGATGCTGGCGCGGTGCTGGCCTTCGGCTCGGATGCCCCGGTCGAAAGTCCCAACCCCTTCTGGGGCCTGCACGCCGCTGTCACACGCCGCCGTCACGATGGCGCGCCCGGCCCCGAGGGCTGGTACCCTGAACAAAAACTGACCTTCCGGCAGGCATTGGAAGGGTTTACTGTTGGCGCAGCCTACGCTGCCGGGCTGGAAAACCGCCGCGGGCGGCTCGCCGCCGGGTTCGATGCCGACCTGATTGTGCTCGATAACGACCCCTTCACCTGTCCGGCGGAGGAACTTTACAGCATGAAACCCTCGGCAACCATGATTGCCGGGGAATGGGTCTGGCAAGCCTGAAAGGATTGCATGAGCGCTCAACCATTAATCAGCCCCGAAGTGTTGGTGCCCCGCCTGGGCGAGCAATTGGTCGAAACGGGCTTATTGACCTCGGACCAGCTCAAACAAGCGCTGGAGCATCAGAAACAATCCACCCTCGGGGGAAAACCCATCCTGCTCGGACATGCCATTGTGGAACTCGGCTTTCTAGACCGTGCCACGCTGGACCGGGCCGTCACCGAGCAAATTTTGCGCCTGCGCGCCGCGCTGGAGGATGCCAACCGCAATCTCGAGCGGCGGGTTCAGCAGCGTACTGCCGAACTGGAAGAAGCGTTGCGCAAACTCTCAGAACTGAGCCAGTTGAAAGCCAATTTTGTTGCCAACATCTCGCATGAATTGCGCACTCCGCTAACACACATTCGCGGCTATCTGGAACTGATGCAGAGCGAAATCCTGGGTCCGCTCACCCCCGACCAGTCGAAAGCCCTGGGTGTCGCGCTGCAGTCCACCTCCCGGCTGCAAAACCTCATCGAAGACCTCATCCTGTTCTCGCTGGCGTCGCGCGGCGAAATGACCCTCACCCTGACACCGGTCGATTTGCGACAGGTGGTCGAAAAAATTGCCGTTCACGCCCGTTCAAAAGCCGACTCGAAACAGGTCACTCTGCATGTGGAGGTCTCCCCCAAAGTCTCGTGGGTAAAGGCCGACCAGCAAAAAATCAGTTGGGCGCTGACCCATCTGCTCGATAATGCCATCAAATTTACGAAACCGGGCGGGCAGGTGCAGTTGACCATTTCCCCCGACGAGTCACGCGACAACATGGTCAGCCTGATGGTTTCAGATACCGGAATTGGCATCCCCAAAGAGCGAATTGACGAAATTTTCGAACCATTTCACCAGTTGGATGGTTCACCCACCCGCCGTTATGGAGGAACTGGCCTGGGACTGGCGCTCGTTCGGGAAATTATCGAGGCGCACGGCAGTCATATCGATGTAAAATCTGAAGTTGAGCAGGGAACAGTTATCTCATTTTCGCTTTTTGTCGCCAAAGGGGACGAAACATGATGACCGAAGAGCACATTCCTGACATCCTGGCCCTGGCCGAAGCCGTAACGCAAAACCCTGATTGGAAACAAGCCCTGGATTCGGTCATGGCGGTTGTGCGTTCCGTATTTCTTTTTGACAATCTGGCATTGTATATCCTGGAAAATGGTTCGTCTGAGTTAACAGAAATCGCGTATGCGCGCGCAGTGGGTCGCGGTCAGAGCGCAGGCGCCGACGCCGCCTGGGGCACAGAAATTGCCAGCCAGGTCATTTCGCAGATGGGGATGGTCGTACAAATGCCAGATACTCCACCCTCGCGCGAAAATCGAATTACCGAGCCATTCTTGCTGGGCTTGCCGCTGCGCACATACGAAGGACTGTTGGGAGCGTTGGTCTTTGTCCGTTTTGGCGGCCCAGAATACACCCCGACCCAAATTCAACGCGCTCAGTACATTGCCACCCAATTTTCTGCTTTGTTTGTGCGCAAGAAACTGATGGAAGAAGTCAGCGCACTGCAAAACGCACGCCGCCTGCTCGAAATGCAGGAGGATTTCATTGCAACCATCTCACACGAACTGCGCACCCCGCTGGGCTTTATCAAGGGGTATACCACCACCCTCTTGCGCAAAGATACCAACTGGGATGAAGAAACCCGCCGTGAGTTCCTGCAAATCATTGACGAAGAAGCCGACCATCTGAACGAATTAATAGAAAACGTGCTGGAATCAGCCCGCCTGCAAAGCAACACCATGCCGATGCGATTTCAGCCCGTGCGACTGGATGCCCTCATTCGCGATACATTGGTGCGCAGCCAGGCACGCTACAAAGATATGAACGTCCGCCTCGATTTTTCCGTTGCGCCCACCGTCACTGTTGACAGCGTGCGCATCGCGCAGGTGCTTGAGAATTTGTTCAGCAACGCCAACAAATATGCGCCAGGCGCGCCTGTGACTATTTACCTGACACAGATTAAAGATTTTTACCGCATCCGCTTCGCAGATGCTGGAACAGGCATCGCGCCCGAACATCTCGCCCACTTATTCCAGCGTTTTTACCGCGTGCCAGGACAGGGAGGCTCCGGCTCCGGGCTGGGTCTATTCATCTGTAAACAAATCATCGAGGCGCATGGTGGAAAAATCTCGGTTCAATCAACTCTGGGGAAAGGCACAACGTTCGTCATTGACCTCCCCATCACCCGTCAAACTTCAGGAGGCTGACATGTCAAAAATACTGATAGTCGATGATGAACCGCGTTACCTGCGCCTGCTCGAAGCAAACCTGCGCACAGAAGGATATGAGGTAATTACCGCCATGGACGGTATACAGGCCGTTGAGACATTCTCCACCAACCCGGTTGACCTGATTCTGATGGACGTGATGATGCCCAAACTGGATGGCTTTGCTGCCTGCCAGCGCATCCGCGAGTTTTCGAATGTTCCCATCATCATCCTGACCGCCAAAGGCGAGGAGCAAGACCGCGTGCGCGGCCTGGACCTGGGCGCGGATGATTACCTGGTCAAGCCTTTTTCAGCCACCGAATTGCTGGCACGGGTGCGGGCCGTTCTGCGCCGCTCACAAAGCTCGAAAGACGTCAGCCAAAACCGCTTCTTCGAACATGGCAACCTGCGTATCGATTTCGCGCGCGCCGAAGTCTGGCGTGGCAACCAACCCATCTTCTTATCGGCCACCGAATACCGTCTTTTGCTCCAGTTCGCCCACAATGTAGGAACTGTGTTAAGTGCAGAAGATTTGCTCACCAGCGTATGGGGGCCAGAATATCGCAGTGACAAAGAAATTTTGTGGGTCAGCATTGCCCGTCTGCGCCAAAAATTGGAAGACGATGCCCACGCTCCCAAGCACATTGTCACCCGCTCCGGCCTTGGATATCTGATGCCCCCCACAGAAAGTTAGATTGGAGATGAGCGTGCCTGATACGCCCGCGCTGTCTATTCTGGTCGTCGACCCTGATTTGCGCAGTTGCCAGTTTTTGAGCAATCTGCTCACGCAAAAAGGGTACACAACCCAGATTACCACCCTGGCGAAGGAAGGCTACATTTGCGCGCTCCGAGACCGGCCCGATATCGTCATCTTCGACCCGTCGCTCACAGACATGCCTGCTTTAGAACTGGTGCGCAGGCTGCGCAACGATAAGCGAACAAACAGCGCATTGCTAATAGCATTGACCACCGCTTCCAACGCTGAACAGATTGGGGAGTTGCTGGCGGCTGGCTGCAACGAGTATCTCGTCAAATCACAGGAATCGCTCGAACGGATTTTCAACATCCTGACCGAAGCCAATGCATTGATGAACGAAACCCAACCAATTGGCGGAATTAAAAGAAAAACCCAGGGCGGCGTGCTGGTGGTTTTCTTGAGCGCCAAAGGTGGAACAGGCACCTCCTCCCTCTGCGCCAATGTCGCGCAAGTGCTGGGCGAGACACACTCCGAACGTGAGATGGCTGTCATCGACCTGGTCCTGCCCATCGGCTCCATCGGCCAGATTGTGGGATACCAGGGTGATTTCAACCTGCTCGAAGCGGCCAAACAGCCACAGGAAGAGCTTAATCCCGATTTTTTACGGCGCGTAACAGCCCCCCTTGAAACCTGGGGGTTTCGCCTTCTGGCGGGTATCTCCGACCCAGAATCAGCCAACTTGCTCGACGCGGCCCGCATCCCAGCCATTATCAACGCCTACCGCCGCACCTTTGACGGCGTCTTTGTCGACCTGGGTCGCTCCCTCTCGCGCATCAGCCTGCCCATCATCCTGGAAGCAGATGTCATTGTGATGGTCACTGCATCTGACATGGCAACCGCAACGCTCACACAGACCGTTTGGAAATACCTGCAAACCAAAGGAGTGCCGAGTCGAAATGTTTATGCGTTGCTTAACCGCGCTGTCGGGCTGGAGGGAGTGAGCAAAAGCGACGCGGAACGCATTATCGGACTGCCCATCCAGGCGACTATTCCGTACATGGGCGCAAACTTCAGCCTGGCCAACAACCAGCATCTCCCTCTTTTGCGAAAGATGCCCACCGATACCGCCGCCATGATGATTGCGCAGGTCTCACGGCAAATCCTTGAAATTGCTTACCAGAATCGCGCCTAAACTACAAAAGGAGCCAATCCTATGAGCCTTGAGTTCAACGAAAAAGGGAAATACTTCACCGACATCATCTCAAAAGTGGCTGTGCCGGCCATTATCCAAACCACCCTGCACCGCATTGAGGGGTCAATTCATGTACGGCTCGATGGACGCGTTAAAGATGAGTTAGACCAGAACCAGCTTTTTCTAGCAGTCACGGGCGCAAAAATTTATAACAACGATGGAACGCTTCTCCATCAAGCCGACTTTATCACCGTTTCACGGGCACAAATTGTATGGGTCATTCCAAGTGACGATACCGCCTACGGCGAAGGAGAACGGCCATGACTTTGCTTTCATCCTCACCCGCGCAGGGACTTTCCTCGGCAGATTTACTCAAACTCAAGCATTTTGTCTCTGAAAATCTGACGCGCGAAATAGAGAGCGAAAACCCACCTTATGCGCAGCGCGAAACCTTTGTGCGGCAGAAACTGGCCGAGGTATTTGGGCGCCTGAAAGCCAATATTCCAGATTCCATCCGCCAACAAATCACCCAGGAAGTGGTGGATGAGGTGCTGGGGTATGGCCCCATCCAACCCCTCCTGAACGACCCCGATGTCAGCGAAGTGATGGTGAACGGCCCCAAAAAAATTTATGTCGAAAAAAAGGGCAAACTGACCAAAACCGGCGTAACCTTTGAAAATGATGCCCACGTCATCCGCGTCATCGAGCGCATCGTCCTGCCGCTGGGCCGCCGCATCGATGCAGACTCTCCCACCGTAGATGCCCGGCTGCCGGATGGCTCGCGCGTCAACGCAATTGTACCGCCCGTCGCGCTGGATGGCCCGTCCATCACCATCCGCAAATTCCGCAAAGACAAATTGACCATGCAGCAGTTAATTGAATTCGGTTCCATCACCCCCCAAATGGCCGAATTCCTGAAGGCATGCGTCATCAGCCGCCTGAACATTGTCATCTCCGGCGGCACGGGCTCGGGCAAAACCACCCTGCTCAACGTCCTCTCCGGCCTCATTCCCGAAGATGAACGCATCGTCACCATCGAAGACGCGGCAGAATTACAACTCCAGCAAGACCATGTGGTTCGCCTGGAAACCAAGCCCGCCAGCCTGGAAGGCAAGGGCCAGGTGACGATTCGAGACCTGGTACGCAACGCCCTGCGCATGCGCCCCGACCGGATTGTAGTAGGCGAGTGCCGGGGCGGGGAAACCCTCGACATGCTCCAGGCCATGAACACCGGGCATGATGGTTCTCTCACCACCCTGCACGCCAACACTCCGCGCGATGCACTCTCGCGCCTGGAAACGATGGTTCTCATGGCCGGCATGGACCTGCCCGTCAAAGTCATCCGACAGCAAATTTCTGCCGCCATTGACCTGATTGTGCAACAAACCCGCCTGAAAGACGGTTCGCGCAAAGTAACTGCGATTAGCGAAGTAGCGGGCATGGAGGGCGATACCATCGTCTTGACCGACATCTTCCGCTTCGAGCAAACCGGTCAGACGCCGGACGGAAAAATCATCGGCCAACTCAAACCAACCGGAATCCGGCCGCTATTTACGCCCCGCCTGGAAGCAGCCGGTTTCAAACTGCCCCCCGAAGTCTTCGGCGCCAACGTAGCCGATATGCTCCGGAGACGATAGGTTCTCTCGTGTATAATCGTGACATGAAATTCATTTTAGAGCCTGCCCGCAAAAAAAGCGCCGCCCTGAACCTTTGCGCGCTCGATGAAAGAAGGCAGAACGGATAAGCCCATGAGTTTTCAAGCCCAAATCGCCATTCGTACCCGCAAACTGGGCGTCCTGATTCGTGACGCACGCCTGGCAGCCCGCCGCAACATTACTGAAACAGCCAAAGCAATTGGCATCACCGTCCCTCTGCTGCGCGCATACGAAGAAGGCCGCAAAGCGCCCTCGCTGCCTGAATTGGAAGTACTGGCTTACTACCTGAACCTGCCCATCCAGCACTTCTGGAGCAGCCAGGCGCTATCCGATGACGCCCCACGCACCGAGCCGCTCGACCTGCCCCGGTTAGCAGCCCTCCGCCATCGCATCATCGGAACTCTGCTGCGCCAAAAACGGATGCAAGCCAATCTCTCGCTCAAAGGGTTGTCGGTAGAAACAGGGCTGCCTGTCTCACGAATCACGGCCTATGAGTTGGGCGAGCGGCCCATGCCACTGCCGGAATTAGAGGCGATTCTCTCGGTGTTGGGTGGACGGATTGAATCCTTCTTCGACCAGAAAGGCGCTATTGGACAGTGGATGAACGAACAGGAAATCATCAGTGCTTTCATGAAATTGCCACCCGAAATGCGCGCCTTCGTTTGTATGCCGGTCAACCAGCCTTACCTCGAACTGGCGCATAAACTGAGTCAACTTTCCACCGAAAAACTGCGTTCGGTGGCAGAGGGTCTACTCGATATTACGCTTTGACGAGGGTGTTATGAGCGAAATCATTCCAAAGTCCCTCACTGAAGATGCGGTGAGGGCCTACCAGGAAGGTAATTATGAAAACGCGGCGCGCCTGTTTGGCGAAGCCGCGTCTGGTTTCACCAGCCAGGACAATCCGCTGGAGGCCGCCGAGATGAAAAACAACCAGAGCGTAGCCTGGCTGAAAGCGGGCAACCCCGGCGCGGCGCATGAAGCCGCGCGCGGCACAGCAGGCGTTTTTGCCCAGGCTGGCGACTCGCGGCGCGAAGGAATCGCCTGGAGCAACGAGGCTGCCGCCCTGCAAGCCTTAGGGCGCGCCACCGATGCGCTCGAAAAATATCGCCTGGCGGCTGAGGCCTTTCAGCGCGCCGGAGAAGATGGAATGCGTAACGACGTTTACCAGGCCATGGCCGGCATCAAACTCAAACAGGGCAAGACCATGGAAGCCCTGTTCCACATGCAATTGGGACTGGCAGGGGTCAAACGCCCCACTCTCAAGCAAAGAATCCTGCTCGCCTTACTACGGGTTCGCCCATGGTAACCACCCGGTTTGCTATCCGCACAGCCCTGCCCGCCGACCAGTCGCATATTGCGAATCTGATGTACTTCGAAGCCCAGGTTCACCGCCATCTCGACTGGCGTACCCCCCTCGAGTGGCTCGGCGCGCCAGAGTACTGGGTACTGGAGCAATATGGCATCTTGTCCGCCGCCCTGGCTTGCCCCCCCGACCCCGAAAATGCCGCCTGGCTGCGCCTGTTTGCCGCTTCATCCTCCATCCCAGCCTCACAGGCCTGGCACGTCTTGTGGGAAGTTGCTCAGGATACGCTCAGCGGACATGGCCTGACGGCAGCGGCCATTGTCATGCACGACTGGCTGAAAGAACTTTTGCGCAACTCCGGCTTTAGCGAAACCCAAAAAGTGGTCACCCTCTGCCAGAACAACGCCCCATTTGACTGGCAGGCTAACCCGCATCAGCTCACCATCCGTCCCATGACGCGGGAAGACCTGCCGTTCGTGGCCGCGTTGGATGCCGCCGCATTCGCCCCGCTCTGGCAAAACTCGCTGTCTTCCCTGCAATTTGCTCTCTCTCTGGCCGAAATTTCCACCGTTGGCGTACTGGATGACCAAATCGTTGCCTACCAAATGAGCACCCGCAACCCATTTGGCGCCCATCTGGCCCGGCTGGCAGTCCATCCTCAACAACAGGGAAAACATTTCGGGTATCTGATGGTGCAAGACCTGCTGCAAAAAATTCAGGCACAAGGACTTTCCCGTGTCACGGTCAACACCCAAAGCGACAACGCCGCATCGCTGGCACTCTATCAGAAAATTGGATTCAAACGCACCGGCGAACAATATTGCGTCTTTACCCGTACGCTCTAATCATCCACGAAATTATCACAACCCCTTACCTCGCCCAAAACAATCAAGATTGCCCATTGAGCAGGAGCCGCCCAACCGTGAAGGAACCGCATTCCCACATCATCCCCATTCGCTTTTTCCGAAACTTCCTGGATGTCTTGACCACTGAACTGGGAAACGACGCGCTGGTCTCCATTCTGAACAAAGCCGCCCTTCCTACCGACCTGGTCAACCCACAAGCGGTCTCCCGCTATAATGTCGCTGCCGCAGCCGAAACATACGCCCGCATCCAGAAAGCCATCCGTTTCTACTACGGACGCGGCGCGCGCGGCACGTTAATTCGAATCGGACGCTTGCTGTGGCCGCGTCTGCTCGAAACCGCCTCGCTTGCCGAAAAAGCGCAAGCCCAGTTTGCGCGCACCCTGCCGCCTTCTATGCGCATGAAACCCGCCCTCGAACTTTTGGCGCGCTTTCTGTGCGAACATCCCGAAGGCGTCACCGTTCACACCCTCGACCTCGACCTGCTCATCGTGGACCGTGCCGGGGCTGTCACCATCGAACAGCAGGAAGTCGCCCCCATCTGCTACGTCACCGTTGGTCTGGTTCAGGAGGCCCTGTTTTGGGCCTCTGGCCGCGAACATGACGTGGAAGAACGCGCCTGCCGCGCCGCCGGAGCCGCGCAATGTGAATTTAAAATCACAATCGCAAAATAGACCTCCTTATTATGCCCAACCTCCCTCCCGACCTTTTCCCTGCTTCCGACTTCGACGAATGGGCAGAGACTTACGACCAATCCCTGCGCGAACCCGCCGCATTCCCCTTTGATGGCTATGACCAGGTGCTGGAAACCATCCTGCGCCGCGCCAATCCGCAAGCAGGGCAAACCGTCCTCGACCTGGGAACCGGCACCGGCAACCTGGCGTTGCTCTTTGCCCAAAAAGGCTGCTGCCTGACCTGCACCGACTTCTCCGAAGCCATGCTCGCCAAAGCCCGCCAAAAACTGCCCGGCGCGTCGTTTTTCCTTCACGACTTGCGCAAGGAACTCCCCGCCGAACTGACCCAACCCTTCGACCACATCGTCTCGGCCTACGTTTTTCATCACTTCGAACTCGACCAGAAAATCCGCATCTGCGCCGACCTGGTTTGCAATCACCTGACTCCCGGCGGCAGCCTGCTCATCGGCGACCTCTCCTTCCCCAGCCGGGCGGCGCAGGAAATCTTTCGGCAGGGCATCGCCGATTGGGAAGACGAATTCTACTGGCTGGCCGACGAATCTCTGGCCGGGCTGGAAAAAGCCGGTTTAACGGCGGCCTATCTCCAGCTCTCGCCCTGCGCGGGCGTGTATGCCCTGCGGGCTGGGTAAATGTTGGAGTTCCGTAATAGCCCTCCCCCGGCGCATCCCCTCCCCTTCCCCAAACTGATACAATCCAGAATCATGGACTTCAAACTGCATACCACCTTCGACCTGCCCGCCGACGAGTGGAACGCCCTCACCGAAGCGGGCATTCTCAACGCGCCCTTCCTGCGTCACGAATATCTCTCCACCTGGTGGAACACGCGCGGCGGCGGCGAGTGGCCTGCCGATAGCGCGCTTTGCCTGCTCAGCGCCCGCCAAAACGGAACACTGGTTGGCCTGGCGCCGCTCTTTTTTGCATCCAACCGCGAGGGCCTGCCCGCCCTGCTGCTGGTAGGAAGCATTGAGATTTCGGACTACCAGGACTTAATTGTCCGCCCCGCACATCACGCCGCCTTTGTCACGGGGCTGCTCGACTGGCTGAACGCCAACGCCCCTCAGCCCTGGTCGCTGCTCGACTGGTACAACCTGCCTGAAACCTCGCCCACGTTACAGGCCCTGAAAACCGAAACCGTTAAACGAGGCTGGACGTACGCCGAAGAAGTGTATCAACCCACCCCTTCCATCCCCCTGCCCGGCGACTTTGAAACCTACCTGGCCTCCATTGACAAAAAACAACGTCATGAAATCCGCCGCAAAATGCGCCGCGCCGAAGAAAGCGGGCGCAGCGTCCGCTGGTACATTGTTGAGGACGAGACGCGCCTTGACCGCGAAATAGACGGCTTCCTGCACCTGATGGCGCAAGACGCCGAAAAAGCGTCTTTCCTGACCGATGTGATGCGTTCGCAAATGAAAGCCAGCGTTCACGCTGCCTTCCGCGCCGGGTGGCTGCAACTGGCCTTTTTGGAAGTGGACGGCGAAAAGGCCGCCGGATACCTGAACTTCGACTACAACAACAAAATCTGGGTCTACAACTCTGGCATTGACCCGCGCTTCCGCGACCTTTCGCCCGGCTGGGTGCTGCTGGGCTATCTGCTACGCTGGGCCAATGAAAACGGACGCCGCGAATTTGACTTTATGCGTGGCAACGAGGATTACAAATACAAATTTGGCGCTGAAAACCGGCATGTCATGCGCGTTGTGGTAAGACGAAATTAATTTCGTCCTGCTTTGGTGTATCATACAGGCAAGTATTCCAACGGAGGCAAATATGCGCGATTTGACCCACGAAATTGTTGAATTTATCCGCCGCACGTCCACCGATTTGCCAAAAGATGTGGAAGAACGACTGCGGGCGGCGGTGGAAAAAGAAGCGCCTGGCTCGGCGGCGCGCGGCGCAATGGAGACGATTCTCAAAAACGTGGAACTCTCCCGCCAGAACTCCACGCCCATCTGCCAGGATACCGGCACGCCGATTTTCTACGTCCACTACCCCGAAGGCTGGAGTACCCGCAAACTGCGCCAGATGATTCGGGACGCAATGGAAATTGCCACCAAAAAGTCATATATGCGTCCCAATGCGGTCGATGCCATCTATGATAAAAACACCGGCAACAACCTGGGCGGAGAAGACTTCCCTTACATCCACTTTGAAGAAGTGGATGCGGATGCGCCTCTGACCATCGAATTAATGCTTAAGGGCGGCGGGTGTGAAAACGTCGGGGCGCAGTATTCCCTGCCCAACAACAATCTGGGCGCGGGGCGCGACCTGGCCGGGGTGCGAAAAGTCGTCCTCGATGCGGTGCAAAGGGCTCAGGGACAGGGCTGCGCGCCGGGCATTCTGGGCGTAGCCATCGGCGGCGATAGAGGTTCTTCTTACATCAAATCCAAAGAAATTCTGTTCGGCAAAATCGGCGAGCGCAATGCCGACCCAGAAGTGGCTGCCCTGGAAGAACGCCTGACCAGCGAAGCCAATCAGATGGGCATTGGGCCAATGGGCTTTGGCGGGCAAACAACCGTCATAGATACCAAAATCACCGGTCTGCACCGCCTGCCAGCCAGCTACTTTGTGTCTGTTTCCTATATGTGCTGGGCCTACCGCCGCCGCAAGATGACGGTGAAGGGTGATGAAGTCATTTACGATTGATATTGAACGATGAAGAGCGGTTTATGGTCGAACAGGAGATGCCTATGAAAACAATTCAACTTCCCGCTAGCGATGAAGTCATCCGCACACTGCGCGTGGGTGAACCGGTACTGCTCAATGGCGTAATGGTAACCGGGCGCGATGCCGCCCACAAGTGGATGATGGAAACGTTCATCAAAAAGACCAGAGAGCCAAAAGGCGATGATTTGCAGGTGTACGAAGAACTTAAGAAACTGCTCAACGGCAGCATGATTTATCATTGCGGGCCGGTCGTCAGCGGGTTGGAGACCAAAGACTACAAATTCGTCGCCGCCGGGCCAACGACTTCTATCCGCGAGGAACCCTATCAGGCTGATGTGATGAAGCATTTCAACATCAAGGGCGTGATTGGCAAGGGCGGCATGGGCGCAAAGACGCTCAAAGGTTGCCAGGAAACGCCGGGCGTGTATCTGCACGCCATCGGCGGGGCAGCTTCTTACATCGCCCAAAGCGTAACGAAGGTGCTGGGCGTCTTCAAACTGGAATTTGGCATTCCCGAAGCGCTGTGGGTGATTGAGGTGAAAGATTTCCCAGTGGTGGTAACCATGGACAGCCACGGCGGCAGTCAGCACGCCGTGGTGGATGAGGCCTCGAAAAAAGTGTTCGAGGAACTGTTGTCGAAACCGTACTGACGAAATTCAACGAAACGCAAATAACGAATTACGATAAAAACCATCGCCGCGCGTGGCGATGTTTTTTTTACGAAGAAGCAATCAACACCAATCAGATGAACGATTCTTATCCTTTATACAAGGCGCACGTTGAAGCCAGGATTTATTTTTCTTCCGGCTGGTGTTTTTTGTTTTGGCTTAGAAAATATGTCAGGGCGGCAATCATGAGGGCAATGGCCGCGCCAGGATTAAGCAGGTCGCTTTTGCCATCCCAACCCACCAGTTTGCCCAAAAACAACACGCCCATCACAATGATGATGACACCAACCAATTTTTCTTTCAAGTCATCGAGAGTATGTATGACCAGCCATTCTGGCACGGGAATGGTGTCGTCAATGAAAAGTTCATACAGGCCGAGTGAAATGATGTACATCACTGTTGATAGCAGGAACAGGTCCACAATCTGGATGGCGGAAAGGGTCAGTCGTTTAGCGCCACCGCTATTGAAGGCCGGGTCGGCGGCGGTTTCGACCATCATCGAAATCGTTTCGATTCCGCCATACAAAAGAAGCGCAACAGACGTGAGGAACGCGCCCAGGATGGCAATCAAAATAAAATAGCGACTATAAAAAAGGAGCCGTTTCAAAAGTCACTCTCCTGTGGCAAAGCATATTTTTAGCAATCGCGCGGCAGGATTTTCAGATAAGGCCAAATGCGATAATCGCTTTATCCAGGCAAATTGACCGCGCAGATAGTTTCTGCTTAATTGCTTTAACGCGCCACAAAATTACAAGATGAAGTTTTTTGTAATTTTCCTGCCAAACCTGGCAGTTTCCTGAAGAAGGCTCTGTGGTCAAAAACCTGCGCTGTGTGAATAAGCCCAGCACGACTTTAGGGAAAATATGACCATGCCTGGAACAATCTCAAAACCAGCATATATGGGCATTTGCGCAATGTTTTAGCGCCGCATACGGTGGTTAAGCCAGTTTCCTGGCGCCCGGCAGATTTACGAGCGCGCCTTATAGAGCGCGACCAGCGCCGCGCCAATAGCTTGCGAGAGGTCGCCGAGAGTGGCAGGGACGATGGTAATGCGGCTGCGCTGGGCCGGCCACAGGTAAGGCATGGCCGACTCGCGGATGATGCGCAGGTAGCGCTCGCGGAAAGCTTCGGTGGTGGCTTCGGGGTCCATCAGGCCGCCGCCAATCACTACAAAAGTTGGGTCGAGCGCCATTGCCAGATTGGCAACGTGCAGGCCCATAGCGCGCGCCTGAAAATCGAAAATCTCGGTTGCCAGCAGGTCGCCGCGTTGGGCCAGCCCGCGCAAGGCCAGGACTTTTTCTTTGACCGGGGCATCTGATTTCGCCAGGTCATGGTCGGGGTATTTCTCCAGCTTTTCGGCCAACAAGTAAGGCAGGCCTGAAATGGTGGTGTAGACTTCAAAGCAGCCCCAATCCTTGCCGCAACCGCAGGGATATGGTTTGGTGCCGAGCAGTTGAAGTGGAGCGGGCATGTGTCCACCCTCCATCCCGGCCAGGGTATCGCCCTCCAACGGCAGACCGTGACTGTCAATGTATGCTACACCCAGACCAGAACCAGGCGCCAGCATGAGGACAGTGCTGCTGCCGTTGCCGCGCACCCGTTGGGCTTCGGCCACGCCGCCGTAGTTGCCATCATTGCCGACCACGAGGGGGACGGCTCGTCCTGCGCGTTCGGCCAGCGCGCTGCTATATTCGGTATGCACATCCCAACCAGCGAAACTGATGGGCAGGTTAGCCGAGCGGTCTAAAACGCCATAGCGCTGGTACGGGCCGGGGATAGCAAGCCCGACGCCCTGCACCTGGTCCCAGGAGAGACCATTTTGTTCGAGGTATTCGTTGGCCCCCTCCACCCAACCGCGAATGACGGCAGCAGTGCCTTGCTGGGCGTTGGTGGGCTTTTGCAGAAGTTTGGTCGAAATGGTGGTTCCGTCGCTCCACACTCCACCAGTTTTGGAGGTGGTCGCGCCACTGTCAGTGCCAAGATAGATGGCTCGTGAAATACTCATGCTATAGAAATGCCTTTCTAAAAAGATAAAAATGCGGGGTGATTTTATCATCAGACCTTGCGCAGCTATTGGGCAAATTAAGCGGATTCTTCTTCACATAATTCGCGCCAGCGCTGGACGATTTTACAATTCGAGCGCCACTACGGTGTCGGTTTCATCCGGCAGGCGGGCAGATGAGAATTCGATGAAAGCATCTTCGGGGTAATCATGCGTGTTCCAGGGACGGGTGAGTTTGATTTCCGAGCCGTCGGCCAGCAGGCGGGCTTTGCGAATTTTGCCGCCCAGACCGCGCAGATTGACCGGCCCAATGCCACGCTCGAAAATATGGGCGTAGAGCGTATCGCCGTTTTGGGTGTAACGTCCCCACTCCGGCTTGGGCAAGGGAGCGCGGTCGCAGCCGTAAATGCTCGCGCGGTTGCGGCGCATCCAGTCTCCCACCTGTTGCAGGATGGCGACCGATTCGGCGGGGATTTCGCCGCGCGCATTTGGCCCAACGTTGAGCAGCATGTTCCCGCCCTTGCTGACGCATTCCACCAGAGCGCGAATCACCTGGCGGGGCGATTTGTAATCGTGGTCGGCGGCGCAGTAGCCCCAATGATTGTTGAGGGTCAGGCAGGCTTCCCAGGGGACAGGCCGCCCTGCTTCATCGGTCAGGCCTGTGGGCGGGATGATTTGCTCAGGGCAGGCAAAATCGCCGCAGTAGGGGGGCGGTTCCAGGCTTTCGATGCTGCGGTTGGTGTCGCCTGATGCATCGAGGCGGTTATCAATCAGCAGGCCGGGTTGAAGAGCGCGCGCCATTGCCACCAGTTCGGCAGCGCGCCAGGTGTCACCGCTCATCTGGTCGTAGGAAAAATCGAACCAGATGATGTCAATCTGGCCGTAGTTGGTGAGCAGTTCGCGCACCTGGCCATGAAAATAGTCAAGGTAGCGGTTGAAATCCTGCGGACGGTCTTTGTAAGCGGGATTCTCGCGCATGGGGTGAAAACGGTCACCGTAAGCCGGGTAATCGGGGTGATGCCAGTCGAGCAGAGAGTAGTACAGGCCAACCCGTAGCCCCTCGGCGCGAAAGGCTTCCACATATTCGCGCACCAGGTCGCGGCGGCAGGGGGTGTTGGTCGATTTGTAATCGGTCAGATGGCTGTCGAACAGGCAAAAGCCATCATGATGCTTGGCGGTCAGCACGGCGTATTGCATCCCGGCCTGGCGAGCCAACCTGGCCCAGGCGCGCGGGTCGTAATTGGAGGGGTTAAATTCTTCAAAAAAGGGTTGGTAGTCTTCGTTGCTGATGCGCTCGTGACTGCGCACCCACTCGCCGCGCGCCGGGATGGCATATAAGCCCCAGTGGATGAACATTCCAAAGCGGGCCTGGCGGAACCAGCGCGTGCGTTCGTTGCGGGCGGTGATGAGGGGGTGGATGGGGGTTTCCATAGGTTTTCTCTCAAAATTTTTCCCAGTGAATGACCTGCGCGAGTGGTTTTTTCTCCCGCGCCGGGTTTTCTGCCGGAACTCCGACCGGAATCAGCGCCATCAGGCGTTTCGCATGGGGAACGTCGAGCAAGTCTTTGAAGTGTTCCTCGCGCGGTAATACATCGCCCTCTACCCAGCACGCGCCATAGCCGAGAGCGGTGCTGGCAAGGAGCATGTTCTGGATGGCGGCAGCCCCGTCTTGTACCCACCAGCGGGTTTCTGGGTCAAGCACAACGGCAATGACCGCCCCGGCCTGGATAATCCACGGCGCAGCAGGCAGGAATTGCATGATGGTTTCTCGATTGGTGACGACAATGAAGTCCCAGGGCTGGTGGTTGTGGCCGGTGGCGGCCAGGCGTCCCGCATCCACAATCGCTTCGAGGTCGGCTCTAGGAATTGGTTCGCCAGTAAACTTGCGAATACTGCGGCGTTTGCGAATGGTTTCGAGTGCGTCCATTCTGTTCTCCAAATCGGTTAAGCCGGAATTAATTCCGGCTTAACCGGCTTACGATTTCTGCCACGGCGGGCGGGATGAGAGGGTGCGACAGCCCTTCGAAGACCTCCCACGTTTCGGTGTGCGTGACGGTTTCTCCGGGAGCGAGTTTGGCAAGTGGGGCCAGGGTTTCTAATTCGATAAATTTGTGGTTGGTGTAGGTTTCAGTGTTGCAGCCGCCATCGGGGAAGTTGGCGCCAGGCTGTGGGTCAAAGCGCTTGATGAACAGCGTCTCATCGAGGAAGTAAGCCTGCCAGCCGTGCGGGTTAAAGTAACCCACTTTGACGGGAGGCAAGCCGCCGCTGGCGCGCAGCAGGAGGAAGTCGTTGCGCAGGGTCAGACGCGGGTCGTCAATTTTCGTATACGGCCAGATGGCGAGATAGCGGTTGGCAAGCAGGCCAGACGGGTCAGCATTTCCTACCGGCTGGGGGAAGATTCCCACGCCACCCAGCCGAAACATGGTGAGTGCCCAGGGAGCAAATTCCACTGCCCAGGGGCCGTCGTTGCGCATTTCGTGATGAACGATGACCTGCGGCTGGCTGTCGTTGAGGCGAATTTCAATGCTCTTGGCGATGTGCGTCCAGGGTTCGGCGGGCTGGTCAATGCGCACCCCGCCGGGGACTTCGCTAACGGCTGCTCCTTCGTTATCGGGCATGTAGGTGCGCGGCATGGCCTCGGGCGAGTGCCACAGGCGATGCCCACCCCGGAAGTAGAACGGGCCATAGGGGGTTTCGTTGAACTCGTTACCCAGGTCGGCGAACAGGTTTGCCTTGCCAACGGGCGAAAAGCGGACAATACGCGGGGAGGCCGCCAGGAACTCGAGCCGCAGAAAGTTATTTTCAAGAATTCGCGTGGGCCAGCCATGGAAGTCACCAACGTTCATAGGGTATTTCTCCTGAGGATGATTGATTTCAGCGTGATATTACTTTCTTTAAATATCCGCGTCAAGCCAGGTAAGAATGAGCCAAAAAAAATGCCAGGAACCCACTTTCCCGGCATAGTACCCAAAACCGCTTGAGAGTGACTAGCCTTCTGAGGGGATAAATCCCTCTACCCGCGCCCATAATTCTCGAATATTAATGGGCTTGGACATATATACATCGCAGCCTGCCGCCAGCGCCTTTTCGGCATCCCCCTTGAGCGCATTGGCAGTGATGGCGATGATGGGAACATAGGCCAGCGCATGTTTGCTGCTGTGCCGCAAGCGGTTTGCCACTTCGTAGCCATCAATATCAGGCAGGTTGATGTCCAGCAATATCAAATCCACGTCTTCCTTTTCTGCAACAGCAACCCCTTCTAAACCGGTCATGGCTTGTAGAAGACGATAACCGCGCGATTCCAAAGCGCGCTTGACGAGTAGCAAATTATCCGGGTTATCTTCTATGTACAAGACGTTGTTTCCCATAACCATACTCCGTAATTTTCCATCCACAAAGCCAGAGAAAGGCGGCTTGCAAAGGCTCTTATTGTTTCGTTGGTGGTTGATTGAAAGATGCCAAGACCGACAGCATAAACGCTGGGCTACTGGTTGGAAGAAGACAGATAACTTCCAACCCGGTCACACAATTCAAAAATATCAATCGGCTTGGTGATAAACTCAGTTGCGCCAGCGGCCAGGGCCTGGTCGACATCCCGTTTTTGGACATTGGCAGTAATAATGAGAATGGGAAGGCAGGTGGCATTGGAAATATGGCTGGCGCGCAGCCTGCGCGTTACTTCGTAGCCATCAATATCGGGCAGATTAATGTCCAGCAATACCAGGTCAATCGGCTCTGTTTCGGCAATTTTCACTCCGTCCAGACCATTGAATGCCTGTCGCATCGAAAATCCAGCGGATTCGAGAACACGCTTGAGAAGCATCATGTTATCGGGATTGTCTTCGATGCACAAGATATTTTTGCCCATAGGTCAGGCTCCTTTTTCGCCATTTTTCTCTTCTTCAATCGTTTGAACAACTTGTTCAACAAATTTACGCGGCGTGAGAGAACCTTTCTGGTAGAGAGCCTGGATATGTCCATTCAACCGCTGCCGTTCTTCGTCGGTAATATCCTTGGCGCTGACCACGACAATCGGGATGTCAGCCGTGCGCGGGTCGAGTTTCAATTCTTCGACCAGGCCAAAGCCGTCTATGCCGGGCATGGTCAGGTCACTCACAATCAGGTCGGGGAGTTTTTGGCGGGCCATAGACAGGCCCTCCCAGCCATCTTTGGCGTGAAAAACGCGGTAGGATTTACGCGCTTCGAGAATGCGACGAATGAGCAGGGCGTCGTCGGGGTTGTCATCAATCAGCAATACGGTGGTGGCTTTTTCATCCAGGTTTTCGAGCGCGGCCTGCAGGCCTTCGCGCGGGGCGGGCGCCTGCCCTTCGCTCAGGTGGACATCCACTGCCCATTGGTCGCCCAAAACATGTTTTTCGACCGGGAAGGTGTGTCCGGTACAATTGACGACAACCATCTCTTCGGGACGAATAACGTTGTTTTTGAGCAGTTTTTCCAACCCGGCAAAAGCGACCGAGGTAGCAGGTTCGACGGCCATCCCTTCGCTTTTGGCCAATGAGCGCATGGCAGCAAAAGATTCGGCGTCTGTGACCGATTCCATCACGCCGCCATATTTTTGGGTCAGATTCCAGAGATGGGTGTACGAGGCGCCGGGGTCGCCAGTGGAGAGGATGATAATGGATGTATCAGGGATGACCGGCTCGGCGATGTTTTTTCCGGCTTTGAAGGCGCGCACCATCGGCGAGCAACCCTCCGCCTGGATAATGGCGAGTTTGGGAATGCGGTCGATGAGTCCCATACGGAGCAGTTCTTCAAACCCCTGATATACGCCAATTGGCCCCATGCCACCGCTGACGGCCTGGATGTACCAATCGGGGGCGCGCCAGCCGAGTTGTTCAACGATTTCATAGGCGATGGTTTTCATCGATTCGCGGGCCGGGATGGAATTTGCGCCCCGGTCGAGCAACAGGCGGCGGCGTTGGGCAAACTGGGCGGCGATTTGCTTGGTCTGGTCGTAATTGCCGCTGACGCGAATCACTTCGGCGCCAAACAGGGCGGCTTCACGCAGTTTTTCTTGTGGGACAAGGCTGGTCATGAAGACCCACAGTTTGATTCCGGCCCGGGCGCAGGCGGCGGCATAGGCAACCGCGGCGTTGCCGGTGGATGCAATGACGGCTTCTTTGACTCCACTTTCGAGCATGGCAGCCACCGCGCCAGCAGCCTGCCGGTCTTTGAAGGAGCTGGTGGGGCCGTAGCGCTCATCTTTGATGTAAACGCTGGTGTGGCCAAGGGCGGGCGCAAAACGCTGCGAGAGCCAGAGCGGCGTTCCGCCAGCGGGGTACAAATCCAGCCCGGCGGGGTTTTCGAGCGGCAAGATGTCCTGGTAGCGCCACATGTTGAAGGGCCGACCAGGCAATCCGCGCAAAATTTCACGCTTAAAGGCCGCGTAATCGTAGCGTGTTTCGAGCCACTGCGAACCACATTGCGCACAAACAGTGGGGCTGAATGGTTGATAAGGTTGCTGATAACCACAGATGGTGCATTCCAGATGAACAGGCTTGGACATGGCTATTTGGCTCGTTTCTCAATGGTTTCAGTGATTTTGGCTTCGATGGGCAATTCGACATAAAACGTGGAACCCTGCCCAGGGATTCCGGCGCTTTCGGCCCATAGACGCCCCCCATGCATTTCGACCAGGCGGCGGCTAATCGGCAAACCCAACCCCGTGCCGCCAACCTTGCGGGTGGTTGATGTATCGACCTGGGAGAATTCTTGAAAGATTTTTTCCAAATGGTCAGCGGGAATGCCAATACCCGTATCCGTGACTGTGATTAAGATTTTATCACTGTCAAGCGCGCGAGCATGCAGAGAAATTTGCCCCGTCTCGGTGAATTTAATAGCATTGTTGACCAGGTTAATCATCACTTGATTGAGGCGTGTGTTATCGGCGACAATTTCGAGTTCTTTTTCAGAATCCGGGTCAATGTAGAGAGCCAGGTTTTTGGCATTGGCCAGGGTAGAGGTGATGCTGATAACGTTTTCGAGCATGTCATGGACTTTGAATCTTTCTGGGTGCAGGTTCATGCGTCCGGATTCAATTTTTGCCATATCAAGAACGTCGTTAATCAGCGAAAGCAAGTGTTGGCCGTTTTTCTGAATCAGACGCAGGTCATTTTCCATGTATTCGGTCAATGGCCCATCAATGCCCTCCAGCATGACATCGGAGAAGCCAAGGATGGAGTTGAGCGGGGTGCGCAGTTCATGGCTCATGTTCGCCAGGAAGGATGATTTCAGACGGTCAAGTTCTTGTAATTCGGCAGCGCGTTTTTGCAGTTCTTCCGTCAGGCGCAGGGCTTCAAGGTGGACACTGGCCTGGGCGGCAATGGCATCCATCAGGTCAGCCATTTCAGGCGAGATGTTGGGCAATCCGGCCACAGCCAGTTCACCAATCGGTTCCCCACGTACCATCAGCGGTTTTGACAGGCTGATGTCGGTGGGCGGTTCAATGAGCGGCAGAACCTGGTTGGAGTCATACAGAAATGCCAGGGCGGATTCAGGCTTGTTCGCTGCGTAGGCTTTCCAACTATCGCGCGCCATGCGGCGAGTGGCTTCTTCGGCTTCGGCGCGGGCGCGGGCGGCATCGGCCAGCAGGCGCAGGTTTTCAACCTGTTGCCCCAACTGTCGCGCAACGGCAGAGACCAGGGCTTTGTCATCCTCGGTCAGTGGTTTGCCAGGGGCCGATTTCAGATAGAGTTTGCCGATGTGTTCATCCAACACTGAAACTGTTTCGTGAAAGTCGATGTCGGCGGGGGATGGTTCGATAAACGGTTCGACCCCGGCCTGGTCATAGGCATAGCCAATACGTTCGCTTTGGTGAATGGCATCCAGAAAGGATTGCCAGCTTTCATGGGTGTAGCGGCGGGTGGCGGCCTGCGCTTCGGCGCGAGCACGTTCGGCGGCTTCGAGCAGGCGCAGGTTTTGGATTTGGAGCGAGACCTGGCGGGCGATTGCTTCGGTCAGGTGGGCTTCATCATCTCCCCATTGCCGCTCTGGCGCAGGTTCAACGAACACCGCGCCGATTGGCTTGCCGCTGTCTATCAGCGGAGCGCGCAGAGCTGGCTGGATTTCTAAATTTGAGAGCGACGGTTCAGGCAAAGGTTCAATCCGTTCACCGTTGAATACATAAGCAACCTGCTCTTTTTCGTAAATGATTGGAGCCGCAGCACGGGGCCGAGCGGGTTGAGTGGTTTGCGGGCTGGATTCAATCTCCACAAGTCGTGGAGGATGTTGTTCTTGACAATCAGGGCTTAGGAGTTGGCTTTGCAAGAACTGAGACTCCAGTTCGGCCACGCGCGCGCGCAGTGAATCCAACTCGCAGCGCATTTTTTCAATCTCAACTTGTGGGTTGGAGGCAAGTTGTTCGATGTCTGCAAACAGCGATTGGATGCGGCTGTGGAGTTTATCGTTGGACATGGTGCGTGGTCTCCTGGCCTGTCCGGTTAGTTATGGTCTTTCATGCTCAACTGAGCAATGGTGCGCGGCGCGCCGAGAGCATGACCCAGTTCGCGGGCGGCAATTTGCAACACGGCCTCGACCGAAGTGGCGCTCTGAATCTTCTGGCTGATGGCATTGAGCATGGCTTCACGTTCGGCCTGGCGGCGGGCACGTTCGTAGTTGCGGGCATTTTGTAGCGCGGTTGCAACCTGAGCGGCCAGCGTCATTTGAATGTTGACATCTTCTTCACTGAAAGCGTTGTAGTGGTCAGACTGAACATCCAGCACGCCCAATATTTCATCGCCAATCACCAGAGGAACCGCTAATTCGGAATTCGTATCTGGCAACATGGGATTGGGCAGCCATCCCGGTTCATGGTGCACATCATTGACGACAACCGGGGCGCGGGTGCGGGCAGCGCGGGCCACCAGCGATTGTTCCTGGTCTATCAAAATGGTGGTTGTGCCGTGGGTACCTTCGTGTTCATCGCCTTCCTTCCAGCCACAGGCCACAATGGAAAGTTGACGATGGTTTGGGTCGTAGGTGAAAACGTGGGCATGATACAAACCGAATTTGCGCTGCGTGAGGTGAACGACGGTTTCCAACATGCGATTAACATCGGTTTCGCGGGAAGAGATGGTGCTGATTTCGGAAACCGCTGCCAGTTTTTGGGCGCGCTTGTTCAGTTCAACCTGTCCGCGTTGGGTTTCTTCGAGCAGGCGCAAACTCTCAAGGTGTTCACTTAACCGCTCGGAGACGGTATGAACCAGTTCGAGGGTTTCGGGGTCAGCAGTATCGAGGTCGAGAACCGCCAGTTTGCCAATGGTTTCCTCGCGTACTCTGACGGGCACCGCCAGCGCAGGTTCGGTTTGCAAGGCCGCGACTGTTTCCAACGGCTTGACTTCTTTCAGGTCATAGAAATAGGCCAGGGATTGGCGAGATTGCGCCTGGAAATATTCTTCCCAGCCCTCGCGGGTCAGGCGGCGGGCAGCCTGTTCGGCTTCGAAGCGATAACGTTCGGCGTTTTCGAGCAGGCGCAAGTTTTCGATTTGTTGGGCCACCTGGCGGGCAACGATGTTGAGCAGTTCAATCGTTTGTGGGGTTTGGCGTTCGGGTTCGACTTCGATTGTCAGAGAACCAATCTGCTCTTCAGCGAGGGAAATCGGCGCGGTTAAGGCTTCGGAGGGTTCTGTTGCGGCTTCGCTTTCTAGCGGCAAAATCTGGTTCTGCTCAAAAACAAAGCCGGTTTGTTCAGGTTTGTGAAGGGCATCCAGATATTCCTTCCAACCAGCGCGCGCCAGGCGGCGAGACTGGGCCTCCACTTCGGCGCGGGCCTGTTCGGCTTCTGCCAGCAGGGTAGCGTTCTGAATGGCAATCGCCAATTGACCAGCCAGCGCCTCGAAGGCGGGCAATATATCCTGATTCAGAGAACCGGCTTGTTTACTCTGCATATCCAGCACGCCTACCACGCGGTCACCAATCATCAGCGGTACGGCCATTTCAGAACGAGTCTCTGGCAGCAAGGGATTGGGTTTAAAGACGGCGCTTTTGGAGGTATCTGAAATGACTTCCGGCCTTCTTTCGACAGCGGCGCGCCCATTGATAGAACCAGTATTGAGAGGCAATTGGTGCTTGCGTGCAAGCAAGGCTGTGCCTGCCTCGCCCGTGCCTGCTGCTAAAACCAGATGAGTTTGGGCGGGGTTGACCAGGTAGACCTGAACATAATAAAGGGCAAACTGGGCGCGGATAAGTTCGGCGGCATCTTTAAGCATGACATCCAAAGCACGCACCTGGGATACGGTGCGTCCAACTTTGGCGGCAAGTTCCAGGTTACGCGTGCGCTCTGCAACGCGGGATTCAAGGCTGGCAATGAAATCGCGCAGCTGAGTCGTCATGTTATTGAAGGCAGATGCCAGCACGCCAATTTCATCACGGCCTCCGACCTCTGCAACCCGGTTTAATTCTCCCGCGGCAATGGCAGAAGCTGTGGTGGTCAACGCGCCAATCGGCTGGAGGGAGCGGCGAATGGCAAACCATGCCAGGCCAAAAAGTATCGCGGAACCAATGACAATGAATATCGTGGAGGTGATTTGGAATTGTCTCACAAGCGCGAATAGTTCAGCCTCTGATTGTTGGGAAATGATGCCCCATTCGTTTTCAAGCCTGGTTAAGTAGGCAACCCATGCAATACCGTTTTCATCTGTAAAAGTGAACTTTCCAGTTACTCCTTCACGCAAGGCCGCTACCGGTGGATATGTACTAAAATCTTGCAAATCCCCTTCAGTATAGGCGGGATCAGGATGCGCGACAACACGATTATTTGCATCCACAACGTAAGTAATGCCGCGCCGTGATTCGACGTCGAGTAATTCTTCACTAATTTCTACCAGTTCAGATACAATGGATGCTACGCCTACTATTTCTGATTGGTCGTAGATTGGGGTTGAAATGACAAGAACAGGTTTGCCAATGGTGCGGCTAATAACGACATCAAATGTAATCGGTTCGCCCTCTTTGGCGCGCAAAAACCAGACGCGGTCGCTATAGTTGGTGAGGTCAGCGTCATCGTTGCGGGAAATGTTTATTCCATCAAGGCCAATGGTATGTACCAGGAACAAATTGGGGTGAGCATTCGCAACGACCTTAAGCGTTGGCTTCTGACGTGCCGGGTCCATGCTGACGATATCCGGCAACATGGACATTTCTTTTATGGTTTGCACATGCTGCTCAAGCCAAACAGAAATATTGGACGAGAGGGACTGATTGTGGTCTTCCAGGGCATGAAGAGCCTGGGTTTGAATTTCATTTCCGGCGCGGCTGCTGATGTATACCGTTACACCAATCAGTAGAGGAATGGATACAACCAAAACCAACGCAGTCAGGCGGTTGATGATGGAACCAACAATCTTGTCCCAGGCCTGATAGACGATTAGCGCGAGAAAAGCAATGGCAGCAAGGACAATTACAAAAGGAGTAACCTTAACCGCTACGTCTGAAATGCCACGAAAATCAGGGTTCCAAATTTCGATACCGCTGAAAATTAAAATTGCGAGTGCAATCGCGCCCAACGCAAGAGGCCTTGAACTTTTGAGTAAAACCAGGCTATACATCCCCCAGAAAAAAATTACCGTAAACGCAAGCGCAATCCAAAGGATATTCGAAAGCATCAGCGTTGCCATAACCGGTGTCATCATCATCGCAAAGAACAGCAATTCACTTCCCGCCTGATAACGTCCCTGCCGCATCCAAAAGTAACTTAGCAGGCTGGCGATGGTCAGGATAAAGGTGGTCGGCATCAAGATGATGTCTTCCAGAGCAAACCGGCCTTGTTGGACAACCAGAGCCGCGTAAGCCGAGATGACCATAAAGATTGCGCTCACAGCGGTAAAAATGCCCGCGACCCATAGGCCACGCTGCTTTTGATGTTCTTCCACTTCCTGGTTGATGTTCAACTTGTATTGTTCACTCATCATGACCTCGCTTTTCTTTCTCTATACCAATTTATTGGGTGACTTTCTTAATTTCGGCGGGCTTCGTCAGGCGGATTCGATTCGAAACCAATTCGGGCACGCACGCGAGTTGCGCCCAAAACCTGGCCTAATTCACGAATAGCGGTTTGCAAAGTTTCTTCAACCGTGCTGGCGCGCTGTATACGCTGGCTAATATAGTTTACCGCCGCTTCCATTTCAGCCCGCATGGCCGATTGCTCATAAGCGCGAGCATTTTGCAAAGAAATGGCAACCTGACTGGCCAACGATTGCAAGAGTACGATGTCATTTTCGCCCAATCCGTTGACGATGTTTTGCTGCACATCCAACACGCCCAGAACCTGGTTGCCAACAGAAATCGGGACGGCGGCTTCTGATTTGGTATCGGGCAGCAATGGGTTGGGCAGCCAACCGATGGCCTGCGAAACGTCCGAAACCAGAACCGGTTCATTGGTTTCAGCAGCGCGCCCCACCAGACCACGCCCTTTGGGGATGCTATGGCCGGCAGCGAGCATTGCCGCGCCAGCCTGACCTGTGCCACCTGCCATCACCAGATTCTCATTCTGCTCATCAAAGAAGTAGATGTGGGCATGATAGTAGCCAAAAGCGGCCTGCACATGTTCAACCACATCCACTGCCAGTTGGCGGGGACTGGTGGCGGCAGACAGGCGGCGGCTGACTTCGAGAGAGGTTTGCAGGGCGCGGGTGCGCTCAGCCACGCGCTGTTCGAGTTCAACAAAGGATTCTTGAATCTGGCTGGTCATGTTGTTGAATACGTTTGCCAGCGTACCGATTTCATCATTGGTTTCAACGGATGCGCGCACCTTGAAATTGCCTGCCTGAATTTGCCGCGCAACCTCGGTCAGCCTAACCAGCGGACCAGAAATGCTTTGCCCAAGCACCAGGCTGGCAACCGCGCTAATGAGAAAGACTCCCAGGGCAACCAGCAACGAAAAGCGCAAAGTTGCCTGCGTTTCTGCCACAATCTTCTCTTGAGCAAACAGAAACGGTTCATCCAATTCCACCGTTGGCACAATCAATCCCAAACTGTAGCCAGTTGTAGGAAGCGTAGCATACGCCATATAGTAAGGCATGTCTTCAATGGTAAGCGTGGTTACACCTGTTTTGCCATTGGTCATATCAAGCAAAATGTCTGAAAAGCCACCCGGCACTTTATCGAACAGGGTTTCTTTCGCTGTTTCACCTGGCCTGACCGTCTCAGGGGTTATGTTGAAAAGGTCATAACCAGCCTGTGGCATGGCAATTAGATGGGCGTAACGGTCAATCAGAAAGGCGAAACCGGTTTTTCCTACCTGTATGTTCAGCGCTTTTTGGGTAATGGTTTCGAGTTGCATATCCGCGCCTAATACGCCCTTAAAGTTGTTCATATGGTCATAAACAGGGATGCTGGCAGTCACAATCAGACCAGCGCCAGCGGTATCCTGATAGGGTTCTCCCCATACTGGTTTCTTGTCCGGGTTGTTCTGTGGCAGTCCAGCGAGATAGTAAGATTGCGTTCGCGGGTCGAAACCTGGAGGGGCAATTTTGGCGAGTTCGATGTTTGGATAATAGAGTGTAACTCCCTGCTCACTGATAAAATAAAGGGCAACCATATCGGGTGAGCTTCTCAAGACGGCGGGAACTGTAAAATCCAAGTAGATATTCAGATTCATTTCTTGTAATAGATCGTCGGTCAATGAAATTGTATTGGGAATGAACACAGCGGCCGCATCGGTTTTTGGATTCCCAAATTGACCCTCGGGGAATTGGATCAGTTTGTCGGCAGCGTTCCAGTATCTTCCATCGGAAAGGATGGATTTCTGAGCATAAAGAGAGGTCTGATAAGCAGAGAGACGAGTGATAACCGCAGTTACATTCAATAGGGATTGGTCGAAGGCTTGGGCCTCCGCTAATACTGTGCTATTTAACTGCTGTTCAGACTGCTGGCGCACGGTTTTCTGCAATTCGTTTTCAAGAAAACGCTGCGCCTGTTGGGTACGCGAGTAGAAGAAATAGCCAGATGCAACAATGGAAAGGCCAGTGATAATGAGGATACTCAGCAGTAATTTGCTGCGTAAAGAAAGATTGCGCAAAGCAAATGGAATAGATAGGTTATTTTTCATTATCGGGTTTCCTTGTCTTTTGACAACATGGCTGGTTCAATCGCCACCATCACAGGCTTCCTGCCCAAAACGTGACCCAACTCGCGGGCAGCAATTTGAAGCGCATCTTCCATGCTGGTTGTGCTTTGAATTTTTTGGGTGATGAGGTTAATGGCTTCTTGCTGGAAGGCGCGCTGCTTGTTGAGTTCCTCGGCTCGCCGGCGCTCAGTAATGTCTTGATTGGCGCCATACCAACGGAGTATTTTTCCATTTTCATCGCGTTCGACGGTGATGTTGACGGCAATATAGCCAATTTCCCCGTCTGAGAAAATGATGCGGTGTTCCAAATTTGCATGAAAATAACGCTCTTTAGATTCAAGAGTTCGTTGAATTTCTTTTCCAACCAGAGGAGCATCTTCAGGATGAACAAACCGGCGCGCGTATTCGGCGGAAGAAATCTGGTATCCCCCTACTTCTTGAACCGTCGTGCGAAAAACTGAATAAAAATGGTCATTGAATGTGAAAAGGTCTTTCTCCACATCATATTCCCAGTTACCAATACGAGCAATTTTTAGCGCATCAGATAGGAGCTGCTGGCTGTGTTGAATTTCGGTATACGATCGGGCATTTTGGATAGCAGAGGCAATCTGCGCGGCCAGGGTCGTTTGGACAGCGATATCGGCCTCGTCAAATCGGCCCACCTGCTCAGACTGAACGTCAAACACGCCAATTACCCTATCACCTACCATCATCGGGACAGCCAATTCAGCGTGGGTATCGGGCAGCATCGGGTTGGGCAAGAAGTCGGGCTCTTGGGTCACGTCATTGACTGTAACGCCCCGGCGTTCACGGGCAGCGCGAGCGACGAGCGAACGTTCAAGATTAACGGGGATGGAGCGACCTTCGGCAACCATCTGACGACCTACTTCGCCTGCGCCAGAAGCCAGCACCAGGTTCTCGCCTGTTTCGTCCAACAAATAAATGTGAGAGTGATATAGCCCAAATCGCTCTTTGGATAGGTTGACCACTTCCTGTAACAGGATATTGATTTCCAGAATGGTGGAGGCGGCTGTGCTGATTTCAGACACGGTAGTAAGAGCACGAGTGCGCTCCTCGACCCGTTTTTCGAGCGTAGCCTGGAAATCTTGTAACTCGCGGTTGGCACGCGCCAATTCCCGCTGCGCCAGACGACGTTGATTGTTATTAATGGCAAGGAAAACGATAACAAACAGGAGCAATATAAACCCTGCGATAACGCTCCAGATAAGAGTGGCATTTTGTTCGTAGAACGAAATCGGGCGGTCGATGACAGTGCTTCCGGCGGGCAATTGTGAAACATCAATTCCCCATCTTTGCATGGCCTTGTAATCGAAAAGGAGTTGGGCCTGGGTCTGCTTTTCTACCGGAATCGATTGCGGAGACTCGCCGTTCAGGATGCGAATTGCCAGGTTCGCTGCGCGCTGACCTTCGGTATAACCGCTGGTCATTTTGCCGCCTACAACACCATATCCCAAACTAAAATCCCAGGTGGCATAGACCGGCACGCTGCTGCTTTCGGCAATCATTGAAGAATAAACATCATACTCAAAAAATGCACCCTCTTTGTCGCGGCTGAAGATGGTTAACAACACCAGGCTATCGGCTGGCAAATTGCCCACTCGTTGCTGGAGTTCTCCCATCGAAACATCTGCGAGGATGACAAAATTGATTTGCGGATATTGGACAATTACCCCATCCAGAATTTGATTGATTCTTTGGCCTGTAACGGTAGTATCGGTGATGATAACAATTTGTTGGGTCGCAGGATGAATCTGCAAAGCAACATCGAGCGTGCCAGCAATATCGGCTTCTTCGCTGATGCCTGTAAATCGCTCATAGCCTGCCAGTCGGTTGACATCGAAAAAGTTCGCTCCGACAAAGACAACCGGCACATTCGGAAAGAGGCTGTCAGCATACTTAAACAGGAAGTTCAAAGCCGCATCATCAGAAGACATCACGAGGTCAAGTTTGGCATTCTTATATTTGACCTGGTAAAGGGTTTTGACCTCTTCATAATACTCTGGGCTGTCAACGCGCTTGGTGTCCAGATATTCGATGCGCAAGTCGATATTCCCCTGCTCGGCAAAGGTCTCTGTGATAGCGCGCGTCACATCATCGGAAAACTTATACCCGGGATGGTAGGAATTAATAAACAATACTTGCTTACGCGCCGACTGTGCCTGCGCAGAGGATGGCTGCATAGCAACCAATAGTATTGAGACGAGCATTGCCAGGAAGAAAATCAGATAAGACCATCCCAGCACGCGATTACCAGACGTTTGTGAAAGTTTCATAATTCTTATCCTCTTGACGAAATATCATGCACAGTAGCAACATAGCCATCTTCAATGGGAGTAACGCACAAATTAACGGTGCGTTTATCGGGCCAGTTAACCCTACAGGCTTGAGGGGTATTCGCTATTTGGGCTTTTTCTAAAAGGCCGACCAGCGGGTTGTCTTTCGCTCCAGACTGAAGGGGTTGTTCAATTTCAATGGCAATATCTCTGAATAATTTCTGGGCTGCGGCGTTGACGAGAGAGATTTTTCTCTGGGAATCGAATATCAAAACCGCATCGGTCGTGTTCTGCAAGACAGCCTGCAACCGCTGCTGTTCCTGCTTCATCGTAGCAAACAAGCGGGCATTCTCCACCGCAATCGCCGCCTGGCTGGCAATGGCTTGCAGGAGGAACACATGTTCCTGTGAAAAATAACCAGGTTGTTCATGCGCCAGAGCCAGTAATCCCAACAGGTCAAAGCGGCCAAAAATCGGCGCAATCATCACAGAGCGAGATAAATCGCCTGGAGACACCGGCCAGCGCTTATCAATCCGCGTATCGCTAATTACGATTCCCTGACGGGTCTCGTTCAATTGAGCCAGAATCGGCGCCAGGTCGGGTAATTGGGGCGTAAGGTCATCTCGCTTGGCGGAGGAGACGATTTCCGTTTGATGCATCATCCCTTGCTGCTCCAGCAATACCAGGTGCCCCATGAAAGCCCCCAGGGTTTCTACCGTACGTTTCAGGATGATATCGGCAAGGTCGTTGATGGTGTTGCGAGCGCTCAATTCCCGTCCGATTTCGGGCAGCAGGTTGAGTTCTCGGTTGCGGCGGCGGATGACATCTTCAGCCTCTTTAACCCGCAGCCGGGTGCGAATACGCGCCAGCAGTTCGCGGCGGTCAAAAGGCTTCGTCACGTAATCATCGGCTCCAGTGTTCAGCGCATATTGCATATCCACCGGGTCGAGCCGCGCAGCAGTGATGATGATGACCGGGATGTGCTCCAGGTTTGGAGTGGAGCGCATCTTTTCCAGCACCTGAAAGCCGTCCATCTCCGGCATATTCACATCTAGCAGCAACAAGTCAAACGGTTCAGCCTGAAGCATTCGAAGCGCTTCAACGCCATTCGATGCTGTGAGGATTTGATATTCTTCTTGTTGCAAATATCGCAACAACAGCGCAAGGTTACTTGGGTTGTCATCGGCTGCCAGGATTTTGAATTTAGGGTTTGCCTGAACGTTTTGACCAGGGAAAACAGGAACCGGCTGAGAACGCTCCAGCGCGCGGCGCACAATCTGACAAATCCGTTCGGGTGAAAACGGCTTAATCAAAACATCGTTGACTTTCATCCGCCGGGCGCTTTCGCGCAGTCCTGGCACGTCATAAGCGGTTATTAGAATGGTGTAGAGCCGGTTGCCCGAGGAGCGCTGACGAAGACGGTCGGTCAGTTCCAGCCCATTCATGCCGGGCATCATCATATCGGTAATAACCAGGTCGACTGCTCGGTCACCGACCATCTGGAGAGCAGTTTCACCATCCGTTGCAGAAATCACGTCCAGATTGGGACTAATTCGGGCTATGGCGCGCGCCAGAGTCTCTGCCGTACCGGGGTTATCGTCCACGACCAGAATACGCGCATGGATAATATCGGAAATATTGGACATGGTATCAGTCGCCATATACATATTTTCCACGATATTTTTGTTTGCGAGGTTAGCGATATGCAGGAATAGTTGGCAAAAGTTAGAAGATAAGAAAAAACCGTCCCAAGGCGTTCCAACCTGTGAGACGGTTAATCTGTAATAAAGCGGTATCCAGTTCCCCGCACATTAATCAGGTATCTTGGGCTGTGCTCATCTGGTTCAAGAGCCTGTCGAATCTGGTGAATGTGCCACTTGGACAGTTCCTGGGCCTCTCGAAGTTCGACCTGGTACCCCTGCGCCTCCGTGACCAGGGTTTGATAGTCAACTACGTTGGGGGCGTGCCTGAGCAAAACCAGCAGATAATCGAACGTGGTGGGGGGCAGGTTGATATTTTGGTCGCCAAACGTCAATCGCCGGGCGTGCAAATCCAGGGTAATTTTGCCGCGCTTTAAGAAGCGGTCAGCCCCATTTTCAGGAGCAGACACCGGCGGCGGAAGAGTCTCGGCGCTTTCCAGACTTTTGAGTTCGGCCTCCAGCAATTCTATCTGAGACCGGATTTGACGTTTGCGACGCTCCCGCTCCTGCCGGGCAAGAATGGTTTGGGTGCGTTGAATGATGTCACCAGGCTGAAGCGGTTTCAGCAGATAATCGGCTGCTCCCTGTCGGAGTGCTTCTAGCGCGGAATTGAGGTCAGGCTGGGCGGTGAACAGCACAACCGGCAGTTCTGGCAGAGTTGCATGAATGCGCTTTAACACTTCCATCCCGCTCATGTCGGGCATCCGAATATCCAGGTATACCAGGTCGAAAGCATGTTGGCCCAGCAAAGCCAAACCTTCCTGACCACTGGCGGCGGTCGTGACCTGAAAATTGGCGCGCTGGAGGATACGCGCCAGAGTGTGACGCAAAGAAACCTCGTCATCGATGATGAGGATATGACCAGTTGCGCCGGTAGTCATTCAGCCCTCCTGATAGGCAGCCACACTTTGAAAATCGCTCCAACGCCCGGATTGTTCTCCGCCTGAATCTCGCCGCGGTGTTGATGAACAATGTCGGCAGTGATGGTTAAACCAAGCCCTGTGCCAGTATCTTTATCCGTCACAAACGGCTCGAAAATGCGCGGTTGAATGGAAGGGTTGATGCCTGGCCCGGTATCAGCGACAGTGATTAAAACCTGTTCTTGTTCGGGCAAGTGGCAGGTTTTAATGGTGAGTTCGCCGCCGCTATGCATGGCTTCAATCGCATTCATAAACAAATTGAGGATAACCTGCCGAATTTTATCGGGGATAACTGACACAGCAGGCAGGTCAGGGTCGGGATGAAACGTAAAGGCAATCTTCCGATGTCTCATGTAGGTGGATGTGAGAGCGTGGACATCCTCAATCATGTCATTGAGCGAGATTTCCTGGAAATCTTCCACCTGGGTGGCGCGGTAGGTCGAACGCAGCCTGCCAATCAGAGACGCCATGCGTTCTGTCTCTGAGAGAATAATATCTAAATCCTGGCGGCTCTGTTGAGATAATTCTTCATCTCCTTTGATGAGGAACAGAGCATTTTGAATGGCCTGCAAGGGATTGTTCAGTTCATGCGAAACCGAGGCCAGCAGCCTGCCGACCAACGCAAGCCTTTCGCTCTGAATAAGTTGGGCGCGCATTTCTTTTTCCTGATGCAAAGAGGCTTGCAATTCCTGATACAAAGTTGCCTTTTGCAGAGCCACTGCCAGCTGGTCTGCAACGGCTACCATCAGGTTCATTTGTCGTTGCGAAAACTGGCGCGGAGGTCTTTCTTGAATATCTAATACCCCCAGTACTTTGCCATCAATTTTGATAGGGACGGTCAATTCGGACTGCGTATCTGGCAGCAGGGGGTGGCGCATGAAAAAGACAACCGCCTCCACATTATTGGTAACAAATGGTTCCCCCAACTCAGCCACATGGCCAACGATGCCCGCTCCAACGGCTATACGATTTCCCTGTTCCATTAAAGCAGCGGCCTGTTCACCGCTTGCCTGTCGAACCACCAGGTCGCCGGTGCGTGGGTCAGCAACAAAGACCTGAATGTGATAGTAGCCAAAAATTTCCCGTAACAGACTGGTGGTTTCATGGAACAACTGGTCAGGGTCGAGAGTAGCGGCAAGGCTTCTGCTGATGTGATAGAGTGCGTTAATTTCCTGCAAATCTTGCCAGGTGGTTTCCAGCAGGCTGGCATTTTCAATTGCAATGGCCGCCTGTACGCCGAGCGCCTCAAGCAGGCGTTCGTCATCAGGCATAAAAGCGTTCGAAAGTTCGCTGTCAATGCTGATGGTTCCCACCACATCATACTGACTCTTTTTGATGGGAGACACAATCAGAGATCGGTATTTCACTGGAACGGTTTGATGAACAAAACGAGGGTCCGCGCGGATATCAGAAATGGAGATGCTTTGCCCTGTAGCAATAACCTGGCCTGCGATTCCCTCTCCCAACCGCATGTTTAGTTTTACGCTGGACAGTTTGCCCACCCCGGAAACTGCGCGCGGTACCAGAACCCGATTTTCAGTATCCACCAGATGCAAAACAACTTTCTGAGCCGCCGGAATTAATTCCTGGGCTGAATCTACAATCAGTTGCAACAACTTTTCAATGCCGATTTTCTCCGTTTCGCTCAGAGCGCGCTCGATTTTTGAGAGCGTGCTGGCTTCTCTTAACTGTTTCTTTATCTGAATATCTTGTTCGGCAGTCCAAAGCGCCAGCGTCACCTGAGAACTGGTCAATTGGGCAAAAATGATTTGCTCCGAAGAAACGCGATGAGGATGGTCAAACCCAAACACAACTACGCCAAACCTGTACGTCCCTGCCACCAACGGCAAGACGAATTCTGAACCGGCAGGAATGGAAATCTCTCTGATGGTAGAGAGATTGAACAGATGAGGAGGCGCAGAATGATTTAATACAAGAGCCTGGCGTGGACCGATGTAAATTGAATCGAGGGTGGCTTTGTCGCTGTCCAGTACGAAATTGGTTGTATGTTTGCCACCCGGACGAGTTGTTGCGAGGAGAGTCATCCCCCTCTGCGCGGGATTCCATTGTAAAACGTAAGCGTAATCGGCAACGAACAAGTTTGCCAGGTGGCTGGCAAGGTAAAAATAACGGTCGTGCGCCAATTTAGGGTCAAGAATATCCCTGGCGGCGAGGCCCAGGATGGAGATGAATCGCTCTCGAGAACTTAACTCGGAGCGAATACGCGCGCGTTCCAGGAATTCTTTTTTTACCAGACCGACGCTATAACCAGCAGCTATCACCATCAGGTTGCCCGGCCAACCCGCCAACAGCCATGCGACCCCTGCCGCGCCATCAAGCAGATAAAAAAGCCAGGCGTTTAACCCAATGCTGGCCAGGCCTGCAATCAACCCCACTTTTGCGCCAAAGAACCAACCCGCCAGCGCCACCGGAACAGCAATCAGCGCTGCGCTGACCGGGCCCACCGAAGTAACCACAGGATGGAAGAGCGAAGCATACATCAACACAACGCCCAGGAGAACGACCACTTTCTCCCAGGTGTTCACTGGCCAGATGAATTTCCACAGGTTTTGCATCCTCGCTCGGTTATACTGCACAAAGTTGACTTTAATAAATTGTACATGATTATTCAACCATAGACCGTCTTTGCCCCGCATTCAACATGATATTGTCAGGATGCGCAATCCTTTCAGGGTAATGCGCCAGGGGCGCTCATACGCAGTTCCGGCGGCGGGTTGCCCAGCCACATTTCGATGCGCCGAAACGATTCCACATAGCCCATTTCGTAAAAAGCAGGCAGATGCGGGTCGTTCAGCTGAATATTTTCCAGATGGGTATCGAGACGTGGATACTGGTGATGCAAGTGCGAAAGAAAAGCATAAGCAACGGTTGCAGGGTTTCCCCTTTCGGTTTTGTAGGCAAAACGGGTTAGAGTAAACTTCTGGCGCTGATACACCAACCAGCCTCGGCTGTCATCAGCAAGGGTGATTTGCAAACCAGAGACATCCTGCGCGTTGATAAGAGTCTCTGACTGATTGGTCCAGGGCATGGTGCCCCGGTCGCGCCCGGCAAGGCGCAAGGCATCCATTCGTTCTAATCGCTGGGCATCCGCAATAACTGGGTCGGGCGGTGGAATGACCGGCGGACGGCGAAGTACCAACAATTCCCCGACTTCTCGAAAGCCCAGCTTAAGAAATAACTGGTAGGCAGGCACATTATTTTTGATGACTTCGAGCATGACGAAATTTCGGCCCAATTTTGCGGCGTTTTCTATCAGACCGGTCATCAACGCATGGCCCACGCCGCCACGTCGAATGTTAGGGAGGACGCCCAGGCGCGTTATCCAGGTTCGCCCTGGGCGAACGCCCAGCATTGCCACGCCCAGCAATTCATCTCCTTGCATAGCCACCAGAGAATGATCGAGGTCCACATCGTAATCTGCAATGTAATCGCCCAGCCGTTTGGCATTCATTGGCATCGGAACCAGGTAATCGACGCGGGTCTGGTTATAAATAGCCGTCAACTGCTCAATGGTGAATCGGCTCGCCGGAACGAGTTGGATTTTTTCGTCAGTCATAGCAGGCGTCTTTTAGCCGTTTTTGAGGTAAGAATTAATCTCGTCCACGAAATCTTTGACCTTTACAATGGGTTTCTGAATGTATCCATTGCAGCCGTAACTCTCCACCATTTTTCGGGCGGTTTCTTGCGGCCAGGCGGTAAATGCGATGATGGGTATACCGGTGAGGGTTGGCTCTGCGCGCAGCCAGCCTGCCAGGGTCTGCCCATCATAATCGGGGAGGCCCAGGTCTAGCAGGATGAGGTTTGGACGCTCGTCAAGCGCCATCTGAAATCCTGTCTCTGCATCTGGAGCATGGACCACCTGATAACCATGTGCAGATAAGGCCTTGCGCACCAGTTCAACCGTGTCGGGCATATCTTCGACCAGCAAAATCTTCAGCATCTGAATATCCTTTTGGTCTTTTCTTATGGACATAAAAGCCCGGTTTTCTATTTTTCCTGCAAATGTAACTCACAGGCGCATTCCATCCCCGCGGCCTTCTCAAAGGCTTCGCGCCCTTCCCGGCAGGAAAAGTAGACCAGCCCAGCCGCGCCCAGGCTATCGACAAACCCAAAACCTGTCCCATGATAAACCAGGCTGGCTATCAACAACACCAGCGACATGTATACGCACGTCATGGTGCAATTCGCATCAGCCAGGATAGGAGCCGAATTAAGCGCGCGTCCCACTTGCCGTTTGGCCAACACCAACCACAGCATGACCGCGATAGAAACCGTTGAGATGATTGCGCCCGGCACGGTGGTTTGCGGTTTGTGCCCGGTAACCAGGTTAAACACAATCGTCAATACCAGCCCGGCAGCCAGAAGATAGAAAGCCAGCCCAGTCATGCGCAATGCAGCCTGCTCAAATTGAGAACGCGGGGTATCAGGGTTATGACGAATACGCAGAATCATGGCAATAATACCGACTCCCGACATGACTTCGATAAACGAGTCTACGCCAAAGCCAAATAATGCAATGGTTTCATCGGAGACTCCAAAGTATATTGAAACCAGGCCCTCAGCCAGGTTATAGAAAACAGTAAAGAAACCCAACAGGAGGGCAATTTGCCAGTGCCTTTGGTTCATGTAAGTATTTTCAATCGGTAAATTCATTTTGACCTCAATTGGAGTGATTAATTGGGCCGGGACGCGCAACACAAATCAAACAAACGGCTCGCTGAATTGAATTTTTCCTGCCATTTTATCGTGAAACGAGCGATTTGCCGATTCATTACGGCAGACCTCCTGACCCCGCTCACTACCTGAAAAATCCTGCTACTGATTTTCTTTGCGCCGACCACCTCGCCTTCTGTTTGGCACGCCATTTCCTCCATTGAGTCAAGGCAGGTATCCCCATGCAGGGAAAACGGGGTGACCTGGGCGCAAAAACAAACAACCGCTTGAAAAAGCCAACCGTCCAGTGAGCCAGACGATTTGACGAAAGATTTGAACACTGCTATCATCACCGCGTGAACATTCACAAAGTTCTGTTTTACTTGCAAACTGAAATTTCAGGGTTGATGTTGTGGCTGAAACCAGGACTGGGGGTCAAACGCTGGTTATTGATGCTCCTGACAGGAGTTACCTTCCTGGGGGTGGGCGTTGCCTATTTCCTGCTCGATATTTATCGCACGACCCCGGCCAGTGAACTGGTGGATGCGCTGGATGTGGCGACCCTGCGCTTCTGGCCGCGCCCGGCGCGAATTACCCTGTTCATCCTCATTGGCCTGGGCCTGGTTATTTGGGGCGTTGCCGGGCTAAACCGCGCCCTGCTCAACCCTTTCTTGCGCCCCGGCCAGCGGCTAATTGACCAGATAGCCGGTCATCGCCGCCGCGAGCGCGGGCCGCGCGTGGTGGCCATGGGCGGCGGGCATGGGCAGGCAGCTCTGCTGCGCGGACTAAAGTATCACACCAACAATATCACCGCCATCGTAACAGTGGCGGATGATGGTGGTTCTTCGGGAAAATTGCGCCAGAATTTGGGCATTTTGCCGCCCGGCGATATTCGCAATTGCCTGGCGGCGCTTTCCAACGACGAAGCAATGCTGACGCAGTTGTTTCAGTATCGCTTCACCGATGCATCGGGGTTGGGCGGACATTCGTTTGGCAATCTGTTCATTTCCGCCCTGGCCGATTTAACGGGCAGTTTCGAGGAAGCCGTGGCCGAATCGGGGCGGGTACTTGCGGTCAACGGGCGCGTTTTGCCAGCCACCCTGCACGATGTTAAACTGATTGCCGATGTGCAGTTGCCCGGCTCGGCCCAAGAAGTACGCGTGGAAGGTGAAAGCCGCATTCCCGAAGCGCAAGGGCGGGTGCGGCGGGTGTACCTGGAGCCAAACAATCCACCTGCTTTCCCGCCTTCGCTCCAGTCCATTCTCACCGCCGACCTGGTAGTGGTTGGCCCCGGCAGTTTGTACACCAGCCTGCTGCCCAATCTGCTTGTTCCTGATTTGCTGGCGGCGCTACGGGTCAGCAAGGCGCTCAAGGTCTATGTCGTCAACATCGCCACTCAGCGCGGCGAGACGAGCGGATACCAGGTGAGCGACCATGTTTCAGTGCTGGAAAAGCATGTCGGAGAGCGGTTGTTCGATGTCATCGTTTGCAATAATTGGCACGAAAAACCGCTGCCGCATGGGGTAGAATGGGTGGAAATTGACGAGGCGGCCAGCCGTTATCCTATTTACCCCGCCAACCTGGTGGATGAAGACCAGCCCTGGCGACATGATTCGGTGCGACTGGCGCAAGTTTTGATGGATTTGCTTTATGAGCGCACAGGGCCGCTGTCAGAGTAGAATTTCGGGACAGTACCCGGCTCTCAAACGGTAAAAGTGGTAATTACCTGCCCTTTAATCCGCAAACAGGATACCAGGACGCATTTGGTTGTGAAACGAACAAGAAACACATCCTTACATCCTGTTGATTTCTCTAAATCACACCTCGTTTTTGGAAAGATTAGGTAGTTACAAAAAGTGAGCGTTTGGTAAATCCGGCGCGCTCGACGGGCAGAAAATGCCAGTTATGCTGTAAAATTAGAGGGTCGTTCCCGTTTTTCGAGCAGAAGCGCGCGTTTTCCCATTCTCTGAAGCCGCGCAAGGCTTTAAAGATATGGTAGAATCCAATTTGTGCAAAAAATCACAATCAATAAACCTGAGGAGGTTTTTTTTATGGCAACAAAAATTGGTATTAATGGCTTTGGCCGCATTGGCCGGCAGGTGTTCAAGGCAATTCGTGATTATTACCCGGACACCCTGGAAGTGGTCGCTTTCAATGACATTGGCGACATCAAAACGATGGCGCACCTGCTCAAGTATGACTCCACCTATGGCCGCTATAACGGAAGCGTGGAAGTGGCGGGCGAAGACCTGCTGATTGATGGCAAAAAGGTGAAAGTCTTTAAGGAAACCGACCCCTCCAACATCAAATGGGGCGATTTGGGCGTTGACATCGTGATTGAATCGACCGGCTTGTTCACCATCAAAGAAGATGGCGTGAACAAGAAGGGCAAAGTGGTGAAGGGCGCGGTCAATCACATTACCGCTGGCGGCGCGAAGAAGGTCATTATTTCAGCCCCCGCCGAAGGCGAAGACCTGACGGTGGTGCTGGGCGTGAACGAAGATAAGTACGACCCGGCCAAACATCATGTCGTTTCGAATGCCTCCTGCACCACGAACTGCCTGGCTCCGGCGGCCAAAGTTGTGCATGACAGGTACACCATCAAGCGCGCCTTCATGACCACCGTTCACTCGTACACCAACGACCAGAAGGTGCTGGATATGCCGCACTCCGACCTGCGCCGCGCGCGCGCCTCGGGCCTGAACATCATCCCGACCACCACCGGCGCGGCCAAGGCCGTTGCGCTGGTCATCCCCGACCTGAAGGGCAAGTTTGACGGCTATTCGCTGCGCGTGCCGACCCCCACCGTCTCGGTGGTTGATTTCACCGCTGAAATCGAGAAGGAAACCACCACCGAAGAACTGCGCCAGGCCTTCCGCGATGCCGCCGCCAGCCCGCGCTTTAAGGGCATTCTCGAAGCAGTGGATGAACCCCTGGTGAGCATGGACTTTAAGGGTAGTTCCTACAGTTCCTCGGTTGACCTGCCCTTTACCAGCGTGCTCGGCAAAGAGAAAAGCACCTTCATCAAGGTTGTCACCTGGTACGATAACGAATGGGGCTACTCCTGCCGCACGGCTGACCTGGCCGCGTTGATGGCGAAGAGCCTGTAAACAGTAAATCGGAAACAAGTACACGCGTAGACAAGGAAACTCTGTTTACCTGTGTACTTGTTTTCTTGTATCCCCGAACGGAGTTCTCTATGAACAAAAAAACCGTCAAAGACATCGACCTGAAGGGCAAGCGCGTTTTCATGCGCGTTGATTTCAATGTGCCGATGGCCGATGGCAAAGTGACCGATGACAAGCGCATTAAAGCAGCCCTGCCAACAATTCAGTATGTGTTGGAACAGGGCGCGTCGGTGCTGCTCGCCAGCCACCTGGGGCGCCCCAAGGGCGGGCCCGACCCGGAATTCAGCCTGAAGGCGGCCTCCGAAGTGTTGGCCGGTCTTTTGGGCCGCCCGGTGATTATGGCCCCCGATTGCGTTGGGCCAGAAGTGGAAAAAATTGCCGCCAACCTTAAGCCCGGCGAGGTGGTGATGCTCGAAAATACCCGCTTCCACAAAGGCGAGGAAAAGAACGACCTCGACCTGGCAAAGCAGATGGCGGCCCTGGCAGATGTGTACGTCAATGATGCCTTTGGCTCGGCGCATCGCGCGCACGCTTCGACCGAGGGCATTGCCCGTTTTCTTCCGGCGGTTTCCGGTTTCTTAATGGAACAGGAACTGGAATACCTCGGCAAGGCAGTTGCCAACCCCGAACATCCTTACGTTGCCATTTTGGGCGGCGCGAAAATCAGCGACAAGATTCTGGTCGTTGAAACCCTGGCCGCCAAATGCGATAAGCTCATCATCGGCGGCGGCATGGCGAACACCTTCCTGGCAGCCAAAGGCCTGAACATGCAAGACAGCCTGGTGGAAGCCGAATCTCTCGAAACCGCCAAAAGCCTGCTCGAAAAGCTGGGCGAGAAACTCGTCCTGCCGGTGGATGCGGTCATCGCCGACCAATTCGACGCCGAAGCCAACAGCCAGGTGGTGGATGTGGATAAAATTCCCGCTGGCTGGCGAATGCTGGACGTTGGCCCGAAGACGCTTGAACTTTACAAGCAAACTTTGCAGGGCGCAAAACTGGTCGTCTGGAACGGCCCGGTGGGCGTGTTCGAGTTCCCCAGGTTTGCCGAAGGCACCTTTGCCCTGGCCCGGCTGCTGGCCGAAAGCGGCGCGACGACCGTCATTGGCGGCGGCGACAGCGCCAGCGCGGTGAAGAAAGCAGGCGTTGCCAAACAGATGACGCACGTCTCGACTGGCGGCGGCGCGAGCCTGGAGTTCCTGGAAGGCAAGGAACTGCCCGGCGTGGCCGCGCTCAACGACAAGTAAAAAACAAACAGGGGCTATCCCCAAAATTACCCGGAGGCCGCGCAAAAAGCGCCTGGGTGAACTCAGCATAGACATGACACACCCCGGATTTAACAATCGGGGTGTGTTGATTTAACAAAACAGGCTTCAAAATTTCGACTTGTTTCATCCCCTTAAGGGACGTAAGGCGGCAGGTCCACAACAACGCACTTGCCTGGTTCAACCTTCACGACGGTCATGAGGCGCACCGACTAAAGCGTGAAATCGGTCGCATCTTCTCCGCAACACGGGCCAGGCGCAAAAGCGTTCCATTGGCATTCAAAAACTCAACTTCAAAAACAAATTCATTCTCAGAGGCTTTGCGGTTCAGTTTGGCGCTTTTCACGCGCAGGCATTGGATGCCATAGACGGCGCAGACGCTGCGCAGCAGACCCGCAAAATCGCCGGGGGGGATATCGGGGTTGTTGGCGGTCACAGGACATTAAAAGACAGCCTTCATGGCAAATTTCAGGCGGCAAAACAGCCCACTCATGACCGAGAGGACAACATGTCCCAAATTCTTAAGAACGCCTCCACCGTAGGCGCATCGAAGAGCATCAGGCGAACGAGACTCAGCGTGGAAACGGCGTTTTGGGCAAAATACCGCTCGATTTCGGCGAACAGAATTCCCGCCGCGCGTTCCTTCGGGAAGCCGAAAATTCCGGTCGAAATGGCGGGCAGAGACAGCGAGGTCAGTTTCAACTCAGCCGCGCATTCCAGCGTTCCGCGAACCGCTGCCGCCAGTTTGCGGTCTTCATCGCCCTCTCCCCAAACTGGGCCAACGGCATGAATGACGTATTTGCACGGCAAAGCCCCTCCGCTGGTATAAGCCGGTTTTTCGTGAGTCACCGGGCCGTATTTCCGAAGCCATTCATCGCTCTCGCGCTGGATGGCTTCGCCGCCGCGCCGCGCAATGGCCCAGGCCACTCCGCCGCCGTGCTGTAAATGGGCGTTGGCCGCGTTGACAATTGCATCCAACGGCTCCAGCGTAATATCACCGCGCGCAACTTGCAGTTTTTGCCCGCCAGAGAAGGTTTTCTCACGAAGGATTTCGCTCATAAGGCTATTGTAATCCAGTTATCATGTGGAGGGGTTCTCCTGTTTCCCCGTCCACTTTCCTCCCCCATTACCATTTACCAATTCCCACTTAGCCGCTATATTATCTCCACCTGAAACCCAAGGAGTCTGCCCCATGCCCACGCCCAAACGTGAAATTTATCTTTTATCTCCCAAACAACACAGTCCCGAAACCATTGCCGTTGCCTTTGCCAAAACCAGCCGCTCGCCCGAATCGTTCCGCGAGATTGCCGCCGAATTGAGCGATGAAAAAAGCGCCGAATTCCACGAAAAATGGGTGGTTGGCTACGGTCACGCCTCGGTGGCCGAGCACGCCGTGTTGCACATTGCCATCGAAAACGCCTCGCGCCTGGCCATGGAGGCCATCGAATCGAACCGGCTGGCCTCCTACACCGAAAAATCTACCCGTTACCAGAAGTGGAATCCCGATGCCTTTCACATCCCGGCGGAACTGAACGAACACCCCTTGCGCGAGGAATACATTTCCACCTGTCGGATGCTGTTCGAGACTTATCGGAAATCGCTGGAACCGGTGCGCAAGGTAGTCGAGACCCAATCACCGCGCCGCGAAAACGAAAGCGAGGAGGCCTGGGACCGCCGCATTCGCTCACAATATGTCGATTCCTGCCGCTTTCTGCTGCCCGCCGCTGCCCTGGCAAACGTGGGCATGACCGCCAACGGCCGCGTACTGGAAAACGCCATCCGCAAGTGGCGCTCGCACGGCCTGGCTGAAGTGCGCGAAATTGGCGAGACGGTCAAAACGGTAGCGCAAGGCGAGATTCCGACCCTGGTCAAGTATGCCGAGCCAGTAGAGTACCTGATAGAAACGGGGAAAGCGTTGGAAGAAAGAAGCAAACCAGGAAACCAGGAAACCGGACAACCAGGTAACTTTTGCGCGCTGGTCCATTACGACCCCGAAGGCGAAAAGAAGGTGCTGGCGGCAGCGCTCTACCGCTTTGGGAACATGAGTTATCACCAGGCGATGCAGACCGTTCAGGCCGCCCATACTGAAGAAGCCCTTGCCAGCGCGCTGCTCTCCCGCCTGGGACGCTTCGACACACCCCTGCGCGAACTCGAACACACCTGCTACACCTTCGACCTCGTGATGGACCAGGGCGCATATGCCGAATTTAAGCGTCACCGCATGATGACTCAAACCCCGCAATTGCAAACCGCCGCGCTGGGTTATGCCATCCCGCGCCGCCTGGTAGAGGCCGGATTTGAGGAAGAATACCGCCGCGCGATGGACGCGGCCGCAGCATTGTGGGAAAAACTCAATGCCTTCAACCCGCTCGTGGCGCAATACATCGTTCCCAACGGCTTCAACCGCCGGGTGCTGGCCACCTTCAATCTGCGCGAAGCCTACGCCTTTTGCCAGTTGCGGGCCGCATCGAATGCGCATTTTTCTATCAGGAAGGTTGCGCAAAAAGTGGCCGAAGAGATACAAAAGGTGCATCCGCTTTTATCAAAATACATGCGCCTGCCCGCCGAACCCTGGCAGGACATTCAGAAAGGATATTTTGCCTGATGAACGCTCAACAAACCGCTCTGGCCGACGGCTTGCTAGCCGCCGGATGCATCAAATTTGGAGAATTTACCCTTAAATCGGGATTGAAATCGCCCATTTACATTGACCTGCGCCAGGTTATCTCGCATCCCCAACTGCTGGCTCAAATTGGGCAGGCCTACCTGCCGCTGATTCGAGATTTGCGCTTCGACCGGCTGGCCGGACTGCCCTACGCCGCCATCCCCATTGCAACCGCCATTTCTCTGGCCGGGAACTACCCGATGATTTACCCGCGTAAAGAAGCCAAGTCCTACGGCACGAAAGCCGAAATCGAAGGGGAATACCACCCCGGCGAAACCGCGCTCATCATAGACGACCTGGCCACCACTGGGGGAAGCAAATTCGAGGCCATTGAGAAACTGACCGCCGCCGGGCTGGCGGTGCGGGACGTGGCCGTGCTGATAGACCGCCAATCTGGCGCGCGGGAAGCCCTCGAACAGGCTGGTTTGCGCCTGCACGCCGTTCTCACCATCCGCGAAATGCTGGACGACTGGGAATCAAGCGGAAAAGTCCCTGCCGGTCAGATAGCCGCCACGCGAGAGTTTTTGAACCAAAGATAAAGCCTTCGCCGCCAAAGAGAGCATAAACGTGAAAACCAGGATGGCCGCGTTCCTCGCAATTGCGATTAAACAAAAACCACAAACTGCCACCTGCGGACTAGCACGAAAGAACCATTGAGCAACAAAAACAGATAACTATAATCCAAATTGGCATCTATCAAGCCGCCGCAACCCGGTTGGTCTTTGCTGACGCAGATTTGGAGAAAAAATGTTTACTCTGCTCTCCCCGTTTCGCCTATTGTTTGTTTTAACGGTGCTTGCTTTGCTTGCCGCCTGCAACTTTCCAGGTTCCACGCCGCCGAGCGGGAGGCTGCCAGAAGTTTCGCCTGCCGTTACTGAGCCGCCGCAAGAGCCAACCGCCAGGCAGCAGCCCCAAACGCCAGCCACCCCCCAGGAACCCAACCCCGCTTTGGGCGGCGGAAGCGATTCCTGCCTGGAAGGGGTCTGGGTAATGCCAACCGCTACGCTAGATTTGTTCATGGCTTCCATGTTTCCTGAAACTTCCTCTTTTCTGCGCGTGACTCGGGGAGAATTGAAATTGTCTCTCACAGACAATACGTTTATCTATAGCGGCGACTATGTGATGCATGCAGATACCGGTGAAGGCAGGTATTCCGAAGCCCACATCATTTTCACTACCGCAGGAACATATCACACCGAGGACCTGGACGTCATCATTTTCGAGGCGGGGCAGGAAACCAACCTGCAAACCGTGAAATGTACCGCCTATAGCCCGGAAACCGGGCTGATTTCCACACCCTGCGCCGGAATGGGCATTCAGCAAACCCTGCCAGCCGGGAGCATTCCCTACTATTGCTCAGGGAGCGAATTGCAGATTGAAGTGCAAGGCACTACACCTGCAACGCCAACGCTGCTCATGTTCTTCGAGCGCAAGCCGTAATCTACCATCAGCATTCAAAACCGGAGACCAGCCTATGGACTTCAACCTCGCCGCAGTTTTTCCTGTACTGTTCTGTTTGTTGGTCATCGCGCTCTTTGTCAGCGCAGCTGTGCTGGGCTATCTGCGCAGCCAGAAACGCAACGTCGCCTGGCAGGAACTTGCCACCCGCAACGGCCTGCAATTCGAGCCAGGGGGAATGCTCTCTTATCCCAGCGTCAGCGGGATGTATCGCGGACGCAACCTGTTGCTGAAAAACATCCGCCGCAGCCACGGCAAGGAAAACAGCAAAACCTATACGCAATTTATCATTTCGCTTGATAACCGCACGGGCGTGCAGTTAGGGCTATATGAAGAAAACGCGCTGAGCGGCCTCGGCAAAGCGCTGGGAATGCAAGACGTCCGCACCGGAGATGAGACGGTGGATAAGCGTTTCATCATCAAGAGCCAGCCCGAGGAATTTGCCCTCCGCCTGTTTACTTCGCCCGGTCTGCGCGAACGCCTGTTGCAAATACAGCCGATAAACCTGACTATCAAAGACAACGAACTGACTTTCGAACAGCGCGGCGTGTTAAGCGATGTGGACCGGTTGCAATTTCTCTTGCATGTGCTGACAGCTGTAGCCGAGCACGTAGACCATAAGGGATAGGCCTGACGACTCACCTCATCATCAAAGCAACGGGGCTGTCCAAAAAGCCCATTAAAGGCGACCGCCAGCCTGGCAGTCGCCTTCTGTTTTTAAGTGCCGCCAGACGCGCAGAAGAAATAGCTTTTCGCCCTACTTTTTGGGAGCAGCCCCGTTTCATTCTGCTCCTGTTGCTAACCGCCTGCCCCACAGACCACATCGTCCCCCATCACTTTGGCATGCGCCACATTCTCATTCTTTCTTTCTCCTCACCTACAGAATGAGTTGCCACAAGTCATTTTCCATTGCAAAACGATAACGAGGCGGCCTGACACGGCAAAGAAGGAATTGAGGGGATTGTTTACTAAACCTTAACGTAATAAAAATGAAAGTTCAACAACCAAAAATTCAAGTTCCGCTATAATCTCCGGCCTGGTAAGCGAATTTCTGAGGAGAATCTTGATGTTCACTGCGCAACCAAGCGAACTACAACAACAAAAATCCCTCACGGTAGCATCGCCTCGTGCAATTGGCGATTTGCCTTCACATCACTATCAAGTGGACAGTTCGACTCTGCTCGAAAAAATCGTTACCCACCTTAAGAATGACCCCGACCTGCCAGGGGTCATTTTGCGGCAGGGCAAAACGTTTGCAGGCGCACTCTCGCGCTGGAAAATCTTCGAATGGCTGGGACGCCCTTATGGGATTGAACTCTATTTCCGAAGACCTATCCGCAAACTGGCCGAAGCAGTTGGCCAGGACCGTGAAATCTATCCGCATATCATGCCTATTCCCCAGGCTGTGCAGCGCGCCTTGCAGCGCGTCCCCGAAATGCGCTATGAACCGCTGGTCATTACGGATGGCGAAGGAGATTTGCGCCTGCTCGATATGGACGTTTTGCTGCTGGCGCAATCAGAACAATTGACCAGCGCGAATGCCCTCATCCAAAGACAGGCAGAAATCGGCAAGGTTCTCTCCAGTTCGTTGGAATTGCCGAAAGTGCTGCATCTGATTTTGGAACAGATGGAATCAGTCATCCCATACGACCGGGCTTCGATTTTACTCTTTCGGAACGACCGCCTGGAATTCGCAGCATCGCGCGGCTACGCTCAGCATGTCAACATGGACCAGGCGCGCGACCTGGCAAACCGCAATCCGGTCTTTGGCCGCATTTTGACCACGCGCCAGCCTTCCACCATCGAGGATGTCTCCTCTTACACTGCCTGGCCGCACATCCCCGATGCCGCGCCCACCCGCTCGTGGCTGGGATTACCGCTCGTTCAAAACGACAACGTGCTGGGCATGTTCTCTATCTCCCGGCTGCGAGTTGCGCCGTTTCGCGCCGATGAAATTGAAGCCGCCTCCATCTTCTCCAGCCAGGCCGCCACGGCACTGGGCAACGCACGCCTGTTCGAGCAAATCCAGCAAGTGAACCAGGAATTAGAAAAACAACGCAAAAGCCTGCAAGAAACGGTCGATGAACTGAACCGCGCAAACCTATCCTTAAGAAGGCACAGCCGGCAGCTTGAAACCAGCCAGCAAATTGGGCAACAAATTATCAGCCTGTTGAATCTGCAAGAACTCCTGCCTCAAGTTATCAACATTATCCGGGCACAGTTCAATTACTCCCTGGTCAGCGTGTGGATGGTACACGAGGCCACCTATTCATTGACCCTGGAAGCCTGTACCAACGCATCTCTGCGGGGAATCACCATTCCCCTTTCGCATTCCGGGCTGGCAGGGCGCGCCTGCCGCACAGGGAAACCCCTGCACGAAAACTTTATTAACAAACAGACTAATTTCGTTCCGACACCCGGCATGAGGACCGTCTTGTCGGAACTTGCCTATCCCCTAAAAATTCACAACGAAGTGATAGGGGTTCTTGATATCCAAAGTGAACGCATGCAAGCCTTTACGGATGATGACATCATCGTCTTGCAAGTTACAGCAAACCAGATTGCAATTGCCATTCGGAACGCCATCTCTTACGACAAACTGGCACGCTTATCCGAATCTCAGAGTCAACCTAACCGCTCTGTTCCTTCCTGAGATTTGAGAAACACCCACCCCCCATCCACCAGCCGAGCCTGATGGAGAACCCTCTCGCAAACACCCCAAACGGAACAAAAATCATCCCCTCGAAGGGCTGCAAGACAAAAAATGCGAGCAGGCCAATGAACAGCAGGCTGGCCTGCAAGAGCAGCCCCGCGCCGCAAAGATAGCCGGACGGCTGTTTGCGCCACAGGTACAGCCCGCCCAGAATCCACAAGGGAGTGGTCAAGCCATCAGCCACCAGGACGCCAAAAGCCGCCCAGTCCGCCGCGCCATCGAAGAATTCCGCCACGGCGCGCAGGAAAAACAAAGCCCCAAAGCCCATCAAAACGCCCGCGCCGAAGCGCTCCGCCACGCGCCCCTGCAAACGCGCCTGCACGGCTGCCGCGTCTACGCCAGAGAGCAGCCGGAAGATGGTTAACGCGCTCAAACCCGCCAGCCCCAGGTGGGCAAAGAAAAGACCGGTGAGCGGCATGGCGGCGGCGTAGGCGATTGAATTGTAGGTCACATAAAGCAATGCTCCGGGCAATCCCAACAGACCGAACCATCTGCCGCGCCGCATCAACCACCACGCGCCGAGCAGAGCGGGCAAGCCGATGACCAGATTGACGGCATCGTTGGGCCGGAAGGCCTGACGCAAATCCGGCCTGGGATAAACCATCAGCGGGAAAAGCAGACCAGCCAGCGAGAGGGCAGTCATCCAGAGAAGAACCACGAACAGCAGAATTTGCTCTGTTTGCAAAACGGAACGTTTCAAGGGGAGAGGAGAAGTATTCATCACGCCAAATCCTGATTGAGCAGGACGATATTCCCAGTCACCTGCCCGCTTTCGAGCAGGGCATTCGCTTGAGCGGCTTCCAAAATGGGGAAGCGGGCGGCAATCACCGGCTGAATTTTTCCCTCGCCGAGCAGGCTGAAGAGCGTTGCCCAATCTTCCAGGAAGGGACGCATATCCAGATACGATTGGCCCGTGCCATACAGCCGCAGTTTTCTCCCGGTGTGCGGCAGATTGAGCCAGAGCAGATTGCCCAACAACCGCAGCAGGGCCGCCCGGCTAAAGGGGTTGGCATAACTCACCCACTGACCGCCGCGCTTCAGCAGGCTGAAGCCACGCCCCAGATATTCGCCGCCCATGCCGTCGAACACCACGTCCAGCCCGCCCGGTTCGAGTTGACGAAGCGCCTGAACGAAATCGCCGCTTTTGTAGTCCAGCGGCGCCGCGCCGTATTCCCGCAGGATGGCGTGCTTACCCGGCGAAGCGAGACCGTACAATTTCAGCCCGGCCAGCCGCCCCAGTTGCAGCAGCGCCGTGCCAATTCCGCCGCTGGCGCCAATGATGAGCGCCGTCTGCCCGGCCTGGACTTTGGCGACGCGGTGCATGGTCTGATAGGCGACGATGTAATTCAGAATAAGCGGGACAACCTGCGCCGGGTCGAGCGCGGCGGGGACGGGAATGAGCCGCCGGACCGGAAAGTACACCACTTCCGAGTAGCCGCCATAGACGGTGAGCGCCGCCACCCGGTCGCCAACCTGGTGGGGCGAAATTTCATTTTGCCCAATGGCTTCGATTTCACCCACTACCGAATAACCGGGCGTAAACGGCAACTTCGGCGGGAAGGGCGAACGGCCATAACGCGCCTCCACATCCGGCAGGCTGACGGAAGCCGCCAAAACGCGGATGCGCGCTTCGCCCTTGCGGGGCGGGCGCAGGTCGTTTTCGGCCACTTCCAGCACGTCCGGGCCGCCGCGCCGGGGAACGATGACACTGCGGTACTTCATGGCTTTTTCTCCAGCAGATAAAGCGCAAGCGCGCAGCCAACCACCAGCGCGGCCAGCCCCACGCGGTGAAGAGTCAACATCAGAGTGTAGTCCGGTTTTCCGGCGCTCATCAGCGCCCCGCTGACGAACAGGGCAATTACCGCCAGCGCCGCCAACGCCAGCGCAACGGCGGCCAGCGAAAGGGGCGTGAGCAGGTTCGGGATTTTTGCCATCTGGACGACCGCAAACACCGCCGCGCCCAGGGCAATCAATTTGTGGACGTTGAACAGGAGTCCGTTATAGGGTTTGCCGAGATGACTCAGCCAGAAGCCGAACGCCAGGGTCAGGATGAACAGGATAGCGGGGAAGGTAAACTTCGAGAGCGTTTCCATTAATTTTCTCCTTCGAGCAATGGCGTAATCATACCCCCTTGCGGCATATTCATCGATGACGTTTCCTGCACAAAAGATGACCATTGGCGCAAAAAAAATCGGGTATCATACCGGCATGACCTCCCCCGAACCCATCAGCGTCTCTGGCAGCGTGCTGGCGCAGCTTTTCCTGTATCTCGACTCGCTGAAGGTGGACATCGACGCCTTCCTGCGTTCGCTGGACATCGAACCGGAGACGGTGCGCTCACCCGACGCCTACCTGCCGGTCGAAACCTACCTGCGGATTCAGGACGAAGCCGCCGAGTATATCCATGACCCGTATCTCGGCCTGCACATGGGGGAATTCGTCCAGCCCGGCAGTTGGTCTATCCTCGGCTACCTGATGATGAACTGCAAGACGCTCGGCGAGGCCTTCGAGAAGTCGGGGCGCTACCATCGCATTATCGGCAACCTGATTACCGCCCGCGCCGAGTTGGGGCCGGGCAAGGTGCGCGTGATTTACTTCACCCCGCCGCACGCCCCGCCCATGTCGCGGCACTGCTTCGAGGCCACCTTCTCCAGCAGCGTGCGTCTGGCGCGCGACCTGACCGGTCAGCCGATTTGCCCGCTAGAAGTGACCTTTACCTGGCCGGAGCCGCCATCGCGCGCCGAATATGAGCGCATTTTCCAATGCCCCATCCGCTTCGGTCACAAAGACAACGCAATGACCCTCGACCTGCGCATCGGAACTCTACCCGTGCGGATGGCAAACCCCGCCCTGCTGGAACATTTCGAGAAGTACGCCCAGGATTTTCTCGCCCAGATGGAACGGGACGACGCCACCACCCAGGCTGTGACCCGCATCCTCCTGGCGCGGCTGGATGACGAGTCGCTGTCCATTGAGAAGGTCGCCCGCGAGATGGCGGTCAGCGTGCGCGCCCTGCAAAAGCGGCTGGAAGCCGAGGGCGTGGTCTTCAGCGACCTGCTGCGTGACATCCGTCAGCGGTTGGCGCAGAAATACCTGCGCGAAGGCTATTCGGTGGAGCAAATTACCTGCCTGCTGGGCTTTTCCGAGCCGAGCGTCTTTCGCAAGTCGTTCAAGAAGTGGACGGGGGTCACGCCGGGGGAGTACCGTCAGGGGGCGTTGGCTGCGCTCCATCCATCCTGAATCAGACCTCGCGCAGAATCAGGCTATCTGCCACCATCACCCCAAACAAGGCGATTTTTTGGCGCATAAATATCTGGAATACTTCCAGCGACACCAAACAACATGATAAAATACCTTCTAATTCCTTATGCCAGAAAGATAAACAACCATGCCAACATCCAAACTTTCTCGCCGCGATGCGCTCAAAATACTGATGGCCGCCACTGGCGCAGCTGGCATCTCGAATTTGCCAGCAAATTGGAGCAGCCCCGAAGTTCAGGTGGGAGTGTTGCCTGCTCATGCACAGACTTCCACCTTCCACATTCTGGGCGCTCCGCTTGCTCCAGAGGAGGTAGACCCGGGACGAAGCTACTGTTGGGACGGCATCCTTGTTCGGTTCACAGCGAGCATCACCCCGCCCACCCCCGGCATTCTACTGCAATATGCGCTGACCTATAATGTAACCGGCGCGCCTGGCTCTATTACGTCGCCTAGCCCAACCACCAATGTCATCCCCACCAATGGCAGCGGACAGGCATCGGTTGATGTGATTGTTCTGCCAGATAGCCCCTTTTTTGGCACCAGCGGAACGCTCACAGTGGTCTGGAGCTTTACCAACCCTGCGGACGGAACCAATACCGTTTCGCAAAGTTATGATATAGATATCAGTTGCTGATGAATTCATTTGCGAATGTACATCCCCGCCCCGCAGAGGGTTTCTACATTGAAGTAGTCAATGGCGAGGCGGTTTTGGTACATCCCGAACGCAATCTCGTTCTACAGTTCAACCCAAGCGCAAACCTGCTGTGGCACTTGTGCGACGGGCAACGCTCTGTGGGCGAGATTGTTTCAATTCTGAGCGCAGTTTACCCCGAAACCGCATCAGAAATCGCCCGCGATGTTCCACAAATGATTGAGTCATTTCTGTCGCAAGGAATATTTATCTCAGCGTGAGTGATTGTCTTTCCGTCAACTTTGATGGCCATTCTGTCCGTATTTGTTGCGACCGACCTTACATATACGGTTTATTGAGAGAGCATCTGGCAGGTTCCCTTTCAGAGGATATGCCAAATGCTCTCTCTGAATTTCAAATCATCGGCTCAACAACGGGTTTCTTCTCAGTTCTTGAACAAGGCAGCAGGGTAGCGCGGGCCCTCCCCCTTGAAGCATTGCTCCAATTTCTGATGCAAGAAATCCTTACGCGGCTTAATGCGGCCTGTGATAAAGGCCCGCTTTTTCATGCCGCATCGATAGCAGATAATGAAGGCGGCATTTTGTTATGTGGGAAAAGCGGAAGCGGGAAATCAACCCTCGCGGCCTTCCTGCTGCAAAATGGATATGCTTACCTGAGCGATGAAGTTACTCAATATCTGCCCCTGTCACACCAAATCAGCGGCTTCCGCCGCTCACTTGTTCTTAAGCCTGGGTCATCTTTCTTGCTCGCAAAGCATGCGCCAGCCGGAATACTTCGTTTTTCAGAGGGAGGCGCCTGGGTAAACGCACGCATTCTTACCCCCGCCGGGCTGCGTGAACATGCCATCCCTCGGCTGGTGCTGTTTCCACGCTATTGTCCCGATTCATCCCTGGTCATCACACCCCTGTCTCCCCCTAAAGCCCTATTTCACCTGCTGCAAACGCTGGTCAATGCCCGCAACCTGCCCCAGGCTGGTTTGCCCGCAGTTAAACAACTGGCCCAACAGGTTCCAGCCTTTGCGCTGACTTATTCCAACCTGAACGAAGTGCTAAAATGGCTCAAACTGTCCTGACGCCACAAGGATACGCCCTGCTGGCGTTATGCGCTCAACCCTATGCGCACGACCGGTTATCCCATGCGCTTCAAACAGCGGTGAGCGGTTTCCATGACTGGGAAGCCCTATGCGCCCAAGCAGAATTACTTGGCGTTGCGCCTCTTTTTTGGCATCACCTGCGCTCAACGGGAATTTCACTCCCCCACAAAATACAGCAAATTCTACAAGGACTAACAGCCCGGCATGCTATATTGCACCGTGTTCACAAAGCGGTCTTGTTTGAAACCCTGGATACATTGCACCGCAAGCGTTTGCAACCCCTGCTCTTAAAAGGGTTGGCGCTGGCCTGGCAGGCATACCCCACCCCCCAATTACGTCCTTTGGGCGATATTGATTTGCTTTTACAAGAAGAACAAGTGCAGCCAGCGCTTGCCGTTTTATGTGAGAAAGGGTATCAGATACTCTCTCAAAATTTCTCCATTTTTGCCAAGGAAATTGTTTTGCTGGCGCCCCCCCAATTTGGGCTTACGGTTCGAATTGAACTGCACCAATACCACCCCTCGCAACGCCTTGTACACCAAAACACCCTTGACAATGAATTTCGAGACATGCTCGAAGCGCCCCAACGTCTCATTTTGCCTGAACGAGAAATCTGGACCACCTCTCCTATCGATTCTCTTTTGTATCTCATGCGCCACTTACGAAAACACCTCTTTGATGCCCGCCCAGACCGTCCCCTCTCCCTGAAATGGGTCAGTGATATTCTCGGCCTGGCCCAAAATTATGCTACGCAGATAAACTGGACTGTCCTTAAACAGCGCGATTCCCGATTTCTCAACCGGCTTGCAATTTTATATGCACTCACCCCGGTGCCGCGTGAACATGAAGCCCATCTGCCCCTTCAATCAATCCCAACCCTGACCGATTTTGGTCAGTATCCGGCCGGGTGGCCCCGCTGGCCTGTGGCAGGAGTCACCCGGGAAAACTGGCTGAAATATATTTGGAACACGCTCTCACCACCGCCAACATGGTGGATACGCCTTTATGAGGGCGTTACAGGCAACATCGTCTGGCACAGACATATCTTATACCGCTTGCGGCTGCTTGGGTGGGCTTATAACGCACTTTGGGCACGGTTCAAGCGCAACCTTTGATATTCAAGATGTCCTCGCAAATGCAGTTGACCTTCTTTGCGCGCTTCTTATGGGCCGCCGTTCGTCTCAACCGGCCAAAAGGCTAAAACGGTGAACGCGGTCATTTAGCGCATATTTGGCGAGCGCAATCTTGGGCAGGCAGGTGGGATAGACGCGCCCGCTGAGCGAAATGGGGGCGGTGAAGGCAAAGACTGTCCCGTGCAGGTCGCTCATGCTTTGGGCTTTGCTCCTGGCAGGGACGAGAGGATGTAGGCGTTGCAGTGGCCTTGCCCTCCACCTGCAGGGCGCGAGCAGTTCCATGCCGAAGGTGTTGCGTCCTTCCACGCAGGCGCTGGCGCAGACGAAGGCGAGGTCCACCTCGCCATATTCGATGAGGCGTTGACTTCAAGATACTTCCGATTTGCGCGACGGGCAGCGCGGCTTCCCAACCTTTGGGGATTTGGGTCACCAGCCCCCAGGCAGATTTGAAGAGCAAGTAGGCCAGCCCCAGTTGAATGCCGCGCACGCCGGGTTTGGGAAAGAGACGCTGCGCCCATTTATCCGCGCCGAGCGCGCCTATGCCCAAACAGATGACTGCATTCCAGATAGCGCGGTGATGATGACCGCAGGCGATAAGCTCATTGCCAGCACTCGTCCAATGCCAAAGAAGGCGGCGGTGGCGTCCATGCCGTTGAGGGAAATGAGCGCCAGCACGAGCAGCAGCATGACGCCCAGGTCGGCTAACGCGCCTGAAATTTCAGCAAGTGAAAAAGCAAATGACGTACCGGTAAGTTGTTTTTGCATGATAAATCTCCAGCATCAAATGGTCGAGGGCGTTTCAATTTTCATGGCGGAAAAATGAACGGACAGGCGATAGTAGGAGTCTCCCGCGCAGGCGCGGCAGAGGGCGAGTCCGTCTCGGTGAATCTCGCGCTCATTCATAATCTCCTCGCCGCACACGCCGCAGTTGACGCGCACGCCTGCGCGGCTGACGATGGCTTCGATGGGCGTGTTCAGCGCAACGGACGCGACGGTGAACATCTCGTCATCGGGCATGATTTGATAGGCTTGCATTTGGGCGAAGTAGTGACGCGGCTCATCGGGAGCGTAGGCATATGCTCTCTGACGCACATCCAGCGCAGGGGCGACGCGCACAGCCTGACCCGTGAGCGTATCTACGAAGACAGCGGCGGTCTTGCCGTAATCTTCCACGCGCAGGGTGCGATGACCTACCGCGCAGTCGGTGGCGGCGGTGACGCCATCTGCAAAACAGCCATCGGTCTCGACGATAACGAGCAGGCGCTTTTTGGGCGGCGGAGAATCGAAGCCGAGGGTTTTCATGCCGAGCAGTCCCAGCCGCACGCCGAGAATTTGACGCGGGCAAAGGTGGGAATGGTCACGGGCGGATTTTTGGAGGCAGGCGGAGAGTCTCATAATCTTTAGTCTCATAGTCCGATGGGCGAATAGTGAAACAAAAACGCCGTCTCGGAAATGAGACGGCGCAAAGCAGGCAGGGCTGCGCGGGGTCTCCTTTCCAAATGGGGGAGCATAAGCGTTTCCGCTTTTACCCGGTAGGGCGAAATGATGTTCGCGCTACTGTCCTGCCGCCATGCAATGTTTGTTTAGGCGGACAGGCTTCGGAGAGATGGTTCTAGTGTAGCAGGTAACGAGCAGTTTGCAGAGTGATGGACGTCATAGAGGGTGTAGGGGGGGTTCTGAAGGGAAAAGAGTCTTCGGAGGGATTGGAACTCAGGTTTTGTACTCCGGCATTTCTTCAAACACCGCGCCGCGATATTCATCCGGTTTCAGGACGGTGTCGTACAAGCCCACGTCTTCGCCTGCGTGCCGGTTGAGGCCCGTGTAAACCAGGCTGGCGTCTTCGTAGCGTTTGAATTTATAGACGGCGTCGTTCATCAGGGCGCTGTTGAAGACGTTGAGACTGACGAGCAGTTCAAAGTCGCGCACTTCCAGCCCGGTGACGCGCTTGAAGAGACCAGGCTCCAGCAGGGTAATCACGTCGCGCAGGGTGCGCTCGCGGTAGTCGGTAAGGTACATGAAGATGGGGATGCGCGTGGCAAACTTGATGAGTTTTTCTTGAATCAGTTTGCGCTTGCTTTTGTATTCCTTTTCGGCTTCGGTCAGTTCGCGCTTTTCGGCGGGGGTCAGTTCGCGGTCGTTGGCTTCGCGTTTGGCTTTTTTGACGGCTTCGGATTTGTTGATGATGGTCTCGATGTCCTGATTGAGGTTGCGGAAGCCTTCAATGCTCATCAGCGCGTCCATCGCCCTTTGGTTTGCCATCAGTTTTGCCAGCGTGTCGTTATCCACATTCACCAGCAGGGCGCTTTCCCATCTTCGCGCCAGCAGAGTGGCGGTGGTGCCGCTCATGGCAATATCGAGAATGCCCGCCGCGTCTATCTGTTTCATGGAAGAGCCGTCATAGGCCAGCACGGGCAGGAAGTTGATGAATTCCGCCACTTTTTGCTCCGGGCTGGCAGATTCGTTGACGTTGAGGCGCGAGGCGTATTCGGCAATCTGGCGCAGGGCGCGGTCGGGGGCAAAGTCGAAGACGTAGCACTCGCGTTTGAGTATCTCTTCTTCGTTGGGATGCAAGCCGTCGGGGTTGCGAACCGTCCAGGGGGATTGGACGCGGAAGGCGGCCTGAAAGTAGGTTTCGGGGCTGGAGGAGTTGCGGAGCATGAAGATTCCCGTCCAGGGGCGGACGGTGACGCCTGTCGTCAGTTTGCCGCACGAGAGGGTGATGGTTTTCGTCTCCAGCGGGTTGTCCATCGCGTTCAGCACGGGGGGCAGGGCGTCCACGCCGATTCCGGCTTCGGACCCCGCGGCGACTATCACCTTGTAATCGTGATAGAACTTGTTTTGCTTTTGCGCCAGCAAATTTGCCATCGCATGACAAGCCGCCACGCTGGGCAAAAACCAGAAGGTGTGCGAGAGCACGCCGAGCAGGCGCACGTCGGAGAAGGGCAGGGGCGGTTTCTTCGCGCCGAGTTTCAGGTTATCCACCGCCGTTTCGAGGAACGCGCCGCGAATCAAATCCAGCCATTTTTGCACTTCGTCTTGGTATTTGAAGCGCGCCAACACGCCGCGCCCTTCGGCGGAGAAGAAGACGTTCAGGTCGAATTCGTTGAACTCGCCCTGCATGGCGATTTCGCGGATGGAATCGGGCAGTTGGTAGGTGAGCAGAACCATGCGCGGCAGCATGGCGTAGGGGTTGTTTTCGCCCTGCCAGTTTTCTTTGGCGCGCTGTTCGTCCGAGTACGTCCAGTTGAAGATTTGCTCTTCAATAAATTCGCCCGATGCGATGGCGCGGAAGGGCGTGCCGGAGAGATACAGGTAATGGTCGGCGCTGATGGGCAGAATGTCTTCGATTTCTTCGCTGGTTTCTTTCAGAAACTCCGCGCCCTGCCCTTTGGCGAAGCGGATTTCGTCTTCTTCTTCGGCTTCAAACAGGTCTTTGGCTTTTTCGCGCCACGCGCCGTAGTGATATTCGTCCAGGATGATGCAATCCCAATGGGTGGCGTGAACCCATTCGTTTTTGGTTTTGATTCCGCCCGTGCTGCGGTTTTTGCCCAAATAATCCTGAAACGAGCCGAAGCAGACGAAGGGGCGGGTTTTATCGGCTTCTTCGTAGGTCAGCCCGCCGGGTTTGATGAACTGCCAGCCCGCAAAATCCCGATGCGTTTTCAGGTCTTCTTCCCAGGCGCTTTGCACGGCGGGTTTGAAGGTGAGGACGAGGACTTTCTTCCAGCCCATCTGCTTTGCCAGTTGATAGGCGGCGAAGGTTTTGCCGAAGCGCATTTTGGCGTTCCACAAAAAGTGCGGGGTTTTGCCCTTGTTAGATTTGTCCTTGCGGAAGGCGCGGAAGTAGGCGGCGGTTCTTTGCACGGCTTCGGCTTGTTCGGGGCGCATGGAAAAATCGAGAGTCCGCGCGGTTTCGGCTTCGTCCGTTGCGCCGTTTTTGACGGCGAGATAGGCGGCTTGCAGTTGCTCCACGGTGCAGGCGAACCATTCGCCTTTGGGATTTTTGATTCCCATGCGGCGCAGTTGGCGGTGAAGGTCGTGGTCGCTGAAGGACGCGCCATCGCCGCGCAGGGCGGGCTGTTCAAAGACGATGCGGTAGGGCAGGGCGCCGGGGCGGGCGGTGGGATATTGCTCGGCGACCCGTTCCGCCGCCGCGCGGGTGGTGTAACCTACCTTGAGCAAGCCCGCGTATTGCGGGCTGACGTCTTCGTAGGCGTAGATGACGGGGCGGGAGGACGGGCGGGGCGGGAAGAATTCGGCGGGCATGGGCGGGGTCTCCGTTTAAGGTGACTGTCATCTTACAGATGACAGTCACCTGATAGGGAGCGGCGCTATTCTTCGCCTGCGTCTCCGTTTTCCATCGGGCGAACCATTTTTTCGATGAAGGCGATTTCTTCGGCGGTCAGACCGTATTTCTGGTACAGTTTTTCATCTGTCCAGGGCTGGCTGAAGTCTTGCATGGGGACGAAGGAGTAAATTTTTCTTCTCGATTCTTGGGAGATTTTCACCAATGCGAGCATGAAGTGAAAGAATTTCGTTTGGGTATAACTAATGACGTTTTCGGCTGTTTGGTGGTCATCAAAGGGACCAACAACCAGGTAGGTTTCAGCGCAGCAAGAATTCTTGCCGCCAATAAATGGCTTTATCCAATCTTGGCTAATATTTCCTATGCCCCATGCCTTTGGAACATAAACTTTATGCATTTGAATCCAGTCAATGTTTTTACGAATAGCGCTTTTGTCAATGTACCCTACGCCATCTTTTCTCCAGCCATAATAATAAAATTCAACGCAATTTGGAAAAGGCTTTTTTTCGTATTTCGGCTTTATTCGAAGGTAACTGTTTTCAACGCGAACATCAAACCCAAAGGGGTCGTTAGCGCTCACTAAATTGGCAAAACTTTCTTCGTTCAATTGCCTGACTTTGTGCAAAATGGCAATGGCTTCATTGTAACGAATAAATGTTTCTGCGCCTTCTTCGAGCAGGGGTCTTTCTGCCACAGAGACGACTTTATCACCTTCGTGCGTGTGAACTTTGCACAAGCCTTTGTTATCTCTTTCCCAAAGGAAATAACAAACGCCGCCTTTAATTTCAACGCCAGGGAAGCAATCGCCAGCGTTAATAAAATCATGAATGATTCGAATGCGGTCATCGTGCAGCATTTCGTCTCGAAATTCATCCAGTCCCCTGCCGCCCGAAAACCAGCGCGAGGGGATAATCATGGTCAGGTAACGCGGGTTGAGTTTCTTGGCTTGCTGCACAAACTTGTGATAAATCGGAATGGCGCTTGCTGCATGTCCCCCATCACTCAACTGATACGGCGGGTTGCCGATGATGACGTCAAATTTCATGTTGAAAATCTCCTGCGGGTTCTCGGTGTGAATGAACTGGTAGGCGTGGCTTTCCAGCGAGGGGTCGCGGTCATATTCGTGCAAACTGGCGCCGCAATACTTACAGCGCTCGCCTTCCCACTGGTGAATCATCCGCTGGAACAGGATGTTGCCTTCGGGCGTATCAAAAGCCGCGCAAACGGAGTATTTGCCGTTTGCCTTTTTGGAGCAATACACGCTGCGCCGCGCCAGCAGGGCGGTAATTTCGGTGATGGCAATGCCGAAGATTTGTCTGGTGAAGATGTGGTTGATGCGCTCCTGCCGGTCGGGGATGACGTCTTCCAGTCCCGTTATCAGGCGTTTGGCAATCTCGCGCAAAAAGACGCCGGTTTTGACGGCGGGGTCGAGGAAGGTCACGGTCGGGTCGCGCCAGAGTTCCTGCGGGAGCAAATCCAGCATCTGGTTGGCGATGTTGGGCGGGGTGAAGACTTCATCGCTGGAGAGATTGGCGAGGCAGGAGAGCACGTCGGGGTTGTAGGTGAGGGTCGTCAGCATGGGTGTCCTTCTGGGCGGGTGCTGTAGGTGATTGTCATCTTTAAGATGACAGTCACCTGATTGGCACGCCTACCTTTCCAAATCTTCTAAAAACTTCAACACATCTTCTGGCAGGTTGCGGGTTTGCAAATACGCCAGCAGAAACTGGCGGTACGCTTCGCTTGAGCCGAACTGCTCACGGATAAATTCACGGTCCACCAGCGTTCCGTTGCGCTCTCCGCTCCACTCCAGGTAATTGGAATACTCCCAATCGGCGGGGTGCGCCACCAGTCCATCTTTCACCGGGTTGCCATGAATATAACGGCAGAGGTGCAGTAAATGGCTGGCCGTTTGAATGGGCTTGGCGCGAAAACGCCCTTCAAACAAAGTGCCGCTGTGGGCGTAGCGCAAATTATAGGCTTTGGTGTAACTGTTGAACACAGATTGCGGCAGTTTTCCAGCGGGAATGTCGCCATCCTGCCGGGCGCAAATGTGATAGTGCGTAGGCATCAGGCAATAGGCGATGACGGTTATCTGGTTTTTGCGGGCGTATTCTTTGATTTTGCCAATCACAAAAAGATAATTGGCGCGCTCGCGGAAGATGGATTTTTGATGCGCGCCGCGATTGTAGATGTGATAATAGGCTCCTTTTTCCCAGGTAAGCAGGTCTTTGCGGGCGTAGGGCATGGGGGCGCTCCTTCCGGGTTCACCAGGTGACAGTCACCTTAAAGGTGACTTTCACCTGGCGGGCTGCCGATGGCAAGAAAATGCGTCAGCGGGTAACTGCGCGTCTCGGTTGGGAGGAAGACCCGCTCGCCCAGGTCGGAGGTCAATTCGGGCGCGGAGAATAAATCGGGCGCGCGGCGTTTTTTTGTCTCGTCGGGAATCAACTCGGCAAAGACGAACTCGCGCCGTTTGATGCGGCTGTCGTTGAACGGAAAAGACCACTCGGAAAAGATGATTTGATGCGGTTCAGGTCCCACCGTCCGCAGGGTGAGGGCGTCGCCCCAAAGGATGTTTTTGCTCAAAATGAAGCGCAGCACGCGGCGAACCTGCTCGCGGGCTTTCTTCTTGAACAGGGCGGTATAGCGCGCGTCCGCCAGTTCAAACAGGCGTTTTCGGCATTCGAGGACGTTATCTTCCAGCAGGTCAATGCCGTAGAGGGAAGAGACCGCCAGGACCAGATAGCGCTCAAAATCCAACTGACTGCGGCGGTAGGTTTTCTCCACCGCGTTCAGTTTGCGGCGCAAAATTTCAATGAGGAAATTGCCCGTGCCGCAGGCGGGTTCCAGGAAGCGCGAGTCAATCCGCTCGGTTTCCTGCTTCACCAAATCGAGCATATCGTTGACGATTTTTTCGCTGGTGAAGACTTCGCCGTAATCGGCAACGCGTTGTTTGGATTTGACCTGGGGATTCATGGCGATAATTTTACCCTCAAACCAGGCCGCCGCCCGGTCAGGAGACTCCCTCCGGCAGACGCAACCGGGCAGGAAATGGGCCGTCCAGTGGCATTCCAGCGGGAACCCCCTCTCTTTTTGAGGCCTTGCCCGGGAAAATCTCAACGTCCAGGTGACAAAATTCTCTGCAAATGAGGACACTCGTCACATTCAAAAAAGCGAATATGACATACAATATATTCATGGAAACGAATACGACGACCATTCCCCAGGTTGCTGAAAAAATTGCTGAATTCCTGCAAGTTGTCAGTTCTCCGGCCCGCCTGGGCATCTTGCTGGCCATTGGGCGCGGCGAAGCCTGTGTCTGCCACCTGGAGGCCATCCTGGGCTGGCGGCAGGCTTACATCTCCCAGCATCTCATGGCCTTGCGCAAAGCCGAAATCCTGCAAGACCGCCGGGATGGGCGCTATGTGTATTATCGATTGAGGGATGAATCGCTCCTGGCCCTCGTGCTAGAGGCCGCTGCGCTCAGCGGCCTCCACCCCCAGGAAGTGGATGCGCTCGCCAACCCTCATCCGGGCCCTCATTGCGAATGCCCGCACTGCGCCCCGGCTCTAATCAAACTAACGGAGTAATTCATGGATTTCGTTCTGCAACTCATCTATGGCGGTCTCGGCAACCTGGCCGCTTACCTGGCAGCGCATGTGCTTTTGTGTCTGCTGCCGGCTTTCTACATCGCCGGGGCAATGACCGCGCTCATCCCCAAAGAGACGGTCACACGCTTTTTAGGGCGCAACACGCCCAAATACATCTCCTACCCGGCCTCGGCGCTGGCTGGTTCGGTGCTGGCGGTCTGCTCCTGCACCATTGTGCCGCTCTTTGCCGGAATTTACAAAAAAGGCGCGGGACTTGGCCCGGCCATTACCTTCCTGTTCTTTGCCCCGGCGGCCAACATCCTGGCGCTCATCTACACCGGCGGCGTGATTGGCCCCGACCTGGCCTTTGCGCGTCTGTTCCTTTCGCTGGCCTTTGGGATTGGGATTGGTTTGATGATGGCGCTGATTTTTCGCAACGAGGATGCCGAACATGACGCCGCCACCGACGCCATGTTCGCCGCCCAGAAATCCATGCGCCGCGCGGCCCTGGTTTTCCTGCTGGCGCTGGTTGCCCTGCTGCTCTCAGGCACGCTCAAAATCGGCCTGCTGACGAACACCTACGCTACCCTGACCCTGCCCATCTCCGGCATGGACAACTTCCAGGCCTGGCTAACCAACCTGGTGCCGTTCGACCCGGCCAAAGGCGAGGAAGGCGTCAGCGCCCAGGGCGCAATCCTGATTGGATTGCTGGCACTCATCGGGCTGGCCTCCTGGAAAGGCATCGAGAACATTTTCGATGGCTTCAACACCTGGACATGGCTCTCGCTGGGGCTGGTAGGAGTCACTTTGCTCACCGCCGCTGTCGGGATGATTCCGCATGCCGGGGGGCTGGATATTCTGCTTAACGGGAAATTCTTCGGGGTTTTGATTGCCCTGTTCATCCTGGGCTGGATTCTTAAAAACCATTTGAGCGAGGACGAAACCCGCAATTTCCTGTGGGAGTCGTGGAAATTTGTCAAGCAGATTTTCCCGCTGCTGATTGTGGGCGTCTTTGCGGTGGGGATTATTCGCGAACTGATTAAACCCGAATGGATTGAAGCCCTGGCCGGGCAAAACACCATCCCCGGCAACCTGGCGGGCGTGGTGTTTGGGGTATTCATGTACTTTCCCACCCTGGTGGAAGTGCCAATTGCGCAAATGTTCCTCAGCCTGGGCATGCATCGCGGCCCGCTGCTGGCTTACCTGATGGCTGACCCCGAACTCAGCCTGCAAAGCATTCTGATTATCTCCACCATCATCGGGCGGCTCAAAGCCTGGGTCTACGTTGGCTGGGTGGCGCTGTTCAGCACCCTGGCCGGTCTCATCTATGGCGCATGGATAGACGGCGCGAGCGTTGGCCTGGTCGTGCTTTACCTCGTCATCTTCCTCGCCCTGCTCTCGTCCCTGCTCTGGTACGTCAACCGCCGCAACGAGCAAAAAGTCGCCCCGGTTTCGGCCAACTAATCTTTACGCTCTACTTTTTTCTTTCAAAGGAGTTTCCCGTATGCTCACCATCAAAGTTCTTGGTTCTGGCTGCGCCAATTGCAAACGCGTGGAGCAGATTGCCCGCAAGGTCGTCAGCGATATGGCGCTGGAGGCTGAAATCATCAAAGTCACCGAATACCCGGAAATCATGAAATACAACATTCTCTCTACGCCGGGGCTGGTTGTGAATGAGAAAGTCGTCTCCAGCGGGCGCATTCCCACCCCGGCAGAAGTGACCACCTGGCTGGCAGACGCCTTGCAGGCGGCTTAAGTCTTCCCACAAAAAGCCTGGGACTTTAACCAGACCATAACATTCTCCTGGCGCAGGACAGGATAACATCTTGTCCTATCAAAACGAGGAGAAAAAACCATGAAAAAAGTCCTGTTTTTATGCACCGGCAATTCCTGCCGCTCGCAACTGGCGGAGGCAATTGTCAATGCCCGCCTGGGAGAGGCGTGGCAGGCCGTGAGCGCCGGAACCAAACCGGCAGGCTATGTGCACCCCAAGGCGTTGGCGGCGCTCACCGAAATCGGGATTCAGCATACGGGGCGGTCGAAGTTGGCAGATGAGTTCAAAGGCGTGGATTTCGACCTGGTGGTCACAGTCTGCGATTCAGCCGCCGAGGAATGTCCCGTCTGGCTTGGAAAAGGAAAGCGTATTCACCACAGTTTCTTTGACCCTGCCAAAACCGATGACATGGAGGATTTCCGCCGGGTGCGCGATGAAATTGCGCGGGTCATACCGCAGATTTTGGAGGCTCATGCAAATTGACCTGTTGTATTTTGATGGCTGCCCCTCCTGGCAAGCCGGGCTGGAGAACCTGAAAGCCGCGCTTGAAGCCGAGGGATTAACTGCGGAAATTCGCATGATGCGGGTGGAAACAGATGAAGATGCGGCGCGCCTTCGGTTTCTTGGCTCGCCCTCGTTCCACATCAACGGACAGGATTTGTGGCCCGAAGAACGCGCCCGCTACAACCTGAGTTGCCGTGTGTATAACACGCCCCAAGGCATGAAAGGCGCGCCAACGATTGAAATGTTGCGCGAGAAATTACGCGCCAAATCAACTTATCTGGAGGAGCAATGACAAAGGAAATCAGCATTACCAGGCAGCTCTCTTTCCTTGACCGCTACCTGACCCTGTGGATTTTTGCCGCGATGGCGCTCGGTGTAGCGATTGGTTTCCTGTTCCCGCAGGGCGTTCAGCAATTTAATGACGCCGTTTCAGTGGGAACAACCAACATTCCGATTGCGATTGGCCTGATTCTGATGATGTACCCGCCCTTCACCAAAGTCAAATACGAAGAACTGGGCGAGGTTTTCCGCAACAAGAAAGTATTGACGCTTTCACTCGTCCAGAACTGGCTGATTGGCCCGATTTTGATGTTCGCGCTGGCGATTATTTTCCTGCGCGGCTATCCTGAATACATGGCCGGGCTGATTATGATTGGCCTGGCGCGCTGTATTGCGATGGTGATTGTCTGGAATGAACTGGCGCACGGCGATACGGAATATGCCGCCGGGCTGGTGGCTTTCAACAGCATTTTCCAGGTGCTGTTTTACAGCGTCTATGCCTGGGTTTTTATCACCATTCTGCCGCCCCTGTTTGGCCTGACGGGTTCGGTGGTGGAAATCACCATTGGCGAGATTGCCCAGAGCGTGTTCATTTACCTGGGCATCCCGTTTCTGGCTGGTTTTCTCACCCGCTTCATCATGCTGCGCTTCCAGAGCAAGGAGTGGTACTACAAAAACTTCGTGCCTAAAATCAGCCCGCTGACGCTCATTGCCCTGCTGTTTACGATTGTGGTCATGTTCTCGCTCAAGGGCAACCTGATTGTGCAACTGCCGCTGGATGTGGTGCGGGTTGCCATCCCGCTCCTGATTTACTTCGTGCTGATGTTCCTGGTTTCGTTCTGGATGGGACACACCATCGGCGCGGATTACTCCAAAACCACCACGCTGTCCTTCACTGCCGCCAGCAACAACTTCGAGTTGGCGATTGCCGTGGCGGTGGCGGTTTTTGGCATTCACAGCGGCGCGGCCTTTGCCGCAGTGATTGGCCCACTGGTGGAAGTGCCGGTGATGATTGGGCTGGTGAACGTGGCCTTCTGGCTGCAAAAACGCTGGTATCCGCAGGCCAAATCAGCCCCCGACCTGGCGGCCGCGGCAGCCGAAGCCTGTCCGCCGGATGAGAAATTGATTAAATAACCCGGGTTCCACCGTCTTTTCGCTCAGGCCCAACGGCCCGGCAATTTTGGCGGAGGCCGCCAGCGCTTCCTGCTTGTGCTCGCATGGTGAGTTTCCCCCAAGGCAATTCAGCGCGCTCACGCATCGCAGCCAGGCCAAAGAGACGCGCGCCAATATTTTGAGCAGAATCATCGCCCTGATGGTCATCCTCCATCAGGGCGATGATATTCTATCCGCGCCGCGGCGTGCCAGATTGCAGTGCTGCGCAATGTGGTCGATGACTTCACAACAGGAGCGCAGGCCAGGTTGGCCCTCGCGCAAAAAGGGCAAAAAGTATAAATGATAATCAGGCATGATTTGCAGCAGAGCATTTCATCGCTTAAAAATCAACGCAGATCTAAAAACTATCAGACTTCGGGCATTTTCTTGACCTTCAATACCAGCGCATCGTGGGCAGAAAGAAAGCCGGGATGTCCATAAAAAACGTGGTCTGCCTGCCAGCCGGGGGCAAGCGCGAAGGGAGACTGGATGTCTTGCTTGCCATAATTGATGAAAACGAGAATGCGTTCCGTCAGGCTGACAGGATGTTCGGTCATGCCAACCATCGGGGATGTTTTGCGGCCAATGTGGGTGGCGCGGGCCTGGGTCGAGATGGTTTCATAGACACGGTACGCGCCCGGACGCTGGAATGCGCCGGGGGTCAGGGTCTGTTCCAGTTCGAGAGGATGGGTCAGCAGGTAAACATGCCCCTTGCCATAGGGAGCATGAGTCAGAATGGAATTTCCATCCGCATCACGCGCCAGAACTTCGGCGCGGGTCGCCCGCAGGGTGAAGCGGGTTTCGCCGCGTGCGTGAATGGCGCTTTCTCCCAGTTGATACTCAAAGGGCTGACCGGATTGGGCGCGGGTTAACATTTCGATCCCGGCGGCTTCATTCAGACCGCTCAAGACGGCATCATCAAGGCTGATGTAGAGGGTGGCGCCTGCCTGAATGCGCTCCAGCAGCGCGAGCCAGTGTCGACGGCGGATGCTGTTCAATCCTCGAACCGAGGGAAGCAAATAAAGCGAGACATCCGGCAAGGATTGGTCGGCCATCCGAAAGCAAATCTCCAGCCCGGCTTGTTTGGCGAGCAGGAAGGCCGCATCGGCCACAGCCCACTGGTCCTGTCCTTCGGTCAACAGGCAGGCGGCGTCAAGGACGCGCGGCGGCAGGTCACGGTCGAAATCTTGGATAAAGCGGCGGAAGGCAGAAAAGGCTTGCAACGTGGGCTTGGGAAGCCGCTCGCGAGTCAATAAACCCAACTCGTGCTCAACCGGACACCAATCGTAGGGCGCATTTTCGAGGTGGCTTTGGTCGAAGGCGCACCACCACAACCCGGCGCGGCAATTGTGCGCCCACAGGCTAAAGAGACTGGCGCGAGCGAAATCCCCGGCCAGGCTATCTGCAAGGATATACGGGCCAGTAGTGCCCATCTCCTCGGCAAAGCAGGGCTTGCCGCCAATGTCGCCATAGAAAAGGCTTTCGGCAGTGGCGTGCAGGAGAGGGCGGATGGTATTGGCGGGGTCGCGGATGATGTGGGGAGTGAAGATGGGGTAGGGATGCGTGGTCAGGAAATCAGTCAGTTCGGCCTGGTCGCGAATGCCCCAGGCCTGGCCGGGTTCGGCGCTCAGGCTGTGCATTCCTGAAACAATCGGACGCGAGGAGTCAGCGGCGCGAATGGCGTTCGTAATAGCGGCGGTCCACAGCCAGGCCTGTTCGGGGGTCGGGTTTTTCCCCATAACATTGCACTCGTTTCCCAAATCCCAGGCAGCAATGGCGGGATGACCGGCAAAGGTCTCGACGAAGCAACGGACAAATCGAATCTCCCAGCGCAGGACGAGCGGGTCAGTGATGGGATTGCGGTTGCTGAAGGCGGGCGGCAGGAACAGGCGTCCGCTCATCCAGCCGGTGAGCAGGCCAACGATAAGTTGGAAGCCATGTTCATAAGCCAGGTCGGCCAGTTGACGGAAGCGGTCGAGCATGGTTTCATCGAGCCCGGCCTGACCGGCGGGGGTATCGGGCAGGGGCGCTTCTCCAAAACGAAACTCGACCGGAGTTCCACCGCTCCCGGTCAGCAGATGCAGAGGCTGGAAGTCGCTCCAGAGCGGGAAGACGCGCAAAATCTGGAGGCCGCTCTGACGCAGGGCAGCGAAATCGGCGCGGATGGTTTCGGGCTGCCAGTCGCGCCACATGCCGGTTGCGGCGTGCGAGGCCCAGTAATTGCAGCCAAGTTGGAAGGCGTGAGGGGGAAGGAATGGTTTCATGCAATAAGTTTACCCTCAAAACAGCGTGGGGGACCAAATGGCGCGCCTGTGGCCGGTTTTTGTTCGCGCTCATCACGCTGGCCTGGCGGGTTTCCAAACGAGGAGTGCCTGATTAAAAAGGAGGAAATGTCCAATATGCGCGCGTGAAGTCAGGCAACGCAAAGTTGGCTGGCTTCCCTCTGGAAGCCAGCGATATGGATGTTACTTATATGGATGCAGATACACGCCGGAGAAAAAACATCATACATGCAATACCAGAGCGCGTCAAAAAGCAGCGCCTATGGGTGTTGACGGCACAAATCTTGGTCGATGAACGCTTCGCTTTCACCAGGATAAAAACAGGCTCGATATCATCCCTCGCGGAGGGAATAGATGAAATTTGGGATCTCCGCCCGGCGGCAATAAACCAGCGGTTTAATCAACTTCAGGTGTTGGGTGATTTTTTGAATAGCCTGGCGGATGACATGAGACATGGTTTGACGCCAATTTTTCAATCTTTGAGCGCCTGCGATTGCGCCAGCAGGTTTTCACCTGGCGTTCCATCCGGGATTTCACAGCCCGCCCCGCAGAACAGGCGTTTTCCTCCTTTTTGGATGCAAGTCAACGTCGCATCCCGGACGATTTCTGGCGTACCCTGAAGCATGACCGCCACCGGGTCAAAGTTGCCGCAGATGGCGACTTTATCATCGAAAAGTTGGGCGGCCTTTTCAATATCCACCATCCAATCCAGGTCGATGATGTCTGCCCCGCTCTGGAGCATATCGGGCAGCAGGCGGGTGGTGTTGCCGCAGATGTGCAGGCGGGCCACCGCGCCCATTTCGTGAACAGCGGCAAAAATGCGCTGCTCATAAGGCAGTGCAAATTGCCGGTACATTTTGGGGGAAATCTGCGAGCAAACCGCATCGCCCAGCCCAATGATGTCGGCTCCGGCCTCAACCTGGGCGCGGGCAAAGGCGATTTCCACTTCGGCGCAGATTTCCAGCAGTTCGGTCAGCCATTCCGGGCGGCTGACCAGGTCGGTCATGGTCAGGTACATGCTGCGCAGGTCGCTGGCCTCGGCCAGCGCGCCCTCCACCCAACCCATAATCGGGATTTCGCCCCCGGCTTTTTCGCGAAACAGACGGATGGCTTCCAGCCGGTCGCTCATGCGCCGCCCGCTGGCCGGGTTGGGCAGAACGAGTTTTTTCAGGTCATCCGGATCGATGATCAGTGGTTTGCGGTTGATAGGCAGGCTATCGGCGGGAAATTCCACTTCCAGTCCAAAATCAACGGCCTCGCGGTAGGGGTCAGAGATGGCTTGCAGGATGTCAATGCCGAAATCGGCAGCCACCACCAGGTTAGCCTCCACCAGCACGCGATGGTCAAGATAATAGCGTGAGAGCGTCTGGCCGATGTGGTGCGCGGCGCGGGTCATCAAAATATCAAAGTTGGGGATACAATCAACGGGCTGGCCAGCCAGCCGGGCGGTAAAACGTTCGCAAGAGTTCATGGCACCTCAAAGGTTACTTTTTGTTCGTTTTCTGCTTTGCTTACCCCCTGCGCCCAATCCTCGTCCATTAAACCAAAATCGCCCCTGTGTAGTATCAGGAGCGATAGCACTGCATCTTGCATAACTCTCTGGTCAGAGCTTTCTATGCCTCAGCATCTCTGCGAAGACAAACCGCCTGTTTTTATCATTGGCGGCCCCGACGGGATTCGAACCCGCGATCTCGGCCTTGACAGGGCCGCATGTTAAACCGCTACACCACGGGACCAGTTGCTCTATTCGTTGAGCGGGCGATAGTTTATCACGGTGTCGGGGGGGAGTCAAGGTGAATCTTCTAATCAGTTGCGCAAATTGGCATCCTTAATTTTCATGGCACAACTAATCAAAAAAACCAGTTGACGGAATCGATATTCTGCTGTAAAATCGCGTTCGCTTTAAAACACAAACGGGCCCATAGCGCAGTTGGGAGCGCGTCTCAATGGCATTGAGAAGGCCGAGGGTTCGAATCCCTCTGGGTCCACACAGTTTATAGGACGGGATGTTTCCCGTCCTACTCATAAAAAGCCAGAACAGGAGTAGTAGGTTATCCCGTCAGCGAGTTGGGAGAGCAAGGTGGAAGCCCGGCGCAGCGCCCATCGGGAGCGCATTCAAGACCGAACTCGCCTGTTTTTCCGAACAGGAAGGTTGCGCTGATGAATCACAGTAGTCAGCGCCGGGGTTGCCCGTTACAGCATTGAAAGTGGCAGCGGAAAATGTTGTTTTTCGTTGCAAACCGGGTGGTACCGCGGAGACCTGGCCTGAGTTCAGCAAAGGCGTCCTTCGTCCCAGTGTGGAGGAAGGATTTTTTGTTTAACAATAACGACAAAAAGAAGGCCGTGATAATGAGAAAAATTATGGAAACCATCAAAAACGTTGTTCACAAGGTACGCAACCTGCCAGGCTGTCTTCTCCAGCCGCGCCCGCCCTCCAGCCTGTGCCTGTCTATTCGCGCCGCACGATGCGGCGGAAATGAAAAATCGAATGGCGGATGCATTCCACTTTACGAAAATGACCAGGAGTAAGAATGACGAAAGCCTACAATCCAAAAGAAATCGAACCAAAATGGCAACAAAAATGGGAAGCCGACGGGCTGTACCATTCGGAGATTGACGAGAACAAACCCAAGCACTACGCCCTGACCATGCTCCCCTACCCTAGCGGCGACCTGCACATCGGTCACTGGTACGCGATGACCCCATCAGACGCACGCGCCCGTTTTATGCGCATGAAAGGCTACAATGTGATGTTCCCGATGGGGTTCGATGCTTTTGGCCTGCCTGCCGAAAACGCCGCCATCAAGAGCGGCATTCATCCAATGGTGCGCACCCGCCAAAACATCGAACGCATGCGCAAGCAGTTGCGTTCTATGGGCGCCATGTTCGACTGGCGGCGCGAGATTGTCTCTTGCGAACCAGATTATTACAAATGGACCGAGTGGTTCTTTATTCAACTTTACAAACATGGCCTGGCCTATCGCAAAAAGTCGCCCGTTGATTTCTGTCCAACCTGCAACACCACCCTGGCGCGCGAACAGGTGTGGGGCGAAGACCGGCATTGCGAACGGTGCGGTACGCCTGTGATTAAAAAAGACCTGGAGCAGTGGTTCTTCAAAACCACCCAATACGCCGAAGAACTGCTGCGTTACGATGGCATTGACTGGCCAGAGCGTGTGCGCGTTCTGCAAACAAATTGGATTGGTAAAAGCGAGGGCGCGGAGGTTCAGTTTTCAGTAGTCAGCAATCTATCAGCCGGCGAGACGGATGAATCCATCACCGTCTTCACCACCCGGCCCGATACCTTGTGGGGCGCGACCTTCATGGTTATGTCACCGGAACACCCGCTGGTGCATAAAATCACCTCTCCAGAGCAAAAAGCAGCAGTGGAAGCCTACCAATTGCAGGCCGCCCGCCAGAGCGACATCGAGCGCGAGGCTGCCGATAAGGAAAAAACCGGCGTCTTCACCGGCGGCTACGCCATCAATCCAGTCAACGGCGCAAAAATTCCCATCTGGATTGCAGATTATGTCCTGATGACTTACGGCACGGGCGCCATCATGGCCGTCCCAGCCCATGATGAGCGCGACTTTGCCTTTGCACGCAAATACCACCTGCCGGTCGTGCCGGTCATCCAGCCAGAGGGCGAACCGCCGCTCGACGGGGAGACCATGACCGCAGCTTACACCGGCGGCGGTGTGATGGTCAACTCCGGCCCGTTCAACGGAACCGTCGTCAACGACAAAAAGGGCAAAGAGAACCCTGGCATCATGGCGGTTGCCAGGTGGCTGGAAGAAAAAGGGATTGGCAAACTGGCCGTCACCTACAAACTGCGCGACTGGCTGATTAGCCGCCAGCGCTATTGGGGCGCGCCCATCCCCATGATTTTCTGCGAAAAATGCGGTTGGAACCCCGTGCCAGATGATCAATTGCCAGTCACCCTGCCGGAAGACGTGGAATGGAAACCGACCGGCGAATCACCGTTGAAACTACACCCGACATGGAAGAACACAACCTGCCCGGCGTGCGGCGGCCCGGCAACGCGCGAAACCGATACGATGGATACCTTCATGTGTTCCTCGTGGTATCACCTGGGTTATCTGTCACCCTGGCGCAAGGATGTGCCTTTCGATGAAAAGGAATATCACTACTGGATGCCAGTGGATACCTACACAGGCGGCATTGAACATGCCAACATGCACCTGATTTACACGCGCTTCTTCCACAAGGCACTGCGGGATATGGGAATCACCAAAGGCCATGAGCCGATGACCCAATTGCGCAATCAGGGCATGGTGTTGGGCGAGGACAACGAGAAAATGTCGAAGAGCCGCGGCAACGTGGTCGCCCCCGACCAGCTGGTAGAGCGCTACGGGGCAGACACAGTGCGCGCTTACCTGATGTTCTTTGCACGCTGGGACATGGGCGCGCCCTGGGATAGCCAGGGCATTGAAGGCTCAGCGCGCTGGATACGACGAGTATGGACCCTGTTTACCGATGACGGAAACCAGGGCGCGCCCTCCGCTGAGACGTTGCGCGGATTGCGCCGCAAAGTACACCAGACCCTGAAACGGATTACTCGCGATTTTGAGAACTTCGAGTTCAACACAATTGTCTCCGGGCTGATGGAACTACTCAATGAAATGTACAAAGCGCGTGAAGCAGGCGCATCTGGCTCGAAGGAATGGCAGGAAGCGCAGGAAATTTACATCAAGATGATGTCTCCGGTCACGCCACACATCGCCGAAGAATTGTGGACCGAAGTCTTGGGCAAACCCTACAGCATTCACCTGCAAGCGTGGCCTGCCATCGATGAACAAGCCGCCCAAGAAGACGAAATCACCATCCCTGTTCAGGTCAACGGCAAGTTGCGCGAACGAGTTGTTGTTCCTGCCGAAGCCAGCGAAGAAGAAATCAAAACCGCCGCATTGCAAGCCGTTTCCGCTCATCTCGAAGGCAAACAGCCAAAGAAGGTCATTGTCGTGCGGAAACAGTTGGTCAACATCGTGATATAGCAAACACTTTTTCTGGCCTCTCTTCAAGTGACAGTCCTTACAAAGTGACTGTCACTTTTTTTAACCTTTCATTTTGGTAATCATATTGCAATCCCCCGGCAACTTTACTGCAATTGAATATGCAAGAGCCTCCCTCTACAATGCAAGCATGAGTTGAGAGGAAGGCTGTCTCCTATGAGATTGAAAGCCCCCACCAGACCGACCCAAACGGCATATGCCTTCATCATCAACATCCTCGAAATTAGGAGCAAAAACGAATGATGAAATGATGACGTAAAAAACAAAAACCGGAATCTATTCCATCCTTTTAGATTCTTAAGCCCACTATCACCACTTACTCTTGAAAGGAGAATGTCCCAATGAAAGTTAAGTACTTGCTTCGAGTTTTCATGACACTCATGTTGCTCGCAGGGGTTTTTGGAGCCATTCAGAACGTACAGGCCGGCGCCAGCGCAGCCACCGAATCGGGCGTATCCATTATCACCCGCGATTTGTCCGTCTGGAATGCGACCTATTTCGGTTATGTAAACGCCAGCACGTATGAAAAATGGCAGGTTACATTTACAGAGCCTCATACGTTTGTCGTCACGGTTACTCCGATTAGCGGTGACCTGGTGCCAGTGCTAACCCTGTTAGATGCGTCCAATAATCAGATTGACCAGGCCACCGGTTCATTGACCAGCACTCAGCCCGCCGGAAGTTATGCCATCCAAATTCAACCAGCCTCGGGCAGCGGCTACTACATGATGACCTTCAAAGAAGTTGCGCCAACGCCCACTGAAACCCCCGCGCCCACCGAAACGGTTGAACCCACCGAAACGCCCGTCCCCACTGAAACACCTGTTCCAACCGAAACTGCACTCCCCACGCCGTCGGTCTCGACAGGCGTCCTGCCAAACAGCATCGGCGTCGGACAGACTGCCATCGCTACAGTTAATCTGAACAATATCCCCGTTGAAGGGTACACCAGCACCGAATTCACCTGTTCCTATAACCCTGACCTGGTCACTATCAGCAATATCACCGTTGCAAGCCTGTTCGGTTCCGACCCTGTAATTGCGATGAGCGGACCGCAGAATGGCAGTTTCATTGTAGCAGTGGCTGGCAGTAATGGTCAGAAAGCCAATGGAAGTGGCGCCGTCTTTACGTTCGACATCCTGGGGCTGCAAGAGGGCCAAACCGACATTATATGTGTCGCGCGCGTTTCGACTGGCAACAACACCTTAACCGCAATTAACGCCACCGGTGACAACCTATCGATTGGCAGCGCCCCTACGGAAGAGCCCACCGAAACCCCCGCCCCCACCGAAACCCCTCTGCCCCAAGATGGCACCATCTCCGGTCAGGTGCTGGCTGGTAAACCAGTGCTGGTTGTCCTGACTCATCCAGACGAATCAGTTGCCGGTTCGGTAGTTGCCAACCCCGATGGTACTTTTAGCCTGACTGCGCCGGCCGGAACCTATACCATCTTTGCTGGCGCCATTGGCTTCCTGGGCGCAGAAGGGACAGTAACGGTAGCAGATGACGGCGCGGTCAACATGCCGGTTGTCACTCTCCTGGCCGGTGACATCGACAATAACAATGTCATTGACCAGTTCGATGCCATGACGATTGGCATGAACTACAATGCCGCGTCGCCCGAGGCCGCCGACCTGAACGGCGATGGCGTCATCAACGTACTTGACCTGGAACTCTTGGCGCAAAATTATCGCGCAACCGGACCTTTGGCCTGGCAATAGTGTCGCCACAAACGAAGGGGGCGCACAAAACAGTGCGCCCCCTTTCTTGAACCTGGAGTTGTATAAACTATGAAATCATTGACCGCATTTTTCCTGGCTCTTATGATTTCGGTTGCCCTCGTTTTTAACGTCCATGCCCAAAGCGCAGAAAGCATCTGGCTGGCCGCCAACACCACCTCTTATAAAACCGGCGATACGGTTCTGGTGACGGTCAACGCCGCCTCGACCACCCCCATCCAGGGCTTTACCTTCCAAATTCGGTATGACCCGGATTGCCTGCGCCCGGTGAATGCTGCCAGCACCATCCCCGGTATGAACGGCCTGCCCCTTCCGCAGATTGCAGGTCAGGTAGATGGCTCTTATGCTAGCACGACGCCCCAAATTGTTAATGGCGTTCTCGCCGAAGTTCGATTTACCGCCTTGCGAGGCTGCGAGACTACCCTGACCCTGGAAAGCGCTGCGCTTGCCATCCGCAATCAATCTGGTTTTGCCGCCCCATTATCAGATATAACCATCGGTCAAAACACCATTGCGCTCTCAATTAGCATGGAAAAGGGAGGAGAAGAAGCCTTTCAGCCAGTCTCTGGCTCTGTCTTGCCACTCGACCCTCCGGCCACAGCCCAGAAATCCATCCCTGAATGGGTGATTGGACTGATATCGACGCTGTTGGCAATTGGCATGGTTGGCGGTTTTGTTTTACTGCGAAAGAAGTCACCGGTCACAACAAAAGCGTCCTTTTCATCAACACGCCCTCAAGCACGCCCCCAGGTGCAGTTTAAGCGCGGGCCACAAGCGGGCAAAAACTTCATCCTCCATAAGGTACCTTGCCTGATTGGCAGCGACCCGAAAAATGACATTTATCTCAATGACCCCAACATCAACAGCCATCATGCAAAAATTTTCACCAGCAACAACGCCTATTATTTGATGGACCTGGGTGGCGGAACTTTTATCAACGGACAGGCCCTTCAACGAAGCTCTGCGCCCCTTAAGCCGGGTGATGTGGTTCGTCTGGGAAAAAGCGCTCTGTTCGTTTTTGAAGCGTAGGCCTTTCGCCCAAAAGCGCAATACGCTTCTGCGGAAAACCTTGCTCAATTCAATAGTCATATAACGACACAAACCAGCAAGGCGTCAGGAGTAAATCTATGAAATCCAATCCATTTCTTCGTGTCGTTGCGCTGCTGGTGCTTCTCGCTATACTGTTACCGCTGACCAGCGCAAGCGCCCAGCCTGTAGAAGCCATTCCGCCGGTCGAAATGTTCCAACTTCCCTGGGAGCAAGGCAAAGCCTGGGTGGCATTAGATGGCTTTGATAACGGATTCAAGCGCCCGCGCAACAGTCCGCACCACTACCTGAACGGTGGGGCAGTCGATTTTACGCCATATAACGGCATCAAAACTGGCGCAGATACCTCCAGCTTTTGGGTTACAGCCGCTGCCGCCGGGAAGGTGACAGAAGTGGGTTGGTGCCATCTAAAAATTGACCATGGCAACGGCTGGAGTTCAGAATATCAGTTTCTCGCCAATATTCAGGTCAGAGCAGGTGATGCTGTTTATCGCAACCAGCGGTTGGCGGTCATCGCAGATGGCCTGCGGCAACCATATTGCATTCCACATGTCGATGATGAAGTGCCGCACTTACACTTTTCAGTGCGTCCGAACATGCGCAACGCAACTTTTGCAGGCTGGTTGTTCGAATACGTCCCAATTTTAAATTGGACAACCTTCACAAAAAATGGGGTCAAACTCGGTTCTTATCAACCCCTGATGAACTTGCCAGATTTGCAAATTGTCCTGCGCGAACCACTCTTATGGGATATTCTTTACACCGGCAGCGTAGATGCTGCCCGCTATGAGCGCTGGCCGCTGAATTTAACCAATACAACCACCTTTAATCTGACTGCGACCTCCAATATCGGTGGATTATCCCTGCTAATACTGCTACTCGATGCCAATGGAATCGAAATTGCGCGAAGCGCAACCAACCTTCTTGAAACTACCCAACCCGCCGGAAATTACTTCGTCCAAATCCAGCCGCAGGCTGGGCAGGGCTTTTATAGCCTGGTTGCGCGCAAACAAGAACAACCCCTGCCCACCGGGCCCTATGTGTACACCGAAGTTAACCAGCCCAGAATCAATATCGGAGCCTCCACCCAGGCAACTGTCGGCCTGGGCAATGTGCCACTTGAGGGATATACCAGCACCGAATTTACCTGCGCTTACGATGCCAGCCTGGTCGATGTCAGCATCCACTCCGCCACTACTCTGTTTGGACCAGACCCCGTGATGGCCGTCAATGGCCCACAAAATGGGACGTTTATTGTTGCAATTGCAGGGAGCAAAGGAAACCGCGCAACCATCAGCGGCCCGGCATTTACATATACCGTACAGGGTTTGCAGGCCGGGCAAACCGTGCTGGAATGCCGCGCGCGCATCTCCAAAGGCGACCAGATTCTGACCAGCGTCGAGTATATCCCCGCCACATTGACGATTGGGGATAGCGGCCCCCAACCCACGCCTACTTCCGTTACCTGGCCAACCCAAACCATCGAACCAGAACCTACGCAAACACCTGCGCCAGATGCCTCGCCAACGCCAGAACCGGTCAAATCTGCTACGCCTACGCCAGAACCTGCAGCGGACCCCACTTCTACACCCATTGCGTCACCCACCCCTTCCCCCGATTCTCCCGGCATATTGACAGGCCAGGTTAATGCCAGTAAAACCGTCACGGTAAACCTGTACAACCCAGATAATTTGCTTATGAATTCGACAGTTGCCGCTGAGGACGGCACATTTCGCCTGGAGGCTCCTGCTGGGGCTTATACCGTGATTGCAACGGCCAGCGGTTTCCTGGCGGCACAGGGAACGACAACCCTCACGAGCCAACAGGCGACAACCATGCCCCTGGTCAGCCTGCTAGCAGGCGATATCGATGGCAACCACATCATTGACCAGTTCGACGCCATGACCATTGGCATGAACTACAACCTGCCACTCCCCGCCGCCGCCGATTTGAACAATGACGGGATTGTCAACGTTTTGGACCTGGAACTGCTCGCCAGAAGTTACCGCAGAATTGGGCCCACCCCCTGGCAATAAAGTTTTTTTACGCCAGGTTCAAAAAGTCCCGCTCGCTTTCATCCTGAGCGGGACTTTTCGCTTGTGGCTGCGCCTGAATAGAAGGTAAAACAGAGGGGCCGACGCAACGCTGGAATGGTCGGTGATGCGCCGGTTTTGAATATTCCACCCTGGGCGGCTGTCTGCTCGTTTTTGGCATCACCGATGCTTCGGCAGGCGCAGTGGCAACAATGTGCCAAAAATTCGGCAGGCTGGTAACAGAAACACTGGTTGGACATACCTGGCAGAAAAACCGCTTCCGCTCGCCATACCTGCGCAACACGCTCTGAGAGCGCAGCGTGGCGATTGACATGCTTACATCACCTGCCTGTTCCGGCGCAATGTGACCCCGATGAACTGCTTGAACACTGGGGCGCAATGAAAGCCGCGGCCAACCACACCATTCAACGGCACGGAAGCACGATTACCCTCCAGCACGGAATTGGCAGCGACCACACACCTTATTTGCCTGCCGAAAAAGGCCCCCTGGGAATGGATGTCATCCACGCGGTGTGTAAACCCTTTGACTCAGATGAGATGATGAACCCAGGAAAGCTTGTCTGGTACGCTACTTAAGGTTGAGCCAGCCGAGAAAGAGGGGCTATTGAGCGGCAGCCATTGCCGCTGCTGCGGCTTTCTCACGCTTGCGAAAGGCTTTAATCCAGCGGCCGGAGTATTCGTCGCGCCCCATCAGCAGGTCACAGGCCAGCAGTATGGTCTGAATCTCAGGCACGGTCACATCGGTGATGGCAGTCGTCAAACCGCGTGAAATAGCCAGAGCGAGATAGGCCATGTTGACGATTTTACGGTCGGGCAAACCAAATGATACATTACTGGCGCCCAGATTCATGTTGACGCCCAACTCTTTCTGAATCAGTTCCATCGCGTCGAGAGTAATCCGCCCCGCGCGGTGGTCGGCGCTAACGGTCAGAGCGAGCGGGTCAATAATGACGTCTTCAGCAGGAACGCCATGGCCGGCAGCGCGCTTGAGCAGATTTTCGGCTACGCGCAGACGGTCTTCAGCAGTAGCGGGGATGCCCTTGTCATCCGTGATGACGCCAATCACCGCCGCGCCATATTGTTTCGCCAACGGCAAGACAGCATCCATCATTTTTTCTTCGGCAGTGGTCGAGTTAATCAGGGCCTTGCCGGGGTAAATTTTGAGCGCGGCCTCGAGCGCCAGCGGATTGGCGCTGTCGAAACAGAGCGGAACGTTGACCACTTCCATGATGGCCTTGACCGCGCCCTGAAGCATGGCCGGTTCATCCACGCCAGGAACGCCCGCGTTGACATCCAGAACCTGCGCCCCAGCCTCAACCTGCATCCGGGCTTCTTCCTGCGCCAGACGAAAATCACCTTCGGCCAGGGAGGCGGCCAGTTTCTTTCGACGGGTGGGGTTGATACGCTCACCAATCACCACGAATGGATGAGCGGGGCTGATCGTGATGGTTTTAGACTTAAAAGAGAGTGTAGTTTCCATGAACACATTATCCCACGAACTGACGCGCCGCGCGAGACGTGCTGGAGGCATCTGGCGCGAAACCATCCGCACCAATTTGATTGACGGGTTCTGCCTGTCGCAGGAAGATATCGTAAATCCGTCTGATATCAAAAAAGAGACACTCACCAGGAGTGTCCCTTTTTGATGAACTTAACAAGACTAGGCGACTTCAACAACCGCGCCGGCTTCTTCGAGCTTCTTCTTGGCATCCGCGGCAGCGTCCTTGCCAACAGCAGAGAGAACCTTACCACCGGCGGTTTCGGCCAGAGCCTTGGCTTCGCCGAGACCGAGGCTGGTCAGCTGGCGAATGACCTTGATGGTTTCAATCTTCTTGGGGCCGGGGTCTTTGATGATGACATCAAATTCGGTCTTCTCTTCGACGGGTTCAGCAGCGGCAGCGGCGGGAGCGCCAGCGACAGCAGCCATTGCAACAGGAGCGGCGGCGGAAACGCCCCACTTCTCTTCGAGTTTCTTGACGAGTTCAGCGGCTTCAAGAACAGAGAGCTTGCTCAGTTCTTCAACCAGGTTATCGAGATTTGCAGCCATTTGTGAAATACTCCTTGCTTTTTATGAGGAACGTCCCGCATCCTTGCGGGATGACGTGATTTTTTAGAAGAAATGGAAGGACCCACATTTTTTGTGGGTAGCGCAACAACCGGTTACGCGGTGGCCTGGGCTTTATCTGCATAAGCCCGGAAAACGGATGCCAGCGAGCGGGCAGGCTCGGCAATGGTGCGCACAAGTTTACCAGCCGGGGCTTGCAACACGCCCAGCAACTGAGAGCGAACCACAGGCAATGGCGGCATATCCGCCAAAGACTTGACCTGAGCAGCATTGAGCGCCTGCGTGTTGAGGAAACCGCCTTTAACTTTTACGGCTTCCATGCCTTTGGTGGCTTCGGTGAGCGCCTTGGTAGTTGCGGCGGCGTCAGTAAAAGCAAACGCAACCGCCGTGCTTTTTTCCAAAAGCGTATCTGAAACGTTCATTCCACGCGCATTCAACGCTTTGCGGGCCAGTGTGTTTTTCAACACATGGAATTCGCCGCCAGTCTCACGAACTTTCGCGCGAATGACATCCAAGTCTTTCACCTTGAGACCAGTGTACTCAACCAGCACGACCGCCTGGCTTTTCTCAAGCCACTCTGCATACTGAGCAAGCACCTGCTCTTTTTGTTCACGAGTGAGTGCCAAAGTTGATACCTCCTTTCCTTAAGAAGTCTTTGCCTGACAAACGCCAGGCAAAGACTTTTCCCTGTTAAGGGAACGTCCCCAAAGGAACGGGAGATTTCTCTCAGTCTTCACCTGGGCAGGAAATTAAGCCCGAAGTTCAGGGCGCCGGCCGTCTTGGGCGAAGTCGTTTGTCAGAGTTTCAGCAACGAGTAATTTTACTCGACCGCTTGCATAGATTGAGCAGCATTCGGGTCCAGCTTGATACCAGGCCCCATGCTCGAAGCCATCGTAATATGCTTGATATAGTTGCCTTTGGCTGCGGCAGGACGCGCTTTTTTGATAGCTTCCATTAATGCCGAAAAGTTTTCGTACAGCTTCTCGGCAGAAAACGATGCTTTGCCAATTTGAACGTGGATATTGGCGGTCTTATCGAGACGGAATTCGACACGGCCTGCTTTGGCTTCGGTAATTGCGCGCTCAATATCGGCTGCCGGAACAACCGTGCCAGCCTTCGGGTTCGGCATCAAACCGCGCGGGCCAAGAACGCGTCCCAGGCGGCCAACCTTGCCCATCATATCAGGCGTAGCAATTGCCACATCAAACTCCAGCCAGCCCGATTGAATCCGGTTGAACGTTTCATCGTCATCGACCACCAAATCCGCACCAGCATTGCGGGCATTGATGGCGCCCTCGCCCTGCGCAAAGACCGCCACACGGACGGTCTTGCCCAGGCCATTCGGCAGGACAACCACATCGCGGACTTGCTGGTCAGCCTGGCGTGGGTCCAGTCCCATGCGCAGGTGAACTTCAATCGTCGAGTCGAACTTGGTGATGGAGGTTTCTTTCACCAAATCGATTGCTTCTTTGGGAAGGTACAACGTATCCCGATTAACTTTGGCCGCAGCAGCCAGGTATTTCTTTCCGTGTTTTGCCATTTCATCCTCCGTGGTGCAAACGGGTTACGCCAGGTAACCCTCCCACCTGTTTAGTCAACAATCGTAACACCCATCGAGCGGGCGGTGCCTTCGACCTGTTTCATTGCGCCTTCGATATTGATAGCATTCAGGTCTTTCATTTTGGTTTCAGCAATTTGCCTCAACTGGGCACGGGTAATTTTCCCAACTTTGTCCTTGTTCGGCGCGCCGGAACCTTTTTCAATTCCGGCCGCCTTGCGAATAAGGAATGCAGCCGGGGAAGTCTTCAGGACGAACGTAAACGAACCGTCGGTATAGACACTGATTTCCGCCGGAATTAATTCGCCTGGACGATTGGATGTGCGGGCATTATATTCCTTGCAGAAGGCCATGATGTTCAAACCATGACCAGCCAACGCAGGGCCAACCGGGGGCGCCGGATTGGCTTTTCCAGCTTCAAGCTGGAGACGAACGACTGCCTTAAGTTTCTTTGCCATTTTTTACTCCTAGTGGTTTTAGCGGGTGGGGGAACACCCTCCCACGCATCAGGCCGAAACAGCCTGTTACGCTTTCTCTACTTGCAAGAAATCCAACTCAACGGGCGTCTCGCGGCCAAAGAAATTGACCATGACGCGCACTTTATTGCGCTCAGCATCAATTTCTGCCACATTGCCACGAAAATCGTTAAACGGCCCATCAACAATCCGCACGCGCTCTCCCACTTTGAACGTGACTTTCACCGTGGGAACTTCCGCTTCCATGCGCTTCAAAATCTGGTTGACTTCTTCGGGTCGCAACGGGGTAGGCTGGGTGCCCATTCCCACGAAGCCAGTCACGCCGGGCGTATTGCGCACAACATACCACGATTCTTCGGTCAATACCATATTGACCAGAACGTAACCGGGGAAAATATGGCGCTCCACCACTCGACGCTTACCGTCCCTTACTTCAATTTCTTCCTGGGTAGGGACAACCACGTCGAAAATCATGCTCTTCATCCCCATCGTCTCAATACGCTGCTCCAGGTTATGACGGACCTTGTTTTCATAACCCGAATAACAATGAACAACGTACCAGGCGGGGCCTTCGGTGGATTCAGCAGGCGCGTCAGAAGACCTGGGGGCGTCAGCATCCGACAGGGGAACATTACCAGGAGCAATCAAATCTTCAGGGTCTTGCGCGCTCATCATCAGATTCACCTTTTGGGAAATTAAGCAATACCCAATGCCCAGTCTAACAACCGACCACCAACCCAATCAACGGCGCCAAGGAAAATCGCCATGACAATCAAGACCAATATCACTATCTTGGTCAGGTTGACGGCCTCTTCGCGGGTAGGCCAGCTTACTTTACGAAGCTCGCCAACAGTTTCCCGGTAAAACCGGATAATTGCATTTTCCTTTTTCTCGGTCAAGGCAAACTCCTTGTTTTGACGGCTAAAACGCCGCCTCACTCTTTCGAGGACGGCGTCGCCGGTAAAATGTGTGGCAGGCCAGGCAGGATTTGAACCCACAACCGCTCGTTTTGGAGACGAGAGCTCTACCAGTTGAGCTACTGGCCTGAATTGCAGAGGCAGGATTTAAGAACCTGCCCCTGTAACTTACTTGGTTTCGCGGTGCGACGTGTGCTTCTTACAACGCGGGCAATATTTGCTCAACTCCATACGGCCCGGGTCGTTCCGGCGATTTTTCTGAGTCGTGTAATTTCGTTCCTTGCAATCACCGCACTGGAGAGTAATCACAGGACGGATATCTTTCTTTTTGGAAGCCATCTTACTACCTTACTTTCAATTTACTCAAGAATCTTGGTGATGACGCCCGCGCCAACGGTCAGGCCGCCTTCGCGAATGGCGAACTTCGAGCCTTGCTCCAACGCCACCGGCACAATCAATTCCACCGTCAGGTTCACATTATCACCCGGCATCAC